>CAYZBK010000129.1:0-1658 GCA_964476655.1 uncultured Kangiella sp. | reverse complement strand
ATAAATAAACCGACAAGCAATCCATTAGCATAAAATGGATCTTTTAAATACTTAAACTGAGATAACTCAGAAACAGTTTTTAGTTCAACCAAAGTTTAGACGATGAGGTTTGATTTTGCTTAATTCAACATCAGCTTGAATAATACTTTAGAGTACTAAAGATGAGGACATCTGGCCTACGCTTAAACGAGGAAATTTACATTCGAAATTTGATAAATAGTTTATATAAACTATTACCTGATTACCCATAAAGCTCAGCCATACTTAAATACTTCTGTGGCATGGGAGCAGTTCGCAGTGCGACATACATAAATCGTGGCAACATATCTTCAAGCGAGAACCTTCGATTAAAACGATAACAGTACTCAGCTAAATATCTAGGCAAATGTTTGGGATTAATTGAATGATAAGTCCCTGTTATTGCATTTTTTACATTCCCTATCATTGTATTTACCCAAATAAATTGTTGCTTGGTAACACTCTTGGGTCCACCACCTGTAACAATACTGAAATGGCTACATTCCGCATCATTAACCGCTGTAAAGCAAGCCAGTCCATCCGATACCACTGTACTTCCTTTGGTTAAATGTTGTTTTGCCCAACGCGCGACCTCGGTTAAACGGAATCCTTTTACGACATTAAAGTTCATGTAAAGAGGATGGCCTTCATCGTTAGTTGAAACTGCAGCGATAAAAGGCAACTTATTCTCTGAGCCTCGTCCCCGTTTTCCACCATGACGTTCACCGCCATAATACACATCATCGACTTGAATAATGCCTGATAACTGACGTTTATCATCTCGCTCTTTCATGACTTGCATGATTTTTTGTTTCACCCGCCAAGCAGTATTGTAAGACACACCTATTTGACGTTTCAGTGATAATGCTGAAATACCGACTTTTGATTGAGTAATTAAATGAACACTTAAAAACCAGATGGTTAATGGCAATTTTGAATGTTCAAATATTGTATTTGTTGTCAGCGATGTTTGATGGTGACAACGATTACATTGGTAAATCTTTCTCGACTTTAAGGAGCAATAGCTTTGTGAAGAGCATTCAGGGCAAATAAAACCTGTAGGCCATTTCCAATTAAAAAGAGCTTCGATACATTGCTCTTCAGTGCCATAGTTTTTGAACAATGCTAATAAACTATATCCAAACTGGTGTTGAACTTTACTTTTAGCCATGACCATTTCTCCACACAAAGCCTTACTTTAACTATAGTTCAGTTTTAGTAGCTTATGGCTGAGACTTGTCGGTAATCAGGAATATATTTGCCCAAATGCCTTTCTTACACCAGCGACTATAACGAATATAAACACTATTCCAGTGACCAAACTTGCTAGGTAAATCACGCCAAGGTGCGCCACACCTGACTATCCAAAGTACAGCTTCAAGAAAAAGACGATTATCTTTTGCGGTTACTCCACTGTCAGTTACTTTTCCTGGAAGCAGTGAATGAATTCGTCGCCACTGCTTATCGCTAATCATTTTACGAGACATATGAATTTCAAAAAGAAAAATTGTATCTTAATCAGCTAATCATGGCCAATTGTCAACGCCCCCTAGTGTTTTTGCTCTCCCCTCACTCATTAATAACACAGCAGACGCACCATCACACAAAGCAGGACTATTTGCAGCAGTCACGGTGCCATG
>CAYZBK010000128.1:0-1679 GCA_964476655.1 uncultured Kangiella sp. | reverse complement strand
TAATTAGCGACGTAAGGATCACCTTCTGGTAAAAGTTTTCCGTCAACATAACTCGCATTTAAACGAAGCTCAGTGCTATCGCTTAATATCGAATGATATTCAAACTCAACACCATACATTTTTCTCCCATCTGAATTAAAATACTCAGTGCCTGAAACCACACCCGGACGACGAGTAATTTCATCTAATAAATGAAGGTTAAAAAGTGTGGCTTGTAATGAACTACTATTTGACAAACGTGTATCAAGCGCTAATTCTGTGGTATGTATTCTTTCTCTTTTTAATGACATATCACCTAACAAAATACCTGGTACGTTAGCATATTTTTCTAAAAATACAGGACTTCGATAAGATTCGGAATAAAGAATTTTAAGATGACTATCCTCTGCTATTTGAGTATTTAATCCAATTCTAGGGTTAAACCCAGTGCCCGTATCACTATTATCTTCAAACCGAAAACCAACCAGCCCAACCACCGACTGATTAAAATTAAATTGACCTTGGCTATAAAATGCAATGTTTTGGTAATGTTTTGGATCCTGAATAGGGCTAAAAGGGTGCACCATTCCATTTTCATTATCAACAAATAGAAAGGGGCCCGCTTTATCATGTTGATAATGAATCCCTACAATATAATCCAGTGTTTCAAAAGCACGATCCTTAAAGTTAACCTCCGCACTATAACGGCTTAAACGATTATCCACATTGAGAGACGCGCCATTGACGGGATCAGGAAAATTTTGTGTTTGAAAGGTTCTATCCATCGAGTCATACCGCAACCAAGCACTAAGAGAACCTTCCTTTAACTTAAACTGCCTATTAATATCAACATAAAATGCTTCATAATCGTTCAAACCTCCATGCTGAATAATAGGGTTAAGGCCAAGTTTTTCCTTTTTAGACCGATAAAATGCAGTATTAACTCGCCAACTATCCAAATGAAAATCAACAAAAAGATTCGTTAAATCATTTCTATAATTTTTAGAAACCGCTTGCCCTAATTCATCTAAAGTACCGCTAAAAAGATAACCGTTATCTTTTTTAATACTTGCCGATATATTAATATTGTCAGTAAAAAGTGTAAAACTAGATGATAAATACGAAAAACTTCCAGCGCTCAACTTTATTGAATCTGAACGGCTGTCCTCTTGCTTAGTAATCACATTAACAACACCGCTAATCGCATTACTGCCATATAAAACCGAAGAAGGACTTCTAACAACCTCTATCCGTTCAACCATATCAATAGGAATAAATTCTAAATGAGACGAGCCAAATAAGTTTTCATTAACCGCATGCCCATTAATCAAAAAAAGCGCTTTATTATTATATAAACCCGGCGTTACCCCCCTAAAAGTTAGCACTGAAAAACCAACGTAAGATTCATTAATAACAACGCCAGGAACAAAGCTCAACGCCTCGTAAAGGTTAAGCGCACCTAACTGTTTAAGGTGTTTTGAGGTTAATACAGAGACAATGGCCAGAGAGCTGGCTTTACTTTCTTTATTTTGTGAGGCGGTAATGATTTCAATATTGAGTAATTCTTCTAAAGACATAGAAAAAACATCAGCACTTTGCTTTGCGCTTAAAGTGCATGAAATAAAGAACAAAAAGAGAGCCCCTATCCTCATTAATTTCTCTATAGACAAAATTCAACTTAGTAGAAGTATAGTACAAAA
>CAYZBK010000127.1:0-1839 GCA_964476655.1 uncultured Kangiella sp. | reverse complement strand
TGTGGTATAATTAATAACTTAAAAAACTAGGTTTCGTAACCAAATTTAACTATTATGCCAAAAAAACTACCACCAATCCCAACTAATAAATTAAATCCAAGAAAAACCTTATCAGCACCAGGTTTATTAAAAATAATAAGAAATCAATTTCAAAACATTTTAGAACACCGCCGTGGTAAAACGCTTTATAGCCTACCAGATGTCTTAATGTCAGGTTTAGCAATGTTTGGGTTAAAATATCCATCCTTATTACAATTTGATCGAGCTGCGCGTAATGAATCAACTATCAAAAAAAATTTACAAAACTTATATAATATCAAATCAGTGCCTTGTGATAGTCAAATGCGTGAGGTATTGGATTATGTAAATCCAGAGGATTTACGGCCAGCTTTTACCAATATCCATCGTCAATTACAAAGGCAAAAAATTTTAGAAAGTTATAAATATTTAAATGCTTACATAGTCAGCATTGATGGCACAGGACAGTTTTCATCAAATAATGTCAGTTGTGAAGATTGTTGTAGTAGGAAATTACGTAATGGGGAAATACAATTTTATCATCAATTAGTTGCAGCAGTTATGGTTCATCCAGAAAAGAAAAATGTATTGCCCTTATTTCCAGAGGCCATCACTCGTCAAGATGGCGAAACAAAGAATGATTGTGAACGCAACGCAAGTAAACGTTTGCTAATCGCTATACGTGAAGCTTTTCCTAAATTAAAAATAATAATTGTAGAGGACGGATTATCATCTAATGCGCCACATATTAAACAATTAGAAAAATCTTCATTTAATTATATTTTAGTTGCTAAACCTTCTGATCATAGCTATATGTTTGAACAGATTGAACAAAACCTAGCAAAACTTAAGGAATTTGAAATTAGGGATAGCGAAGGTACATTGAGACAATATCGGTACATAAATAATATTCCTTTAAATGCGAGCCATCCCGATTTTTTAGTAAATTTTCTTGAATATACTGAGTTTAAAGATGGATTTGCACAAGAGCTATATCACAATACTTGGGTGACTGATATTGAGTTACACCAAGATAATGTTTATCAAATCATGAAAGGAGGACGAGTACGCTGGAAAGTAGAAAACGAAACTTTTAACACGCTTAAAAATCAAGGGTATAATTTAGAACATAACTACGGACATGGAAAAAAACATTTGTCAACAATATTAGCTATGTTGATGATGTTACAGTTTTTAATTGATCAAGTACAAGAGGTGGCTTGTCCTTTATTTAAGGCGGCGCGTGGGCGTTTTTCGTCACGGATACAATTATGGAGCTTTTTGCGTAGTCGTTTTTTCGAGCATTTTTTACCCAGTTGGGAAGTTTTATGGAAATCTATTATTTATGGTTTTAAACCTGAAGTTATACATATGGATACTTCTTAAATGTGTGTATTTTAGTCCGTAAAATATATAAGTTGAAATTAGGCGTGTTTAAGTTAAGTGTTGGTAATTTTGTTTAAGCTTGTTTTTTAATGAGAGGCTACTTTGCGTCCTATTGTTTTTGAGTAGTCTTTTTATAAATCATTGTTCCTTTTTTTTAGGTCGAACGGGAATAGCTGCTATTGAATGTCGTTTGCGTGGTGCAGATGCTATTTATGTGACAGTCTCAGAATTATATTCTACACAACTCATTAGTTTGGATAAAGAAATGTTAGAGCGTGGCAAACAAATTGTCACAACAATAACACCAGACAACTTTGGTAAAATCTTGTCATAACAAAATAACTCAGCTCGTTCAAGGTAAGCTTGAACTCCGAATAAGACTTGGAGTCCAAAGCTTTAGCTTTGGCTGGTCGCACCAAAGCTAAAGCTTTGGAC
>CAYZBK010000126.1:0-1841 GCA_964476655.1 uncultured Kangiella sp. | reverse complement strand
GCCCCAGTCAGACAAATAAAGTGGATGGGACGTACATTTTTGGTGGAGCGGGAATGGACGGTGATTATATCAATGATATGGTCAACAAATTTGAGGAGGCTGGTATTTCCGATGTCCATGCTGTCAATTCCGAAGAATGGTCTGGAGGTACTGTCTTAGACGCTGTTGTGGGCGTTTTATCACTGAACGAAGAAGTTGATACTAGTGACAAAATCACAAATATGCGTGAAAAGTTTGAAAATAAAGGGGATGGAAAAGGCCAACTTAATTTAGTCGGTTATTCTTATGGTTCTTTGGTGGCTGCTCATGTCGCTATGACTCGCGTTCAAAAAGGCGGAACAGTTGATAATTTAGTTTTAATTGGCGCTCCTATCTCTAAAGAGTTCCTAAACACTTTAAGAAATACTGAAGGTATTCGAAACATCATTGTTAAAAACTTAACTCAACACGGCGATCCTATTTTTGCGGGTATGAGTGGTACGCAGGTTGCGAAATCTTCATTTACTTTAGCTAGCCAAATGGCAAGTGGTGCAGGTGTAGGTCATTTTTATTACGCTTCAAATAATGTAACAGGCAGGGTTCGCAGGAGAGTGTTGGCATGGGAACTCTACAATGATGGTTTGAGGTAAGTGTCATGAATAAACGCAGCCTATTTTCAAAAGCATTTTATTGGTTAGCTATAATCGTTAGCTTTGTTAACTTTGCATATATCGTTTTTATTCACTGGGATTTTATACTGGATGGTAAAGGGGTTGGTTCCTTTTCTGTTATGTGGACGGCTGTATATGGTATCGTTACTGCTATTGTTTGGTTAGTGGCTTTTGTTCTAGAAAAAGACGTTAAGCTGACAACTCTTTACTGGCTAACTATACTTGCCCCTGTTTTATTATTTGCTTTTTCGCCGGTTAAATTTTATATAGAGTGAGAATGTTTTTGATAAAAAATTATTTTGATTACTGATCAAACGTTAGTATTAGTCCCTGGTTTAGATGGTACAGGGGATTTATTTAAGCCTCTACTTCAGGTAATCCCTCCTGAAGTAGATACAGTTATTATTGAATATCCGCGAGACAAAGTTTTATCAAAAAACAACTTGGCAGAGATTGTTCGTAATCAGATACCAAGGAACAAGCCAATAGTTATTCTTGCTGAGTCGTTTTCTGGACCACTGGTAATAAATTTGCTAAAACACCACCCGTTTGATCTAAAAGGCGTTGTTTTTTGCGCTACATTTGCACGCAGTCCAAGAAAAATTCTATTAAACCTAATTAAAATATTACCGTTATCTTACCTCTTACGTTTGCCTATTCCTGATTCACTGCTTAAATATTTTTGTGTTGGTGTCGATGCATCGAAAGAGCTTATTTTTATAGTCAAAGAAGCCATTAGAGCAGTCAACCCAGAGGTACTAGCTGAACGGTTGCGAATTCTTGCTAATATTGATGAAAGCGACTCTATTAGAGCGCTAGCTAATACGTCTTGTAGTTTTATACAAGCATTGGATGACAAATTAGTTCCAAAACATTGTCTAAAAGACTTTATAAATGGTATTCCTAATTTAAAAATTACAGCTATTCCTGGTTCCCACTTTATCCTTCAAGCCAAACCCAAAGAGTGCTGGAATATTATTAAACAAATATGACAAAATCGTTTAGCTGACGTTGATAGGAAAGATTGGTGATGTGTTTTTATTGCCTGTTTTCTAACTCTCATTGAAAAAACCATTGGGTCACATCTTGTTATTTGTTTTTTTAGAATTGTTGATTGATTAATAGTAGAGAAAGATCTTCCCCATAGCCCGATCAAAAATGATTGGGCTTTGTTGTTTTAGATTGATCAGT
>CAYZBK010000125.1:0-2003 GCA_964476655.1 uncultured Kangiella sp. | reverse complement strand
GTGTAATTAGGTGACCGCCAATTCGATTGAGAGTTCCATTTTTTACTTGCGGACTCGGTACCCATTTTTAATGCTCCTTTGCCATAACGATTGTTTAATTGATCGATAGTCGACATTAATACTTTATTTTTTTCACTCTCTGTTTGGTCAAAAAACATATCATTTTGAACCGTCTTTTTAGAGCTTATATTGGTTAACATAATACCCGTTTTTGAATATCGATAATTAGGTTGATAGATTTTATTAAACAGTTTTGATGCCGCTTTTAATAGTTTTGTAGAGTCCGAAGTTGGATAGTCAAATGTGAAGGAGGCTTGTTTAAAATAATGTGCGTCATTTTTAGAATGTTTACTCGTTTGTATTGATAGCGATAAGGTTTTAGAGACAGAATTTTGATTTCGTAGCTTAACGGTTGCCCTTGATATATGCGCCGCAATTGAAGACATTAAAGTGGTTTTATCATCGGTTTTTTCTCCAAGGCTTCTGCTGGCAATAATTGATTGGCTGACACTATAATCCGGTTCAAATTCAATCACTTCATTGCCATTTAATTCTTTAATGGTTTTAAATAAATTAATGCCAAATAGTTCTCGTGCTTTTGATGGGTTAAAATTAGCCAATTCTAATGCGCTAGTAATGCCAATGCTGTTAAGCTTTATGGTGGTTGCTTTACCACAGCCCCAAACCTCACTAACTGGAATCACTTTTAATAAACGTTTACGCTTTTCTTCATCGCCAAAAATGTTAACTACGCCTCCTGTCGCAGGGTATTTTTTTGCTGCATAATTACAGCACTTTGAAAGCGTTTTACTGGAGCTAATACCAATGCCTGCAGGCAAAGCTAGGTGTTTTAAAAGAGTTTTTTTGATTAACTGACCATAACTTTCCAAACCATTAATTTCTTTTTGATTAAGAATAAAAAAACATTCATCAATTGAATATTGAGAAACATGGTTGGAAAAATTTTCTAATACCGAAACAAAACGGTTACTAATATTGGCATACAAAGGGAAGTTGGCAGAGCGGGCGACAAGCCCTTGCTTTTCAAGATGTTTAACCTGAAAGTAAGGTTGAGCCATTTTTATATTGAGAGCTTTGGCTTCATAAGATCGTGCAATGATCATTGAGTCATTATTTGATGCCGTCACAACTGGAATACCATGAAGCTTGGGATCAAAAATTCTCTCCATTGAGACAAAGGCATTATTTAAGTCGGCTAAAGCAATGACTCTTTTATGCATAAGATCGTTTACACATTATTTGCTTGGTGTGATTTAAGTGAAAAGGTAACCACTCCCCATATTTCAAAATCCTCTTTATTTAAAATTTCTGAAGGAGCATTTGAATCGCGATATAACTCAATTTTTTGACCGTTCAAATGATAACGACGTATAACAAGTTCGGAATCGATTATGGCAACAACAATGGCGTTTGGAGGCGGATCTAATGAGCGGTCAACAACCGCAATATCACCATGGCATAACTGGGCACCTTCATTATTACCGTTAACTCTCATATAAAAGGTTGCTGATGGCACTTGATTGACTAATTTATCAAGTGATAAGGCCTCTGAATCATCTTGATAGTTGCCACCAAAACCTGTTGCTATGGTTGTTCGTTTAACCTTCTTTTCTGTCACCGGTTAAATTCCAAACTTTAATACTTTTTGGTAGTAGCTTTGAGCAATTTGAGGAGAGCGTACTTGGAGTATCCCGTGTACCTGCAGTCCAAGGTTGGTTCCAAAACCATTTTCGTTTTGTAAACCTGATTGAATTTTAGTTGGTTCATGTTCAATCCAGCTTTGAGCGATTAAACTGGCATTTTTTTGAATCGTACACTGATCCATATTTAGCTCCTTAGTGGCGGCTACTTGCATGAGTAGTATTTTAAAGGGGTTTATCCAAATATACAAATACTTTTATCAATGTATTTTTATCAATATAAAATAAACAATCTGAGTTCGGAATAAATATGATGAGAATTTAATATTTTATAGAGTCTGT
>CAYZBK010000124.1:0-2016 GCA_964476655.1 uncultured Kangiella sp. | reverse complement strand
ATTACAAAGCGATGTAAAGAGTATTAGTTCCATTTTAGATGTGATCCAAGGCATTGCTGATCAAACTAATTTACTTGCCCTCAACGCAGCCATTGAAGCTGCACGAGCAGGTGAGAGCGGCCGTGGGTTTGCTGTAGTGGCCGATGAAGTAAGAACCTTAGCCAGCAAAACTCAAGAATCAACAGGAGAAATACGCAATATGATTGAAAAACTTCAGTCATCCGCAACCACTTCAGTCAGTGCAATGGCAAGTGGTAATGTAAAAAGTGAACAAACCGTGACTAATGCCAATGAAGCTGGCGAAGCGCTTCATAAAATATCCGAATCCGTAGCGCACATTAGTTTAATGGGAGAACAAATTGCTTCAGCAGCTACCGAACAAACCGCTGTAGCAGATGAAATTAATAGAAACATCGACAATGTTAAAGTTATCTCAGAAAATACAGGCAAAAGCGCAAAAGACTCAACCGAAAATAGTCGATTCTTAAATAAAATAGCCAATAACCTGCAAACTTTAGTTTCTAAGTTTAAGGTTTAACCAATAACTAAAACACATTATTTTTAGCCACAAAGCTATCTAACAATTCTTCTCTTTTGAGGTGGTATGGGTATAAAACATACTGTATGCTTCGCGCCATATATTCCAATGGATAATAAATAATGAGTTTTGATACTTTAGGTCTTAATAAAGAAATTCTGGATGCCGTTAATCAGCAAGGTTATAAAACTCCGTCTCCGATCCAACAACAAGCGATCCCTGCGGTTTTAAAAGGCCATGATGTAATGGCTGCCGCTCAAACAGGTACCGGTAAAACAGCTGGTTTTACTTTACCCATGTTACAACTTTTATCTGCGGGTAAATTGGCACAGGCCAATCATGTTAGAGCATTGGTTTTAACGCCAACCAGAGAGCTTGCTATTCAGGTTGCTGAAAGTGTAGCAACTTATGGTAGTCAATTACCACTTCGTACAACGGTTGTTTACGGTGGTGTAAAAATAAATCCTCAAATGATGAAGCTAAGAAAAGGAGTCGATATTTTAATTGCAACACCTGGGCGGCTATTAGATTTATATCAACAAAATGCGATTAAATTTAATCAATTAGAAATACTCGTTTTAGATGAAGCTGACCGTATGTTAGATATGGGATTCATTCGTGATATAAAAAAAATTATTGCTTTGCTTCCAAGAAAAAGGCAAAACTTAATGTTTTCAGCCACTTTTTCTGACGAAATAAGACAACTCGCTAAAGGTTTAGTCAGCAATCCAATCGAAATTTCAGTGAGTCCAAGAAATACAACAGTAAGCTCTATTGAACAATGGGTATACCCCGTTGATAAAAAGAAAAAATCGGATTTATTAAGTTATTTAATTGGTTCAAATAATTGGCAACAAGTCTTAGTTTTTACTCGCACCAAACATGGCGCGAATCGGCTCACAAAACACTTAGAAGCGGATGGTATTAAATCGCTTGCCATTCATGGCAATAAAAGTCAGGGAGCCAGGGTCAAAGCACTCAGTCAATTTAAAAGTAATGCAATTCAAGTATTAGTGGCAACAGATATTGCAGCTAGAGGGATTGATATTGAGCAGTTACCGCATGTTGTTAACTTTGACTTACCAAATGTTGCAGAGGATTATGTTCATCGCATTGGAAGAACCGGACGTGCGGGTAGCTCTGGAGAGGCGGTATCACTAGTCAGTGCCGATGAAATAAAACAGCTTTCAGACATTGAGCGTTTAATTAAAAAAACCATACAAAGAAAATTAATTGATGGCTTTGAACCGAGTCACGATGTTCCGGCATCGAGATTAAACTTGGCTCCGACAAAACCAAAAAAAGCTAAAAAGAATAAATACCAAGCTAACACTCGAAATGCTAACAGAAGCACTACAGTAACAAAAGAAGGCAATAAAACCAGGCCAAACTCAAACAAACGAAGGCAAAAACCCGCTCGCAAATCGGACTAGTTTTTCCTGCAAATATTTGGCAAGGATGTAATCCTAACGGCGTAA
>CAYZBK010000123.1:0-2056 GCA_964476655.1 uncultured Kangiella sp. | reverse complement strand
TTAAATACTAAAAACGCTTTTGTTTAATATGGGTATGAGAAGTACAAAAATCAACTGGAAATATCATTCATCTCTTCTGCAATGTGGATCATAGCCGCAGTCAGTAAACTAAGCTGTTCAGAATTAATAATATAGGGTGGCATGATGTACAACAATTTACCAAAAGGTCTGATCCATACCCCTAACTCAACTAACCTCGGTTGTACAATGTGCATATCGACCGCATTTTTTAACTCAACTACCGCGATGGCACCTTTTACTCTCACGTCGACAACACTCTCCAAATGTTTACAAAGCGCGAGTTCTTTTTTCAGTTGCCTTTCTATATTTTCAACCTTTTCTTGCCAGTTTGAGCTCAACAACAAGTCGATACTGGCATTGGCGACAGCACATGCCAAAGGGTTTCCCATAAAAGTAGGTCCATGCATGAAATTGCCACTCTCAAAACCACTAATAATATCAGCAATTTTTCTCTTACATAAAGTCGCAGCAAGCGACATATAACCACCGGTAAGCGCTTTGCCGACACATAAAATATCGGGTGTTATTTGTGCTTGTTGGTAGGCAAACAAGTGTCCTGTACGGCCAAAACCTGTGGCAATTTCGTCAACAATCAATAACACATCATATTGATTGCATAAGTTTCTTACTTGACGGAGATACTCCGCACAGTAAAAGCGCATTCCACCAGCGCCTTGAACAATCGGTTCAAGAATAACAGCGGCTATCTTGTGATGATTTTTTTCTATTGACGCTCTAAATTCAACAATCTCATCATCTTGCCAATCTTCATCATTTTGGCATGTAGGTGACGAAACAAAATAGTTTTTTGCAACCACACCTTGAAACATCGAATGCATTCCATTTTCAGGATCGCAAACCGACATAGCAGCAAAAGTGTCACCATGATAACCATTTCGGATCGTTAAAAATTTTGTTTTATTTTTAATGCCTAAAGAATAATAATATTGAAGCGCCATTTTTAATGCTACTTCAACAGCAACCGAGCCTGAATCAGCCAAAAAAACCGCATCTAACTTTTTTTCTGTGAGATTAATTAACTTTTGAGTTAAATCGATAGCCGGTTGATGAGTTAAGCCGCCAAACATGACATGCGACATTTTTTTTACTTGAGATTGCAGTGCTTTGTTTAAGGCCGGATGGTTATAACCGTGTATTGCCGACCACCAAGATGACATACCATCAACAACTTGCTGTCCGTTTGAAAGATTAAGATAAACACCTTGAGCCGAATCAACACCAAACACCGGAGTCGGGTATTTTAAATTAGTATAGGGGTGCCACAGATGTTGACGGTCAAAATCTAAATCTTGTTGTTGAATTGACATAACAAATTTCTACTTAACCAGAGGTTTGTATAAAAAAAAGGGCATATCCTTATATTATAACGATATATTCTAGCGAAAAGGCTACCGGATTGACGGTTGCTGATTTTAAAAGAAAAAGAGGAAAATCAATTAAGATTCATCCGTAAAAGGATTACGCTTTCTAAAAGTTGCTACAGCCATTGCAATTGAAAGCAATATAATCGAATTAAAAAATACAGGCACAATCACAAAATAATAACCTAATTCATGAACAGCCGTTCCACCTATTACGGCGGTAACCGCTGTTGCTCCACCGGGTGGATGCATACTATTAGTGTAATGCATCGCAAACATCGCTAAACCAATCGCCAACGAAGAAGCTAAAATAGGGTTGGGCACTAAATAATAAGCACTAACTCCGATAATTGCCGAAATGATATGACCACCAACAATAGGCCAGGGTTGTGACACTGGACTATGCGGAATACCAAAAACTAGCATTGCAGAAGCGCCTGTTGACGCCAGAACCATCGGAAAACCTTCGGCTTCTAATATACTATTACTAAAAAAAGACGCTAATAAAGTTGCTATAAATGCTCCAATAATAGAGATGTTAACCTCTTTATTAGACATAGTTTTCATTGCCATAATTAATATAATTTACCGCCAATTAATAGCACCTAGAATACCAGCCTAAACCTTGATTGACTACACTTTATAACACCACT
>CAYZBK010000122.1:0-2128 GCA_964476655.1 uncultured Kangiella sp. | reverse complement strand
AGAGCTGACGAGTGGTAATTTAGTGCGAATGATCATGACCACAACGGGGACAAATGAATCCTTTTTGCCATTTCAATTCTTTTAACTAATGATGGCACGACTCTTCATCATTAAACCGCTCTTTACAATCAAAAAAGCTTATTTCTGCTACTTTCATGTATTTAACGCTCTTTACTGCTACTTATACAAGTAGCATGACAGGGTTCTGAGTTAAATGCAGAGGCATGTAACTTTTTGACTATTACCTAAACAGATAAAAACCATAATTGTTAAACTCTCTGTCAATTTTTTGTTGTTTGACAATAAAAGTGTCAATTATTTATTTAAAATGATAATTAATCCCAAATTTTAAAACTAGAAACGGGCATAATAATTATTCATTACAAGGAATCGTAAATATGAACAACGTCTACATTGCTGAAACAATTCCCATATTCCCTCAAAGTTATTCAGCTAAACACATTGCGAATCAAATATACCCAGAAAAAACATACGGTAAAAAGATTAATCGTATCGCAAATAGCTATGCTAGAAAAATAGGTATAAAAAAGAGGAGTTGCGTTATTAATTTGAACTGTTTGCCAAAAATAAAGTTAAAAGATGAACAAAATCATCCTTTAGAATGGGGAACAAAAATAGTTAATCAATTAACCCAACATATCGATAAAACCGAAATAGGATGTTTTTGTCTAAATTATAATTTATCAATCCATTCTGATACCCTCCCAAATTTAGCATCACAAATAGTCATGAAATCCGGTTTAAAACAAATAGAAAAGAATTCAGAACTTGCTTATTACGGATGTGCTTCAGCAATTTATTCATTAGATGAAGCGGTTAAATATTGTCGCGAGCATGATAGAGCAGCAATTGTGTTTACCTTTGAACACTGCCATGCGGGAATACATCAATTACAAAAAGATGATCCAAATTTTAGAAAAATGTTTAGCACAAACTCTATTTTTTCCGATTTAGGATTTGGACTGTTAATTATTCCTGAACGGTTACGATACAAGTACTTAAAACCGCTATTAAAAATTCTTGATATTAACAAAAAATATATCCCTGGCAACCTCATTGGTATGAAAAATGGACGTTTTCTAATGAGTTCAAACCTTAAGCATATTATTCCAAACATTGTATCTAACGATTTAATTAAACCCTTTCTAAATAAACATGCTCTACAAGTAAATGATATTAAGCAATGGTCCATTCATCAAGGTGGATCAGAAATAATTAAACAGTTTTGCTTACCAAATTGCCTCAATCTGTCAGCTCAACAGATAAAACGTTCGTTAGACCTATTTTATCAATACGGTAATGGGAGTTCCACAAGTTGCTTATTAGTATTAAACAGTTTTATTAACGATGGAATTACAAAAGAAAAACTCGATGAAAAAGGACTTGTTGTCGCTTTTGGCGCTGGTTATTATCTTGGTGTGGTTCTCTACGAATGGGGCTAGAGATTTTTTTATTAAATGCTCTATTCATGTTAAGCTAAGAATAATAAATACAACAATAGGTCAGGTTGATGGCAAACCATTGTAGAAGCTGTAAAAGAGAAATATCAAGTAACCATGCAACTTGTTACATATGTGGTTCTAGTCAAAATTTTATTCTTTATTACCTGAAAAAAAGCTTTCTTGTTTTATCCTTTATCATCGTAATTTTGCTATTTTTCTATTGGTCGGTCAATAATAATAAAGAGCAGGTTGAAAGTCAGAAATTACAACTTGAACAAAATAAAACAAATGAACTTATTAAACAATTACAAGAATCACAACGGCAACTTAAAATCGTAGAAGAAAACTTTTCAGATATAAAACAAGAAGTCGTTCGTTTAAATAATAGTGCTAAAAAACAGCTAAAATTACAAAAAGAAGCTGAAAAAAAATCAATTAAAGTACAAAAAGGAAATAATTGGCTAGCAAAAGAAAACAAACAGCTTAAATTAAAAATAAAACAACTAGAATCACAATCCAACAATATTAGCTATACTAAAAAAACTGACTCTTCCAATATTAAACTTTCGCCACTTGTTGTAAGTGATGCTACAAAAACAGAACTAGCGCCTGTAGTTACTTCTCAGAAGACTAAAGAGAAATCTCCAGATAATATTGAATAAAAA
>CAYZBK010000121.1:0-2278 GCA_964476655.1 uncultured Kangiella sp. | reverse complement strand
AATATTTATCGGTGTTGTTTTTAATGTTTGTTTTAGTGTCTGAGGGTGTATATGCAAAAACAAACAAGCTTGCAAAGCAGGAGGTTGAGTAAAATTACTCTGTCACCCCGCTTTTTTTGTATGGTACACCTAAGCAAAACGCTATTTTGGCGGCGAAGGTTATTAATGAAGAGGTGTCAAAACTAGGTAAGGGCTGGATTTATCATTCAGACATCGATTTAAAACCTAACTCCAAGCTTTTGATTTTTCGAAAAACAAACTGATTGTACGTAGGCTTTCTTAGAAAATATTAAAATAGCGTTACCAAAGGTCGGGCTATAAAAGGTTACGCTAAACGCTCACCCCTTCAGGACAAGCCTTAATTATCCCTAACGCAAAAGAATAACCCGCTGGCGGTTTAGCTCGCCCAAAATCAATAATAATGACGGTTTCTACTCCGTTGTCGCAGACACTCCGCAATTTTTTTTGACTTCTTCCCCAACAGCCTGATTGCGTCGTTCGCACGGGGTATGTGGGCGCGTTTTTAACGCTGAAACACATACCCCCCTAAAGCGAATTTTAGAATAAGAGTTGAGGTTTAAACATGTTTAAACCTAACTACTTAACTAAAGATTCGTTTGGTGGTTGGTATGTGCATGAAGAATTGCCTTTCTTAGATTCTGTTGAGTGGACTTCTAATAAAGGTATTTATGAGATTGGTATTGATGATTCTAAAGATGAAGTCCATACCGCCAAATTATGTCGTAATGTCGACTTTACAATGTCATGCTTTAAAATAAATGAAACAAAATAACGAGGGAATAGATTAGGTATGGAAAACCAAAAAAATTTTATGCCGCTCTATCAACATTGCTAATCAAACACAATGTTGCTATTACTTGTAAAGCAGAAAGTGACTACAAAGAAGGCTTTTTCCAGTTTATTTCTAACGATAAAGTAGAGCTAATGGGGTTTCGTGCTCAAATGTTAACCATTCAATAAGGTATAAAATAGAGAATGATCTCTAAAAACACATAAAAAGAGCTGTTAATAGTGTGATTTCGAACGGTCTAAAAAAGTATATTAAATATTGTAAATATATTTATAAACTGACATACTTTGTTTTAAGATACAGCGCTTAATAAAAGGAATTTAAAGCATGAAAAATATACTTGCTAGCTCAACCTCAGAATTACTCCAGATCGATCAACTACTCCATAAAAACATACCATCTTACAGACAAGCATATAGTGATAGAACAGCATGGATAATGGCTTGTGTTTCTGAGCTGGCTTATCTAAGGTTTAATCCGATTTTTTCAAATGAAAAACATAAAGAATATTTTACAGAAAACTTATCAAAACTCATAAAAAATCAATCCCTATCATCTTTAAATAAATTACTTGATATAGTTGGTTATGATCCGGAAAAAGAAAAACAACAATTAATCACAGAATTAAAAACCATTAATATTAAATTACTCGATACGTTTGACGCAAATGGAACTCAAGCGATCCTTGTATCCTTTAATGATGCATTAATTTTGGCTTTTAGGGGGACTGAAGCTACAAGCATAAAAGATATTAAATCAGATGCTAAGGCAAGCTCTGTTGCTTGTGATAGTGGTGGAAATATACATTCAGGATTTAATGATTCGTTTAATGATGTAAGGTTGGCCATAGAAAATTCACTCAAAAAAGACGCCTTAAAAGAAAAGCATTTATTTATTACGGGGCACAGCCTTGGTGGGGCATTAGCAACGGTTGCAACTAAAAAGCTAAACCATCGTGGGGGCCTAGCAGCTTGCTATACCTTTGGCTCTCCGCGTATTGGTGATGAAAAGTGGATAGAGAATATTAAAACACCTATCTACCGGTTAGTGAATGCTGCTGATTGCGTGACAATGCTTCCTCCAAGTTCTGAAACAATCACAGTGCTCGGTTGGTTATTTCAATTTGTTCCCTATGTTGGTAAGCCACTAAGATCGTTTCTTCTTTCAAAAATGGGTGGTTACCTTCATTGTGGTAATATGCGCTATTTAACGAATATCCCTGAAGGTAAAATTAACAATGTTAAGCTTTTGTATTCGGTTAGTCTTGTTTATCGGATCAAAGGGCTAATAATGAAAAAATTGCCATGGAAACATTTTTTAGGGGATCATTCGATGAGTGTCTATCGAAAAAAACTAATGGTCATCGCTAAGAATAGAAATATCTAACTGTCATTCAATCAATTAAAGGAATATTTATGAGTGTGCCAAGCAAAGCTAAGGCAATCAAGCTGGACAATCCAGCACAGG
>CAYZBK010000120.1:0-2530 GCA_964476655.1 uncultured Kangiella sp. | reverse complement strand
TTGAACTTGCAGATTTTTAAATAAAAGAAGATAATTGCGGGAAAATAGACTAAATTCATAGTATGTTCAGCTAATTTTGTGATAATCAATTTAACTGTCCATGTCACATAATTATAATCAAAAAAGAAAAAGGAAATTACTTAGATTAATATGAGTTTATTCGGCAAATATTATAATTGTTATTTGTTAATGGCAAACGCGCCAAAAGCTTGCGTCCTCGTCAATCGAGTAAAATATCTCCTTCTTAGTTTAGCTTTAATGATATTAACAAGCTGTAGTGATCAACAGCTCACTCACCTTCAAAAAATACAACAACAAGGATTCATCACAATTGTTACAAGAAACAGTCCAACCACTTATTACGAACGTGCTGATGGCATTGCAGGTTTAGAATATGATTTAGCTGAAGCCTTCGCATCATCAATAGGCGTTAAAACAAAATACATTGTTAAAAACAACTTAAAAGATATTTCAGACCTCGTTAATTCTGGCGAAGTTGATCTAGCGGCAGCGGGTTTAACAGCAAGTTTCGAAAAACAAAAACAACTCCGATTTGCTCCTTCTTACCAAACTATCACTTCAAAACTCATTTTTAAGCAAGGCAAAAAATGGCCAAGAAACATTGCCCAACTTAATGGTGACTTAAGAGTTGTTGCACATTCTGCTTATTCACAAGAATTATTAAGACTAAAAGAATTCCATTCAACTTTACATTGGACCGAAACAACGGAGCACACAGCAGAAGAACTAATGATGATGGTTCTAGATGAAACCATTGACTATACCATTGTTGACTCCACGGAGCTTAGTTTAAATAGACGTTTTCATCCGGAATTAGCTGTGGCTTTCACTTTAGGCGCTCCTCAAAATTTAGCTTGGGCATTTAAATCTTCAGATGATTATTCCTTATTTTCTAAAGCCATTGATTTTTTTGGCCAACAGCAAAATTTAGGCGCCATTACCCACCTACACGAAAAATACTATGGTCATGTTGAAAAATTCGATTATGTTAGTGCCCGTTCTTTTCATCAGGCAACGGGAAAAGAGTTAGAAACTTACAAAAGCTGGTTTGTTGAATCTGCATCGAATGATTTAGATTGGCGTTTATTAGCAGCAATTTCCTATCAAGAATCTCATTGGAAACCTAATGCTCGGTCGCCAACAGGCGTAAGGGGCATGATGATGCTTACTCAAAGAACCGCAAAACAACTTGGTATTGCTAATCGACTCGATCCACAGCAAAGTATTTCTGGCGGTGCCCGATATTTAAGAAAAGTAAAATCAAGAGTCCCAGCCCATATACAAGAGCCCGATAGAACTTGGTTTGCTTTAGCGGGTTACAACGTTGGTTGGGGACATGTAGAAGATGCGAGAATTATCACCCAATCACAAGGTGCCAATCCCAACAAATGGTCTGATGTAAAAGAGCGCCTCCCATTATTACAAAAAGGACGTTGGTACAAAAAAACGAAACATGGATATGCTCGTGGCAGTGAGCCGGTTCGGTACGTTGATAATATTCGTCGTTATTACGATGTGTTAGTTTGGCAAGATGAAGAAAACGAGCAACAGCTCTCTTCGGCTGAAGAAAGCGATCCCACAGATAATCTGGTTGCTAAACTGAGTGAGAATACCAAAGCCAATACCAACCCCGATAAAGCATCTGCGCAAGATTAAACCACCACTAAAACAGCTTAACAACCAACGATAAAAGCCTCTTCTTTCAGCACGCATTATCCTAATTTTTGTCTATACTGTATTCAAGTGTCAAATTTAATAATTTCATTGAATTTTTTGTCTCGGTTTAAGGTGAAAATATGATAAAACTCCTATTATCTTTCGGTATTCAGATTGTAAGCAGGCTTTCCATAGCCAATAAATTCGTCCTCATTTTTGTGTTATACCTGATACCTGTCGGTTACGTTGCCTATTATGCAATTACTGAACATCAAAAAGAGATTGACACTACTCAGCAAGAGATAGAAAAATTAGATATTATTAAAGAGTTTTCTCCACTAATAAGCGCTTTAGCTAAATCACGAGGCTTAACCAATAGTTATCTCAATGGGAACCCCGGGATAAAAAATAAAATATCTCAAGTTTCAGAGGTAATCAGTTCGCAATTAACAACCATAAGAAACCATTCTCAATTTAGTTTATTAACCGCGATGGAAAAGGAGGCATTTAACCAGCTAAAAGAAGCTTGGAAAAAGCTTCACTCTAATTCATTAATACTCACAACAGAAGATAATTTTTCTGCACATTCAACAATTATTAAGCAGAACCTACAACTTATAAAATCTATTTCAGAATCAACCAGTTTATTTACTGACTCAGAACACCAAACATCATTTTTAATAAAAATATATGTTCAAGCTTTACCGGAATTGATTGATGTTTCTGGCAAAACAAGAGGTATTGGTAGCGGTATAGCCACCTTAGGAAAATTCACTAGCTCCAGTTTTATCTCTTTATCTAACTATACTAAACAACTCGAACAACTTCGCTCTGCAATTGCTCATAATTTTAG
>CAYZBK010000119.1:0-2531 GCA_964476655.1 uncultured Kangiella sp. | reverse complement strand
TATGAGTGGCACGGCAGCAATTTGGGGAATGTGTTCAGGTATTGGAATAACTATGCTGTATGTATTTCAACACAAAGGTATTATGTTTATTCCCGACACCTCATTTTTAGGTAGTATGCCCGCCAATTGGTTCTTTGGCATTTCGCCAAACGCATTTGGTGTAGTGGGTGCTGTAGTTAACTTTACAGTGGCTTTTATTGTTTTACGTTTTACTGGACCAGCGCCAAAAGAAATTCAAGATCTGGTTGATAATTTTCGTGTTCCAAGTAAAGAACACGTCGCGGTTCATCAGCATTAGAGAGACCCATTATCATTCACCTTGCATGATAATGGGGATAAAAAACTCATCGTTAAGATCTCTCATAGTTAAAAAGAAAATTGCTTTTCAAAATCTTCTTTTCTATACCCCTGAGGGACTTCAAATTTTGAAGCATCCAGTTTTACTTCTTTCACAGAAAAAAGCTTGCTGATTGATGTAACCCGACCATTTTTAGTTTCTTTATCAATAATAGGGAAACCATTTAATTGTTTAAAGGTTGCATTGGCATTAATACTATCTTCATCGGCCATTGGCATTTCCTTCATAAAATCTGAAAGCATTTTTGTCATTCCTGCAAACGCTTTAAACATTTCATTCCCATTAGGAAGATCATCGAGAGATGCAATACACAATTCTGAGTGTTTTTTTCCATTTTTGAATGAATCAACTTGTTGACAATCAATTCCAAGAACTTTATCCGATTTGCTTGTTTTAACAAGTTTATAGATTGATTTAGGTTTATCCTTTGAATACATCCCTCCCATCATTCCGCTCATCATCGCTTGCTGTTCTTTTGGCATTGAAGCTAACTGTTCTTTCATTCGTTGTTTTGAATTTTTCAATATAACTACTAGTTTTTTCATTGAAGCTTTATCGATTCGAGTATAAGATTTTTCATCATGATCAATCATATAAAAAACATTGGCTTGAACATCATAAATCATTGAACTGTTATCTTGTTGTCCATTAGAGTCTATACGTAGCATATCATCTTGGTAAAAAGTTCGGCTAACATCATCACCTGAATCTGCCGATGTTTTTGTGACAAAAATTGTGCCTGACTGGGCTGCAAACGAAAACCCGGCTAAAAATAATAAACCCATTTTTGTTAGATTTTTCATTATGGTAAATCTCCTTGAATTAAAGTCTTTCAAATTATCTTTATTTTAAATAATGTAAAACTAACAGTTTTAATATGAACAATAAATGAATAACACTTTATTCATTTGATTGACTCATCACCCTTTTAATTTCGTTAAGCAACAAAGGTAACGCAGGTTCTATTATATTGTGCCCGTATCCCTGCAACTCAAACAATGTCGTTTCTTGGTGACCAACCACTTTCATCATACGAGCCAAATAAGCATTTTCTTCATAACGACCTAACATTTCTTTTTTTCTGTCGCCGGTGATTAATAATAGAGGCGGCGCATCTGCTCTAATATGATAAAGCGGAGCCATCTCATCAATAATTGGCTGAGTAGCTTTAATACCTCTTTCTTTACGAATGGTAAAGTGCGTAATAGCATGTCCACTTAATGGAATTAATCCTGCAATATTATTAGCATTAATTTGATGAGCTGCTAACCATCTTTTATCAAGACCAAGCATGCTAGTCAAATAACCCCCAGCGGAGTGACCCGAAATAAAAATAAGTGAAGGGTCACCTCCATAAGGTTTTATATTATTAAAGACCCAAGCGACAGCAGCAGCTGCATCTTGGATATACACCGGTGATTTGACTTGCGGATGTAATCGGTAATTGGGGGCAACGACACAAACATTTTGATTTTTTAACTCTTCAGGAATATGTTTTTCACCTTCCAATAAACCACCTCCATGAAACCAAACAATTGTAGGCAGAAGTTTATTACTTGAAGGACAATAAACATCCAAAACTGACCGTTCTTTCATGTAAGAATTTTTGCTGGTTTGAGCAATGTCGTAATAAGCTAAGTCCTTGGTTAGATTGTTTGAAGATGCATCGAGCTGAGTGATTAGCCCTATCAGCGCTAACAATCCTATGGTAAATTTTTTACTCAAAACCATCCGTTTATAACAACCTTGTTTATGCTAAAACAACCAATAGTCTACATGAGATCAAGTTAAGATCAATCGCATTAATCCCTTATAAAAACTGACAAACTAATACTACAATGAATGGAATTTTTTAATGACTTAACGGGATAGCTGACAACTTGGCCGTAAAACTATAATTCTGGCCGTATAATTGACATTATGGCCGTATAATTAGTATTATGGCCGTATAATTAAATATATGAGCTATTTATGGTCGATAAATCTATCAAAGATCACATTCTCCACTGTTTTCCTAAAGAAGACAAAGCTCTTTCTATACATGAAATAAAAGCACTACTCCCTAAAAATATTGCTGAAAGAACATTGCGACGATGGTTGGCTGGCGAAGTCAAAAAAGGTCATTTACTCCGATTAGGCCAAAAGCGCTCTACGCGATATCAATTGAACCTAG
>CAYZBK010000118.1:0-2549 GCA_964476655.1 uncultured Kangiella sp. | reverse complement strand
CTAAGTAGTACTCAACTTTCCAAGGCCAGGCTACTTGAACAAAACCAACATGACCGCCATGGTCATTTATTTCTAAAGTAATATTCTTGGGTATCTCATTGAAATGAGGTAATACTTTTATATTCATAAAAGGATCGTCTTTAGCATGAATAATTAAGGTTGGTATTTTAATATTTTTAATAAATTGTTTTGATGAAACCTTTTCATAATAATCTTGTGCATTTTTAAAGCCGTGAACAGGAGCTGTCACTTGATCATCAAAGAGCCTAAAAGACGTTAGCTTAGAAAGTTGTTTTGCATTAGGCAATATACGGCTACCAAATTTTAATATCTTTTTTCGCGTTTTATTTTTCAATGTTTTTAACAAAACAAATTCATATAGTTTAGAAAATCCACGGTGAATTTCAGTTGCACAAATAGCAACATCCATTGGTACAGAAACAACAGCTGCAGCTTTAATACTAGAACATTTAGAATTTTCACCTAACCATTTTAATAAAACATTGCCGCCTAGAGAAAAACCGGTTATGTAATCTACGGTAATATTTATCTCCTGTAATTTTTCTAAAACTAACTGCAAATCATCGCTAACGCCATTATGATAACTTTTCAGCAATCTATTTTCTTCTCCACTGCAACTCCTAAAATGCATCACAACCACTTGCCATTTTCTACTTTTAGCGGCATGAATCATTCCTTTAATGTAAGGTGATTCTATTGAGCCTTCTAATCCATGGAGCAATAACAAAGTAGGCCTATCTTTTAATGGAAAGACGTCAACATCTATAAAATCCGTATCTTCTAATTCTAAACGATAGCGTTGCGAATCATTTAAATGAGCTGGTCTTTTAAATAATCTTGCCCACATAGTTTGTAAGTGACGATTCTTAATCCACCATGAAGGTTTAAATTCATTAAAAATAATATTCTTATTTTGCATGAATGATTTTACCAATGAGCCTCATCAGCTAAGGCCCATTCGTCTTTGTACTCAGATGGTAGTTTTCCGCTTATAAATGATGCTTGTTGAACTTGCGGATAAAGTTGCGCATAGTTTTTTATATCCGTTCCTTGCACTCGTTGATACACATGTTCAGGATTCAATTCCTTGGTATTAGTTAAACCCACAGCTGCAACCAACTCATGTAAATTTTCTATAATGGCATCATGATAACTCGCCACTCGTTTTGCTTTATCATCAACATCAAGCGCTTTATAACGTGAAGGATTTTGAGTCGCTATCCCTGTAGGACATTCATCTGTATTACAGTGCCTCGATTGAATACAGCCGAGTGCAAACATCATTGCACGAGCTGAATTAACGGTATCGGCACCTAATGCAATTAATCGTAATAAATGAAATGATGATAATGATTTACCAGAAGCAATAATGCGAATTTGATTTCTTAGGTCACAACCTATTAAGGCGTTATTGACAAAAACTAAAGCGTCTTTTAAAGGCATTCCCATTGAATTGGTTAATTCGATAGGTGCAGCGCCTGTTCCGCCTTCACTGCCATCAATGGTGATAAAATCAGGTGTTATTCCAGTTTTTATCATAGCTTTACAAATAGCTAAAAATTCACTTTTTTTGCCAATACATAATTTAAATCCTACCGGTTTACCATTAGATAAATGACGTAATTTTTCTACAAATTTCAGCAACGTTGTTGGACAAGCAAATGCGCTATGAGATGCTGGTGAGATGACATCTTGACCCATTTCTACGTGTCTTATATTCGCAATTTCTTGAGTTAACTTAACCGCTGGAAGGATCCCTCCGTGCCCAGGTTTGGCTCCTTGAGATAATTTAATTTCTATCATTTTAACAACATCTAATGTCGCCTTTTCAGAAAAAAGCAATTCATTAAATTCTCCCTTTTGATCTCGGCATCCAAAGTAACCTGTACCAATTTGCCAAATGATGTCGCCTTTATGTTTGAGATGATAAGGGCTTAGTCCACCTTCCCCCGTATTGTGCGCAAAGCCGCCTAATTTGGCTCCTAGATTTAGCGCTAAAATAGCCGTTTGACTTAAAGCACCAAAACTCATTGCTGAAATATTTAACGCGGAAGCTAAATAGGGTTTCGTGCAATCATTTCCACCAAAACTCACTTGTGATTTAATTAAATTTATCGGCGTTGGCGAAAGTGAATGATTAATCCACTCGTATCCATCTCGATAGACATCAAAAATGGTACCAAAGGGACGTGTATCTCTTACCCCTTTAGCTCGTTGGTAAACTAATGATCGAAACTCTCGACTAATCGGCATTCCATTAGTGTCTGACTCAACAAAATACTGTTGAATTTCTGGACGAAATGATTCTAATAAATATCTAAAATGACCAACAATCGGGTATAAGCGCAGTAGCGTATGTTTTTTCTGATAAATATCATATAAACCTAAAACCACTAGAGGAACCAACAAAAATAAGGCATAGATTATCGTTGGCCAAATAATACTTATGGTAATCGTCAAACTAATACTCACAACACTAAAAAGAGTAAAAAGATGCTTAGGTTGCATTTTTAATATCCTTACAATAT
>CAYZBK010000117.1:0-2651 GCA_964476655.1 uncultured Kangiella sp. | reverse complement strand
AGCATTTTCATTGATCACGGGTATATATGAAAAAGATGCCTATACTGGATAATGATTTTCGCCTGAACCTTATAAAACAAGGGAGCAAGATACTCTAGCCCTAGCTTCTAGAACCATAATAGACTTTTTACACCAATCACCGTATAATTTAGTGTAGTTTTTATCAGCTTAACTTTAGATAGTACCCTTAAGTATTTTTCTTCGGATCTGACATATCAATTCTAAAATAATATTAATCGTAAAAGGAAACATTATGAATTTCAATTTAATGCTCACCTCAAAAATACACAACGCCAGCTTTTCCGCTGTGTTTTTATTACTTACGGCCTGTGGTGGCGGTGGTGGCGGTGATAACAGCGCGTCCATGCCTGAGAATCCTCCAACACCATCGGTAATAGAAGTAGCGGCACAGCAAGTCATAACATGGATACCGGCTGATTCGTTAGATAATTCCACAGCCATGCTCAGTGCTACTTTTGGTAGCTTAAGACCTATTGACCAAATTACTGACATTGGCTTACAGTTTTGGACAATTCAAAATAATGGTGATGTAGTTGCTTTATCAACGGTTAGTTCTGGACTTAATAATCGCCCAACGATTACTGAAATTCAAAGCTTTGTTAGTTTGGCTCAAGGTGAGGGTATTAAAGTATTAGCTACCGTTATGAATAATGGTAACGAAAATGGAAACAATGGTTTTGATTGGAACGTTTTTAGACAAGCAATGCTTAATAGTGGTCATGAAAAAATGGCTCAACAAATCATAGACGTGGTCAAGCTATATGGTCTTGACGGTGTAGATTTAGATATTGAAGGAGGAGGTGTTAGTGGTTACAACGATAATGACCGAGCTTCTTTTTTATTGTTAATACAAGAATTAGGGCCTTTACTTCACGCTGACAATAAAACACTCATTATTAATTCAGGATTTAATGAAAACGGTATTGCCCCTTTTCCTTCTTGGTGGTCGGAATGGGGTGATGATGTAGATGCAATTGTATCCATGGGTTATTTTTTTAATTACAAGAACTCAACTCAATGGAGCTATCAAGGTTTACAAAACCTTGCTATAGATGCAGGTTTTAAAAGCTCACAATTATTAATTGGCATGCCAACTTGGCTAGACCGCTGGGCCGGTGATGATAGCAACAGCGGCTTTTTGCATGCGGAAAATTTAACCCATGTAGCTCATTGTTTAACAGAAGGAGCTACAGGCCTAGCTCTTTGGGCATTGCATCACCCCGATTCACAAGTTCTTCCTTACACAATTAATACCAAGCCTTGGAGTACAGAAGAACCTTGGAAAACCGTTGGCGAAATTAAGAATGGACACACCATTAATCCAGACTTATGTAATAATGATTCGGCTCCTGAAGCTTTATCAGGCGTATCACAATATCGTTATTGGAATACAGGTTTTGGTAATGCAACTATTTTAATCCCTTCTTCGGGAAGAAATGCTTTAACTTCTGAAAATGGGAAGATCACGGCTCACATGAGAGCAGAAATTCAACCTGATGGTTACGCTGAAATGTCTGTGCCTTTAGACCCTTATCAATTTACAGATCCCTTAAGAGATCCTTCTGTTGATTTAAGTCGCTCAAACAGCACAATTGTCCGAGTCACTTATAGTTCAAATCACCCCGCTATTCTTCAATTAAGACAATCTGGCACTCATGGTGGAAACCACAATCAAGTCAACTTGCCTGCATCTCCAAATATTTATACTACCTTAAATATAAACTTGCCGACTGATTTTTTATGGTTGGGGACGGATCCATCAACATTAGAAATGTCAAATCTTGGTAAATTTAATTTTGCTTTTCTTTCTCATAATACAACTGCTGGTTATGCAGAAATTAAAGTAAGAGAACTTATAATTGAAAATTATCTACCGAGTAATGATAATTAACACATTTACTAATCAATCGCAAAATTAACTTAACAAGATCCCCCGACAAAACAACTCGGGGATAACGACAAGGCAAACGGGTTATAAATAACCAATTGCCTTATAAGCAAACTGTCAGCACCTTCATTGGTAACGCCCATTTGAAATGGGCTTTTTCTGAAGCCACTGTTTTGTATTTACGTGGCAATAAAAAAGCACAAAACTATTTGTTAAAACTACAAAAACGAATGAGCAAAGCGAAAGCGCTTTCAGCGCTTGCTCATAAAATTGGTCGTTGTGTTTATTACATGTTGGTGAATGAGAGGATATTTGATGAGAGTCGATTTCTAAATAATTAGTCACACAATGACGTGAGCTGAAAACCTAACTGGATATAACGGCGAATCTTTTTAAACAGTGTTATTTCAATATTATTTTTCTCCGTTTATAGATCACTAAGCCAAAGCCAGTTGCCTTGATTAGACGCGTCATTGGTGTGCATTAATACAACTAACAAAATCGTTTACACCTTTACTGAGCCTGCTACTAAAGCTTCCGCGTCCTGCTTACGCCCCTTACCTGCATCCATGCAGGCAACTAGCAATTAAACTAGCCGACTTGAATAGTGCCAGCAAAAGGTTAACCGATGAATGTCTCGGCAATTGCTCCTGCATTGCTCTACTCTCCTACATCCATGTAGGGGTTGTGCCCCAATAATTTTAAAGGATTAAAAAATAATTGGCAGTGATGAGATCACAAT
>CAYZBK010000116.1:0-2842 GCA_964476655.1 uncultured Kangiella sp. | reverse complement strand
CAATAGCTCTCCATTTTAAATGGAATAAGCTCGCATCATTGAGTAAATTTAAGGATAATACCCTGATAATTTAATGAAGCTAATGATTAAACCTTATTGTTAGCTTTTACCAAAAATCGATAAGGGTATTGTTGCGTGAAATCTGCTGTAGAATCTTGGTTAAATGACGCTATTTGTAGCTTAAAAATTCAAGGAATTATTCCTAATGACCTTGATATAAAAGCTTCTGTCACTCATACAAAAGATAAATCACACGGTGATTTTGCTTCTAATGCTGCGTTAATGCTCGCCAAGCCAGCCAAAAAATCACCAAGAGCAATTGCTCAATTAATTATCGACTCATTCGCTCAACAAACTGAAATTGACCGCTTAGAAATAGCCGGCCCCGGTTTTATCAATTTTTACTTAAGCCAAGCCGCTAATAGCCAAATAATTAATACCATTCTTGAACGCAAAAAGAACTACGGCCGTAGCAATACAGGAAAAAATCAATCGGTTCAGATCGAATTTGTTTCAGCTAATCCAACAGGTCCCCTTCATATTGGCCATGGGCGTGGCGCAGTGGTAGGAGATTGTATTAGCCGTTTACTCGATGCAACTGGCTGGAAGGTCACTCGAGAATTTTATTACAATGACGCTGGACAACAAATTATTAACCTCGCTAATTCCGTTCAAGCGCGCATTAAAAAACTCACACCAAAAAGTACTGAATGGCAAGATGATTGGTATCAAGGGGATTATATTAAAGAGGTAGCCGCAGATTATATTGCCGGAAAAACCGTTGAAGCCGCTGACAAACAAGTAACCGGTAAAGGTGATGTAGAAAATTTAGAAGCCATTAAGGATTTTGCCGTTGCTTATTTACGTAGAGAACAAGATTTAGATCTTAAAGCTTTTGAAGTTGATTTTGATGTGTACTTTTTAGAGTCTTCTTTGTATAAAAATGGTGATGTGGAAAATACTGTAAATGCTTTAGTTGACTCAGGTCATACTTACGAAAAAGACGGAGCTTTATGGCTAAAAACCACGGAGTACGGTGATGATAAAGACCGCGTAATGCGAAAATCAGAAGGCGGTTATACTTATTTTTTACCCGATGTTGCATACCATGTAAACAAATGGAACCGTGGTTTTAAACATGTGATAAATGAATTTGGTTCAGATCATCACAGCACTGTCAATCGAGTACGAGCCGGATTACAAGCTCTAAATATTGGTATACCTCAAGGTTGGCCAGCTGTTGTACTTCATCAAATGGTGACTGTTATGCGTGGTGAGATTGAAGTGAAAATCTCTAAACGAGCAGGCAGTTATGTCACACTGCGTGACATTATTGATGAAGTAGGTCGAGATGCAACACGATATTTTCTTGCGGCAAGACGCTCTACTTCTCAAATGATTTTTGATATTGAATTAGCTAAATCACAAACCAATGATAATCCCGTTTATTATATTCAATATGCCCATGCTCGAATTTGTTCCGCATTTAGAAAAATGAAAGAACTCGAGAAAATATTTAATCAGCAAAATGGTTTAACTCATTTATCTTTATTAACCCTAGATCAAGAACTCGCTTTAATGGATAAGATGAATCAATATCCCGGATTAATTGAAGTGGCGGCAAAAAACAGTGAACCTCATGTCATCGCGCATTACCTTAGAGAACTAGCGGCTGAGCTTCATACGTATTACCAAGCAGGATCTGATTCTGCTGACCACCGTTGGATTGTTGATGATAAGAATTTGTGTGATGCTAGAATGTGCTTAATTTTAGCGGTAAAACAAGTTATTAAAAATGGTTTAAATATTTTGGCTGTCAGCTCACCAGAAAAAATGTAACCGAAGATACTGACGAGTTAATATATTATGTCTAAAGACTACGCAAAAAAAACTAATCAGAAAAAAAAATCTGGTGCTAGTCGTGCAAAAAGGAAAAAAGCACTGCCTACTAAATTAATATTTTTTACCTTTTTATTAATGTCATCATTAATCGCATTATTAGTTTATTTAAAATGGTATCAACCATTACCAGTTCATAAAACGATTCAATCAAAAAAGATTTCTGCAAAAAAACCAGCGATTGATGACGATGAAATACCTTTTTATAAAACCCATGAAGAGATGCTTAATAAAACCGTAGAAATACCCATAGAAGATTTAAAATTGCCCGATGATCTAAACCGTTATGTTTATTTGATGCCATGTGGATCTTTTAGGTCACTCAATAGAGCGGAAGAATTAAAAGCACAAATTGCATTTACTGGTCATAAATCAATCATTAACAAAGTTAAAGTAAAATCGGGATTATGGTATCGGGTAGAACTGGGGCCATTTAAAAGTAAAAGAAAAACAGAATCTATTCGTCATAGACTTCAAGACAACGGCTTTAATTATTGTAAAATTTGGCGCAAAAAAATAAAATAATTGATTCAATCAAATCAAGAACTGCTTTATTTTTTTAAGTAATATATTTTTTTCACCGGTTTACAGAGATAATCATTCATTCCAGCATCTAATGCCGTGTTTTTATCGTCGTCTAAAACATGAGCAGAAATACCAATAATTGGCGGTGGTGAATTATCATAAACTTGATGAATTTGTTGGGTAGCAGCTAGACCATCTAATTTTGGCATTTGGATATCCATTAAAATTAAGTCATAACGCTGTTTTTTGCAAGATTCAATCGCTTTAAAACCATCACTAACACAATCAATACTATAACCTGCATTTTCTAATTGTGTTCGAATAACCTTAGCATTCACAAGATTGTCTTCGGCTACTAAAATCTTAAATGACTGAGAATTCTTTTTATTAACGGCTTGCTCATTTATTTTAATTTTAA
>CAYZBK010000115.1:0-2903 GCA_964476655.1 uncultured Kangiella sp. | reverse complement strand
CAATGCCAATTAGCCGAGGTAAGCGTTGAGTGCCACCGCCTCCAGGTAGCAGCCCTAGTTGAACTTCAGGCAATCCTAATTTTGTACTAGAATGATCTGTACAAATTCTGTAACTTCCTGCCATAGCAAGCTCTAGTCCTCCGCCTAAACAAACGCCATGAATTGCAACCACAACAGGCAAAGTAAGCGCTTCAATTTGATTGAAAACCTGATGACCTGATTGTGATAACTGGACGATTGATTCTTCAGTGGTTAGCTCTTGCAACATGCTAATATCAGCACCCGCAATAAAACCATTACTTTTACCACTAATGATAACTAATGCTTTAATGGATTGGTTTTCTTTAATTTGTTTAAATACTCGGTCAAAATCTTTTACAAATTCAGCTTTAAGCGTATTTTGAGTTTCACCGATAACGTTAATGCTCAACCAACCGATACCGTTATCAGCTACATCCAAGTTGAAAGCAGAAGTTTTATTAATGGTCATATTATTCTCCTATTCCGCTTCCAAAATCATTGCGGCACCTAATCCACCAGCAGCACATGCGGTGGTTAACCCAAATCCGCCACCTCTTCTTTTTAGCTCTCGAAGTGTTTGAGTAATCATTCTTGCACCCGTTGCAGCAAAAGGATGCCCATAAGCTAGTGAGCCACCAAGCACATTAAATCGCTCCATATCAATTTCACCAATCGCTTGCGACAGTCCTAAATTTTGTTGAGCAAACTGCTTGCTTGCAAAAGCTTGAACATTACACAAAGTTTGTGCCGCAAAAGCTTCATGCATATCAATTAGAGTGAGATCTTTAAGCTGCAAACCAGCCCTTTTAAGTGCAATAGGTGTTGCATAAGACGGCCCCATAAGCATATCCTTTATCACTTCAGTTGCAGAAAAAGCATAACTACGAATATAACCTAAAGGCTGATAACCTAATTCTTTAGCTTTTGATTCTTTCATCATTAAAAGTGCCGCAGCGCCGTCAGTTAAACCGGTACTATTTGCCGCCGTTAAACTGCCATATTTTTTATCGAATGCCGGTCGTAACTTACTGTAACTTTCAAGTTGTGAATCAAAACGTACCGTATTATCTCGATTAAGCGCTTCTTTAAAAGGAGGAACATAGGCCGTCATCACTTCATCATCTAAATAACCATCATTCCACGCCTTAGCCGCTAAGCAATGAGAACGATGTGCTAGTTCATCTTGTGCTTGTCGAGTAATACCATGATCACGAGCCATTTGTTCTGCATTTTGTCCCATAGTAAGACCCGTTGAATACTCTTTAACCGAAGGTGGAACGGGCAGTAAATCCTTAGGTCGTAATTGGCTCAGTACTTTAAGTTTATCAGTTAAAGTTTTCGTTTTTGAAAGAGCTAACAATAATGCAGAAAAGTTTTTTGATAATCCAATAGGGATCACCGATGAAGAATCTGCACCACCAGCAATTCCAATTTCAATGCTGCCAGCCATTAATGATTCTGCAATGCTGACCGCAGATTGAAAACTAGTCGCGCAAGCACGAGAAACACTAAAAGCATCCGTAGCGACATTCATTCCGGTACCTAACACGATCTCCCTAGCAATATTAGGAGCCTCAGGGTGAACAAGCACTTGCCCAAAAACAACACGATCAATTAACGATAAATCAATATCAACCCGCTCAAGCATTTCAGAGATCACCATTTTTCCCATTTCAATGGCATTTTGAGACTTAAAGTGAGTCAGTTGTCTTGCAAAGGGTGTTCGTAACCCAGCAACAATCGCAATACGCTCTTGTTTAGGTTTACTTGGTCTGTTTTTAACTGCTGTACTTTTTGATGTTGAAGTACTAACCGGCGTTTTTTTAACTTGAGTTTTTTTGCTAGCTTGTTTCTTTTTTATAGTAGCCGTTTTTGCCGGTGACTTTTTCGCCTTTACGGAACTAACAGGCACTTTCTTGATCGTCTTTTTAGTGCTTTTTTTAACCACCTTAGTCGCAGTTTTCTTTACCGGTTCTTTGTTACCATCTTTCATCATGAATTCCTATCATCAAAGATTTAGCTTTAGTATAGAACAATAAACAGGCTTCGCCCTGCTCACCTTAGTAATAGCTATTTTAAAGGATGATCATCGGGTAATTGTTTAGAGATCCAAATAGCTAATTTGTGTTTCATATTCATTTGGTTTTCTTGATCCGCAGGCAATGGCTGAACCAACTTATCTAAAACCAACAAACGGTATAAACTTTCCACCTTTTGAGTCGCACTATCCGTTGCAGAAAACTCTTTATAACCTCGGTTATTCGCATATTTTTCACCAACAGTGACAGCCAATTTAGAGAGTTGACTTTCATTTTTTAGTTTTTTCATTATTAAACCACCAGTAAAGTATCAATTTCAAAAATAAGGTATTTTACTCATTCTTGCAGGTTTAATCATGGGTTGCAAATGAAGCTGTGTTGAAGAGAGAGCTATGCTGATTGGATGATTATCAATGCTGGACTTACATTTCTTTTAGCAAGGTTTCTTTTTTATTTGTAATACTAGCCTGAACTAAAATTAGAATTGTAATACCTCAAAAAGAAGGATAAGGTGACTTTTTTAGTACTTTCGAGGCTAAATCACTTCAACTTTCGCTTACGGCCTACAGGCTTGCGCCTATTGTGCTTAACATTTGAGATTACTCTCGCCTGCCCAATATTAGCTATCTGGTGGTTGACCTACCTTGCCAGAATGGGGTTCACACCCACTTGAATTATTGACCTTGCTCGGCCGCACACCTCTTCGATTTCGGAAAAAAGTATGATAGAAGCAGCGACGGCTACAGTCAATGGCCGAGATTATAATACCAATGCTTATCATGGCAGGTATAGTATTGTCCAATATGAAATGAGCCTGAAGGGAGTTAATCATTCCAATATGAA
>CAYZBK010000114.1:0-2920 GCA_964476655.1 uncultured Kangiella sp. | reverse complement strand
AACAATTAGTTTCTCTGCGGTGGTGGAAAAGAATAATCTTCTCCATCAAAAGTTACTCATTTATCCTTCTAGTGCAGTTACTACACCTTAAGGTGAATAATTAACTAATTTTTTTAGAGCTCATGAGAATCTAATCTCTATTTATTAAATAATACTGGAGTGTTTAGTGATGTTTAGAATTGTACTATTTTTACTTTCTTTTTTTTTAGTTACTTGTGGCCGTAATGATAGCAATTTTACTACTGATACAGCTTCACCAACAATTACCATTATTGGTGAAAATCCACTTTCCATTATTCTAGGTGATGATTTTGTGGACCCCGGAGCAATAGCTACTGATGAGCAAGGAAATTCACTGGAGGTGACGACAAATGGCACAGTGGATAGCTCTACCATCGGCTCTTACAAGTTGATTTACTCTGCAACGGATGTCTCTAACAAAACCAGTCAAGGGATTAGAATAGTTAATGTGATTTTTGATGACGTAGCGGCTAAGCCCTTTCCTCAAGAAAGGAACTATGTAAGCTTAAATAAGCCAAATCACAAAAGCCAAAGCCAACTCAATGAACAAGTTATAACCCATTTCGAAGACTGGAAAAATGCCTATTTAATTCAATCAAATGGAAATACTCCAGGAGGAGGATATTATATAAAAATGGGGGGGGAAGGTTGTACACCTAATGCCTCTACCTCTGAAGCTCATGGTTATGGAATGATAATTATGGCACTAATGGCTGGGCAAGAATCACAAGCAAAATTTTATTTTGACGGCATGTACAATATGTATGATCAACATAGGTCTATTATTAATAAGCACCTAATGTCTTGGTGTCTAAATCCTAGTGAAGAAAGCTCATATAATGATGACTCCGCAACTGATGGCGATATGGATATTGCATACAGTTTAATATTAGCACATGAACAATGGGGATCTGACGGCCCAATTAATTACCTTATTGAAGCAAAACGAATTATTACTGAAGGTATAAAAGTGAGCAATATGGGAGCTAATAATCTTATTTTACTAGGCGATTGGGTTCCAGGAAATAGCAATTATGTTTACGCAACGAGATCCTCAGACTGGATGACAAGTCATTTAAGAGTTTTTGCTATAGCGACCGGCGATAATTATTGGAACAAAACCGCGGATAATGTCTATCAGTTAATGGATGATATTCGTACTAATTATGCACAAACAACAGGTCTAATGCCTGATTTTGTTAATGGTGAAATACCAAGTCCGGCCCCAGCGAATTTTTTAGAAGCAGTAAGTGATGGTCAATTTTCATGGAATGCTTGTCGTGTACCATTACGGATCGCTTTTGACGCAGCACATTTTAACAATAACAAGGCTCAAGATGCTCTTTCACATATTGTTGATTGGATCGAATTGAAGACAGCAGGTGAACCCTCCGCGATTGTTGCAGGTTACGATTTAGACGGAAATGCCCTAGTCAGCTATTCTAGTATGGCTTTTACAGCCCCAATGATAGCCGCCGCAACAGTTGCTCGGGGAGATCATCAAGATTTTATTAATAAGGGATGGGATTTAATAATTAATTCTAATAATAATTCTCCAAACAGATATTATCCAAACTCAATTAAACTATTGTCTATGCTATTTATTTCAGGTAACTGGTGGCAGCCTTTACAATAGCTTTTTGAGTCGAAGGTTCGTTAGGAGTATTTTGAATATTGTTTAAAAGCCTCAATTTTTGATTGGGGCTTTTTTTTGAGCGCTGTCATTAATGATTTTCCCTCGGTATACTTTGAGTATTAAACATTGACTGATTTAACTTTTGGCTTATGCACAAACAAACTTCTCCGTATCAACAAATTCAGCTTTGTCTTGAGCAATTAAAATTAAATTTTTCGGCTCGCCTTTCTTTTTCTCAATCGGACTGTGAACATCATGGTCGAGACCCTGGGCATGATAAAAGTATTCCACCAGATGCCGTGATTTATCCTCAGTCAACGGAAGAGGTTGCAGGCATTGTTAAAGTTTGTTGTCAGTATAAAACACCAATTATTCCGTATGGAGTTGGATCGTCGTTGGAGCAACAAGTTGGGGCTCCATTTGGTGGGCTTTGTATGGATTTTTCTCGAATGGATCGTATTGTTGAAGTGAATGCTGAAGATATGGATGCTAAAGTTCAGGCGGGTGTTACTCGTGAATTATTAAATAATGAGCTTAAAGATACGGGATTATTTTTTGCAGTTGATCCTGGTGCAAATGCCAGTTTAGGTGGTATGGCTTCAACACGGGCATCGGGAACCAATGCGGTGCATTACGGCACAATGCGACAAAATGTTATTGGTTTAACGGTTGTCACACCTCAAGGTGAAATTATTCGTACGGGTGGTCGTTCAAGAAAGTCGGCAGCGGGTTATGATTTAACCGCTGTGTATGTTGGCTCTGAAGGAACATTAGGTATTATTACCGAAGTGACTGTTCGATTAAGTCCTATACCAGAAAAAATAGCGGTGGCAGTGGTTGCGTTTAATACGCTAAGTGATGCCATTAAAACGGTGATTGAAACATTACAATGTGCGGTACCTATTGCTCGGGTTGAGCTGTTAGATCAAATTCAAATGATGGCAATATGCCAAGATCCTTCAATGAATTATGAACAACTGCCTACATTGTTTTTAGAGTTTCATGGGGGACAAGCTTCAGTTCAAGAGCAAATAGAAACAGTAAAAGAAATTGCTATTGGCAATCATGGACATCGTTTTTTGTGGGCAGAAAAAACAGAAGAACGTAATCAATTATGGGCCGCTCGTCATCACGCTTATTATGCGAATAAAGCATTGCAACCGGGCGCGAATATGTTGACCACTGATGTTTGTGTGCCTATTTCTCGGCTGCCAGAATGTTTATTAAAAACCAGAGAAGATCTTGACAAAGTTGGTTTGATTG
>CAYZBK010000113.1:793-2952 GCA_964476655.1 uncultured Kangiella sp. | reverse complement strand
TGTCTATCGTAATTCAGATAATGAAGCGGTAGCAACCACTAAAAAACCTAGAGCAAGTGTTGGTGATGTGGTTTGTTTAAGCGTTGTATCGTGTAATAACGTGGGAGCCTTTTTAGATTGGGGTTTACCAAAGGATTTGTTTTCGCCTTTTGGACAACAGGCGACACCAATGCAAGAAGGTGAGCGTCATATTGTTGCTGTATATCAAGATAATACAGGGCGAATTGCAGCGAGCTCAAAACTGAACCGTTTTGTAAAAGCCGAAACGGTTGGCATGAAAGTTGGCCAAAAAGTAAAAGCGATTGTGGGTGATAATACCGATTTGGGTTATAAGTTAATTGTGGATTCAAAATATTGGGGCGTATTACATTCAAGCGATGTATTTCAAGAATTAAAATACGGGCAAACCACAACAGCCTATGTCAAAAAGGTTCGCGCTGATGGTCGTTTAGATATGAGTTTAAAAGAAATAGGTGGCGCTCCAAGTGGTAGTGAAGTGAATACTTCGCTGCAAGCTAAAATTCTAAATTTATTAAAAGCAAACAAAGGCTTTTATCCTATTAATGATAAAACAGCACCTGATATTATTTATCAAAAATTTGCAGTCAGTAAAAAAGTTTTCAAATCAACACTTGGAAAGCTTTATAAAAACAAACAGATTACTATTTCAAAAGATGGTATTCAAATGAGTCAATAAATTAACTCCTTCTTTATAAAAGAGAAGGGTGGTGAGAGAGCTTCAAATGGCAAAACCAGGTAAAACAGGACTTTCAAGAATTATTGCCGCAACCGGATATTCTTGGTTAGGGCTTAAGGCAGCATGGAAATATGAAGCAGCATTTAGGCAAGAGCTCATGTTGGCTTTAGTGGGTGTACCTGTTGCTTTTTATTTGGCAAAAAATAAATTCGAATTACTTTGGTTAATCCTTCCACTATTTATTTTAGTTATTGCTGAATTAGTTAATTCAGCAATTGAAGCCGCAATAGACAGAATTAGTGATGAGCATCATGAGTTATCGGGGCGTGCAAAAGATATTGGTTCAGCCATTGTGTTTGTGTCTTTGTGCTTGTTGGCGTCTATTTGGACAATTGTCTTATTGTTCTAATTAGATTGTTCTAACTCGACTATCTTAATTGAGTTTTGCAATTATATACTAAACAAAAAGCTATTCCATTGACTCAGCTTCTAACGTTAAATAAATCCCAAAGGCATTGATCCTGTGAGCATATTCAAATGCAGGAATGTCTTTAAACTCTGACCAATCAATCGACTCATAAGCCTCATCAAACGACATCATTTCATCAACCGCATATTGCATTTTAGATCGAACTTTTAGTAAATAGTGAAGAGTTGATTTGATGGCTGCTTTTGGATTATCTGCAACGCCACCATGACCTGGTAGTAGTGCCAGTAATTTTCGATTATCTAGCTTTTCTAATAATTCTAACCAATGTTTGGTGTCTGCATTACCAGTAAAAGGAATACGACCTTCAAAAATCAAATCACCTGATAATAAAACTTTGTCTTGAACCACTAGAAGAGTTAAGTCACCATCGGAATGCGCTTTTCCTAAATAGTTAATTTCAAAATCGATTTTACCTAATGAGAAAAAGGTTTTTTTATCAATAATAGTATCAGGTGTAATAAGTTGAGTAGATTCATTTACCCAAGGTGCTAAAGATTTTCGTCTTTCTTCAAGCCGTTGCTCAGCAATTGGTAAATCTAAATAATCGGAATAGCCTTTTGGCGCAATAATTTCTGCCCCTAGCGCTTTAAAAACACCTAAACCATAAATATGATCTGCATGGTAATGGCTCACAACAACTTTAACGATTGGTTGATTAGTAATGGATTTGATTTTCTTAATAAAAAGAGCCGCTAAAGATGGCGTGCCTAAAGCATCAAATATTACGACTCCTTTTTTGGTAATGATACTAATAGCTTTAGCATGACTCATTTTAAGGTAATATTCACATCGGTTTTCCATTGCTCTAATTTTACATTTCCTTTAATATTCCATTTTATTAGAAGTAGACAGCTTATATAACATTAAAGTTGTTGAAAATAATGTTTTTCACACTATCATCCTGTTGAAAACAGGAGTGAAAACAGGAGTGAAAACAGGAGTGAAAACAGGAGTGAAAACAGGAGTGAAAAC
>CAYZBK010000113.1:0-693 GCA_964476655.1 uncultured Kangiella sp. | reverse complement strand
AGGAGTTGATACTTGTAATATCATTTCGCTCAATGCCTCAGTTAATTCAAAGTCAATCATTAATCAAATTACTGCTGTAGTAAACATACAAGCAATAAAACAGGCTAATTCTAAAAAGATATTTTTAGAAAAGTTCTGTTTTCAAGTCGAGTCTCATTACTACAAATCTAATTTCAAAATTGAACAGTTAGCTTCAATGATGGCAATGAGTAAAAGACAGCTTTATAGAAAATGTAGTGACTATTTACAAATGAAACCTGCAGATTTTTTAAGAGAGTTTCGGTTAAATGAAGCCGTTCAATTAATTAAAAATGGTGAAGTTATTTCTAATATTGCGTTGGAAACTGGTTTTTCTACTCATAGTTCATTTAGTCGTTGCTTTAAAGAAAGGTTTGGTGTGAGTCCTACAGAGTATCAAGGCCGTTTTTTGATGAACGAACTAGGGTGTTAGTTTTTATTGTCATCTTTATTAATCATCTAAGTACAAGATCCCTCCTGCGTAGATGTATAGCTAACTTAAATTTCATATAAATATGGCATTAATAAAAACAATCAGTAAATGACACAAAATGAACAGAGAATGACACTTTATGGATAGCTTTTGTCACAAATTGGATAACGACTAAGGATTTTATTATTATATGAGAGCTTTGCACGATCACAAAATAACTGAGCAGAAAAATATTTTTAGAT
>CAYZBK010000112.1:0-2978 GCA_964476655.1 uncultured Kangiella sp. | reverse complement strand
TGGAATGTTAATACCAGCTATACGGGCCATTGACCTACTCCCAACATTAGTTCTTGACTATCATTAATCATTTGTTTCCAAAACATAGCTTTTGCTCAAAAAAGCCACCCTTCAAAAAGGCGCGCAATGATAGCTTCCAAACGGTTAAAAATCAACCGAATATTAATATTTATATGATTTATTCTATCTCACCGGCGGGCTAAACACCTACACAGAATAAAACACTCTAAGTTTTTCTCTAAAAAGAGATTTTTCTACCCTTGTCGCTGCTTATGTCGTGGATCTTCACAGATAACACGAACACTACCATTACGACGAATAACTTTACAGTTACGGCAGATTTTCTTTACAGAAGCTCGAACTTTCATTTTCGTACTCCAAAACTAGTACAGTTTTCTAAGATTCGTTTAACGAACACCAGAAGAACCATAGTTTTTAAAATTTGCCTTCTTCAATACTGAATCATAATCACGAGAAATCAAATGCGCTTGTACCTGAGACATAAAGTCCATAATTACAACAACAATGATTAGTAACGATGTTCCACCAAATTGGAAAGGCACGTTAAAGATCAAAATCAAAAACTGCGGCAATAAACAAACAGCGGTGATATAAAGCGCACCAATGAGAGTCAACCGAGTCATAACTTTATCAACATATTTAGAGGTTTGCTCACCAGGACGGATCCCAGGAATAAACGCTCCAGATTTTTTAAGTTGGTCCGCTGTATCTCTTGGGTTATACACAAGAGCGGTGTAAAAGAAACAGAAAAAGATAATTCCAGCTCCATACATCAACATATACAAAGGACTACCTGGTTGCATTTGCTGAGCAAAAGTCTGCAACCACAACATATTTTCATTACCTTGGCCTACCCATTGTGCAATGGTGCCAGGAAACAAAATAATACTTGATGCAAATATAGCGGGTATAACACCGGCCATATTCACTTTTAAAGGCAAATGAGAAGACTGCGCTTGATACATTTTGCGCCCTTGTTGCTTCTGTGCGTAATTAACAACAATACGTCGTTGACCACGCTCCATATAAACAACAAAAGCCGTAACAACCGCAACAACCGCAAGAATAATCATTAATCCAAGAGGATTAATTTCACCCTGCTTTGCTTGCTCAAAAGTTTGCCCAATTGCAGTCGGTAAGCCAGCGACAATACCAATAAAGATAAGTACAGAAATACCGTTACCAATACCGCGTTCATTTATTTGCTCACCTAACCACATTAAAAACATGGTGCCGGTTACTAAACTCACAACCGCACCAAAATAAAAGCTAAAGTCAGGGTTTGGTACTAAATTGTCCATCATTCCAGGAAAACTAGTCGAAATACCAATGGCTTGTAAACAAGCTAATACTAAAGTCAAATAACGTGTGTATTGGTTAATCTTGCGACGCCCCGCCTCACCTTCTTTCTTTATTTCTTGCAATCTCGGGTCAATAAAACTCAAAACTTGCAGAATAATTGATGCAGAAATATAAGGCATAATACCTAAAGCAAAAACACTTGCTCTCTCTAATGCACCACCAGAAAAAACGTTAAATAACGATAATAGCGTGCCTGTTTGCTGGTCCATAAATTGAGCCAATACATTGGAATCAATCCCCGGAACCGGCACAAAAGACCCTAAACGAAAAATAACAATTGCCATAAGAACGAACATTAATCGTTGCTTAAGTTCTGTTAATCCACCGCCTGATGTCTTTTCTACTGGAGCTTTTGCCATTTTTTATTTACCCAAATCCTAAATAAAACTTTATAATTTATTATTTTCGAAAAAGTTTTCTTTAAATTGTTCCGCCAGCAGCCTTAATAGCCGCTTGCGCACCCTTAGAGACACGAACTCCGTCTCCAATTTTAACAGCGCGCTCAATAGAACCAGAAAGCATCACTTTAACTTGTTCAATATTTTTAGTAATTAAACCAGCCGCTCTAAGAGATAACAGATCAACCGCATCACCTTCAACTTTATTTAATTCACCTAAACGTACTTCAGCTGAAATTAAAGATTTACGTGAAGTAAAACCAAATTTTGGTAGGCGTTGTTTTAAAGGCATTTGTCCGCCTTCAAATCCAGGCGCCACTTTACCACCAGAACGAGATTTTAAACCTTTATGACCACGTCCACAGGTTTTACCTAAGGTAGAACCAATGCCGCGCCCAACACGTTTAGCTGATTTATTAGATCCTTCTGCTGGACTTAATGTATTTAATCGCATTGTAGAATTCATATTACTAACCCTCAACCTGAACCATGTAAGCAACCATATGAGCCATACCGCGAGTAGAAGGTGTATCTTCAACTTCAACCGTGTGACCAATTCGTCTTAAACCAAGTCCAGATATACAACCTTTATGATTTTTCAAGCGCCCTATTGAGGACTTAACTTGAGTCACTTTAAATGTTTTTTTAGCGGCCATGGTTTACTCCAGAATCTCAGCAACTGACTTTCCACGTTTTGAAGCGATGTCTTCCGGAGAATACATTTCATTCAAACCACGAATCGTAGCGCGTACAATATTAATAGGATTGGTAGAACCAATACTCTTTGCCAAAACGTTTTCAACGCCAACCACTTCAAATACAGAACGCATTGCACCACCGGCAATTATTCCTGTACCAGGAGATGCAGGTTGCATGTACACTTTTGAAGCGCCATGGTCTGCTTTAATAGGATGTTGTAACGTATGACCGTCTTTTAATTCAACTTGAATTAAATTACGACGAGCTTGTTCCATTGCTTTTTGGATAGCTGCAGGCACTTCACGTGCTTTACCGCGACCAAAACCAACTTTACCATTTCCATCACCAACTACAGTTAATGCAGTGAATGAAAAAATTCGTCCACCTTTCACTACTTTAGCTACTCGATTAACGTTGACTAGTTTTTCAACTAAGCCATCGTTATTATTTTCTTGTCTAGCCATCATTTCACCTTTAGAACTGGAGACCACTTTCGCG
>CAYZBK010000111.1:0-3032 GCA_964476655.1 uncultured Kangiella sp. | reverse complement strand
TAGCTAATAATCATTTATTGAGATACTCATTGAAACACTACATCATTTAGTGAAACGTTAATTAATCATTTAATGAATTCCAATCAATTATACGTTTTGATTGAGAATGAAGTAATTGATTGGCTTTCTTAAAATGTCCACATCCTAAAAATCCTCGATAAGCCGAAAGCGGAGAGGGGTGTGGAGCAGTAAGTACATAATGTCTATCAAGATTAATTTGAGCGCCTTTTTTTTGTGCATGTGCCCCCCATAATAAAAAGATAATGCCTTGACCATATTGATTAAGTTGTTGAATCGCTTTATCAGTAAAATTTTCCCAACCGAGTTTTTTGTGAGAATGGGCTTTTCCTTGTTCAACAGTTAGTACGGTATTGAGTAAGAATACACCTTGTTCTGCCCATGATTGCAAATAGCCATGATGAGGTCTTTTGAATGCGGGATATTCATTCTCTAATTCTTTGTATATATTGATCAGTGACGGTGGTGGTTTAATACCTGGTAACACAGAAAAGCATAAACCATGTGCTTGATTTTCGCCGTGATAAGGATCTTGTCCTAGGATAACAATTTTCACCTTGTCAAAAGGAGTGGCATCAAAGGCGTTAAATATTTTCTTTTGAGGAGGGTAAACATTAATACCTAAAGATTTTCTGCTATCTATATATTGCAATGTTTTTTTGAAATAATCTTTTTCTGATTCTAAAAATGATGTCCAACTGTGCATTCTGATTTCCCAAAATATTTTGTTGGTTTAGCTTATCAGCTTTTATGGATAAGGGAAGTTGAGGGATCAAATATTGTGGAATTAAATATTAAGGTGATTTTAATTTTAATTTTAGTATTGTTATGGTATCGGTTAATCTGGTGGATTAATCATCTTTATTAACGCAGTTTCTTCCAAGATCTTTAGAGCGAGAAAGAGCTTTTTGACATTTTTCTAAGGTTGATTCAAAAGCGTCAGCTGTTTTCATTTCTGCCACTCCAATTGATACGGTAAATTTTAAGGCGACACTACTATTCTTTTTCTTTAATACTAATGCGGCAATTTTTATTCTTAACTTGTCGGCAACTGAAACAGCATTTTTAACTTTTGTTTTTGGCAATAGGACTAAAAACTCATCTGATTTCAGGCGACTGGTTAAATCACTCCCTTTTAATTGATTTTGCAGTGTTTTCACAATATTTTTTAATACCGCATCACCGATAAATTTCCCATTCGTATCGTTAAACTGTTTAAAGCGATCGATATTAATTTTTAGGAGGCAAACAGGAAAATTATCAGCATGTTTGATAGCGCTGATAAGCGACTGTTTTAAACCGTTAAAATCAAGTGCAGAGGTTAGTTCATCTTTACTCGCTTTTTCAGCAACCTGAAGGTATTCATCTCGACTGTCTATTGTTTCAATTGAAGCATCAGACTCATTTGTTTGTGGATCTTTATTTTGTTTTAGATCATTGTTTTTTGTCGGGTTGTCATTAATTTCAGTCTTAACCGCTGTCATAATTGCTGAGTTGTCTTTAATTTTATTTTGTGATTTAAGCAATAATGATAATATTTCACTAACGTATTGATTACCAATATCGCCACTCATAGCTAATTGTTCATAATCTTCAGCAATAATACATTCTTGGTAAACAATACGAATTTTTTCAAGGTAATCATCATCATCAATGTTGATAGCTTCAATTTCTTGTTTTAATTTTACTCGTTCGGTATGCAAATATTCGTAAGCTATGGTGTAACAAATGGGATCCGCTGGTAATTTATGGTCGCGTAACCATATCATTGCGGCCCTCGATTTTAGTCCGGCTTGTTTAATTGCTTGTTGGCGTTCTTCAGGCATGCGGGTATGACACTTTAGATATTTTGCAAGGATCTTGCTGAAATATTTGTTTTGGGTGATATAGAAAGTATAGCAGTAATTTTTAGAAGAGCTTATTTATTGAAAAGCGGATAGCAGTGATGATGGCTATAAAGACAATTGTATGAAGGCTAGCAGCCTCCATACAATGACTATTTTGTACGAGGTTAGAGTTCTACCATGTTCAATTTTAATTTTTTCATGGCGTTTTTTTCTAACTGACGAATTCTTTCAGCAGAAACGCTATATTTTTCAGCTAATTCTTGTAAAGTTGTTTTATTCTCATTTAACCATCTGGCAGCTAGAATATCTTGGCTTCTTTCATCCAATGTTTTAATGGCACTCATTAATCTTTGTTGATGGTGATCTTGCCAGTTTTTTTCTTCAAAGTTCTCTGCCGGATCGCTATTAACACTCTCTAAATAAGCGGCAGGTGCAAAACTGGTTTCATCATCCGCATCGGAAGGTAAATCGAAAGCGGTGTCTCGTGAATTCAAGCGACTTTCCATTCGTCTGACTTCTATCTCTGCTACGCCTAAGTCTTCAGCAACGGCTTTAATTTCAGTATCAGATAACCAATTTTGTGATTTCTTTGCACTGCGTAAATTGAAAAAAAGCTTACGTTGAGCTTTAGTGGTTGCGACTTTAACCATTCGCCAATTTTTTAGCACAAATTCATGAATTTCTGCTTTTATCCAGTGAACGGCAAAAGAAATTAATCGTACGCCGACTTCCGGGTCAAATCGTTTGACTGCTTTCATTAGCCCAACATTACCTTCTTGAATAAGATCCGCTTGAGGTAAACCATAACCACTGTAGCTTCGTGCGATATGAGCCACAAAACGTAAATGAGACATAATTAATCCACGAACAGCATCTAAATCACCACTTTCTTTGTAGTGTAGTGCTAATGCGCGTTCATCTTCTGCCGAAAGTACTGGAATAGCATGAATAGCTGACACATAAGATTCAATATTGCCTTGAGGCACTAATAAATTAGTAGGCTGTAGTGATTTTATTATATCTTTATTCATAATTGTGCTCCTGTTATTCACTATTATGGTTACTTGTTTAAACTCATTATGTTCGTCGACAAGGTGGAATAAGTGCCGACACTTAATTAATAGGTCAACCTTAGTTTAGCACTCTATCAGTGAGAGTGCTAATATT
>CAYZBK010000110.1:0-3082 GCA_964476655.1 uncultured Kangiella sp. | reverse complement strand
ATATTTTAAAGGGTAGGATGAGCGAGAAAGAAATTATAAAATTTATCTTTAAAAACAGTAAGTTACTTAATATATATCATTAAATATTAGAAAAGAATCATGTGGTTATTGTAAATAATTGTGTCAATTAACATGGCTAGCCGTTTTAAATGATGGCTTGTTGGTAAAAAATAGGCGGCATTATCGGGGTTCTATTTGACGAATGTGTCGTCCCACACTGAGCCATGAGCCTAATAGCCCTAATCCACAACTGATGAAAATTAATTGTAAACTTTGAGCGAGATTTAAACCACTTATTGAAAATTGGCTTTGGTAAAGCCCTGCTAGAGCCGCAACCGGATCTTGTAACCAAATTAGCGATATTCTTAGAATGAGCCAGCAAAGCAAACCCGCCAGTAAACCATACCAAAAGCCGGTATAAAGAAACGGCCTACGGATAAAGGCATCTGTTGCTCCAATTAATTTAATAACTTCTATTTCTTCGCGGCGGTTTTGAACAGACAAGCGAATGGTATTGCCAATAATTAATAAAACCGCTAAACCCAGTGCGAGTCCAAGAGCTGCAGCGGCTTTTTCGGCAAGTTGTAATAATGCATAAAGTTTTCTGATCCAATCTAAATCAAGCTGAGCGACTTCTACCTCTGGGTATCGGTTGAATTCAGTGAGCAGTTTCTCTGAAGCTAAGGGTGAGGCATGCATTTCTGTTGGTTGAACAATGAGTGTTGGTGGGAGAGGATTGCTGGTTAATTCTGCTATCGCATCACTAAATCCAGAATGCAGACTAAAATCAGCAAGTGCTTCATTAGGTAAAACAATATCTACTTGCTCTACGGCTAAGTTACTACGGATCTTATTGGCTAACTCTTTTGTTTTTTTATCCGTTAAATTGATTTTTAGATATAAAGAAATACGACTCGCACCATCCCAGCTGCTTGATAAACTTTTTCCATTATCTAACATTATTTGTAAGCCAGCAGGTAAAGCTAAAGCAATGGCTATAACGAGAACGGTCATAAAGTTAGAAAAAGGATTATCAAAAATATCTTTTAACCCTCGTTGACCTTCTAATTTATGCAATCTTAATAGCATTTTAAATCGCGCGTTAAGGCTTGCGCCTTGATTGAGGCTTGCGCCTTGATTGTTATTTGATCCTAAAGGTTGTTCATGACTCATCTTGAAGACCCTGCTGACCGGTATAAATATTTGATGTTTGGTTATATGAACTTGCTTGATCGGATGAAAAACTCTCGTCAATTTGATCTTGAACTAAGCGTCCTTCTTTCATTACCAAAGTACGGTAATGCATTTGCGCCAACAAACTTAAATCATGAGAAGCAATTAACAAGCTGACACCGACTTGGTTAAATTGAACAAAAAGCTTCATTATTTCAGCAGAAAGTTCAGGATCTAAATTTCCGGTTGGTTCATCCGCTAATAATAAAGGCGGCTTATTAACAACGGCTCTAGCAATGCCTACCCGTTGCTGCTCTCCACCAGATAACATGATGGGAGTACTTTTTTCTTTTGACAGCAGCCCTACTTTATCTAAAGCTGCTCTAACTCGGCGTCCAATTTCTCGATGTTCATAGCCAGCGATTACTAGAGGAAGTGCGACATTATCAAATACACTTCGGTCAAATAATAAGCGGTGATCTTGAAAGATCATGCCAATATCTTGTCTTACAGCAGGAATTTTTCGTCGTTTAACTTTATTAAGGTTTTTACCATTGATAATTACTTGACCAGAAGTCGCTCGCTCCATCAAGCTAATTAGTTTTAATAAGGTGCTTTTACCGGCTCCCGAGTGACCTGTTAAAAAGGCCATTTCGCCAGAAGCGATTTCAAAATTTACATTACGCAAGGCATCTTGACCGTTAGGGTAACGCTTAGATACTTGTGCGAATTGGATCATTGAATAGAACTCTTGTTATTAACAGTAAATAATTAATTTTCGGTTGGTTAATGATAACTCATTGGTCAAATAAAGCATCTACATACTCTAGAGCGTTAAAAGCACGTAAATCTTCTTTATCTTCACCCACACCAATATAACGAATTGGCAGTTTAAGTTGGTTTGCCAAACTGAAAACAACACCGCCTTTTGCCGAACCGTCTAATTTTGTAATGGTAATACTATTAAGCGCCACAACTTTATTAAATTCAACAGCTTGAACTAGTGCATTTTGTCCTGTCGAAGCATCAACCACTAGCATGACCTCATGCGGAGCTGATTGATCAAGCTTTGCCATGACTCGTTTAATTTTACTTAGTTCGTCCATTAAATGACTTTTATTATGTAAACGCCCTGCGGTATCAGCAATTAAAATATCGATTTTTTTTGCTTTCGCTTTTTCTACAGCATCATATATCACTGAAGCGCTATCGGCACCTGTGTGTTGTGCCACAACAGCAACATTATTTCTTTCACCCCAGGTTTTTAATTGTTCAACAGCTGCCGCGCGAAAAGTGTCACCAGCCGCTAACATCACCTTTTTTCCTTCTGCAATAAATTGATGGGCTAATTTACCAATGGTGGTCGTTTTACCAACGCCATTCACGCCAACCATTAAAATAACAAAAGGCTGATGCTTATTTTCAATCACTAAAGGCTGTTCAACGGGTTGAATAATTTCAAACAGCTGAGATTTTAATTTTTGTAAAAGGGCTTTTGCGTCTTTTAACTCCTTCCTAGCTAACCCCTCAGTGAGTTCTTCAATAATTTGATTAGTTGTCTCGACTCCGACATCGGCCATTAGTAACAGTGTTTCAATTTCCTCTAAAATATCTTCACTAATTTCTTTTTGACCTAAAAGAAGGTTTGTTAATCCTTCAGAAAACTGAGATCGGGTCTTAGAAAGCCCCTGTTTTAGGCGAAGATAAAGGGATTTTTGCTGAATAGCCGAGCCTTCATTTTCAGAGTCTGGACTTTCAGAAGAAAGGTTCTTCTCAGAACAGGAGGTAGTGTCTTTATTAAACCAGCTAAATAAGGATGATTTTTTGCTCATTGAATGCATTTTACTTACGATTTATTAATTGAAGTTATATTATCATTTAATAGTTAAAGCCTCCATTGTTATAATGG
>CAYZBK010000109.1:0-3096 GCA_964476655.1 uncultured Kangiella sp. | reverse complement strand
ACCAAACTGTAGGGAAACCTCGGACTCTTTTTCTAATTATAAAATATGCAAAAAAATATCAAAAAAATATCAAAAAAATATCAAAAAAAACTAACCAGATCTTTTCCTACAGCCTCAACCTATGAGGTAATGCATTGTGGTAAAGTTTAGATATGCCATATTTAATGACGGCGAGTATTCAATAAAGCAAAAAATAATACATGAATATAATGTGAATTTTTTATGAAATAGAATCATCACTGAGTAGCCCAACTTCGTTGTAGAAAAACCTAATATCAAAAAAGCCTTGGCGATATAATGGTTAACGACAAAACGAACCATCACCAAATGGGTGCAACAACGAATAACAAATGAACCTCACGAGCGGGATTATTAGCTAATAATTAAACTTTAGGCGTTGCTCTGTGATTTCTATCATTTAGGTGAAAGAGCAACCTAAGAGACTCAAGGTTTTTTCTAAAAGAGAATTTTAGGTCAATCAAATCGGTTTTAGGTGAGTTAATATTTATAAATATCTATAAATAGAGATTTAAATCATTAACAGCTCGTGTGATACTGGGACTTTACGTTGGCCATAATATGCAGTCTTTAGCAATTTAAGGATAAAATGTTATATCAGATAAATAACATTAAAATTGATACGTTAAGCTTTCATCTTATTATTGATGAAATAACCGTCGCAGTTGAACCTCAAGTATTCGATTTAATTATTTATTTAATTATTTATCGCAATAGATTAGTCACCAGAAATGAATTGCTTGACCATATCTGGTCAGGCAAGGTTGTATCGGATAACTCTTTAAGTACTCATATTAAAAAAGCGCGTCAAGTTTTAGGTGATGATGGTAATCAACAGAAATTAATTAAAACCATTCACGGGCGAGGTTTTCAGTTTATTGGCAATGTTGAAGAGTTGAGCCCGCCACATGAAGAAGGCAATACCCCTTTCATTGATAGCGATCACTATAAATCCTCAAGTCTTTTTAGTTCTAAAGCTGGGGTTTATGCAAAACCCGAAGAAAAACCGCTTAATCTACCTGACAAGCCTTCAGTTGCTGTCATGGATTTTGTGGATATTGGTGCCAGCCCCAGTGGGGCATTGTTTGCCTATGGACTCACCGCTGATATCAGCGCCACTTTATCTCGACTGCCTAATTTGTTTATATCTGCCAGGGCATCAGTGACCAAGTTGACTCAAGTTACTATGTCGGCAAAAGCAATGGCTCGGCGATTGGGGGTTCATTATTTAATTTATGGCAATACTCAACTGCTCAATAATCGCGTGACTATCACACTGAGCGTGGTTGATGGGGTCAATGATACTGAGCTTTGGTCAGAACATTTTGATCGATCTTTTGATGATTTGTATAATATACAGAAAGATATAGTGGACAGCATTGTGGTCGCAATAGATGTTGCCATTGAGCAATCAGAAATAGCGCGTGCCTTTTTAATACCCACGGAAGATCTGAGCGCCTGGGAAAATTATCACCGAGCTATTTGGCACTCCAACAGAACAACGATGAAAGACATTAATAAATCTCAATGCTATTTCAAGAATGCCATCGCTTTAGACTCTAGGTTCTCTCGTGCCTATGCCGGATTATCTTACTCTTACATGAATAGCCAATTGCTTAAAAGCATTAATACCGACAATTATGATGATTTAGAAAAAGCGCATGATTATGCAAAGCAGAGCATTGATCATTGTCAATTTGAATCAATGGGACATATGTCTTTAGGACGAACATTATTTTTCTCCCATAAACCTGCTCAAGCATTGCAATCTATTAATCACGGCTTAGCACTAAATCCGAACTACTCCCAATGCCATGCTTTTAAAGGAGTTATAACAGCTCATGCAGGATGCACAACACAATCGGAGGTGCACTTGGGCATAGCTGAACGCCTCAGTCCCTTAAGTTCTTTGTTGTTTTCTATGAGAATGGCTCAAGCAACATCGCTAGTTAGGCAACTTAAGTATACTGATGCAGCAAAAATCAGTTTACAGGCAACTCAATATTCAAATGCCTATTTTACGACGTATGCGTTGGCGGCGGGCTGCTTTCAACTAGCAGGTCAATTAAATAAAGCTCGTAAGTATGCAAATAAACTACTAGAAATTAAACCGGGTTACTCGACTGAGGCCTATCTGAAATTTTTACCTTTTTCAGAAGAATCAACAAAGCAATTGATCACCCACGCTATGCAAGATGCTGGAATTCCAGCGCTCAACATCAACAATAATTAAAAAGTCCTAGCCTTATGAAAATACAATTACCTGAATTAATAAACACTTTTTTTGATGCTGTGGAAGCTAAAAATATAAATGTCATTCTAAGTTTTTGTCATAATGATATAGATTTTATTGACCCTCATTACCCCAAGGTTCATATGAAAGGAAAAGAAGAGCTTTTTAAAGGATTAACCTGGGGATTTAACAGTGTCAAAACATTTAAGTTCAGCCTAATTAATTATTTCGAAAATAAAGAAGGCACAGCCGCTTCTATCGAATATGATACAAAAATAGAATTAACTAACGGTAAAAAGATAAATTTCCTTCAGGTATTTATCATTGAAGTCAAAAATGAAAAAATTATCCGCTTACAAGCCTATGAGACCTATGGTCCTCACGGCATTCTTAAAATCATATTATTGATAACACGCTTATTTCACAAAATAATGCGTTACTGAAGGGCTGTTATCTTAAGTCAACATAATGGGGATAGTAGAAATTATTCTACTATCCCCGTCACCATACAAAATTTAGGGTAATCCATCCAAAAGACGTGGTGTTACAATGAGTAACACATTAAACACAGGATGTTATAGACACAAAAAAGCCCGTAAAACCGCTATCTCATTGGTTTTACAGGCTTCTAACGGTTCTTAACGAACCCCACTTTGGCGAGATAGGGATTTGAACACTAGAATCTCTCTTTTTGCACCTTGCGGACTGAAGCGGAATAAACGTCTATTCCTTACCAGTCCTAGCCTGACGATACTATTATATAATTTCAATTTTGGACTGAAAAGGACTGATAAGTAGTCAGCCCTTAAAAAAGCTTAAAATAAAACTTGGGCTCACCTTAACCG
>CAYZBK010000108.1:0-3262 GCA_964476655.1 uncultured Kangiella sp. | reverse complement strand
GTTGTTATTGATATTTTTTTTACACTTTTTCTTTTTAAGTTATACTCAACTAGTCGGTTAAATGAAGCTTATTTTTAGTTGATTGAATCTTTGGACTTGCCTAATGTTAAATGAACAGGAATACAATGTGGTTTACGCTGGAGCCATTAAGATCGGTTTTGATGAAAAAGCGGTTAAAGAGGCTTTCATTGCTCAAATGAAAATACCTAAAAAGCATGTCGATCAATTATTTACGGGTAAACGATTAACTTTAAAAAAGAATTTAACCAAGCCTCAAGCTGAAAATTGGAAAAAGAAATTATTGCTTATAGGCGCTGAAACAGTGATTATTCCTACGGTTGATGTTAAAAAAACGGTAGTTGAAAACTCAAAATCACAAATGCTTAATGCTTCATCCAAAAATCTTGAAGATAAGCAATCATCATCATTTGATAGCGAACAATATGATGGTGAAATTGATGAGCGAATAAAAAAAGCTAAAGCGATGATTGCTTTACAACGACTTGAACAATCGTCTAATAAAAAAGACTCGTCTAGTCCAATGAAGAAAGTTTTTGTTTTTACTGGAGCTTTAGTGCTTTTGTTGTCCATTCTATATTTTTATGGTCTTTCAATCAGTTAAATTTTTTATTTTTTAGTTAAAATTCCATCTATACTCTATTTTTGTGAAATTCGATTTTATGAAATTCAATGCTCATAAATTCGTTTTCATCGGTTTATTAATAGAGATTGAAATATGGAATTTGACGATTATCTAAAGATACTTGCTGACAAAGATGGTTCAGATTTGTTTCTTTCTACGGGCGCTCCGCCTAGTGCAAAATTTCATGGTAAGTTGATGGCAATAGACCGGAAAATTATGCATCCTGGAGAAGTTGAGGCTATCGCCAATCAAGTGATGAATGAAGAGCAAAAATCTGAATTTGACAAAAAGCCGGAGATGAATCTAGCTATTTCATTATCAAACATAGGTCGTTTTCGAGTCAATATTTTTAAACAGCGTAATCAAGTGGCAATGGTTATTAGAGCCATTAAAGTTGATATTCCTAACTGGAAATTGTTAAATCTTCCTGATATTTTGCCCAAGTTAGTGATGCAAAAACGTGGCCTTATTTTGTTTGTTGGTGGAACAGGCTCAGGTAAATCGACATCTTTAGCATCATTGATTGACTATAGAAATTCTAATTCCTCAGGACATATTATTACCATTGAAGATCCCGTTGAATTTGTGCACCAACATAAAAAATCGATTGTTAATCAAAGAGAAATCGGCGTAGATACAGACAGTTATGAAGATGCTTTAAAAAATACATTAAGGCAGGCTCCTGATGTAATTTTAATTGGTGAGATCCGTGACCAAGCAACAATGGAACACGCGCTTGCATTTGCTGAAACGGGACATTTATGTATTTCTACTTTGCATGCTAACAATGCTAATCAAGCGTTAGATAGAATCGTTAATTTTTTCCCTGAAGAAAGACATAAACAACTGTTTCTTGATTTGTCATTAAATTTACAAGCATTTATTTCGCAGCGTTTAATACCTACGGTTGATGGTAAACGTTGTGCAGCAATTGAAATATTGTTAGGTTCTCCAAGGGTTTGTGATTTAATTAAAAAAGGTTCCATCGGAGAAATAAAAGAAGTAATGGCAAAGTCGGAAACTGCTGGAATGATGACTTTTGATAGCGCATTATTAAAATTGTATAGTGAAGGAAAAATTTCTCATGAAGAAGCATTAAAAAATGCAGATTCAAAAAATAATTTAGCATTAAAAATAAAATTATCAGGTAATAACAACAATCAGGCGATTCAAAAACAACCGACTTCAAAAGCTTCAGCTTCAAACCGAACACCTTCAACTAATAATCCACCAGCGCCCGTTTTACTTGAAGAAACACCTAAAAAGAAAGCGCCAGCGCAGGCTTTAGATAGTTTAAGTTTAGAACCTATAACTCAGCCTGCTCCTATCGAAGAGGATAAATAAAAGATTATTTTAACGTTGTTTTTGACGGATAGAATGATGTTTTTGTTTTTTATAACGGTTGTTCTGTTTTATTCTCGGTTTTGTATTTGAACGAGGCTTATTGTATTTTCCTCGGTTTGTATCATTAGATTTTGATGATGGATGTTTTTTATATTTTTTTGTTGGTCGGGATTTATGATTGTTTATTGCGGATGAACTTTTTATCACCGTTTTTTGTTTTCTAACTATTTTATTTTGGTTGAACTTTTTTGTTTTAAACTGGTTAGCTCTATTCGATTTTTTAGATTTTGAGTTATAAGCTTTAATATGAGCGGGTCGAGAATTACGATCTTTAATACTAATACGTCCATCTTTGAGTTCTTTTTTAATTCTGTTTTGACTCGCAATGTTTGCTGAAGCATTAAATTTATTGTTATAGGATTTTTTTGTAGGTCGATTTTTTCCATGAAATACTGAATTCTTTTGGGTACTGCGGTGTTTATTAATTGTCACCTGACTAGGTCGATTACTTTTATACCGATTACTAATTGAAACATTGCGATAAGAAACTCCACGGCGATGAGTTGGATTGTGAGCCCAACGAGTCACATTACGATGATTCACTATTTGCTGGCGATTGTAATAATGGTGTGGCTGATAATGATGCCGCGAAATACGAACTAAATGACGATCGTGCCATTGGAAAGAGCTAAAAAAGAATCCATAAGAAATATGAACGCTTGGAGCCCAATAAAAAGGCGTGTAAGGATTATACCAGTGACTGGTATGGTGAGTCACATAACTAGGCGCACTCCAGTGAACGGGAGGGTAATGAGACCAGCGCCATGAGCCATAAACCACTCGTGTATCATAATAAGGGACATAAACGACTTCTTTTTGGATAGGCTCTATAACAATTGTTTGCTGATTGCGAGAAACCGATAATTTATCCATTTTATCAAGATTACCCGATTGATAAGCGCGCTGTCTTAATGACTGAACGCTTGATAAAAGTAATTCTTCGTTTTGCAGAAAGGCATCTCCAAGTCTTTGAGTCCATTCTAAATTGTCACTTAAACGTTTTAATATTTGAGGAAATGCGACTAACGCTTTAACGCTAGGATCCCAATTTTTTTCGTCGACCGCCTGCACAGCTGCAGAGCCTTGTAAATTTGAATGATTAGCGTGCCATCGTTCAGCTTGAATAATTTCTATTGGGTAGGTCGATGCAATTAAAATATGAGATAAAACGGTGTCTGGGTACAATGCGATTGGGGCTAATAGTTGCTCTAACTC
>CAYZBK010000107.1:0-3417 GCA_964476655.1 uncultured Kangiella sp. | reverse complement strand
CTGCCAGAATGTTTATTAAAAACCAGAGAAGATCTTGACAAAGTTGGTTTGATTGCACCAATTATTGGTCATGTTGGCGATGGAAATTTTCACGTTATGATTTTATATAACGATGACCAGTTGACTACAGCTAATTCTGCACACGAGCGTTTGGTTGATAGGGCATTATCAATGTCAGGAACTTGCACTGGTGAGCACGGTATTGGCTTAGGTAAAAAAGATTTTTTAATTAAAGAACATGGTGAAGCAGTGAATCAAATGCAAAAAATAAAACGTGCTTTTGATCCTGACAATATTATGAACCCAGGAAAAATATTTTTAAATTAATACAAAATTAGCTTGAATTAGTTTAAATAAACATCATCCAAATAAATTGTGCTAGGTTGTTTTAAGTCAATCATAAATAGGCTAAATGAGCGAATGTTATTTAAATTCATTAGTCTTGCTGCAGGCGATTTTTTTACTTGGCTAAGTGATATTTCAATGTCATTCCAACCCGGTTGTAAAATGATTTTTTGATTAAATCGGTCTGAAAAATTAGCGCCTATTTTAATATGTTTGTTATCATAAATTTTAGCATTAATCACAATAGTCTGTGATTGAGAATTAAACACACTAAAGTTAATGTTATTGTAAGCTCCCCAATCTCTTATAAAATGCTCTAAGGATATTCGAGGGTATTGGCTGGGAGAAAATCTAATTTTCATAGCGTATTTCCCATGGCGAATATGGTTTTTAGATTTTGATAATGTTGCTGCAAAGTAGTCCCATCGCTCTACTTCTAGAGGCCCTTCAAAATTAGAGATGATTGGAAAGGCGTTATAAATATTCCATTTATCATAAACAGCAATAAGAAACGATTTAGTTCCGATTATGCTGAGTAATATAAGCCCTGTAAAATATAAAAGACTCATTGCTTTTTTGTTTTGTTTGTCACTCTTTATTGAAGAAATTAATTGGTATAATAATAAACCCGCATAACCACCAACAGTATCATTAATCACATCCAATATTTGGAAATTACGCCCGACTAACTTTTGTAAAAATTCGGTAGTAAAACCAATAATGATACAAAAAAGTCCGGTTAATAAAAATAGGTAAATTGTTTTTATTTGTTGTATTTTATTAAATTGTAATAAAGTAAAAATAGAGACAAAAAACAGTACAAAATGACCAGTTTCCCAAAACTGTTTTAATACTCTATCTTCACCATTGTCTGTGCCCCCAATAAATAAAAAGGTCGTTAAAATAGCAATGATAATGATTTTTATTTTAACGATCATCTTTATTTTTTTCTCGATTAAAAAATACATCTTTCATTCGCCACATCCAAATCCCTAAATATCCTGGTAGTGCATAAATTACACCTAACATACCGCTAATCGCTAGGCAGTGAAAAATCCATACTTCTTCCAATGAGGTTAATAAAATAAGCAATAATAGCGAGAGTAAAGATACCGCTGTACCTATTGCTAGCCGTTTGATTTGTTGTTTAGGTGTGCAGGCCATTTGATAAAGGCGATTATAAATTTTGGATTTATATTGAGTCAATTTAAACATCATTGATTAGAAATATTATTAATGCTAATAGGCAAAATACTTACTGCTTTAAATTTGGCAAAAACATTTTGTCCTAAGCTTAACTTTAAATGATGGAAAGATTTTTTTGTAATAAATGCAATGATAAAGGTTTCTTCAAATTTGAGTTTGATAATTAATTGATGCGGTGTTATTTCTGCAAAGTCATGTACTTTTACTTTGAAGCTATTGAGTATGCTGCTGTGATCGTTCTGGGTTAAAAAGATTGATACGTCTTGAGCTCGTATTTCACAATTAACTTTACTGCCTACCGCTAGCTCTACATTCCCCGCCCACAGTTGATGATCTTTGGTTGTTAGTTGATTAATAGAGTATTGTTTTTCAAAGTGAGAAACTTTTGCTTCTATGTGATTAATTGCGTCGGGCATTTTACAAAACGATCCTTTAATATCAGTAGAAATATTTTTATAAGAATCTGACTGATCGATTGTTCCTGAACGTATTGTGATTAAATGATCTGTCAAAAAAGCATGTTCGTAACGATTATGAGAGGAAAAAATGACGGTTAATTGTTTCTCTTTTTGTATTTTTTTGATCAGCCGCATGATTGCGGGTTTGTGATCTTCTCCAATCGCAGAAAATGGTTCATCGAGAAGCAATAATTCTTTCGCTGTGATTAATGCTCTAGCAATTGCAACGCGTTGTTTTTGACCTCCTGATAATTGTTCTAGTTGTTGGTTTAATAAAGTACCAAGTTCTAATCGACTAATTATTTCATCTAACATTGTAGTTTCAGCGGGTTGATTTTTAATACCAAAAGTGATGTTATTAAGTACGTTTAAATGAGGAAAAAGATCAATGCTTTGAGGTAAATAACCAATGCCTCGCTGTTGGGTAGAATAAAAGAATGACTGATTGCTATCTTGCCAAAGTTGTTGCTTAAGTTTGATGTAAGCTTGTTTTTGCTGATGTTGATCTAAGCCCACTAATTGACGAATTATTTTTGATTTACCACTACCTGATGGGCCAAACAATCCAATCGTTTGCTGGCTCTTTATATTTTGGTCTAGTATTAAGTTAAAGTCATTAAACTGACAATGTAGTTTGAGCCTTAACATTAATTAAAACCTACGCGGTTATTTTTGAAACGATAGAGTAATGTTAATAAAGCAAGTGATGATGCAATCAGTATTAGCGAAAGTTGATGAGCATTAGCAAATTGTAGGGTTTCAACATGGTCATAAATGGCAATTGAGACAACACGGGTTTCATTAGCAATGTTTCCACCAATCATCAATACCACACCAAACTCTCCAAGTGTATGAGCAAAACCTAAACTAAAAGCGCTAATTAAACCGGTTTTACTTAAAGGCAAAATAACTTTTTTAAATTGTTCCCATTTATTTGAACCAAGGGATGAACTTACCTCTAAGTAACTTTCTGGGATTGCACTAAATGTTGCTTGTAATGGTTGAATGACAAATGGCAAAGAGTAAATTAAGGAACCAATCACTAAACCAGAAAAACTAAAAGCGAGAGTGGTTCCCGTTAAAGAAAACCAGCTAGCTCCTAACCAACTATTAGGTGAAAAAGCGATCAATAAATAAAAACCAAGAACCGTAGGGGGAAGAACTAAAGGCAATGCAACAATGGCTTCAATAAAAGGCCGAAAAGTATTTTTAAATTGATTATGCGATGGCCTTGCAAGCCACCAAGCCAAAGGAAGACCCAATAGCATTAATATAATGCTTGTTGTTAAAGCCAGTTTTAGGGTAACAATAATGGCAGAGTAGTCAGACATAAATGAGTTTAAGTTTTTAGTTATGCGGATATTTTATCATTGTTATTTACTAAATAGGCTTTTTCCATGTCATTATT
>CAYZBK010000106.1:0-3464 GCA_964476655.1 uncultured Kangiella sp. | reverse complement strand
CTTACGTTTATAAATCTTAAAATTAAGGAGACATCAATGTCTACTCTACAATATTATTATTTAGTCATTGCCGTTATCTTACTATCTATGCAAAGCTTTAACGTATCTGCAAAAAATAAAGATACTTATCCGAACAAAGTATTACGATCAACAACCAATAATTGTTGGAATGCTGCATCGAGTGTCTTTAACACAGTAAAAATACAAAAGAATGCACAAGGATCGATCACTAACCTTTATGATTCCTTGGTTGAGTGTGTTGACAATGGTGGCAATTTAAAAGATTCAATGAAAGAGTATCTAGCAATAACTACTCCGGACGAAGTATCAGAAGCTGAGGATAAAGAAAAAGAAAACATTAAAAATAAAAAATTCTTTGGAATAAGTTGGGGGCTTGGATTAGCGTTCACCCATTTAAATAATAGTGTTATTAGAGAAATCACGATAGAAGATAAAAAAATAAGAATAGTTCATGAGACAAGCCATAAAGCAATCGCTATGGTTGAAAGCCATTATTTCTTTGAAACTAAAGATAAAGATTTTGGCCATGGTCCTTTTGTTGCAATTGGACTAGTTGGTAAGGAAGGTATAGATCCATTAACGACTTATGGTGCTGGTTACATGTGGGGTTGGAAACGAGATGACAGAGGCAATTCATGGAATGTTGGGCTTGGTGTGTTTGTTGATACTGAATCTAATCTTTTAAGTGCTGATTTGTCAGAAGGCGATACCACGACACAAACAGATCCAGCAAAACTTTTAAAGAAAAGCGATGAAACTGGGTTGATGTTAATGTTTTCAGCAAATTTTTAGTTTTATTACCATTGAATCAATAGGCATTAATATGAAAAATATTTTATTGATAGGGCTGCTATTAACAACCACCGTTAAAGCAGATATTTTATCCGTACACTGTCCATTAGGTTGCCCTGTAAATCCAGGTTCAAATGATTTAATATTTGCTCATCATTACGCACTATCCAATAATTCAGATACAAAATTCGCAGATTGGGTTGCTTATGAAGTTGATGTCATTAACTTTGGTGATTCGCCAGGTCGAAAGTGGAAAACCGATCCATTGTTAGAAGAAAATGAAACCCTTGAAGCCGCTGATTATAAAAAAGCAAATTCAAGCTCATTAAAAGCAGATAGAGGCCATCAAGCTCCACTCGCCTCTTTCGCTGGCTCTCGTTATTGGCCAGAATTAAATAGACTAAGTAATATTACACCCCAAAATAAAAATCTCAATCAAGGTCCATGGAAAAGGCTCGAAGATGCGGTTAGAGCTGCAACATTTTATCGACATTCCTTGTTTGTTATTACAGGGCCGGTCTATGAAGGCAAGATACTCCAACTCCCAAAAGCTGATGAGCCCCATAGAGTCCCTTCAGGATATTATAAAATTATTTATGACATTAAAGGTCGCGCAGCTATTTTCTTCATGCAACAAACATCTAAAAAGAAAGATGATTTTTGTTCCAAACAAAAAACGCTTAATTTTATACAGGCCAAACTTACCTACTCTCTTCCTTATTTAGAGTTTAATAATGCAATACTCAAGCGTTTAAAGTGTTAATGATATATATACTCATTATCATTGTTTTACATGCCTCTGCATTTAACTCATAATTGCGTTACACTACTTGTGTAAGTAGCTATAAAGAGGGTTAAATGCATGAAAGTAGCAGAAATAAGCTTTTTTGATTGGAAAGAGCGCTTTAAAGGGTTGTGCGCCCATTCCCTCGAAAAGTTCACTCACTCTCTAGTGACCTGTTAATTAAAACACAAGGAAGCATAATTGGGTTTGAAATAAGAAGGGTTGTAAGAAATGAAAATGGTGATGTAAGTGGAAAAAATAAATTTAGTTACTGTGTGTTGTCCTCGCGGGTGCAACACCATCGAAGTCGATAACAACGAGCCTTGGGATGAATGTGCGGCCAGAAAGTGAGGGTTGGTTAGGGGGTTGGATATGCTTTGCATCTAGCGCGAAAATCCTTGCAACTTAATGAAGACCAAAAGGTATCTAATGGGTATTTTAAATGCAAGAGGTGATTCCAAATAAAAAATGTTAAATAAAGCTTGAATCCGTACCTTAGGTACGGTATAATGTCTTAGTTGGACGGGCGTTTTGCCAAGTCCTAAAAGACGGGAAATTATCCATGTTTACAGATCAAGAAAGAGATTTAATCTCAAAAGCAAAAGCAGTTTTACTCTCTAAAATAAATACTAATTCGGTTTTTACTAACCCACAAACAGTTAAAGATTTTTGTCAGCTTTCGTTAGCGCCGAGCGAGCAAGAAGTTTTTGCTGTAATGTATTTAGATAATCAACATCGTTTAATTAAGTTCGAAAAAATGTTTTTTGGGACGGTTAGCTCTTGCTCAGTTCACCCTCGGGAAGTGGCAAAAATGGCGTTATTTTGCAACGCTGCGGCGGTTATCTTCACACACAATCACCCAAGCGGTGTAGAAAATGAATCTCGCTCAGATCGAGAAATTACTGAAACATTAAAAACAGCATTAAAATTGTTTGATATACGGGTTTTAGATCATATAGTTGTGACAAATTCGGGTTGTTTATCATTTGCGGATAAAGGGCTTTTATAAGCCCTTTAAGGAATTTATTATGAAAGAAGAGCAAGCGTTGTACGAGGTGGTTAATTCTATTCCTGTTGTTTTAGGGGCGTTTGAAAATAGAGCGTGTGCACTACCTAAGGCCAATGAAAATTACAGAGCGCCAGAGCCGGAAGAAGTGAAAGCGTTAATTTCGCTTTGTGGTTGGTCGCAAGGAGTGACGGCTAAAATCACCGGTGTTAGTTATAGTTCGAAAGGATCGACATCGGTTAGGCGGTGGCAATATCCAAAAGAGAATCCCAATTATCGCTCGATTGATTATTCGACCTGGCGATTGATGTTGATTAGTGCTGGTGTGGTTAATCAAGAAGATGCTTTAAAAGAAATTGGTTTAAATGGTTACGCACTAAAATAACAGAGTTGATAGCTATGGAATATAAACCGTTAGATATAGTCCGGTTGTCTGGGCGAGATGGAGAGTTTAAAGTTTATTCGTCGCCTATGTCCGTCAATGGGAAGCTGTTTTTTGTGTCTGTGGATTCTGATATTTTGACAAGTGAGAGTAAAGAAAAAGTGATTGAAATTATTAGTCGAAAGAGTGATGGATTAAATAATAAAAAATAATTATTTTAAAGCAGATGCCGACTTAATGGGTCAGTTGATTGAAAAAAATTTGCGTTACACGCAAAATAACGTGGCAATACTCGTTACTACTTTTTTAATTCCTAGCAAGAACAACGCAGGACAATTGATTCGAGTTGTTCTGAAGGGCGATGAAGGGGTTTGTGCATAATGCGGTATTATTCGCTTAAAGCTCTACAGGTATTGATACAACTGAGCCTCCACGTTTTTCTGGTAACATTTTTATACGATTAGGGTAACCTCATTGCA
>CAYZBK010000105.1:0-3601 GCA_964476655.1 uncultured Kangiella sp. | reverse complement strand
CTAATTATACGGTAAACGCTATTTTAACCCACCAATTTGATGAAAGTTGGGCGGTGAGTTTTTCTAGCCAAGGGATTAGCGCAAAAAAATATACGACTACCAGTGGCGATGAGGGGGAGTTATCTGCTTATAGTTTGTCTAATATTGTGGTTTCTTATATCAGTGATGATTTTGAATTAAATATTACAGCCAAAAATATTTTTGATGAAAAATATACTTTTCCAGAACCTGTTAGAGCTAATATAAAGGAAATTCCTGGTGGTGCTGGTGCGGCGGTGTATTTATCGCTGAGCTTTTCTCTTTAAGCTAATGTGTTAATAAAGCCATGGCTTAATAGTTGTTTCTAGATCTTGATGTCTTCACTTGCTCGTGTAATATAGTCCGTATTCAAGCGTTTTGGACTTCACTTTGATACAAATCACTACCAACATTTCATTAGAACATTTAAATTCCTTTAAGGTTCATGCTAAAACCCGCGCGTTTATTCAGATTGATCATGTTTCTCAACTTCCAGAATTAAGTGATGAAATTGCGTCATATGAAAATAGACTTGTTTTAGGCGGGGGAAGTAACTTACTTTTTGTGAGTGATTATGACGGACTAGTGATTTACCCAAAACTTAAAGGCATTCAGGTTGTCGCTGAAGATAATCATCAAATCATTCTGCGAGTTGCGGCTTCTGAAAATTGGCACGAGTTTGTTCAGTATTGTTTAGATAAAAAGTATTACGGCTTAGAAAATCTGGCATTAATTCCTGGTTCAGTGGGGGCATCGCCGGTACAAAATATTGGCGCTTACGGGGTTGAGGTTGAATCATTTATTCAACAAGTTGAATGTTTTGATTTGCAACAAACAAAATTTCTAACTTTATCAAATAAAGAATGTCGGTTTAGCTATCGTGATAGTTTTATTAAGCAAGCGGGTCAAGGTCGTTATTTGGTAACCAGCGTTGATTTTGTTTTACAAAAAAACTTAACGCCAGTACTGAGTTACAAGCCGCTTCAAGAGTATTTTAATGGTAATGACTTGGTGTCTGCCAAGCAAATATTTGATCGAGTTTGTTTTATCCGTTCACAAAAATTACCGGATCCTAAAAAGCTTGCCAATGCAGGTAGTTTTTTTAAAAATCCGATTATCAATAAAGAACAATATTTACAGCTTAAAAAAGATTTTCCTGAAAGTATTACTTATCCAATTCAACAAGCGTCAGAAGAGGGCTTTAAAGTTGCTACTGACTATAAAGTCGCCGCGGGTTGGCTAATTGAAAAAGCCGGCTTTAAAGGAAAAACTTTTGATAAAGTTGGCGTGCACAAACATCAAGCATTGGTGTTAGTCAATTATTCTGATACTCAAGGAAAAAATATTTGGATTTTGGCGCAAAAGATTATGAGAAAAGTAAAACAAATTTTTTCAATTGAATTAGAAGTTGAAGTACGAGTTGTTGGTGAACTTGAGCCTAATAATTTGGACAGTGATTGATGAAAGTTACTCATCTTGACCGATTGCAAAAGCTCATTGTTTTACTTGCTGATGGGAAATTTCATTCGGGTGAATCCTTGGCTGAAAAATTAGACGTTTCTCGAACCGCTATTTGGAAAATTATTTCTAAGTTAAAATCTTGGCAAATTGAAATTTATGCAGTGCGTGGCAAAGGTTATAAAATACCGAAAGGTTTAAATTTAATTGATGTTGATTCTTTGCGTCAGCAAGTATTACCTAAAGCAACGCTGTTTTCTCAGATAGAAGTCTTACCAACCGTCGATTCTACGGCAGATTATTTAACGCGCTCGTGGAAAAGCAATCCGGGCGAAGGGCGGATCTGCGTAGCAGAACACCAAACAGAAGGAAGAGGTAGAAAAGGCCGACGATGGGTCTCTCCGTTTGGCGCAAACTTATATTTTTCATTAGGATTAAATTTGCCTTTGGGTTTAAGTGCGCTAGGAGGGCTTAGCTTGGCGGTTGGCATTGGCTTAACTCAATTTTTAAATGCTTATACTAAAGAAAAAGTAAAACTAAAATGGCCGAATGATCTATTGGTTAATCAGAAAAAATTAGCAGGTATTTTGGTTGAAGCCAGCGGAGACAGTAATGATCAAAGTTTTCTAAATATTGGCATTGGTATGAATTGGGATATGCAATTAAAGGATGAGAGTCAAAAAATGGATCAAATTGACCAGCCATGGATAAATTTAAAATCGCTGGTTGATAATAAAATAGAACGGAATCAATTACTGGTCTTAATTTTAATAGAATTAAATCATGTGTTGCAGACCTATATTCAAGATGGTTTTGAGTCTTTTCGTCTTGAATGGTCTTCACAAAGTGCATTTTTTGGACAAACGATCGATATTCATACTCATAACGAAACAATTTCTGGTATTGAAATTGGGATTGATAAAAGTGGAGCGATTAAACTAAAAACAGACAAAGGTGAAAAAACTTTTTTTTCAGGGGAAGTTAGTTTGAGAGCCAAAGATGAATCTTAGGTATGAAATAGGGGCATTTATAGCTCTGATGAATTATGGTCTTGAATGAGGATAGGTATGTATTTATTAGTTGATTGGGGAAATACTAACCTCAAATTCATTAAAGTGGCACATTTAGTTCAACTCAATGAATTACCGCAAGATGTAATCATTAATCGTGTTAATTCAGTTGAGTCATTTATCACTTATTTAACCAATGATACTGAAAGTAAAAAAATCATTAAAATTATTATTGCCTCAGTTCGCTCTCAACAAGATAACAGAGCCCTTTTATTAGAGCTTGAAAAACGTAATTGGTCTTTTTACATTGCAAAAACTTCACAAAAAGCTTGCGAGGTTGAATGTGCGTATAAAAATCCTGAACGGCTAGGGGTTGACCGTTGGTTAGCGATTATTGCCGCTTTTCATCAGTTCAAGGCTATTCTTGCTAAAAAAAATGAAACTAGAAATATCGGAATTATTGATATAGGCTCTGCTATTACGCTTGATGTGGTGAGTGCTCAAGGCCAGCATTTAGGAGGGCATATTCTGCCGAGCAATAAGCTGTTAAACGATAGTTTGATGAATACAGCCAATGTAAAAACAGAATTAACAGTGATAAAGGCAAGTGATGGCTTTAAATTAGGGCAGTCGACTTCTGAGTGTGTCGCTTTTGCGACTAATTATATGATCCTTAGCTATTTGATAAATGTTATTAATCAATCAAAATCTGCTTACCAAGTTAACCATTGGTTGTTTACCGGTGGTGATAGCAAACAATGGTACGAGGAATTGAATCGTTATTTTGATAATAAAGTGAATATTCATTATCAGCCCAATTTAGTGTTATCTGGTTTAGCTCAGCTATTTTTGGATAAAAAGTAATAAATAGGCATTAATACGCGTTTAATGGGCTTATAAATTAAAAGATTTCAATAGAATTGATAATTTATTAAAAAAAGCGTTGATCATTTTAAAATAACTCATTAGAATTCGCGTCCCTGCTTGAGAGAGGGAGTAAATAACCTCTTTTAACTAGGTTACAAACCTTACTTAACTTTGTAAAATTAAGGTTGATTTGTGCCGGTTTAGCTCACTTGGTAGAGCAACTGACTTGTAATCAGTAGGTACCCAGT
>CAYZBK010000104.1:0-3680 GCA_964476655.1 uncultured Kangiella sp. | reverse complement strand
TAGTTTGGCTGACATAGGTTCTGCTTTAAAAGAGATTACTGGTTGGTAGTTTGTTTTAATTAACTCGAAGAGTTTATAAAAAACCAGCGATAATCTCGCTGGTTTTTTTTATTTACATTTTATTGAATCAAAATTTCAGTAGGGCTTTTTGGGCGCTTAGAATAGCGACCTATAACGTCGGTTATTCCATACGCGCCAATATCCCCTTTAAATCGGCCACTATTTTTTGCTGGAGAATTATTTTGCAGGTGAAAATCTTTTGTTGCCACATTGATAAATAGTGGATCAGTTTCGAAGCTATTCAAGTCAGGGTTTGAACTTAAGCCAATTCCGTTGCCCGAATTAAAAGCATTTTTCCAAGCCGCAAAAGACTTAAAATTATTACTTGCACCATAACGGTCTAACATCCAATCGTTTGAATGGTTAAAATAAATATTATTATCTAAATAGTCTATTTTATTGGTATTCCCTTCAACGGTACCTGATGGATCCGCAGTTACAAAATTAAACCGCGCCATATTCATAATGATATTGTTATAAAACTCTATGCCGTGATATCCCTTAATATCTACAGGGGAGATGCTCATGTTATAAAATGTATTATTATATATTTTCACTCCAGAAGACTGGATGTCGGTTTCATATAATAACACTTCAACACCTCGTGCCGAATCATAAACAATATTCCCATAAAATTTTGAATTATAGGATTGTGGAGAACCAGAACCTTGCACACCAAGAAGGAAAGCCGCATCGCTATTATTGTAAAATAGATTATATCTTACCGTATTAGCGTTAAGTAATTCTGGATCGGGGGATTTTTGAAAAACGCCTTTGCTTACATTATAAATTGTATTGTATTCAATAATACAATTGCCTGGCCTATAACCATGAATACCAGAATGCAAGCCATAAGGCTCAGAGGTATAGGGGTTTGATGATGATGATCGTGTATCATAGGTATCATGAATACGATTGTTTTTTACAATACAGTTATTACAGTTATCTAACCTAACGCCACCTACATTATCACGTCCATACAAATGATGAATATAATTGTCTTCAATAATAATTGATTCATTATCTCCTGACTGGTTTAGCATAATACCTGAAGCCGATGTTTGAGTGATTTCAAAATTTTTGATAGTTATATAATCGGCTCTACGCAAATAAAAACCAGATAAAATTTTGCTTGATGAATCAGGAGAGCCATCTGCTGAGCTCAAAGACGACATCGCTCTTTGTTGGTTAATGACGGGCCTTTCTCCAGGATAACCTTCAATATTAATTCTTTGACTAGCACTGCCACTAACATCAATAGTGATCCCCCCCATGTTATTACCCCTTGCTCGATAAGGTTCAAAATAAGGATTAGTGGAAGCCATAACATAAAGAGTATCACCTGCAATCAATTGATTAACGCCATGTTGAATAGTTAACCAAGGAGTACTTTTACTTCCATTATTGCTGTTGCTGGCTTGATTATGATCTTTATCAACATAATAGGTGCCCGCATTAATTTGAATGGAAAAATTGAATATTATAAAAAATAGAACAAGTAGAAAGAAATTATATCTATTTAATTTTGTTAATTGATTCATGCTGTGGTGCTCCATTTATTTTCTTAAATATAAGAATAATGCAATCAATTATAATAGAAGGCGATCAACTAAATGATTCATTACTTTAAATAAGGATATAAATAACTTTGTTTTGCGATGAGACTCACATAATTATTGAGCTATTTAATTCACGAGATGAGAAAACTCAAAATATTATATGTTAAATAACAGTATTTAATGTGTTTTTGGTGACACATTTCGGAATAACTGTCATTTACTGAGTTATGAGTAATTAAGATTAATGTTTATTAGTTTTATTGTTGTTGCTTTCGACCGTTATTTTCCTTAAAACTAATATGTGTTTTATTTATAATTGCTATAAGTATATCTTGACTCACCTAGTTGCCTTGCGTACGATCGCATAGTTAAATAATAACAATGAAGTAGCTTAACAATTTACTAAGTAAGTAAGACTACAACATTAAAAAATAAAACCACAATACGTAAGGATACGCTCACAGGGTAGTCGGTTTATGGCAACAGTTAAGTTATTTAATCATCATTTTAGAACCCCATTTATATTTTTGCTCTTATCAGAATATGTATTGTTATTTCTTGCTGTCTATGTAGGAGTATTTTTTCGTTTTGAAACAACAATATGGCAACCTCTTAGCGAGAGCCTACAATTCCTTCCTTTAAAATCATCAATTTTTGCATTAGTCATGGTTTTAAGTATGTTAGCAATGGGGCAATACCAAGCGCCAGGGCCTAAAGGTGAACATTTTTTCCCTTATATTTTTACTCGCGTTGCAATTAGTTTAGTTTTAGGAACTTTTGCACTATTAGTTGTTTATTATGCATTTCCTGAAATGCTAATTGGGCGGGGAGTCTTTGGTTATGCGGTAACCTCCGCAGTTGTAGGTTTATCAATCTATAGAAGCCTTTTGTATAAAATGATTGACGGTCGAGCTTTGAGAAAGAAAATTCTTGTTATAGGAGCAGGAAAACTAGCTTCTAGTCTGATTGATTTAGAAGTTGATTTGAGTAAAGCAAAGTTTGAGTCAAAACGTATTTTAACACCTAAATATGCAAGTTATGTGGTTCATGGCTTTGTTCATATTTCTGACGAAAAGCAAATGATACCAGACAAATATTTGGTTAACCCTGAGGATGACTTAGTTGAATATTGTCAAGAATATGAAATAGAAGAAATTGTTTTAGCAATTGATGATCGAAGAAAAACAATGCCCGTAGATGATTTGCTTGATTGTAAATTATCAAACATTGGCGTCTCAGAATTTATTTCTTTTTGGGAAAAAGAAAAGGGCATGTTGCGGCTAGATATGCTCAATCCCAGTTGGTTGATTTTTAGCGATGGTTGCCGTCAAGGTGATGTAAGCAGCTTTTTCACTCGTATTTTTGATATTCTTGTGAGTTTGGTTATCTTGATTTTGATGTTCCCAATATTAGTAATAACTGCATTTTTGATTTTAATTGAAAACGGTTTAAAAGGGCCCGTTTTTTATCGGCAAAAAAGGGTTGGATTAAATGGAAAAGTTTTTCAATTATTAAAATTTAGAAGCATGATCGTTAATGCAGAAAAAGCTGGTGAAGCGCAGTGGGCTACTGAAAAAGATAATCGAATTACACTTATTGGACGATTTATAAGAAAAGTTAGAATTGATGAATTACCTCAAATATTAAATATTTTTAAAGGTGATATGAGCCTTGTTGGACCAAGACCAGAAAGACCCGAATTCGTTTCAAAACTAGAAGAAAAAATATCATTTTTTTCAACAAGACATCGTGTTAAACCTGGTCTAGCTGGTTGGGCACAATTAAAGTATCCCTATGGAGCAAGTGATGATGATGCGTATAAAAAATTAGAATATGATTTATATTACGTTAAAAATCATACGATATTAATGGATGCGTTGATTTTATTACAAACAGTTGAAGTCATTTTATTAGGTAAGGGCGCGAGATAATATTAACCGCCAAAAGAGAATAAAGTTAAACACCATTGTTTTACATAATTACAACAAAAGGAAAATAATATGAAGAAGCTCATTGTCATTTTTTTATTGGTTCTAGTTAGTGCTTGTAATAACTTACCAA
>CAYZBK010000103.1:0-3718 GCA_964476655.1 uncultured Kangiella sp. | reverse complement strand
TAATTAAGAACTCAAAACCACAAAGCTCTTAATGACTAAGCTGAAATTTTTGCCACATTGTCAGCTTTGTCCACTTCATCATCAATAGATCCATCTTGTAATAAGATTTCTGGTTTACCTTTAATGGCTTTAGTCACCAGATCTTTATTTTCAGCAATCAACATCCCAAGACTTTCTATTTGAGTTTCAGTTAAACCATCAATTGATTTTTCAAGCCATAAGCTGACATTTTCAGCCAGTTCTAACATTTTATCGTAATTATCAGCGAGTTTTTTATCAGTAAAGGTTTTTTCAGAATCACGGTCAGACATATATAAAGTTACCACTGCCATTAGGAGTGCTCCTTAATTTAATTGTTATTTTATAAGATACAAGCTGAGAAGTATTTTTTGACAAAACTTGGCAAAAAAACTCCTCGATTACATTACTGCAATGAGGAGTTTACGAGAAAACAAGCTACTTATGCAAGTAGTTATTTGAAAATATCAAATATTAAGCAACGATTTCTAATAATTCAATATCAAAGACTAAGGTTTCACAAGGACCAATCGCACCACCCGCCCCCTGTTCTCCATAAGCTAAAGAATAAGGAATAGTTAATTTCCATTTTGAACCAACAGCCATTAATTGTAATGCTTCAGTCCAACCAGGAATAACACCATTAACAGGGAATTCAGCAGGTTGACCGCGATCATACGAACTGTCAAAAACGGTTCCGTTGATTAATGTGCCGTGATAATGAGTTTTAACTTTAGATGTTAACTCAGGCTTTTCGCCTTCTCCAACTGTAATAATTTCATATTGAAGACCTGACTCAGTGGTTACAACATTTTCTTTTTTAGCATTTTCTTCAAGATGCGCTTTACCCGCATTAATTGCGTCTGCAGATTCTGACTTCTGCTTGTCTTGCATCAATTTAGTAACGTGGTCAAAACCCGCTTGAATATCTTCACGAGAAACTGCACTTTCAACTTTGTTAAATGCGTCTTTTAAGCCTTTTGCAACCACTTCAATTTCAATACCATCAAAAGATTGACCTAAAAGTTGGTTTCCCATATTCATACCAATTCCGTAACTGGCTTTTTGTTCATTTGTTTCGTAATTACTCATTGTGATCCCCTTAGGGTAGACATTTATTGAAGAAAGGCGCGAGTATACTGAATTTATTACGATGATCCCAACGCTTTTTTTCTCTATCCGTTCCATCTCAATATTTATCATAAAGGCGATAAAATACTCAATGAGCAGCATAAAAAAAGCCAGAGAATAAATTCTCTGGCTTACTGATAAAAAATCGACTTATTTCAACACCAAAAATACATCTTGAAAATCATCTTATTGTACTGGCGCAGCTTCGAGTAAAGCAGGATCAACCACCTGAACCCCAGCTCCAACACTACTCAAAAAGCTAACAATTTGAGTTTGAATTTCTGTAGTAACCGCCAACAGTCCGACAGGATCATTGCCCACAGCTGGCGTTAACGCCGTTTTGTGTATTCCTTGTAACAACTTAGTGAATAAACGATCTCCAGCCACAAAGCCCGCTTGCTCGGCAGTAACATCGGTCAAACCAAGAGCCCTGCTTAGTGGTTCTGTACCAGCTAGCGGCGCGGTTGCAACAGAGTTAGGAACAACCGCATCGTTCAATACTTGAAGCAATAATGTGGGTACATCATTAGCCACCGCCAATGTAGCTATATTGACAGGATCACTCGCATCAATTGTAGTTTGAGCCGCAAACAAAAATGCCGCAAGAATCCCTGGAAAAGCAGGATCATCCACTGCGACACCTGCCGCACCAGCAATACCCGCCCGAATGCGGGGCCCAAAAGAAGCAGAACCGTTAAGCATTAAAGACGTGCCGCCACCTGAGTTGGCTAAAGCCGCGGCTTTAATATTGTCTGAATAGGCTAACAAACCTACTCCAACCATTCCACCTAAAGAGTGGCCAATAAAGCCGATTTGAGAAGCGTCAAAATCAACCCCTCCACCATCAATATCCATAGAAACAATCGCTTTTTCAAGATACAGTAAATCAAAACTTGCTTGACGAGAATTATCTCTGGTGACTAACAAATGAGATAAGTTAATCATATGCGTTCCAGAGGCATCTGCTATCGTATCAGCACCAGGCAAACCGGTTACATTATTAACATAATCAACGCCAAATGTTCGCTCTCTTACGCCACCAGAAGCATAACCTTCAAACAACCCTGTCACATCACCCTCGGCTAAACCATGTAAAGGCATATCCATAGAAACCGCGGCTCTACAACTAGGTGGAGCGGCTAAACTGTCAGCAATACCCAACAAACTAGTTCGGTTAGAAGTAATACCATGCTGAAAAATAACCACTGGATAACCAGCTGCAGGTTTAGGGCAAAGGCTTACTTTAGGCATAGACACTAATAACGGCACGGTTTCTTGTGCATTGATTTGCGGTAATGGATTGGCATAAGTTAAGTTGCCTAGTGGATCCGGATTAGCGACCCAACCACCTTGACCATTAGGCACATTAGCGGCAGTTCGCCAAAAAGTATTTAAAGGTGCCACAGGGTTTTCTTCAGATGGCACTCCTAGCATGTAATTTAAAACAATTGACCCCTTGTACAAATCAGCCGCACCAATTCCAGTAAAGGGTCCTGTATCTGTTCCTAAACTAGTAAAACTGGTTGTGGGCGTCGCTCCAGCAGCAATAGCGCCATCAATGTATACCGCTTTAGCCGTTTGTTGTACTACCCCTATCGATTGCACCGTAAACTGATAACTCAAAATAATTTCATTTAATGCAGGACCATTAGTTGCAGCAGCGGCGGCATCTTCCATCGCATTGATTAAAACCCGTAAACCTTCCAAAGCAAAAACTGAGGATTCGGGATCTATAGGTGTTCTTGATTGAGCAATAGCATATTCACCACTTCGCAAAATAGCCAAGCCATCACTGTCTTGTAGCGCATTAGTTAACACAACCATATAAGTCGCTTGTGCTTCTAATGGTCGCGTAGGTACGATAGCGATAGAATCTTTTCCACTGGCTTGAACAACATAATCTGCCGGTACAGCTAGTTCTTCAATCACACTCGTGACAATGCCCGTTGGTGCAATAACGCCAGCGGCCACTTCAGGCCGGATCACATTAACTTTATAAAAATGAACACTACTACCACCAACGACACTACTCGCATCAAGAGTTAAGTTTTCATCTCGGCTAGCAAAATTAATCGCAAAAGGCGCAACGGCTGACCAGCCATCTAAACCACTAAGAGCCACCTTTGGATCAGCGTAATTTTCAGCATCATCAACAGGAATATTAAGTGTTAAATCAAGTGAGCCTTTAAATAAAACATCATTAGGTAGCGGCAAAATGCCTGCTTTAGGGGAATAACTTGCGACCATTCTAGCGGATTCAGGTTGAAGCTGGTTATCTAATGGCTCATTTATGCCATCACCTGCACAACCAATCATAACCGCAATAAGCCCCGCTGCAATAGCGCTTGAAAACAGAACATTATCCACTTTCATAAAAATCTCCTTGTCTTGTTTTATTCTAAATTGATAAACCCAATCCTACGCGCATTAGAGACTAAAATGCAAGAAATCAGAACAAATCTCAGTAATTCTCAGAAAAACAACATATTCTATGTAAAATAATGTCATTACATAATGAGGGCGCCTCCTTCAAATCCCCATCAAATTTTAATCCTAAGTCATATTTCAA
>CAYZBK010000102.1:0-4017 GCA_964476655.1 uncultured Kangiella sp. | reverse complement strand
AATATGGGAATAAACGCACACTTCTAATCGTTGCCTGTTTTCTCAAGTAGCAATTATCTGTAGGATCTACGATAATCACTTATCTTTCTAAATTAAAGGAATACTTCATGTCTAAAAAAATAATTATAGCTCTACTTGTGGCAGGTGTTGCCGCCGGTGGTTACTGGTATAAGCAAAAATCACCAATTGAAAGTCAAAGTGGAAATGAGTCATCATTATTGCAACGTGTGCCGGCTGATAGCGCTTTGTTTTTTGGCGGTTTAGAAACGCTCCCATATGTTAATCCTTATGATGCAGAAACAATGAAAAAAATGAAAAGTTATTTGGATGATCAGGTTGTTGAATTTCAAAAAATAACCGATGACCTTAATAGTCCCGCTGCAACAGTAATTTCTAATTTATATTTACAAGCTTCTCAGTATTTTTATTCAGGTAATGTTACTGAAATGAATGATTTTGCGGTTTACTCTTTAGGTGTTTATCCCGTGATTGCTTGGAAGAGCAGCAATATAGCTACTTTTACTAGCGAACTAAATAGTATTGAAAAAGATAATAATATTTCGCCTCGTCGCTTCACGTTAGGTAAAGCAGAAATACGTGAATATATTATTAGTAAAAATGCACCGGTTAAAATGTTCATTACAATTAACGGCAACAACGTTTCTTTAGCCGCATTGAGTGATAACGAAGCAATGCAAAAGTTATTGGCTGGTGTTGATTTCCCTGAACAAAATTTAGCGAATACTAATAAGTTACAAAATTTAAAATTAAAGCATAAATTATTGCCTTATGCGATGAGTTATTTTGACTTTAATGCTGCGATGATAAATTTGTCTAGCAGTGAAGATAATTTATTAAAACAATCATTGTTAGAAGTGAACAAAGGGAAGTCGTTAGAGGATATTACTCAAAATGCTTGTTTTGCTGATGCGAAAAAAATTATCGCTAAGTGGCCACGGATCGCTTTTGGTTATCGTCATTATGATATTAATAGTAATCCTATCGTCATGGATGCGGCAATGATTATTGAACATACTGATGGTAAATTTTTAAATTCATTAAGTGACCTCTTAGGGTTACTGCCTGATTTTTCAATGGATCAGGATCTGTACTCTTTGGGATTAGGGATCAATGTTGATCATTTGGCTTCGTTCTTAAGCGGCCTTCGTAAAGACGTAATGAACGAAAGCTACCAATGCGAAGGTTTAGTTAATATGCAAGCCAAAATGGCAGCGAATGACTCGTCAATGATTGCTATGGGAACTCAAATGATTGCAGGCGTTCAGGGGCTCAGTGTTCATATCACTAAAGCGGATGTGGCGGCTGTTACCGCTGGAGATATGAGTCAGTTAGAAGGAATGATTGTGATAACAGCAAATAACCCTAAAAACTTATTGATGGCAGCAGGAAATTTTTATCCACCGATATCTGGAATGCAAATTGAAGCTAACGGTGAAGCTCAACCACTAGTTCTTCCTATGGGAGTTTCAGCAAAAATTTCGTTGTCAGACAATGCTGTTGTCTTACAATTTGGTGAAGCAGAAGACGTCAAAAATCGAATTGCAGCAATTCACCAAGGTAAAGGTTTATCTACCGCCTTAATACGTAATGGTGCAGATTTATCAGCATTTTTTACTATGTTAGAACCTATGATGTCTGCAGGATTAGCTAAGGCACCAGCTGAGGATGTAGAAAAAATGAAAAATATGATTACATTATTTCAGAACCTGAAAATGAAATATGTTTACGATATTAGCATTGAAGAAGCCGGTATCGCTTTTAACATTAAAATGACGATGAATAACGCAGCAAAATAATCGCGGTTTGTTATTGGTAACAATTAACCCGGTAGCTGCCGGGTTAATTGTTTTTAGTGATAGAGAAAAATGAAAAATTCACATTCTAATTGTTTCAATTATTAACGCCCGTTTTTATTTAGCCAAAATACATGGCTCCACTAATCTTGATCTAGGACAATATTTATTTAACTCGAATGGCGTATAAATCCTTATTCTTTAATAAACTTGGAATTTATAATGTCAGACTCAATTAATAATATTGTTATCGTCGGCGGCGGGACTGCCGGTTGGCTTAGTGCTTGTAACTTAGCAAAGCAGCTTAACGTGGTGGATGACAACTCATTCAATATCACCTTAATTGAGTCGCCAGACATTCCAACCATTGGTGTGGGTGAAGGGACTTGGCCTACAATGCGAAAAACGTTGAGTAAACTTGAAATTGATGAAGCTGAATTTATGCGTGAGTGTGATGCGACATTCAAACACGGAACCAAATTTGTCAATTGGCGAGAAACGCCCAAGAATGGCTCGAGCGAATATTACTATAATTTGTTTACATCATTTGTACAGCCAGAGGAGTTTAATCTAGCCCCTTATTGGCAGCTTGGGTTAGCAAATGGTAAGTCATACCCTGATGCAGTTTCAATGCAAGAGCAAATCTGTGAGCAAGGTTTAGCCCCTAAAATGATTACAACAAAAGCTTATGATGGCCTTGTCGGTTATGCATATAGTATGGATGCAGGGAAGTTTGGCATGTTGTTAAAAAAGTTAGCAACAAATAAGTTGGGTGTAAAACATATTTCAGCCAATGTTAACTCTGTAAACCTTGATGAAGAAGGTTATATCAGTTCATTAGAAACTGATAATGCAGGTAAGATCTCAGGTGATTTTTTTGTTGATTGCACGGGAACAAAAGCGTTATTAATTGGTGATGCTTTAAAAATCCCTTTTAAATCCTTTAGCGATACAATTTTAACTAACCATGGCGTGTTTATGCAGGTTCCTTATGAATCTGAAGATAGCCCAATCGTCCCTTGTACCGTATCAACGGCCCATGAAGGCGGATGGACTTGGGATATAAGCCTGACAAGTCGTCGAGGCGTGGGATACGTTTATTCTGATAATTACACCGACCATGACCGTGCAGAGCAAACCTTACGAGATTATATTGGTCCTCAAGCAAAAGATCTTGAAGCTAATCGAGTTAAAGTCAATGTTGGGCAACGAGAAAAATGTTTTCATAAGAACTGTCTTGCATTAGGTATGGCCGCTGCATTTATTGAGCCTTTAGAAGCCTCAGCCATATTTTTAATGGAAGCTGGTTCAAATATGCTAGCAGACCTTTTTCCTCGTCATAAAAATGCGTTGTTACAAGTAGAAAAAACCTTTAATGAATCATTTAATTATCGTTGGGCTAAAACCGCTGATTTTATTAAAATGCATTATTATTTATCAAAGCGTGATGATAGCGATTTTTGGATTGATAACCGAGATCCTAAAACGGTTTCCGATTCTTTATTAGAAAGACTTGAGCATTGGAAAACTCAACCAATTAGTAAGTATGATTTTCCAAATACATTTGAACCTTTTACCATGGAAAGTTATCAGTTTATTCTTTATGGTATGAATAATAATATTGATCTTTCTCACAACGAAGGAGCATTTGGACAAACAAAACAAGCACAGACTATTTTTAATGATATACAAAAAATGACTGAAAAGGCACTGAAAGAATTGCCTAATCATCGAGAACTTCTTAATAAAATTCGACAATATGGTCTTCAAAGTATTTAGTGATTATATGAAAGAAAATGGGGGTTCCAGTTTCTTTCATTTTTGGCACAATAAGAAGTTGCTAAGGACAAGTTAAGTGGTTCGCTTGGGAATCACTTATTAAGGTGAAACTGCTTTTATCGCCAGCTTTTAATTGACTTAATTGGAGGCAAGTCCGCGCTGAGTTTTAAACTTATGGTTGTCCAGTTTATCAGGAAAAATTTAGCCACAGCTCCGCCATATCGAGACCAGACCATGACTCTGGTGCTTTAGGATCGGAGTAAAGCACTAAGTGATAATGGTTATGCATCACCGAATAACTAAACACCTCAATAGAAAAGTATTGTGCAATTCAAGCTCCGATCTTCAATCCATTGACGGTGGTAATCATAATCTTTTTTAGTTTCATGAGCTTGCCCACAAAGAAAAGCGCGCCTAACACAGC
>CAYZBK010000101.1:0-4075 GCA_964476655.1 uncultured Kangiella sp. | reverse complement strand
ATCGATTCAGACATATCCATCCCATCTTGAAAACCTAAATCAATGAGTTCTTGAGTATAAGATCGTTCAAATAATAAATAACTTAAAATAGTTGAACCTTCATCACCATCTATTCCCATTCTTCGGAAAAAGAATTTAACCAGAGGAGGCAATACATCAAAATGTTTTCCGGCTAATTCACTTAAATCTTTACTTGGAGAAATTGAAAGCGTTTCTATACTTCGTAAGTTGGTTTCTTTTTCACGAATTTCTTTTGGTATCAATTCAAGGGTTTTATTAACTCGACCAATTCTTTCAATATCACTATCTAAGCTATCTACAAAAACACTGTCTAAAACATGGCCAGCAATATCTGCGGTTGTCGGGTAAAATATACTATTAGGCCGACGTTCTTTTTCTTCTTTAATGGGATCAACACCCACCACAAGAATACGGTCTGCCCCTAAATGAATAGCTGGACTTAATGGCGATAAAAACCTTACGGAACCATCGCCAAAAAATTCACGGTTAACTTTAACGGCAGGAAAGACTAACGGAATAGCTGAAGATGCCATTAAATGTTTTAATTCGATTTTTGATTTGCAACCAACTCGTCTGTGGCGCTTCCAGCTTTCTAAAGAGTCTTTTCCTTGAAAGAACGAAACTGATTGACCCGTAGTATAACCACTGGCTGTTATACACAAAGCGTCAAGAGCTCCGGACTGAATGGATTTTGTAATATTTTTGTAGTTAATTGATTTTATTAATAAGTCTTTAAGAGGTGCATTGTTGAGTAAACTCAATTGTCTAGTTTTGTGATAATCTTGAATAAAAATCGATTTTATCCAGCGGCCTGTATTTTTCATCATGCCAGGAAAATCAGTTCTAAATACTTTGTCGACAGTAAAGTTTTGCCAGACTTTTTCTAAACTTTTTATACCAACATTTGGGGTTTGAGCAAAGCTGGCTAATACGGTGGCGTTAATAGCGCCAGCTGAAGTGCCAGTTATGATTGGGAAAGCATTTCCACAATGAGATCGGTAAATGATTTGGTAGATAGCTTTCATGACGCCAACTTGGTAAGCGGCTCTAGCACCTCCGCCCGTTAAAACCAAACCGGTTTTTGCCTGACCTTCATCGTTATAACAAACTTTTTTTGTTTGAGCGCTACTACGACGTTCTACATCGACATTTTTGTTAAAGTTGTTGTCTTGTTGTTTCATATTAATGAGTAAAACAATCGAGTAATAGGGTTGTGATTAGGGATGCCAAACTTTTCGCATCGCTTTGTAAATTCTCATTGGATACCAATATTTCCCTCGACTTCCATTATATCGAGCTAAAGCAAGGGTTAAATCCTTTTTTTCTTTTTCTAAATATAGACTAAGTATGGCACATCCATACCTTAAATTTGTAGTTATATCATGCAGGTTGTCGTCTGGGTGACCAATTTCTAATTTCCAAAAGGGCATCACTTGCATTAAACCTAAAGCGCCAGCGCTAGAAATAGCATAATGATCAAAGTTACTTTCAACATTGATTAGCGCTAATACCAGCATGGGATCTAAATCGAATTTTTTTGCTTGATTGTGCACTAACCGCAAAATCGCAAAACGTTCATCTTCTGGAATGTGCGGAGCCACCTTGGCTAAGCGCGAAGCTTGTTCAAATAACCAAACTTCTGCATCAAAACGATCGTCAAAAGAGCTTTCTGCTTTTGCTATAGTGCTAATGAGTTTTGTTCTAAAACTTGAATCTGGTTTTTCTTGATGACTATTAACCGTTTTCTTTTTTTTGTCATTTTGAGGTGAGTTTGCCGCCGACAAATGAATACAAAATAAACTCGTGAGCAAGAGTAGTATTAGCTTACGGTTTATTTTGTTTTTAAATATCAAATTAATAATCATTCGGTGAGTGCTGTCAGTTAAGCTTTTTAAGATTAATTTATTTTTTTCATTAAAGTGCTAAAAACTTGATCTATTTTAACATCAACTTTATCACCATTTTTACGATGTTTGTATTCAAAAGTTCCTGCATCAATACCTCTTTCACTGATTACAATTCGATGAGGTACACCGATTAATTCAATATCAGCAAACATGACACCTGGACGCTCTTTACGATCATCGAGTATAACTTCAACTCCGGCTTGCAATAGCTGATTATAAAGAGCCTCTGCTTGCTCAGCCACTCTTGGCGAGCGTTTCATATTCATTGGTACAATTGCCACCTGAAACGGCGCAATATTTTCTGGCCAAGTAATGCCATATTCATCGTGGTTTTGCTCAATGGCAGCAGCAACAATTCTTGAAACACCAATGCCGTAACAACCCATAGTTAGTGTAATGGCTTTACCATTTTCACCCAGTACGTTGGCTTTCATGGCTTTAGAATATTTTGTGCCTAGTTGAAAAATGTGTCCGACTTCAATGCCTCGTTTGATGGTTAATGTACCTTTTCCATCAGGACTTGCATCACCTTCAACAATATTACGGCAGTCAAAGATGTTTATCTTAGTAATATCACTTTCAGCGGCATCTGTATCACCAACATTTAATGCACCAACATCACGCTGCCAGTTAACACCGGTTAAATGATGATCATCTTGGTTAGCACCACAAATAAAATCACTTAATACTGCCGCATCACGATCAATAATAAGAGGAATTTCTAATTTAACAGGACCAATAGAACCCGGTTTGCATCCCGTCGCTTTAATGATTTCTTCATCTAATGCCATTTCAAATGGTGATGCGACTAATGGATGTTTTTCTATTTTTATTTCATTAAGTTGATGATCACCTCGTAAACAAACAGCAACCAGAGAACCTTCTTTTTGCCCTTTAACAATTAGCGTTTTAATGACTCGATTGGCTTCAACACTAAACTGTTTGCAAACTTGTTCAATGCTGCTGACATTGGGAGTGCTAATACTTTCTAGCGGTGCAGTTGGTTCAGCGGCTGATCCCGTTGGCGAGAGTGATTCTGCTTTTTCAATATTTGCGGCATAATCACTTTCTGTACTAAAAGCAATTGCATCTTCACCCGAGTCGGCTAGCACATGAAACTCATGAGAGCTATTACCGCCAATGGAGCCAGAGTCTGCAATAACGGCTCGGTAATCTAATCCTAAACGTTCAAAAATATTGGAATAGGCTTGGTACATGCTTTGATAGGTTTTATCCAAACATTCATCTGAGGCATGAAATGAATAAGCATCTTTCATTAAAAATTCACGGGCACGCATAACACCAAAACGAGGACGACGTTCATCGCGGAATTTGCCTTGAATTTGATAGTAATTTGCAGGTAATTGTTTATAACTTCTAATTTCGTCACGAATTAGCGAAGTAATCACTTCCTCATGAGTCGGTCCTAAACAAAACTCTCGACCATGGCGGTCTTCTAAGCGGAGTAATTCAGAACCATATTCTTGCCAGCGGCCTGATTCTTGCCAAAGCTCAGCCGCCTGAACCATTGGCATCAGTATTTCTAGAGCGCCGCATTTATTCATTTCTTCACGAACAATATTTTCGACTTTTCTTAAAACTCTTAAACCCGTTGGTAACCAGCTGTACAAACCAGAGGCTTGCGCCCTAATCATACCTGCGCGAAGCATTAATCGATGACTTGCCAATTCTGCATCACTAGGATCTTCACGAAGGGTGGCTAATAAGTATTGGCTTGTTTTCATGTATAGGGTTCTCTTGGCTTTGTATTGAATAAGGTCTCGAACAATCCGATGATAATATCAATATTATTTATTGTCTGTATTTTACTTTCGAGGCTTTTATTAAGCAATGAAAATGGGGATATATGTACACAAAATAGAGCGATCTGTGGCTAAATGTTTTTTTAATGGCAAACAAGTAATAAAATCATTTGAAATTCTACAAAAAGACCTTATATTGGTCAGTTAGTGATTAACCGAATTAGAAGAAAACCTTATGCCAATTTACGAATACAAATGTAAAGCCTGCGAGCATCGACTCGAAAAGCTGCAAAGAATGAGTGATGATGCGCTTAAAGATTGCCCAGAATGTGGAAAGCCTGCTTTAACTAAACTCGTTTCAGCAACTTCATTTAAATTGAAGGG
>CAYZBK010000100.1:0-4175 GCA_964476655.1 uncultured Kangiella sp. | reverse complement strand
AGGCTTTTATTTAATATTTATCGTTTATTTTATTTAAGCCGATTAATTGCTAACCAATACGTAAATTCCAACTAAAAAATGGATAAAAAATAAGCTGTTTTGAAACAATCGCGCTTGTTGCTTTTAGATTATTCTCAAAAAAAATAAAAGAGCTAACCAAATTAAATAGATAAGAGGTTCATTTAAGTCAGACTTACTTTGCCAAATAAAATGCACGATGGCTAATAGACTAATGGGGTAAACTAAACGATGAAGTTGTTTCCATTTTTTACCTAACAGGCGCTGCGCCCAACGGTTGGAGGTAACAACTAAAGGTAGCATCATTACTGAGGCTAGCATGCCAACAGTAATATAGGGTCTTTCAACTATTTCTGTCCAAAGCTCTCTGACATTCATTTCTAAGTAGAAGATAAAAAATAAACTAATATGCAATAACAGATAAAATGCGGCATAGAGTCCAACCATTCTTCTATAACGGATGATTTTAGATAATTTTAATAATTTAGCTAACGGGCTGATAGATAAACCGATGAGTAAATAAATTAGCGCCCATAAACCCAACTGATGTAGCATTTCTTCTTGAGGGTCTGCGCCTAATAAACGATGATTTACCGCGTAAATAAGATAGGCTAATGGTATCCAATGTAAAATATGGACAACAACTTTAGTCATTTTCAGCTTCACCGCTAAAAATTCCGAACCAAATCTAAACCTTTATATAAATGCGCCACCTGCTCGGAATAACCATTAAACATTTGAGTTGGAATTTTTTTAGTGCCAAAAAAGGAATCATCGGTTATGCGTCTTTCTTTTGCTTGGCTCCAGCGAGGGTGATCGACATTAGGGTTAACATTGGCATAAAAACCATATTCTTTAGCCGCTCTATCCTGCCAAGTACTCATTGGTTGATTCTCTAAAAATCGAATTGATACAATTGACTTGATGCTTTTAAAACCATACTTCCATGGAACAACTAAACGAAAAGGAGTGCCGTTTTGTCCTGGCAGATCTTTACCATAAACCCCCGTTGCAATAAAGGTAAGAGGATTCATCGCTTCATCAAGCCTCAATCCTTCTGAGTAAGGCCAAGGTAAAGAGTGAAAACCTAAAGTTCCACGCTTTTGACCTGGAAAAACATCTGGCGAATGAAGCGTTTTAAATTCAACATATTTCGCCTTTGAGGTTGGTTTTAAAAGGTTAATCAATTGACTCAATTGAAATCCTCGCCAAGGAATAACCATAGACCAAGCTTCGACACAACGAAGCCGATATATCCGCTCTTCTATATCAACTCTTTTAAGCAGGTCGTCTAAATGATAATCACCAGCATTTTCAACTTCACCAGACACTGTTATTTTCCAATCATTCCCCGGATTAAAGTCTTTCGCAAGTATTGCAGGTTCACTTTTGCTGGTTGAAAATTCGTAAAAATTATTGTGGTGTGTGACTACATGCTCGCTACTGAGAGGTTCTGTTGATTGAAATTCCGCAGGGACTTTTTTAGTTGCACTAGCATTAATAATATTGCTACCCAAAATAGATGCACCTAAAGAAGAAGCCCCTAAATTCTTGATGAATCGACGTCGTTGCCAAAAAAATTCTTCCGAGGTTATTTCGTTATCTGTAAAAGCGGAAAATATTTTACGGAGCTTTCTGTTTTTCATAACTTATTCCAAAAGTAATCATGCAGATAATAAGGTTATTCCATTGCCAATATTAGAGTTAGTTTAACTGAAATTGTTGCGAATAAAATGAAGTTTTAACGGATATTTCAATTTTTTTAATGATAAATAAAATAACTTGGTTTTCTTTGCTAAACTTAATAGTAAATCATTCTTCATTCGACAGTTTGATAGCCATTATCATTCAATATGCAGGAATTTTAGGATGATTAAAAATCTGAGCTACAAGGTACATGATTGAGTAATAGTAAGCTATTGCGATTGAATGCAACACGGTAGGTAAGTTTTTAAACGGATAAAAACCGGCATCTTGAATGATAATAGGTATATATGCAATGCATAAGCAAAGTAATTGTTGAATAAAACAATGACACAAGTCTATTGACAATGGACAGAATTCTGGCATTATTCGCGGCGCGCTAATCACCGTAATTAAGAGATAAAAACTATGAGCCAAGTCGATTTTAATCGATTGATATTAAAAGGAATAACGCCTGAAGGCCAAAAATTCCGACCAAGTGATTGGGCTGAGCGTTTATGCGGCAATTTATGCACCTTTAGAAACCGCCGAATGTATTACTCTCCGATGCTAAGACCTGCGGTTATTGATGGGATTAAGTGCGTGATAGTTGACTCCAAATTAGACAATGTTCATCCCGCCATTTTGCAAGATGTTATCCATTTTGCTCGAAAAAATAATCTACAAACGGAAAAAGAAAGCTAATTTTAATCTCATTTGATTAAAATCTTGCCAATTAATGTCAATTTCATCTTATTCTTACCATAAAGCACTTAACATTGACCCCCGATTAACGCTATATTAAGTATATATTTATTAGCTTTAGGATTATTTATGAAAATGCAATTTAGAGCACTGTTCATCATCGTTTTTATTTTTACGAGTTTAAACGTGAGCGCAAAAGAAAAGTTCATGTATAAATGGAATGATGATAAAGGTGAAATTCATTACACAGAACGAGCCCCTAAAGGCATAGAATACACCCGCATCAGAATATTAGTGGATTCAACAGCAACGGCGAGTAATAAATTACCAATTGCAACATCAAGCCCTGAAAGCCAAGAAAAAAAGAAAAGTAGTTATGGTACATGGCGTGATGAAAATTGCACAGCAGCCAAACAAAATTTAGACATTCTTAAAAATGCTGCAAGGATCAGTGTTGATGATGGTCAAGGTGGCAAACAATTAATGTCTGATGAGCAAAAGCAAGAAAAAATAGCGCAAATGGAAGAACAAAAAACAAAATATTGTAACGTTGAAGAAGATAAAAAATAACGTTCCCGTCATTAAAAATTGGCTTTTTTTATTCTTGAAGTAACCATTGGTGTAATTCAGGTAATTCAAAAGGCCACGCCAGCTCCTTTTCTCTACAAAGCAAAACGGGTATTCTAATTCCATACTTTTCAATTAGAGCATCATCGTTAGCTATCTCAACCATTTCTACTATCATTGTATTTTTTAATTGTAAATCAGCGTTAAATAAATGATCGAGCATTTCTTTTGCTTGCTCGCACAGATGGCAAGCGGTCGTTGTCATTAATTGTATTTTAATCACAGATTAATTGTCTCCTATATACGCATTATCATTCAAGATGCATGATAATGGCTATAAACAATCATGACTTTAACTCAATAGACCAACAGCGATGTAAGGGCTTTCGTAAAAAATCTTGCGAGGTTGTTTGTTTCGTTATTTCTCGAACATGACAATGATCTGAAGAATGAAACTCCATTTTAAACTGATGATAGTTATTAGAAAAAATTAATATTCCGGAATTAACTAATAACTTTAAACATTTCTCAATCAGTAAAACATGGTCTTTTTGCACATCAAAATGTTCATCCATTTTTTTTGAATTTGAAAATGTCGGTGGATCTAAAAAGATTACATCATACTTTTCATCTTGTAAAATCGCATCATCTAACCACTTTAAACTATCATCTCTCACAAATTGATGTTTTTCTAAAGGTAAATTATTCAATTCAAAATTATCTTTTGCCCAAGCCAAATAGGTATTTGATAAATCCACATTAACGGTTTTTTTTGCGCCTGCACTAGCCGCATAAACGGAAAATGCCGCTGTATAACAAAATAAATTAAGTAATTTTTTTTGTGCGCACAATGACGCAACCATTTCTCTTGTTTTGCGATGATCTAAAAATAATCCTGTATCTAAATAATCTTTCAAATTTACGTTAAACTTTCTTCCACCTTCTTCTACAACAAAAACCTCTTTCTCTATTTCATGACCAGACTCATCTCTGCCTTTCGTTTTGTATTGCCATTCCCCTTTTTGCTGCCTTCGTTGTTTTAGATAAACGTGTTGTAAAGGAAATTGAAAAACACCTGCAGCAACTCTTTCAAGCTCTTTAATTCGACGTAAAGCAACTTGAGGATCGATAGATTTAGGCGCTTTATATTCTTGAATATGTAACTTATCGTGGTAAACATCAATCGCCGCATTATATTCAGG
>CAYZBK010000099.1:2976-4327 GCA_964476655.1 uncultured Kangiella sp. | reverse complement strand
TTATTGATCCTCGTTATGCTTCATGGAAAAAAATTATTTATACTATAGATGCTATTCAATAACATTCTATTTAGATATACTGCAGTTAAAGTTCAAATAATGATTAGTTACTATAGGTAAAACATGAATATACAAAAAATAAGGGATATATTAAGCTCACACGGTCGTCTAACATCCGATGTTTCCACCCTCTCTGATTCAAGTGATTTATATCAAGCAGGTTTAACCTCTTTAGCAACAGTAGGTTTAATGCTTGCTCTTGAAGACGCATTTGATATTGAATTTCCTGACTCAGCCTTAAGCCGCCAAACCTTTAGTAGCATTGAATCAATAGCCGACACAATCGAAGATTTATTAGAATAACAAATTCCATATTTCTAAATTATACAAGGGAACCGCTCATGCCATTCGCACAAAGTTTTTTGGAGTTAATCGAAAAAGTACACAAAATTGGTAACGATGTACTTGCTAAGTACGCAGAAGATGTTGATAACAATGCCCGTTTTCCTTCAGAAAGTTTTCAAGCGATAAAACAACTCAACTTAATGAGTGCTTACGTTCCTAAAGAACTAGGCGGTTTTGGCTTTGATATTTCGCAAATAAGTAAAATTTGTGAAGTGATGGCTCGATACTGTGCATCAACGGCTATGATTTATTCCATGCACAAAATCCAAGTGGCTTGTATAGTGCATCATTCTTTAGATTCAGACTATTATAAGAATTATGTTAAAAAATTAGTGGATGAACAACGATTAATAGCCTCTGCAACCACTGAAATAGGAACCGGCGGCGACCTTTTATCAAGCTTTTGTGCCGTGGAAGCCGTTGACGGAAAATTTGAAATATTTAAAAAAGCACCTGTAATTTCTTATGGTGAAGCCGCCGATGACCTTATTTTAACCGCTCGTAGAAATAATGATGCGCCTCAAAGCGATCAGGTTCACATATTACTTAACAAAGGGCAATATAGCCTCACTCCAATATCTACGTGGGACACCCTTGGTTTTAGAGGAACTTGTAGTTCAGGTTTTGATATCCAAGCAAGCGGAACAACCGATCAAATTTGCCCGACCCCCTTTCCTGAGGTGTTAAGTCAATCTATGCATCCTTTCGCCCATATCACTTGGGCTGCGCTATGGTCAGGGATCTGTATTGATGCTGTTAACAACGCCAGAAAATATGTAAAAAAAGCAGTAAAAAACAATCCCAATCTACCGCCTATTTCATCTATACGATTAGCCGAAGTAGATAAATCACTTTATGCCATGCGAAATAACATTACCTCCGCAATCAATGATTATACGGCATTAATAGACGCTGGTGACCGAAATGCGTTTACCAACTTTGGTTT
>CAYZBK010000099.1:0-2876 GCA_964476655.1 uncultured Kangiella sp. | reverse complement strand
CTATATAAGTCGCATGGGCAAAGAACTAAATCCTGAAGTTATGCGGTTCCCTCCTATTTTAAATCGTCAAACCTATTTATCAACCGATCATATTGAAACGATGCCCGATTTAATGGGATCCGTTCATTCATTTGTTGGCGACCAGCGTTCTCATTTAAAAATGGTAAACAAACATCTTGATGGTGAAGATTGGACTGAAGAACTGGAACCGACTAAAGTTATGATGGTACCAGCAGCCTGTTACCCACTCTACCCTACTGCCGCAAACAGCATTTTACCCGAAGAAGGTCGACTGATTGATTTAAGGGCTTTCGTATTCAGGCACGAACCATCACCTGATCCAGCAAGAATGCAAATATTTAGACAACGTGAATTTGTAAAACTAGGGACTCCGCAACAAGCTCAAGATCATCGAGATTATTGGTTAAAAAAAGGCCAAGAAATGCTAAAATCAGTAGGTCTTGAGGTTAAAGCCATTGTTGCTAACGATCCATTCTTTGGTCGTGGAGGTAGAGTGATGGCAGCAACGCAAAAAGAACAAACATTAAAGTTTGAAATTACTGCTGCAATTGCTAGTGAAGAAAAACTAACTGCAATTTCATCCAGCAATTGTCATCTTGACCATTTTGGCAAAGAGTTCAATATTAAAACTCCCGATGGAAAAGACGCTCACACAGCCTGTATTGGTTTTGGGTTAGAACGGATCACCCTAGCCTTATTAAAAAAACACGGTTTTGACCCACAAAAATGGCCCACTGAAGTAAAAAAAGTATTAGAAATATGAACAAGAAAATCAATAGTGCAAATGGAATCTTGCAATTAACAGCAAGCACATACCAACCACACTCAATTCATACTAACCAACGTGATTGGGCTGAAACTAACTGTTACGTAGATGTATGGATAGAATTGTTACATTCTCTTGGTTATCAACCTATAGCCGCTATGCCTTTCACATTAGGGATTGATTTTGAAGGTGACCAATGGACATTCTTTAAATTTCAATTATCTGATCTTTATGAGCTTTATAATATTGAAGTTCAAGAACTGGCTATATGGAAACCCCTACTCGAACATATTGAACAACAAATTTCATTATCAAGACCAGTACTTGTTGAATTAGACTCCATGTTTTTGCCCGATACCGTTGGTACAGCTTACCAACTAGCACATGTAAAAACGACCGTAGCGATAAATTCCATTGATATTAAAGCAAAAAAAATGGGATATTTTCATGCTCAAAGTTATTATGAATTAGAAGGTGATGATTTTGATCATCTATTTCGACTTAAGGATGAATACAATAAATCGCATTTAGAACCTTACGTTGAAATTGTAAAACAACGAACAAACAGATGCACAAAAAAGACAAAAGAGCATACTGTTAAAAAATCAATTAATCTTCTAAAGCAACAATTAACAAAAATGCCAGAAACAAACCCCTTTATTTTATTTAAACAACAATTAGTAGAAGATTTAAATTGGTTAAAAGGTAAAGATTTAGACCTCTTTCACCAATATTCTTTTGCAACCTTACGACAATTCGGAGCTTGTTTCGAATTAGCCTCTGTATACCTAACTTGGTTAATCAAACATGGTGAAGATGATTTAAACCTTGCGGCCGAAAATTATAAAAAAATATCCGAAATGGCAAAAATTTATCAATTTCAATTAGCTCGTTCCGTTGCCCGTGGAAAAACCATTGAAACAACCGTGATTGATGAAATGGCTTCGCTTTGGGAAAAGACTAAAAAAACTTTACTCGATAAATATATAAACAAATAGTTTTATATACCACTCGACTTTCTAATTAATTCTTATAGGTTTTTCTTTTGCAATATAACAACAACCCCATAAACTTAGATTCTGATGTCATTATTATCGGCGCGGGCATGGCAGGAACAATTGCCGCCAACTTACTTGCCAAACAAAAAAAATCAGTCATTTTAATTGATAAACAAGAATATTGTCCTCAAGTTTTTAGGGCCGAAAAACTTGAAGTTGACCAAGTAGTCTTATTAAAAAAGTTTGGTTTATTAAATGAACGCCGTCCAATAGCCCCTATTATAGGAGATAATATTAACTATACCAATGGAGTTATTTCAACTGATGATACGGTAGAACAATATGGAATACGATATCACGACACCATAAACCAACTCAGAAAATGTACAAAAAACTTGGTAAATTTTAAAGTTTCCGTCGTAAAAGATGTTCAATCTAACACCTTTAACAATTCAAAAATGGATGATAAATTAATTTCAAACACTTACCAACAAGTAATATTAGATAACGGAGAAATATTAAAAAGTCATTTAGTCATTTTTGCCTGTGGTTATAAATCACCACTATTGACTAATCTAGGCTTCAAATATAATAAGCAATCTGATTTAACCTCGCTATCGTTTGGCTTCGACATAGAAAAAAAAGATAGACAAGACTTCGCTTTTCGTTCGTTTGGCTACTATTTAAACTTAGGAAATAATGATATTGATTACCTTACTATCTTTTTAATTGGCGATATAATGAGAGTGAATTTGTTTACTCAATTCAAAACATCGGATCCAAAAGTAAAAGCATTAAGAACATCCCCTTATGAAACACTTATCCAATATTTTCCTGATTTAATTAAAAAAATTGGTGATTTTAATGTTACGAGTAAAGTTGAAATTTTTTCAACACAATATTATCAAATGGAAAAGTCAAATAAACGAGGTTTAGTTGTCATTGGTGATTCATATCAAAGTGTAAGTCCGACAACAGGAACAGGTTTATCGAAAGTACTCAACGATGTCGATGTTCTTTGTAATCATTTTATTCCTAAATGGTTTTCAAATTCAAACTTTGACGTTGAATCAATTAATAATTTTTATCAA
>CAYZBK010000098.1:0-4330 GCA_964476655.1 uncultured Kangiella sp. | reverse complement strand
TGACAAGTTATTTTACCGCGCTTCGATTAAAATTCCTACAAAACAACATACAGGTTCGAAAATAAATTTCATATCCATAGTCGCCGCGTTATAATAGCTTGTTATCTTTAATGAAAGAAAAAAATGAATAAAAAAGCAATTTTATTAGTCAACTTAGGCTCTCCTGACAATTGCACCGAGAAATCTGTTAGTGATTATCTTAACCAATTTTTAATGGATCCGAGTGTCATTCAATTACCTTGGCTTATTCGACGGCTCCTTGTTAGTTTATTGGTATTGCCTAAGCGACCTAAGCAATCAGCTAAGGCTTACCAACAAATTTGGACAGAACAAGGCTCCCCTTTAATTGTTATTTCTCAACAGCTAAAAAAGTCCATACAAAAAGAAACCGAACATCCGGTATTTATGGCAATGCGTTATGGCAACCCGAGCATTGAAAGTCAACTACTCGAAATAGCTAAAAATAAAGACATTAAAGACGTTCACTATATTCCGCTTTATCCTCATTATGCTGACAGTACAGTTAAAACCTCGATTGATGAAGTTGAGCGCGTTATCAAAGATCAGCAGTTAAATTTGAACCTCTCAGTGAAACAACCTTTTTATAATGAAGATAGCTACATCAATGCGTTAGTAGAAAGTGCTTTTTCATTTCTTTTTGAGAGAGCGAGTGCAAAAGATTCAAGCCAAACGGAACGACCTCATTTATTATTTAGCTATCATGGTTTGCCAGAAAGTCACCTTAAATCAGCGGATCCAACTAATAACCATTGTTTAACAAAAGAAAATTGTTGTGCAACTCAATCTCTTGCTCATTCTACCTGTTATAAACATCAAGTGCTTGAAACCACTCGCTTGTTTGTTGAAAAATCGGGCTTACAATCTCATCAATACAGCATCAGTTTTCAATCGAGATTAGGCAGAGCTAAATGGTTAGAACCCAGTACAATAGACACTTTAAAAAGCTTAGCCAATAAAGGCATTAAAGAGCTTGTCGTCATTTGCCCTGCATTTATCACAGATTGTTTAGAAACTCTTGAAGAAATTGCAATTCAAGGAGAGGAAATTTTTATTCAAGCTGGAGGGCGTTCTTTAAAACTGATCCCTTGTTTAAATAATCAGCCGAGTTGGGTTAACCTAGTCAGTCAATGGTGTAATGAAAAACCTAAATAGTTAAACCGATTAATCAGGCCTACTCTTCAGGCCCTAACATAATCGCAATCCACAATGTTTTTGGATTAGTTTCAAGCGCAATTTTTATTCCCATGGTTAAAGGAACCGACAAAAACATTCCGACTGAACCAAAAATCCACCCCCAAAATATTAATGATAAAAACACCACAAAAGTTGAAAGCCCTAACATCTTGCCCATATATTTTGGCTCTAAATAATTACCGACAAACATATTTGCAAACAAAAAAGTTAAACCTGTCCACAAAACTGCTGACGGGCCAATTTGTACGAGGGCAAGAATTAAAGGAGGAATGGCAGCAATAATCGAACCGATATTAGGGATATAGTTTAACAAGAAAGCCAACATTCCCCATAAAAAAGGATAATCAATGCCAATAAAAAATAATGCGATTGAAACAATAAAACCGGTAATTAAACTCGCTACTGTTTTAATGGCTAAGTAATGTCGAATTTTTTGAAGGATATTGTTGATGTGTACCATTTTTTCACGGCTATCAGAAAAAGCTCTAGCAAACTTCACAGGAAAACTCGACATTTCAGCTAAAATAAAAATAACGCTTAAAAAGATAATGAAGAATTCTTGAAAAATATAATTAACACCACCAACAATACGGCTAACCAAAGATATTCCATATTGATCTAATAAGCTCGCCAACTTCAAACCTTCAATAGGTACCCCTTTTAGTTCAAGCCAAGTAAATATACCACCAAAATTTTGCTCTAATTTTTCCGAATACTGATCTTTATTAGCACTAAAGGATTGCACTGAGTCACCGACTAAATAACCGACTAAAACAAAAAAAGATAAAACTAAAACTAATACAATAAAAATTGACCAAGCTTGTGATATTTTTTTACTGACAAGCCATTTGATTGGTGGGATACACACGATAGAAATAAATAGTGCGAGTAAAAACTCAGCAATAATAGGTGCCGCGACTTTTAAACCCGCAACAACAATGACAAAGGCGGCAAAACTTACCAAGAGTGAACGGGTTGTTATGTTATTATTATTTTTATCCATATTGTCATAACCTCTATTACAGTAAACGATTTAAAATACTGTCTAACTTTGCACGCTTAACTGATTTAAGTAATTTTCTGGCCTCAACACGATAATCTTTAGGTGTCTCAATTTCATCAAAGTGATTAATTCGAGTACAATGCTTCATGATTTGCAACAATTCATAATCAAACTTACCCAGCAATTGCTGTTGATCATCTTGTATTAGTATGCCGTTTTCAATATCTAAGCGCCATGCTCTTGGGTTAATGTTGTGTCCGGTAATTAAATATTTTTTGCTGTCTGAATTAATCCCTTTCAAATGAAAACTATTCCCCTTATCTAACCATAAATGTACATTTAACAAATTATTGTCAATGTATTTTTGGTATGACTTTACAAAACGCCGCAAACTTGTTTCGTAAATATAAGGTAAAATTCCAATTTTATTAAAAGGTGAATCTTCTGGAATATAAAAATCATTTGCAGTCTTATCGCCTACAATTATCGTTACTTTTATATTTTTCTTTAATAATTTTTTAACTGCTTTATGAATGGTTGCAGGAAAATTAAAATAAGGCGTAAAAACAACAAGTTCATCTTTTGTTTGACCAACTAACTCTTGAATCACTTTATTCAATTTATTTTTTCTGACGCCAAAACCAAGCAAAGGTGTTAATTTTATACCTCCGGTAGTTCCTGCGGAGTTAAAATGATAGTCAGCTTTTCTTAAACTTAATTTGAATCGACGAACAATTCCTTTCATCTTTTTTATATGAGGAATATTTTCTTTCGTTAAAGACTTAACGGCATCATTTTTTATGAAATTATTTCTTAAAAATCGAATAAAAGAATCAGCTAAATTACTATTATCTATTTGATGATAACGATCATACCGATAACGATCCTTTTGATGAAAATAAATATTGTTAATGCTCGATCCACTGTATAAAACCGTATCGTCAAAAACGAAACCTTTTAAATGTAAAACACCTAAAAACTCTTTACTTTTAACCGGCACACCATAAATGTCAATCGAGTGCTCATATTTTACATTAAGTTCTCGATACAACCTTACGTTACCAGTGCTTTTTTTATGCCCCATCAAACCACGCTGCGCACGTAAAAAGTCAACAAATATTTTTATATCCAGCTTAGGATTTTTTTGTTTCGCTTGATACAAAGCGGTTAAAATTTCATAACCCGCTTCGTCATCTTGCAAATACAAAGCGGTAATGTATATTCTCTTTTTTGCGCTCTCGATTAAAGAGAATATTGCATTACGGTAATCACGCGCATGATGAATAATACTGATCGCATCAGCGGAAACATCTATCGTTTCTAATGAATCAATTAGTGGTATTTTCTTTGAAGCTAATAACATGGTTAATCAGCTCGTCCCATAAATTTTCGTTCTACCGTATTGATTTTAATTTTTTCACCGTTCGCAATATATTCTGGAACTTGAATTGTTAAACCTGTCGCAAAACGTGCAGGTTTTGTTCGAGATGCCGCAGACGCACCCTTAATTGAAGGGTCAGTTTCTGTAATCACCATTTCGACAAACTGAGGTAATTCAAGGCCTATTGATCGCTCGTCCACTTCTAAAACCACTAAACCTTTTGTTTCTTCATTAATAAATAACATTTCTTCTTCAATATCACTCAACTTAAAAGGATGCTGACTGTAATCTTCATTATCCATAAAAATATAATCATCACCATCGATATAAGAAAACATCACATCTCGACGATTAAGATCAATCAAAGTTAACATATCATCGCCTTTAAATGAATGCTCAACTTTACCACCAGTGCCAATCTCTGCAAAACGTGTTTTATAGAGCGTTGCTGCACCACGCGCGCTTGGGCTATGAACATCAACATGCTTCACAAGCAATAACTTCCCATTATATTCAACCGCTAGGCCGCGCTTTAATTCACTCGCTTTTGGCATGTTTCACTCTCTAAAAATTGGATTTACTTATTATTGACTTTATATGAAGAGAAAATAACAGAAATTAAGGGCTATACCAAGGTTTATCGAGAGGGATAACAACGTGTAGCTAAAAAAAGCCCCGTCTTCTGTATTACCATTAAAATGACAGAATTAAGTTTAATAAGCCCTTTCTTC
>CAYZBK010000097.1:0-4406 GCA_964476655.1 uncultured Kangiella sp. | reverse complement strand
GCAAGTAAAAAATGGAACTCTCAATCGAATTGGCGGTCACCTAATTACACCGGGTCGTGGGATGAATTACCAATAGTAAAATGTTGATTCCATTGCTCAACTACGTGCTTATTTTTACCTGCTTATTTAAATCCATCGCTAAAACTAATTTTAGAGCTTCTTCCACGGCTTCTATGCGTACTTGCTCTCGATTACCTTTAAAGCAAAAGTTTCTAGTTTTTAACTTACCATGATAACAACAAGCAAGGCATACAGTACCATTAGGCTTTAATTGACTGCCTCCCGTTGGACCGGCAATTCCCGTAACAGCAATAGAAAGACAATCAGGGAAAATATTTTGCGCCCCTTTTGCCATACCCACTGCAACTTCCGTTGAAACAGCGCCATATTGTTCAATCATTTCAATCGGAACATCCATTATTTTGTTTTTAGCTAAATTACTGTAAGTAATAAAACCCGCTTCGTACCATTGAGAACTACCCATGGTATCAGTCAGCACTTTACCTATCCAACCGCCAGTACATGATTCCACAGTTACCAATTTTAATTGTTTAAAAATTAACCGAGTAGCCAGTTGTGAAACTAATGATTGCATTGTATTTGTAACCTATTTTAAAGAACCTGTTGATTCATCGATTAATAACCTGAGTTCGGAATAATTACCGCACTGTTAGTCAATATTCTATTTGGTTTCGTATTTAATTCTAGTAAGATGAGGCTACAAACCAAAACGAAGTGTTAAATAGTGAAGCAAGAAAGCAATAGTCAAGCTAACCATACACCAATGATGCGTCAATATCTGACCATTAAATCACAACATCCTGAGATTTTGTTATTTTACAGGATGGGCGATTTTTATGAATTGTTTTTTGACGATGCAAAAAAAGCGGCAGAGTGGCTAGGCATTACTTTAACTCACCGTGGAAAATCTAATGGTTCTCCTATTCCTATGGCAGGCGTTCCTTACCATGCCGTCGATAATTATCTCGCCAGATTAGTAAAGCAAGGTAAGTCGATTGCTATTTGTGAACAAATTGGTGATCCTGCAACTAGCAAAGGTCCTGTTGAGCGAAAAGTAGTAAGAGTCATTACACCTGGAACTTTAAGCGAAGAATCGTTATTAGAAGATGATAGCGAAAACTTACTTGCCGCGATTTACCAATACCAACAAAAATCAAAGCCCATGTCTTTTGGCTTATCTTGGATGGATCTTGCTAGTGGTCAATTTTATTGTAATGAATTTGATCAAATTGAGCTTCTCTATAGCGAGCTATCTCGACTAAAACCGTCTGAAATTTTGGCAGAAAATGCATTTTGTCAGCAATTAAAACAACGCAATTATGTCACTAAGGAGCAAGAAAGTTGGCAATTTGACTATCAACAAAACTATCAGCAATTAGTTCAACATTTTGAAGTCGCTAACCTCGATGGATTTGGTTGTGATAATCATACGGCTGGCATTTGTGCCGCTGGTGCAGTTTTAAATTATGCTAAATTAACTCAACAAAACCAATTAATGCACATAAAAAAAATAACGCCTTTTGACAATAAAAATATATTGCAGCTCAATAGCTTCACTAGAAAACATTTAGAGATCACTGAAAATATTTTTTCGAGTGATGAGATTTCATTATTTAAAGTCATAAATCACTGTAAAACAGCAATGGGCACTCGTTTATTAAAGTCATGGTTGCATGCCCCACTTGTTAATCAACAGGCAATAGAACATCGTTTAGGACTCGTCGAAGCATTAAACAAACAAATGACAATAGATGAACTTCGACAAAAATTAATCCCAATTAGAGACATGCAGCGCATATTAACTCGCATAGCACTCAACAGCGCCAGACCTCGTGATTTAACAGGATTAAGGGAAAGCCTTGGCGCTATTCCCGACATTCATAGCTGGCTCAAGCATTGTGAAAACTCAAGTTTGACCAATTTATCAACTCACTTAAACTTTCATGAAGACATTTATCAATTATTGAACCACGCAATATTTGAAAATCCACCAGTAATATTGCGTGACGGCAAAGTGATTAAAGATGGTTACAATTCAGAACTTGATGAACTTCGTTTTTTATCAAATAACGCTGAATCATTACTTAAAGAAATGGAAGAACGAGAAAAAAAAGAAAGTGGTATAAACACGCTAAAAGTGGGTTATAACCGAGTTCATGGTTTTTACATTGAAATATCTAAATCCCAATCGGAACAAGCACCGTTACACTATACGCGACGGCAAACACTAAAAAATGCTGAACGATTTATTACTCCTGAATTAAAGCAATTAGAAGATAAAGTTCTTAATGCTCAAAGCAAAGCCTTAGCATTAGAAAAAGAGTTGTACCAACAAGTGATCAAACAGTTACAACCAAACATTCAAGCGTTGCAGGAAACCGCTTATTACCTTGCACAACTCGATGTGTTGCAATGCTTCGCCTATGTGGCAAATATCAATCAATATGTAAAACCAAGTATCCTACCAACTGATATAAATAATCAGCATTTAAACATTATAAAAGGCCGCCATCCTGTGGTTGAAGCTTTTCAGTCAGAAGCTTTTATCGCCAATGATGTTGAGATTAATCATCAATCAAAAAGTATTATCATTACAGGCCCTAATATGGGCGGAAAATCCACTTATATGCGAATGACGGCAATTATTGCTTTGTTAGCACATTGCGGTAGCTTTGTTCCAGCAGACTCCGCAAGTATCACACTACTAGATGGTATTTTTACTCGTATTGGCGCGACCGATGATCTTGCTGGAGGCCGCTCTACATTTATGGTTGAAATGAGCGAAACAGCAAACATTCTTAATAACGCAACAGCTAAAAGCTTAGTTTTGTTAGATGAAATTGGTCGAGGAACAAGCACTTACGATGGCTTAGCGCTTGCTTATTCTAGCTTAGATTATTTAACCAACAACATTTCACCTTTTACTTTATTTGCAACCCATTACTTTGAGCTCACTAACATGAGCCAACAAAATTCAAAAATTAAAAACCTTCATTTTGGAGCGATCCAACATGGCGATAAATTAGTGCTCGATCATCAGGTTCATGAAGGCCCAACGAGTAAAAGCTATGGAATACATGTCGCACAAATCGCAGGTATTCCAAAAAAAGTGACCGAAAAGGCAAAACAATACCAAAAACAATTAGAATCAACATCACTTCAATCAACTTCCGCCCCTCAAAGCGAACAAATTGATCTATCATTAACCTTAGAAAAGCTCGACCCACGCTTAGAAATATTAGAAAATACCGATCCTAATGATTTGAGCCCCAAAAAAGCATTGGAATTAATTTACCAATTGACTCAATCAGAAATAAGCGGAGAAACAACATGACATTTGTAGTCACAGACAATTGCATAATGTGCAAATATACTGACTGCGTAGAAGTATGCCCAGTTGACTGTTTTTATGAAGGTCCTAACTTTTTAGTCATTGATCCAGATGAATGCATTGACTGTGCACTTTGTGAACCCGAATGCCCTGCAGAAGCCATTTTTGAAGAAGATGATTTACCCGCAGGCCAAGAAGAGTTCTTGGAACTTAACGCAGAATTAGCTCAAAAGTGGAGCGGTAATAACATTACTGAAATGAAAGAAGGTCTGCCTGATGCTGAAAAATGGGATGGGGTTAAAGATAAATTAAAGCAATTAAAAAAATAACCCTTAAAATTTGTGAGCAACATCACAAAAAAAAGTCTAAACCATCAAATAACGCTAGAATAATTTTCTAAAACAATTATGCTATCATATGTTCAAAATACAAATTTTGCTCTTATAACCCACTGATAATTAATATTTACTTAAAATTTGGTAACAAAAATGTTTACAACTTTATTGTCGTTTTTAAAATTGCAAAAAAATGCCAGTTTAATACTTGCTCCTTTTTTGCTCTTTTTAATGGCATGCGTGCCAGTAGATGACGGTGCAGTAGATAATACTGACTCTATTTCTGTATCAGATCCGACACAGAGCTCTAGTTCTAGTTCTAGCTCTAGTTCAAATACCAGTTATGGTGTTGTTAGTATCTCTTGGACTGCTCCAACAGAAAATACCGATAATACTCAACTGACAGACTTAGCAGGTTTTAAAATTTATTATGGTACTTCTGCCAATCAATTGGTTAATGTTGTCACCATTAGTTCATCTCAAACCTATACGAAAGTGATTGATAGTTTACTGATCGACCAAACTTACTTCTTTGCAGTTTCAGCTTATAACAAACTCGGCGTTGAAAGTGATTTATCGGCTGTTTCTTCAAAATTCATTTCTGGTTAGAATCTTGTTTTAGCTTACACTCAATTAATGTTATAATTTACAATCAAATAATAATCGTGATAGTTCAAATAATGTTCTATTGCATACAATTACTTTTCTATTGAGATTCA
>CAYZBK010000096.1:0-4854 GCA_964476655.1 uncultured Kangiella sp. | reverse complement strand
TCCCTACTAGTGATTTGTTTAAATTAATTATTCAAACAGAGTAATAAATAGTGATATATTACTGAGGGAAAAATAATTAAGCATCAAATGGAAGTAAATTAATTAAACCTGATGAGAAACAAATCGTTAAATATTTATCAATCCCTCAGATTCCGCTTAACTAGCCGATTATTTGCGCTAATCATCGTCTTATTGTCAATGCTAGGTGGTTATCAATACTATCAAATTGGTGAACAGGCCGAAGAGTATGCTACTAATGATAAATTAGTGGCATCCAACTATTTTTCAACCGTCTTAGTGCAAGCTATTTGGGAGTTTGATGAAATTCTTGTTAATGAGTTGATAGCGGCTAGAACAAATATTGATAGTCTTGTGGCAGTTTCAATGCCAAATGTTTTTCCGAATAAAAAAATAAGCTTTATTCGAGATGAAGGTGGGGTATTTGTTCGGAATGATTTAAATAAGGTTATTGGCGAAGACTTAACTCAGAAAAAAGTGAATGTTTTTTATCAAGAAAATATCATTGGTGAATTGGTTTTATATTTTAACGATAGTTTTTACTACCAAAAAAAACAAGATGCTATTGTTGCGTTGCTTCTTAAAATGTTTATTCTTGCCTTGGTTTTGTTGGCACTTTTTTATTATTTTATTAATGCCTATGTGGTAAAGCCTATCTCAAATTTATACCATGCCGTTGAAGAGTTATATGATGACAAAACAATCATGATTGAGCTAGAAAAAAACCTCCCAAATAATGAAATAAAACTTCTAGCAAAAAAATATACTGAAGTTTATTTCGAACTGAAAGAACACAAAAAACAATTAGAAGATATCGTAGAGATCCGAACTCTAGGAATTAAAAATGTTAACCAAAAATTAGAAAGTGAAATTAAATCTCGAACGGTTAGCGAGAAAATTATGGAGTTGGCAAAACTTGAAGCTCAAAAATCAGATGAAGAAAAAACCAAGCTTTTATCTCATATTACCCATGAATTAAGAACCCCGCTCAACGGTATTTTAGGTTATGCTGAAATGCTTTTAGAAAGAGATTTACCGAGTGATGCCTTAAAAGATGTCTCTCACATTAACCGTTGCGGAAATAGCCTCTTAGAGTTAATAAATAATATATTAGATTCAAACAAAATAGAGTACGACTTAATTGAGTTTTTACCTGTTGCAACATCTATAGCTGAATTATTAGAAGAAATAAAAACAATTGTTTTTCCTCGAAGTTTAAAAAAAGGCTTAGACTTTGAAATTAGTATTGCAAAGAATTTACCTAAGGTTGTTTTGGCAGATTTAGTGAAGCTTCGCCAAGTGTTATTGAATTTGATAGCCAACGCCATAAAATTTACGAATCAGGGTTATGTAAAGTTAATTGTGACACTAAACGAAGATAATCATCATCAATTTTCTATAGAAGATAGTGGGCAAGGTATTCCCAAGCAAGATCAAGAAAAAATATTTGAAGCTTACCAACAATCATCCTCAACCAAAACAAAGGAAGCAAGCACGGGCTTAGGGCTATCAATTTCTAAAAGTTTTGTCGAATGTATGGGAGGCGTATTAAGCGTTGAGAGTTCGGTTTCTTCAGGTAGCCGATTTTTTTTCAGCTTGCACTTAATGGAACACTCTTTAGGTAGAGTTAAAAAGAAAGTTACAGGCTTACATGGTGGTGAAAGAAAAAGTATTTTAATTGTTGATGATAGTACCGACAATTTATACATATTAACGAGAGTTCTACAGAGAGCATGTTTTAATATAGAACAAGCGTTATCTGCAAATTTAGCTTATAAATCGATCGAAACAAAAGAACCCGATTTGATTTTTATGGATGTTCAAATGCCAGAAGTCGACGGTATAGAAGCGGCAAGAGTGATTAAAGAAAAATATCCACATATAATTATTATTGCATTTACTGCTAATATTTATGACAGTGAAAATAAAAAACTAAAAGAGCTTTGTTTTGATGATTATTTATATAAACCAATTGATCGTCAGTTAGTTTATAAGATGTTGTCTACTCAATTAGATTTATCACTAGAGTATGGTTAATCAACTTGAGATTAATTTTTTGTTTTTAACAGAGGCATATAGTCATGATTAAGAATGTCACAAAAATAATCATTGTCTTTATTTTGTTTTCACTTAAAGTAAATGCCGCAACTTTAGTTCACTTTAAAGTAGAAGCTGAAAATAGTCAGTTGGTTCTCGACATTCTTAAATTAGCCATGTCAAAGTCCTCGCCAAATACCCATTTTGTTGAAAACAAAGAAACCACAAATATATTCCGTTTTATTGAAAAAATGGATGCTGGAAAAGCTTCTTTAATGTGGTCAGGTACAACAACCGAATTGCAAAATAAGCTACGAGCTATCAAAATACCTATTTTGAAGGGGCTTTTAGGGCATAGGTTGCTATTGATTAGAAATGGAGAGCAAAATAGATTTGACCATATTAAAGACATTGAAGATTTAAAAGAAATGACTGCGGGTCAAGGGGCTTTCTGGGGGGATGCTTTAATTTTAAAAGAGAATTTATTACCTGTTATCACTACAAAAAAATGGAGAAATTTATTTTTAATGCTCAATGGTAAACGTTTTGACTATTTTCCTCGTGCTTTACATGAACCCTGGGTTGAGATTGAAGAACACAAGAAATTGAATTTTTCTATTGAAAAAAACTTGTTACTCGTTTATCCCTACGCGATGTATTTTTTTGTTTCAAAAAAAAACGAAGTGTTAGCGCAACAAATTGAAAAAGGTTTAAATGAGGCCATCAATGATGGTAGTTACGATAAACTTTTTTTTAATCACCCTATGGTAAAAAATGCACTGGCCCAGGCTCATTTACAAGAAAGGACGGTTATTAACTTAACAAATTCAGTAATACCTAGGGACATGCCTATAAAAAATAAAAAATATTGGCTTGATTTAAAGATCCTAAAAGCTAAAAAGGTAAGTGTTGAATGATGCGAATAAGCTGTTTCCGAAATATAGGGTTAGACATTAGTAAAAGGACTAGCCACAAATAACAGATGAAAAATATTGCAATAATTCGAAGTAGTTAACGTTTTAAAAAGAAATTAATAACCTAGAGTTAAAAAAACATTTAAAATGTTAATAGAATAATAATAAGGTAAAAAACATGATTAGCGTTAGTGAACAAAAAAGCCATTTTTCTGAAGTAAATAAAAAGCTTCGCATAAAGTCGTTACTGTTAATTGAACAGTTAAAAGAACAGCATGTAGAAATTCAGGAATTAATAAAAGTCGATATTGAGTCTAACGGATTTGACTCGGAAAAAATCTATTTTGTAATTCATGGTAGTGTCTCTGTTTTATATGATGAGAAAATAATATTTCATTATGAAGAGAGTGATATTTTTTTACCATATTCTAATGCTATTCAGGAGCAATCGGGTCTTGAATATAAAGCTAAAGACGACGTTAAGTTTTTGGTAATTTCACTCACTCACTTCTATCAAGCAATGGCCGATAATTTATCTTTGATGAGTTTGTGGGTTTCCTTAAATCATTTAAATGAGCTGCAATTAAAACAAATAATTGGGGTGCTGACTAAAAAAGAAAAACGTGCGAACCCTGGTTTTGCAAGATATAAAGCTGGCATGGAAATCATTAAAGAGGGAGATGATGCAGATTATGTCTATTCAGTCAGTGAGGGAACCGCTGTTGCGTTGCATAATGGTGTTGAAGTGGGGGAAATAGGTCAAGATGAAATTTTTGGCGCAATTGCTGTATTAACTGGGCAAAAACGAACCGCATCCGTTGTTGCAAAAACTAAGTGCACCATTTTGATGGTTCATAAAAATGAATTTACTGAAATGGTACAGTCTCACCCGCGCTTATTTTTAAATATTTTGACTAGCTTAGCTCAAAAATTAACATCACTTAATGAAAAAGTTAGCGCATTATTATAAATACTTAATGAGTTTTTATAATAATTTAAAGGCAAAGGCTCTAAATTTTGTAAAAAAAAAATAACTACGATTAAACTCTTCTCTCTGTTAGAGTATATAGCCAGCTCGCAATTGAGTTGAATACTTGTTTATTATTAAGTAGTTATTTATGTATAAAATAATAAATATAAAATTTATTAACTAACTTTAGGGTGATGATATGAAAAAAGTACTATATACAGGTTTATTATCTGTAGCGTTTTTATTGACTGGATGTGATTCGGGCAGCAAATCAGAAGCAGTGGTTGAAGATAAAGTTGAAGTTGTGGCGGAACAAGTTGAAGAAGCTGTTGTTGAAGTGGTAGCCTCTTCGGAAGCCGCAGTAGAAACAGCCGCAGATGCAGCAACTGACGTTGTTGATGATGCGACTGACGCAGTTGAAGCTGCAACAGACTCAGCGGCAGAAGCAGTTGAAGTTGCAACGGATGCTGCAGCTGCAGCGGTAGAAACGGCAACAGAAGCTGTGAAAGCGGCTACAGAAGAAAAATAGCTCGGTTATTAATGACTAGTCCATTGTTTGATTAGTTTATTATTACGCAAAAAAAAACCACCTTTCGGTGGTTTTTTTTGTTTAAAACTAACTCAAACTCCCCTATTTTAAAATTAAAGGGAAGTTACACTTAGTAAAATTTACTTTTTGGCATTACGCTCTTTAACGTCTTCAATTACCTTTTCAGCAACACTGTTAGGGCAAGGTAGGTAGTGAGAGAACTCCATTGAGAATTGACCACGACCTGAAGTCATTGTACGTAAGCTTCCTATATATCCAAACATTTCAGATAATGGAACGTCAGCTTTGATTCGAACACCAGTAACTCCAGCTTCTTGATCTTTAATCATGCCGCGACGTCTGTTTAAATCACCAATAACATCACC
>CAYZBK010000095.1:0-5153 GCA_964476655.1 uncultured Kangiella sp. | reverse complement strand
TAATGCATTAAGAAGTAGCGTGGTTGAGTTTTCAACTAAATGTGATCATCCGATAGAACTGCAGTTTAATTTACCCTCGCAATGTTTAAATGCCAATCAAGAAATTCATCTGTTGCAAATAATTAGAGAAGCGTTATCAAATATTCAGCGGCATGCAAAAGCGAATTTTGCAAAGGTTACTGTTGAATTAAAAGAAAACAAATGTTGGTTAACGATTAAGGATAATGGTCAAGGCATGAACGATGATATACTTTTAGACGGGCATTATGGTTTAGGGATTATAAAAGAAAGGGCAATATCATTAAATGCCGATATCGTTATGCAATCTAAACCTCAGCAAGGAACAGAGATCAAAGTAAATTTTAAGGTTTAATAAAAGTTTGACTTGGTAAGAGTCAAATTTTATAAGGATTGAATTATATGGAAAACACAGTTGTTCAGCAGCAAATACTATTGGTTGATGATCACCCTATGCTGCGTAAAGGCGTAGCCCAACTACTTGAGTTAGAAGATAATCTCAACGTTATAGCTGAAGCAAGTAATGGTGAAGAGGCAATTCGACTATCGTTAGAATTTCAGCCGGATATTATATTGCTTGATTTAAATATGAAAGGAATGAGTGGCATTGAAACATTGTCGGCTCTTAAACGTTCTGGAGTGACTGCAAAAATTATTATTTTTAGTGTTTCTGATAACGAATCAGATGTTTTGCAAGCCATAAAATATGGTGCGTCGGGCTATTTATTAAAAGATGAAGAGCCAGAAGCTTTTATCAAAAATATTAATAAAGCGGTTGAGGGGGATATTGTATTAAGTTTACCGTTAACTCAAATTCTTGTGCGAGCGATGCAAACGAGCGATAAAAACGAAAATCGTTTAAGTCTTTTAACGCCAAGAGAAATGGATATTCTTAAAGCATTGGCAAAAGGCATGAGCAATAAATTGATTGCGATTGAATTATCAATCACTGAATCAACGGTTAAAGTTCACGTTAAAAATTTACTCAAAAAACTTAAATTAAAAACTCGTGTAGAAGCGGCTGTTTGGGCAGTAGAAAATAAAATTTAGTTTCTATCTTTAATAATTAAGCCCATTTTTTCAGAATAACCATTAGGTTTTGGTAACCAAACTTGATGACCTGAGCCAGGGGCAATAATCATATGGCCACCATATTGATTGGTCATTGATTCTAACCGTTGGCTGATATCACCTTCTGGTGACATAAAGACCAGATTATCGCCAATTTGAAATTTATTTTTCACTTCAACGAGCACTTCATTTTCTCGGCTATCAATAACTTCACCAACAAATTTTTGTTCATGTTGCTCAGGGCTTCCATTTAAATAATTTTGATAATCATCATGAACATGTCGTCGAAAAAAACCTTCAGTAAAACCGCGGTTTGCCATACCTTGCAAATCATTCATTAATTTCAGACTAAAAGGTTTTTTATTGATCGCATCATCAATCGCTTGGCGATAAGCTTGGGATGTTCTTGATGCGTAGTAATAGGATTTTGTTCGACCTTCTATTTTTAAACAATCAATTCCTATTTCAATAAGTTTTTCGACATGTTGAATTGCCCGTAGATCTTTTGAGTTGAAAATATAAGTGCCATTTTCATCCTCGTACATTGGCATGTATTCACCCGGTCGTTGTTTTTCTTCAATCAAAACAAGTTTGTCAGATATTTCACCAATGCCCGTTGATGTAACTATTGGTGAAGGTTTTGAAATTTCTATAGGATCTTTAACTAAAATATCACCATTATCTTGTTGTTCTGCGGCATGAACATCGTAACCCCATCGACAAGCATTAGTACACGAACCTTGATTAGGATCTCGGTGATTAAAATAGCCTGATAATAAACATCGTCCTGAATAAGCGATACAAAGAGCGCCATGAACAAAAACTTCTAATTCAATGTCAGGGCATTGTTGTCTGATTTCTGCCACTTCATCTAACGAAAGCTCTCTAGATAAAATGACTCGCTTTACCCCCATTGATTGCCAAAATTTTACAGCCGCGTAGTTAACGGTATTCATTTGAACAGACAAGTGAATAACCGCCTCGGGCCATTTTTCACGTACCATCATCATCAATCCCGGATCAGACATAATCAAAGCATCGGGTTTCATTTGAATGATCGGTTTGATATCTTTCATAAAAGTTTTAACTTTAGCATTATGTGGAGAGATATTGGCGGCCACAAAAAACTGTTTTTCTTGAGCGTGAGCTTCCTTAATACCAATTGCCAAATTTTCAAGGTTAAAACTATTATTTCTTACCCGCAGGCTGTATCGAGGTTGGCCTGCATATACCGCATCTGCTCCGTAAGCAAAGGCATAACGCATGTGTTTTAAAGATCCGGCAGGGGCAAGAAGTTCGGGCGTAATGGTCATTTAATTATTTAGCTCAGTTTTCGGTTGGTGAAAATACAACGGGCGATTGTATCATTTAACATCATACTGAAATTAGTTGAGTCGAGACAATACTTGATATAGATCAATTTTAGATTATAATGCGCTGCTCATTTATTACACAATTAGTTAATTATCCCGAACTGGGGTTAATTAAACTCAAGCACTAGATTTACGTTCTAGTTAGCAGAAGGAAACCAACTATGTCACATCAGACATCTTATGTTGTGTGCGCATTATATAAATTTGTTGCACTTGAAAACTATCAATCTATTCGTTCACCGTTATTAAATTTCATGAAAGAACATGAAATTTGCGGCACATTATTACTCGCACATGAAGGCATTAATGGGACAGTTTCTGGATCACGTCAATCCGTAGACTTATTGCTTGCTTACCTCGAAAAACAACCCGGTTTAGAATCACTAGTAACCAAAGAATCTATTTCACAAGATAAACCTTTTAAACGAACCAAAGTAAAACTTAAAAAAGAAATTGTCACTATGGGGATAGAAGATATAGATCCACGCAAAGTAGTTGGGACATATGTTGAACCGAAAGATTGGAATGATTTGATTAACGATCCTGAAGTTTTATTAGTTGATACCCGTAATGATTATGAATATCAAGTAGGGACTTTTGAAAACGCGGTTAATCCCAATACGGTTTCTTTTAGAGAATTTCCTGAATACGTAAAAAATAACCTATCGCCTCAAAAACATAAAAAAGTAGCGATGTTTTGTACCGGAGGAATTCGCTGTGAAAAATCTACGGCTTATATGAAACAGCAAGGTTTTGATCAAGTTTATCATTTAAAAGGTGGCATTTTAAAATACTTAGAAGAAGTTCCAAAAGAACAAACAACTTGGCAAGGTGAATGTTTTGTTTTTGATGATAGAGTCACCGTTGACCATGATTTAAAACAAGGACAATACCAACAATGTAACGCCTGCAGAATGCCTATTACAGACACTGATCAACTCAGTGAATTATTTCAGCAAGGTGTTAGTTGTCCTCATTGTTTTGATAAAAGTTCTCCAGAGCAAAAAGCCCGTTATCAAGAGAGAGAAAAGCAAATTCAATTAGCCAAAGTGAGAGGGGAAGAACACATTGGTGGTGAGGCAGAAAAATATTTAATTCAACGTAAGGCAATGAAAAAGCAGCAACGTGAAAAAGTCAGAGAATTAAATAATTTACGTTAAATATTATGCCAAGAGAATCTGTTTTCATGCCTAAAACGATGAACTTTAAGTCAGCAAAAGATCTGAGCAAGTGGTTGCAAGCTAACCATGCTTCTGAAAGCGAACTTTTGATCAAGATATTCAAGAAAGGATCTGGGGTTTTGAGCGTGAGCTGGAACGAAGTCGTGATTGAGTCACTATGCTGGGGGTGGATTGATGGTATCAAGAAATCGCTCGACGACCAAGCCTACCTTCAACGGATTACCCCAAGAAAAGCTCGAAGTAATTGGTCAAAGAGGAATACAGAACATGTCGAACGCCTGATAATTGAGGGTCGTATGAAAGAGCCAGGGCTTATGCTTGTTCGTGCGGCCAAACTGGACGGTCGTTGGGAAAAAGCTTACACCGTTAGTGAGATGAAAGTTCCTGAAGATTTTCTAGCCGCTCTGGAGAGCATACCTAAGGCGAAACAGTTCTATGAAACGCTAACCAAATCAAGTCGTTATGTTATAGCGTACGGATTAACAAGCGCAAAGAAACCAGAAACAAGACAGAGGAGATTTGCAAAATATATAGACATGCTTACCCGCGAAGAAAAGCAGGGCTTTGGTTTAAAAAAGATGAAAAAGGCATAGTAAAATAACTGCACCGTGCAATTTGAAGGTCCTTGATTCCTAAAAAGCATGTAACTGACTCAACGTAGATTGTTTCTAGGATATTTACGTTGATCCGATTATAGGGGATTGTTGAAACAGGCTGTCTGTTAAGATTTATCCGAGATATTAGGCGTCACGCCGCGTAACACAAATAACTCAACGATAACTTACCAATTAGTTGTTGTATTTTAGTCAGTTAGGGGATAAATTAAGCACAGGTCAATTGCCTTACTAAGCAATTGTGATAAAGCGCCTAGGGCGCAATAATTAACTGTTAGGTTTATGAGCAAGTCATGATATTTCTCAAAAAACTACTAAAACATAGCGTATATACAGCTGTGACAATATTGTTGTTTTCTGTCGCTTTTATTGGTGGGCAAATAGTTTACCAAATGTGGGAAAGTAATATTGTATTAAGCCCAATTGGACCAAAACAGGAAGTTTTTTATTCAGATGCAGAGATCCGGCCTCATTTTAATTTTTCTGATACTCAAATAGAAAAAGATTCTTCTATATTTACGGTGACGGGTAGAATTCAAAATATATCAGACACGATCTGGTACAGTGTTAATCTTCATTTGGAATACTCTGTTGAGGGAATTAAGATGGGAACGTGTTATAAATCGACTAGGCTAGAAAATATCGAACCAGAAAAAAAATATTTTTTTAGTATAGTGTGTTCTAACTTAGATTCAGGAAATCTACCTTCCCAGTTTACATTCAGACCAATATTTGACTCTGGTTATAGGCCAGAGCCTAACAAAAAAGTGCATTAGCCCCCTCACTTGCCATGCGCTATCGCTTAAACTAATAACAGACAGGCTGATGTTAAAATGTTAGAAAGGAAATGGCAGGCGGGCTGTGCTCGGAAGCGATAGAGAAGCTCGAAAAGGAGT
>CAYZBK010000094.1:0-5335 GCA_964476655.1 uncultured Kangiella sp. | reverse complement strand
TATTATTCTTTATTTGCAATTCGCGAACAAAGAATAGAGTGTGTTGAAATGTTAAAGCCTCAAGATATCTTGGTTTTGCTCAAATTGGTCACTGTGGCTAATAAAGGTTGGGCATATAATAAATTAGCCTTGGAATTAGAAATGAGTTCTTCTGAAGTTCATGCTGCCTGTAAAAGAGCATTATTAGCCAGCTTGGCTATACAAATAGATGGAGTGATAACTCCCAATATTAGAAATTTGGAGGAGTTTATTATTACAGGATTGAGATATGTATTTTATCCTGTGCGTGGTGAAATGGTTAGAGGGATGCCAACGGCGCATGCCGCGGATCCACTTTTAGAATTATTTGTGGCTGATCAAGAACCACCTCCGGTATGGCCCGATCCTGTTGGAACTGTTCGAGGAATGGCTTTTTCTCCATTGTATAAATCGGCTCCCAGTGCGGCCAAAATAGACAGCGGCCTTTATGAGATGCTCGCACTCGTTGATGCAATAAGAGGCGGTCGAGCCAGAGAAAGAAATATCGCAGTCGACTTGATCAAAAAGAGGTTTGCTCAATATGAATAGATTACAAAATCCCAATATGGCTATTCTACGTCTAGCAATAGAAAAATTGGGGCCTTTATAAAATGAAATGGTCTTTGTAGGCGGTTGTGCAACGGGGTTACTAATTACAGATGCTGCTGCACCACCAATTCGAGTGACGGTTGACATCGATGTCATTGTTCAAGCCGTTACTCGGAGTGATTATTACAAATTGTCAGAGCGACTAAGAAAACAAGGATTTCATGAAGATATGGGTGAAAATGCGCCAATCTGTAGATGGATATGCGGAGAGGTCATTCTCGATGTTATGCCTACCGATAAAAATATACTTGGGTTTGGTAATCAGTGGTACGAAAAGGCGGCTGAAAAATCGATTAATCTTGATATAGATATTGGCAAATCTATTAGATTAATATCAGCTCCTTATTTTTTGATTACTAAATTAGATACCTTTGATGGTCGTGGTAATGGTGATTATTTAATGAGCCATGATGTCGAGGACATTGTTGCTGTATTAGATGGTCGAAAAACACTTTTCAGTGAAGTTCTAGATTCTGAGGAAGGGCTAAAGAAAGCTTTAAAAATGAAGTTTGAATCCTTACTAGCGAATCCTCTATTTGTGGACGCTGTTTATGGGCATGTACCAAGTGATAGTGTTAGCCAACAGAGAGTGCCATTAATATTAGATTTAATGGCAAAGATTAGTAATCTTTGCTTGGTGCCAATTTTTAACCTATTAATCATTTTTAAGTGGCATGCAAGTGTCCTCGAAAGCTATCCAGTTTTAGCTTAAATTATATGTTTGAAGCAAACTAACCAAAGGTTACAACCCAACCAACAGTTGAACAAATTTAAACTCTCTGGAACTTCCGGATGGTTCGGGAGAAAATCATATTGTTCATTCTTAGGCAAAAAAACTTGAAAAGTCCCATAATGGGTCTCATAGTACCTAATATGGGACTTAATTAATTCAGGCGAGTGCTGGACAATTGCCGAAACCTTACAAAATACGAAGGCCATTTAGAGATCGATACACAACGGCTAAAAGAGTTAATACAAATAACCAATGAACTGCTCGTTTTGGTTAATGACTTAGAGTTTATTCAATAAAAACAAAAATTAAAACAATAGTTTACTTTGCTCATCAACGCTATAATGGCTTAAGATAATAGATTAAAATAGCAAAAACTATCTAGCTCTTCGAAATCATTAACCTGCAAAACCAAAACTTAAGGTGTTAAAACGATGTCTAAATTTTTCTTTGATGGTAAAGCCAGTAAAAATAGCGAACGCGGCAGAAGAGTGGTTGGTGGTGGTGAGCGTGCGTTGAAACTGGGCAGTAAAAAGTCGCCAGCTCAAATCAGTGTTCAAACTGAAGCTCGAAAAACTGAAATTGAAAAGATTTTTTCTGAGAATAAATGGTTCGGCAACATCGAAATTAATGCAGATGCAGAAGAAAATATTAAAGATTTAGAGTTTTTGAAGGATAATGATGTTGTATCTGTGACGACTACAAAAGCTGGACGAAACGATCCTTGCCCTTGTGGTAGTAATAAAAAATTTAAGAAGTGCTGTGGTTAGTGAGTTATTTTCTTTTTAAATGGATTTAGTATTTTTTTCTAGGATCCGGAAAATCTAATATCTTATCGCTTTTATATCTTTTTTCACATTGTTCTGGCGCATGTTTAACAATACGGTTAAAAAAAGCATCATCAATTCTTTGCCATTTTTCTATTAATAATTCGCTGGCATTGGCTTCTTTAAATGCTTCATCGAGCAACTCTTGGCGCGCTTCAAATAAGGCATGAGTGATGTACATATGTTTGTGTGCTGTTGGCGGGTTTTGGCCGCAATAGAGGTTTTCTCCGCCTAGAGCGCTTTGCATGAATGCCACTTGTTGTCTTTCAATATGTTCTTGAGGTATTTCAGAAAAATAAAGTTTTAGCCAATCATGAGCATAAATTTTATCGTAGAATATAGCTGTAATATTTTCTAGCATGGCGGCTCCGCCCATTGCCTCAAATTGTTTTTCTTTTGCTCCTGACATTGGATTATTACCTTAATATTGGTTGAAAGAGTTTGGGGTTCTTCTTTAAGTGTCGTTTAAAAAAATGTTATGCTCAGCTCAATAGGAGTTAATAGTTAAAATTTAGATAAAATTAATGAATAATTCAAATCTTATTTCGGTTCTTGCTAAACTTATTTCAGAGGATCAAAATCCAGAGACCATGGAGATTGATTGTTTGTCTAGTTTAGAAGTGGTCACAAAACTTAACCAGCAAGATCATTTAGTTGCCAAAGCTATACAGCGGATTTTGCCCGAAATTTCTCAAGCCGTTGACTGTATTGTCAAGGCGTTTAAAAATTCAGCTCGGTTAGTGTACTTGGGGGCAGGAACCAGTGGGCGGTTAGGGGTATTAGATGCAGTGGAATGTGTGCCAACTTTTAGTGTTTCTGACAATTGTGTTGTTGGTATTTTAGCGGGAGGCAGAGAGGCTATGTTTAAATCTCAAGAGGGTGTTGAGGATAATAAACAGGCCGCTATTGATGATTTGCAAAGGATCAACTTTTCTAAAAAAGATGTTTTAGTTGGCATAGCTGCTAGCGGAAGAACTCCTTATGTTATTGGGGGATTAGAGTATGCAAAACAATTAGGGGCTTCTACAGTTGCTCTTAGTTGTAATCCTGAAGCGGAAATTACGAGTTATGCTGATATTGCTTTGTTGGCAATTGTAGGGCCGGAAGCTTTAACAGGATCAACACGATTAAAATCAGGTAGCGCGCAAAAAATGATTCTGAATATGTTGTCTACCGCGAGTATGATCCGCATAGGAAAGAGTTACAAAAATTTGATGGTTGATGTTAAAGCAACTAATCAAAAACTGTATGCTCGGGGAACAAAAATGGTGATGCAAATAACCGGTGTTAACCAGTCTGAAGCTGAGCAGGCTTTGTCAGATTCAAATTTACAGGTGAAACATGCCGTGTTAATGTTAATGTCTAAAATTGATTTTGAGACAGCGGAAAAACAGTTAGAAAAATCGAATGGCTTTTTAAGAAAAGCATTAAAACTAAATCAAACGTTAAATTAAATAAATTAAAAAAAACAGGTTGTTATGTCAAGAGCGACTCAAGCAGTAATTAATCTTTCACAGCTTAAAGATAATTATTTATTTGCAAATCAGTGTGCACCAAAATCAAAAAATATGGCGATTATTAAAGCGGATGCTTATGGTCATGGATTAATTGAAGTGGCTCAAGCTTTAGCCGCAGAAGCTCCGGCTTTTGGTGTCGCAATAATTGATGAAGCCATTAACCTGAGAGAGGCTGGAATTGATAGACCGATATTAATTTTACAAGGTGTTATTACAAAACAAGAACTTTGTTATGCGAGTGAAAATAATTTATGGATTGTTATTCATGATTTGTCTCAATTAAACACGTTATTAGAAAATCCGCAAAAACAACCACTTAACGTTTGGCTTAAAATAGAGACTGGAATGAATCGGTTGGGAATAAACGAATCGGAATTTCATTATGCATTAAATAAACTTAAGTCATGCTCCTGGGTTGGCGATGATATTGTTTTATCATCGCATTTTTCTTGTGCCGATGAATTAGAAAACGCTCAAACTGAACAACAGTTTGAGCGTTTTAATAAATTGATTAATGAGTCAGCAAAAAAGCACTCACTCAGTGCCGCTAACTCTTCGGCGTTAGTTCGTTCTCTTGATTATTGTTTAGATTGGAACCGCCCAGGCATATTATTATATGGATTACCTTTGTTTGATCAAGTACATTCAAGTGATGAAAGTTTGAAAGCTGTAATGACTTTCGAATCGTCTATTTCTTCGTTGCGTGAAATACAAAAAGGTGAGGCGGTTGGTTACGGCAGAAAATGGATCGCCCAACGAAAAACGATTGTTGCAACTGTCGGCGTTGGTTATGCCGATGGTTATCCTCGACAAGCAAAAAACGGAACCCCTGTTTTTATTAAAGGAAAAATTGCGCTGCTAGTCGGTACTGTGTCGATGGACTTAATTACAATTGATGTGACCGATATAAGTGATGTGAAAATTGGTGATGTCGTTGAATTATGGGGTGAAAATATTTGTGCTAATACAGTGGCAAAATCGGCGGGCACTATTGGGTATGATCTAGTCGCTGGGGTAACTGCAAGAGTTCCTAGGGTTTATCAAAGTTGATTTATTATTATAATAATAAATTTATATTACTTATATAGAAATTGTTCGACTTACATTATGTTTCATGCCTCTGCATTTAACTCATAACGATTGTAAAGGTGAATGAATAATCGCTAAGTTTAACAAACGGTTAGGAATTTCTTTTTCAAAAAACCGTCGATTAAAGCGATAGCAAAATTCATCTAGGTATTCTTGCAAGTATTTTCCAGAAACACCATGAAAAGTACCCAACAAAAATGTTTTTAAATTGCCTATGGCTATATGTACCCAAGGTAGCCAACCATCCACTTTACTGGCAGGGGTAACTCTCGCTTCATGCTGTTGAGTTTCACCGATAATATTAAGAGCCGGTAATGCATCGCTATGGACAATTTGATCGTTCGATACGTTTTTTTCAATAAAGCTTTTAACTGTTTTATGGTTGATACTTTCAACCGCTTTCATCGCAATAAAACCGGCACCTTTTTCATGGCTTTCACACGCGATGATGATCGGTGTTTTACCTTCTGCGCCACGGCCTCTTTTACCGCTGCGTTTACCGCCCACAAGCGCATCATCAACCTCAACTATACCATGCAAAGTAT
>CAYZBK010000093.1:0-5437 GCA_964476655.1 uncultured Kangiella sp. | reverse complement strand
TTAAAGCGCTCTTTCCAATCAAAAAAGCTTATTTCTGCTACTTTCATGCATTTAATCCTCTTTATAGCTACTTACATAAGTAGTGTGACGCAATTATGAGTTAAATGCAGAGGCATGTTATATAATCGGTTCTAGAACTCTAGAACCAAGTCCATATATTGGTTTTTTTATTAAAGCTTGTTCAGCTCTTCTACAACTTTATCACCAAATGCATCCGTGTTTATCATTTTTACACCGCTACCGGGTTTCGATAAATCAGGTGTTGAGTAGCCTTGAGTAAAAACACTTTGGATTGCTTTCCAAACATTTTTAGATTCATCAATCATATTAAAACTAAGTTCTAACATCATTGCAACAGAGCCTATCATCGAATAAGGATTTGCAATATTTTTGCCGGCAATGTCTGGCGCTGAACCATGTGATGGTTCGTAATAAGCCTTATCATCACCAAGACAAGCTGATGGCATTAAACCTAGCGAGCCTAAAATCCCACCGCCTTGATCACTTAAAATATCACCAAACATGTTTTCCATCACCATCACATCAAATTGACCAGGGTCTAAGCATAATAACGTTGCGGCTGAATCAACCAATTGATGAATGACTTTTACCTCTGGATATTCAGGAGAAATTTCTTCAACGATTTGGTTCCATAAAACACTTGATTTTAAAACATTACTTTTATGAATGTTGTGTAAAACTTTTTTTCGTTTCATTGCTTGCTGAAAAGCGACATGTAATATTTGAGAAATTTGTTGTTCGTCATACTCAAGAATTTCTTTAACATAACGGTGGCCAGCGTCATTTACACCGACTTCTTTTTCGCCAAAATACAAACCACCCACTAATTCTCTAATAATTAAAATATCAATCCCTTCACCCACTATTTCTTCTTTTAATGGTGAAAAGTGAGATAAACCTTTTGGCAAATATACTGGACGCAAATTAGCGTAAGTATTTAAGTGACGACGTAGTGGTAAAATTGCACCACGTTCGGCTTGCATATCAACAGGGATTTTCTGAGTTTCTTCATAACTTAAACCAACAGGTCCTTTTAATACGGCATCGGCTTCCAAACAAAGTTTTTTAGTTTCTTCAGGAAATGGATGACCCACGTCAAAGTAGGCGCTTGCTCCAAAAGGGGCTTCAATTAACTCAAATTCAATATCATCATTGCGAGCTTCAACGGCTTTAAGTACCTTAACGGCCTCTTTCATTAATTCAGGACCAATAGCATCGCCAGGTAATAACGCAATTTTATAATGTTTCATGATTAGATTCTTTGTTGAAAGTTGGTTAATGGGCTGCTGATGAACCCTATAGGCGGGCGATATTACCATTTTTGATTGCTTTGATCTAACTTAAGTTAAATTGTTTTGAATTAAGTTCTGATAAAAGCTTATTCCGTTATAAATTGCATAATTGTCACATTATTCAAACCCGCTTTAAACATAAAATAAGCAAAAATAAGAGGAATAACAATATAAATAACGGTATGAATTAGCGTTCCCGAACGAACACCTAATTTTGCTCGCATATATTTTAGTTTGATGAGTTCGTTTGGCGATTTTAACGTCATATAACTGGTATAAATGGTAAATATTATGATTGAGCTCGCTAAAGCAAGTGTTGAGTACTGCATATCTAAATCCTGTGTTTTATGGGTTAAAACGGTTTCTTTATTGTTAAATAACCTCTGCTTTTATCCCGAATTGAGGTTAAATATTAAAATAACCGAGCATTTATTGACTTAAATCATAATAAGAACGGTTATCATCTGTAAATGGTGTTGAAAATTATTCGCATTTAGACTAACATTCTACTATAGTATTTAACAAGAGAGATAAAGTCTTAATTTTACCACTTTATCTTTCGTTAAAACGTTATTAATTAGTGTATTTGGAGTAAGTTATGACTCAGTGTTTGGCAAGTGTTGAAGCTAAACGAAAAGTGAAAGTGGTTAGTCTAGGCGCTGCAGGCAGCGTGTTTAGAAAGAAACTTTTATCAATGGGTCTCACTCCAGGGATCGAAGTCAATATATTACGTAAAGCGCCATTGGGAGGACCTATGGAGCTTAATTTACGTGGTTTTTCGTTAAGTTTACGTCGAAATGAAGCCGAAGGTATCCAGGTTCAGCTTGTTAATTAAATCTATGGCTTAGCTAGATTTAACTGTTAATTCAATTATTTTTTACTGCTGTTCATTAAATCAATCCATTTCGCAAAAATATTTCAATATATATTTTCGAATTAATCAACCTCAAAACAAATCATTATGTCAAAAAAATCCACAATAGCTTTATGCGGTAACCCAAACTGTGGAAAAACAACCATTTTCAATTTACTAACGGGCTCTCGTCATCAAGTTGGAAACTGGCCCGGCGTCACTGTAGAAAAAAAATACGGTTTATTGAAATCAAATGAGACTGTTAATGTTGTTGATTTGCCAGGAACTTATTCATTAGATGCCGTTGATGAATCTATCGCACTTGATGAAAAAATAGCTCGAAATTATATCCTTTCAGATGAAGCAGATTTAATTGTTAATATTATTGATGCGTCAAATATTGAACGAAATCTTTATTTAACCACTCAGTTATTAGAAATTGGCAAACCGGTTTTAATTTTGTTGAATATGATGGATGTTGCTAAAACTAGTCAAGTTAAGATTGATATTAAAGCGTTGTCAGAATTGACCGGCTGTTCTATTTATCCATTAGCGGCAAGTAGAGAAAGAGATATTTCGCAGTTAGTTAATCAAATTTCTAGTGTAATTAATCAGCCCAATCAATTAAATGCTTTTGAACTTGATTTTAAGTCGCCATTAAATGAAATATACCGTTCAATGTTATTGCTCGTTAAAGAGCATAAAGATGAAATAACAGTTCGTCCAGAATGGTTAGCGGTTAGATTGTTAGAAGATCAAAATTATCCCTCACCAGAAAATATCACTAAAGAAGTCCGCTCTATACAAAAACAAGTTAATGAAACCATTGGTGATGATATAGATATTTTTGTCGCAGAATCTCGTTACGATAAAATATTGTTCTGGATTGAAAAGAGTGTAAAAAAACAAGGGGCTTTATCTCGTAGTACATCATCAAAATTAGATAAGTTCTTTTTAAATAAATATTTAGGCGTGCCATTATTTTTATTGATTACTTACCTGATGTTTTTGTTCACGATTAATTTTGGTGGTGCATTAATTGATTTCTTTGACCAAACAACAAATGCCATTTTAGTTGAAGGCGCTTCACTTTGGTTACAAAATTTAGGCTTACCTAATTGGTTAGTCACATTAATAGCTAATGGTGTTGGAGGAGGGGTTCAAGTCGTTTCAACATTTATCCCTATTATTGGGAGTTTGTATTTGTTTTTGGCTGTTTTGGAAGACTCGGGCTATTTAGCTCGCGGCGCCTTTGTGATGGACCGCTTTATGCAAGCTATCGGCTTGCCTGGTAAATCATTTATTCCATTAATGGTTGGTTTAGGTTGCACTGTTCCTGCAATTTATGCGACACGTTCTTTAGAATATGAAAAAGATCGTATTATGACAGTGATGATGAGTCCATTTATCTCATGTGGAGCTAGATTACCTGTTTATATACTTTTTGCGGCGGTATTTTTTCCTGATAATGCGCAAAATTTAATCTTTGCACTTTATATGATTGGAATAATTATTGCTGTTGCTACGGGTTTATTATTGAAAAAAACACTATTAGCTGGCGAGACAACACCATTTGTTATGGAGTTACCCGCTTATCATCTTCCTCAAATTAGAAATGTTTTTTTGAAAGCTTGGGAAAAATTACGCTCTTTTGTTCTTGGAGCAGGAAAGCTGATTGTCATCGTCGTCGTTATACTCAGTTTTTTAAACTCCTTAGGAACAGATTTATCTTTTGGAAATGAAAATACTGAGAAATCCGTTTTAACCAATGTAGGTAAAAAGCTAACACCAGTATTTAAACCTATTGGAATCCGAGAAGATAATTGGCCGGCAACGGTTGGCTTATTTACCGGTTTATTTGCTAAGGAAGTGGTTGTAGGCACAATCGATGCGCTGTATTTAAGTCAAATTTCAAAACCTGTTGAAGAGGAAAGTTTTAATTTAAAAGATAAATTGCTTGATGCATTACAAACAATCCCCGATAATTTTTCAGCCGCTATGAATAGTTGGTCTGATCCATTAGGTGTGGGTGTTGATGTAAAAGATGTTGAAGCCATTGCAACTGAGCAGAATGTGAGTGAAAGTATTTTCCCTATTATTCGTCAGTCTTTTGATGGCACATTAGGTGCATTTAGTTATTTATTATTTATTTTACTTTACTCACCTTGTGTTTCAGCTGTTGGGGCTACCTATAATGAAACAGGAAGTCGATGGACTATTTTTTCAGTTGTTTGGACGACCTTTTTAGCTTACAGCTTATCTACCATCGTTTATCAATCTGGACAAATTAGTCAAACACCGGTTTCATCAATTAGCTGGATTGTTTTTTTTGTCGCTTTACACATACTCAACTTTATTTTGTTAAAGTATTGGGCTAAGCGATTAAAAATTACGGCGGAACGTTAATCGTGTTAATGGATATAAAGGCGTTACTGGTTGAACGTGAGCAAATGAGTTTAAGTGATTTAGCTTGTCACTTTTATGTGAGTGAAGAGATCATGATAGGAATGTTATCTCATTGGCAAAAAAAAGGTCGCATAGAAATAATTGACGCTTCAGGGGCTTGTGGAACGGGATGCGGTAGTTGTGACGAGTCGGAACAATCAAAAATTTTTTATCGTTGGAAAATGATTGCTGAAAAGCCTATCTTTACAAAAACAGAATAAAATATTTTTAATGGATAAATATAAATTCATCCATTAAAAGTTTATAGATAGCAGTCTTGCTCTTAAACCTAATTCCGTACTGTACCCCATCGATCTGGACTTTATTAATCCATTCTTATCAACAATGTAATAACTTGGAAAGCCCTTAATTTTATAGTCGTTGGAGGTTTGTTTTTCTCCCAATAAAACCGGAACCGTTAATTTATGTTGTGACAGAAAATTTTCGACCTCGCTTTTATCTTGCCAGTCTAAAGCAATGATATAAATATTAATCTCATTATTATACGAGCGCTTAATTGCTTCAACATTATCGATAGATGCATGACAAATACCACACCATGGTGCAAAGAAGTAAAGCAAAGTCATTTTTTTATTCGGTTGTTTTATATTGAACGGTGATAAATTAAACTGGACGATCTCTCCATTGATACTTGGTAAAGAGAATGCCGGTGAAATGAACTGTGCAGATGATGGCAACATATCTTTTTGTTGCCACCAAGAGATCAATATGAATATTGCAATCAACAATAAAAACTGTTTTAGCCAACCAAAAGCGCTTTTAATATTTAATTTTTTCATCAATAGTTAGTTATTATTTTCAAAAA
>CAYZBK010000092.1:0-5544 GCA_964476655.1 uncultured Kangiella sp. | reverse complement strand
GTTCTTTCTAGCAGCATTGCTGTATCAGATATTATTCCTAAAGGTAGCGCATTGTCATTGAGGATCAGTTATGACAGTAATACCGGGGAGGTTAGTTCTTATAATACTCACATTAATAACGCTCGAGGTCTGGGCGTTAAATTAGTGGGACACTCAGACCCTGGAGTTGATGGTGTTTGGTTTAATGCCGATGATCCCGTGAGCTCTTATCACGCTAGAGAATACGATACAAATGATAACTTGATTATCAATGCTATTTACTCGGCTCCTGGAGTTGACGGAATTTGGTTTAATGCTGACGATGTTCTGTTGTCCTATCAGGCTTACCAATGGGATGCTAATAACAATCAAAGTCGTGTCGCTTATTACAACCATGAAGGAAGCGATGGTATTTGGTTTACCGCAGATGATACTGTTAGTTTCTATATTGGCTCTCTATACGACACCAGAAACAACAGGATTCACTCGATAAATTTTATAGGAGCCGGTGCTGATACAGTTTGGTTTACTGATGATGATATTGCCAGCCCTTACACGGCTTACCACTACAACGACGCACCCAACAATTTAACAAAAAAAGTTTCTTATGATGGTCCAGGTGTTGACGGTCTATGGGTGACAAGTGATGATGAAGTAAAGCAATATGTTATTTGGCGTTACGATACTAACAGTAATAAAATATCAATGACTCGTTATAACGAGGCGGGAATTGATGGCGTTTGGTTTAATAGCGATGACATTGTTCAGTTATATTTTGGTTACCAGTATAACGGCAATAATAAAATGACACGATTTACAAGGTATGCCAATGCAGGAGTTGATGGCGTTTGGTCAACCGCAGATGATGAGCCTAATAAATATACTGATTATCGATATGACGGCAATGACAACCAAGTATCAAAAATTCAATATAATGCCGCTGGACTTGATGGTATTTGGTTTAATTCTGATGATACAACAACTGTTTATGATGCTTTGCAGTATGACAGCAATAATAACAACACTCAGTCTATCCGTTACACTGGCCTAGGACTTGATGGTGTTTGGTTCACTAATGATGACGATGTTGGTAGTTACAAGCAAAGTCAATTCACCTCTGATAGCTTGCCAACGCAAGATGTTTGGTACGATGGAGCTGGAGCTGACGGTCTTTGGTTTACTAACGATGACAAGATTAATTTATATAATCGTTTGGCATACGATCAAGGTTTTTTGATAGAACATGTTTGGTACACTGGTAGCGGAGCTGATGAAATCTGATTTTTCGATATAAATGGCATGATTAGCTATTGTCATGCTGTTTTTTATCGTTGTAAAAAACGGTAGTTAATTTCTCTTTGTTCTTGAACAGAATATTGTCATAATGGACTCCCTTTTTTCTAAGCATTAAAACTTTCTATGTGGTTTAAAAACAGTCATATTTATCAATTACCCAAAAACTTCAAACTTTCTGCCGATGAGATTGCTGAGCGATTATCGAACAAGCGATTTATTACTTGTGGTCGTACTAATGATAAAACCATTGGTTGGGTATCACCTATTCATAGAAACCATGAGTATTTAGTTCATGCGGCTGGCGGTTGTATTTTATTTTGTATGAGAAAAGAACAAAAAGTTATTCCCGCTAGTGCGGTGAAAGAAGCGGTGGAAGAAAAAATAACCCTACTGCAAGATGAACTAGGGCGAAAAATTTACAGCAAAGAAAAAAAATCAATTAAAGATGATATTGTCAGCATGATGCTACCGAATGCGTTTGCTCGTTCAACACATGTTAGAGCCTATTTTGATACGATGAGAAAACTGTTAGTGATTGATTCGTCAAGTGCCGCACAAGTGGATGAGTTTTATGAATTGTTAATTGAGAGTATTGGATCTTTTGGAGCGCTCCCACTGACGGCGGCTGAAAATCCTAGCTTAATTTTAAATCAATGGATCTTGAAATCGCCACCAAAAGAATGGATGTTAAATGGCGAATATTTATTAAAAGATCCTAAAGACGATCGCGTTGCAAGGTTTAAAGATCATGATGTAAGCAATCCTTTTGTCGCTGATTTATTAGCCGATGGCTATAGCACTAGCCGATTAGGTATACAATTTAAAGAACAGCTTTCAGCGATTATTCAAGAGAGTTTACAAATTAGTAGCCTTAAATTTGAGCAAAAATTATTGAATGAAAATGATGAATTAAAGGGTGAAGATGCATTGCTAAAATTTGATGCTGATTTTGCCTTAATGACAGGATGTCTTGGGGAATTTATTGAAGAACTGCAAAATATATTTATTAAGGAAATTAAAGAGCAATAATGGAATCCGCTTTAAACATACTTAAAAACACCTTTGGTTATGAAGCGTTTAGGTTAAACCAAGCGGATATTGTTGAACAGTTAATTGATGGCAGAGATGTGCTGGCGTTAATGCCTACGGGCGGTGGTAAATCCCTTTGTTATCAAATTCCTGCGATGGTTCGCCCTGGTGTTGGTATTATTGTTTCACCTTTAATTGCGTTAATGCAGGATCAAGTTGATGCGTTAAATTTAGTAGGCGTTAAGGCGGCATTTATTAATTCAAGCTTGGCTATTTCTGAAGTTAGAAAAGTCGAGCAGCAATTATTCTCTGGCGAGTTGGATTGTCTTTATGTTGCTCCAGAACGCTTATTAACTTCTTCGTTTTTAAATATGTTAAGCCAATTAACCATCTCGTTATTTGCGATTGATGAAGCGCATTGTGTCTCTCAATGGGGGCATGATTTTAGACCAGAATATCAACAGTTAAGTGTATTACATCAACATTTTCCCAATGTGCCAAGGATTGCGCTAACTGCAACGGCAGATCAACGCACCCGTGAAGAAATAATTCAGCAACTTGAATTGCAAAATTCTGCTCAGTTTATTAATAGCTTTGACCGCCATAATATTCGATATGCTATTTCAGAAGGTCAAAATAGCCGAGAACAATTATGGCGTTTTTTAGAGCAAGAACACCCTAATGATGCCGGTATTGTTTATTGTCTTTCGCGTAAAAAAGTCGAGGCAACGGCTGAGTGGTTACAAAAAAAAGGTCGTAAGGCTTTAGCTTATCATGCGGGTTTAAAACAAGATGTTCGGCAAAAAAACCAACAACGTTTTTTACGAGACGAAGGTATTATTATTGTTGCAACCATTGCCTTTGGTATGGGAATAGATAAACCTGATGTTCGTTTTGTTGCTCACTTAAGTTTACCTAAAAGCATCGAGGCTTATTATCAAGAAACCGGTCGAGCGGGCAGAGATGGAGAACCATCTAACGCTTGGATGGCTTACGGTTTGCAAGATGTCATTACTTTACGACAAATGATGCAGCAAAGTGATGGTAATGAAACCTATAAACAAATATCACAACAAAAATTAGATACTATGTTAGGTTTGTGTGAATCGACAGGTTGTAGAAGGCAGATATTGCTGGCATATTTTGATGAGACATTAGCTGAACCTTGCGGTAATTGTGACAATTGTTTGAATCCGCCTGAAACGTGGGATGCAACAGAAGCGGCTAGACAAGCTTTATCGTGTGTTTATCGTAGTGGACAGCGTTTTGGCGTTGGTTATGTGATTGATATTTTGCAAGGTAAAAGTGATGCACGTATTCAGAAGAATCAGCATGATCAATTATCTACCTTTGGGTTAGGCGAAAATTTATCAATTGTGCAATGGCGTAGTCTTTTTAGACAATTAATTGCACAAGGGTATTTGTATGTGGATCATGAACGATTTGGTGGCGTGCGGTTAACAGAAAAAAGTAGACCGCTGTTACGTGGAGAAGAAAAATTAATGACAAGAACCTTAACGGTTCTTGATAAAAAACCGAAGAAAAGCAAAGACAAAACAAAAGATAAAATCTCTTCGATTCATCACTCATTAATGGAAGCGTTAAAGCAGTTAAGAAAATCACTTGCTGATGAACAGGGTTTACCTCCGTTTGTAATTTTTCATGATTCAACGCTTATTCAAATGTGCGAAAAGCGACCAACTGAACTTAAAGAAATGCAATACATTAGTGGTGTTGGTGAGAAAAAATTACAACAGTACGGAGCCGCATTTATTCAAGTGATTAAACAACATCCTTTGGCTGATACGATTAATTTACAGTTTAGCGATACCATTAATGAAACATTATTTCTTTTATCTGAGCAGAATAGCATTGCTCAAATTGCAGAAAAAAGGCAGTTAGTGGAAAGTACTATTTATGGACATATTGCAGAAGGTATTGCGGCTGGACTGTTAGATCCGATTGACGTTTTACCCATTGATCAAGATGAGTATCATTTGATTAGCCATAGTGTTCATAACTTTATAGATGAGACTCAAGGCCGAGTAAAAAAGATTAGAGAAAGCCTTGGAGAGGAATTTAGTTATGGCGTTATTCAGTGTGTGATAGCCGCTGAAGAGGGTTTATAGTCATAACATTCTAAAAAGACAACAAAATTAAATCATTTGAAATAATTGATTTGACCAAGATACCGCTTCTTCATGTGAGTGATAATAAACCTGAATGGTTTTGCCGTTAAGATCACAAAGGTTATTAACATTTTGGTGCTCAAGGTCCATGGTCATTTTTAATACTTCACCTTTTTGCCCTTTAAATTCCAACAAGGCGCTATTAATATCGTCTGTTAAATCGAGTTTTTGTAAGAGCCATTTTTTTTCTGCGTGCATGACAGCATCAATACCAGAAAATAGGCCAACGGTGAAAAAACTTTCTGGGGAGTCATAATGAAGTTTTTCAGCGATTAGCTCACAAGTTCTCGCTCGAATTAATAACAATAAAAACAGTGATTTAGATTGCGTTGAATCGCCTGACAATACCATAGCCATTGCCCATTTTTTAATTTGTTCAAGCCCCATATAAACTACTGCTTCATGCAAACTGTTGACTTTTTTAGGTAAACGACAGAGTGGACTATTAACAATTTTAAGTATTTGATAGCTTAATTTAGCATCACGAGAAATTGAACGACTTAAATCATCAATATTGATGTCGGGCTCTTGAAGTTGAGCGACAATTTGCAATGCGGTTTCTGAATTAGAGTCAATTTTTTTGCCATAGACAGGAATTGGTTTTTCAAGATAATATCCTTGAAATAATTCAAAACTGAGTTTAGCGCATAAGTCGTACATGGCTTTATCTTCAACTTTCTCAGCTAATAAAATAGGTCTGGTTTTAAGTTTAGATAAGGTATCTTTCTCGAAAGCTTCCATATGAGCTCTTAAATGATCAATTGGCATATTTAACAATTCGATTTTTATGTAACTCATGTAAGGAATTAAACAATCAAATTTTTTCTCAAACGTATAGTCATCGAGTGCGAAATGGTAACCCTGTTGTTTTAATTCTTTAACGCGTTCTACTAGCAAATCATCAACTTCAATATCTTCAAGCAGTTCAATAACAATACGTGTCGGATCGAGTGGAAAAAAATAATCGGAGAGTAATAGTTTCCGCGTTAAATTAATAAATATCTTAACGTAAGGACCACTTTCATCTTCAAGGATACTGCTGCAATAATTA
>CAYZBK010000091.1:0-5736 GCA_964476655.1 uncultured Kangiella sp. | reverse complement strand
ACCGTCTTTTTGTCCATAGTTAACCGTCTTTTTGTCCATAGTTAACCGTCTTTTTGTCCATAGTTAACCGTCTTTTTGTCCACATTAGACAGTATTTTCAACCCTTACCAAACCGTTGATATATATAGCTTTGAGAGCGATTCCAAAAAACGACCCTTAAAAGAAAGAAAAGAGTAAAAAGAATTTAAAAAGGTATCGAGTTGTGGATAACTTTTAGAAATATGGTAAAAAGCTTGTCTCCCTGCCTTCTTTGTTCGGGATCACATCGCCAACAATTAATTCGACTTCGATAACCAAATAAGTTGCCCTCGCATGCGCTCGCCAGCCATGTGAGGGCTTTGCCCTTTGCGCTGAGCGCGTCACCCAAGGTATTTGGAAACGAAAATAGATTGGGTTTCGAGTCTTGCTTGTGGTAAAATATGCTTGCAGGACAGGCAGAGGTGCCGATGACTGCAACGAAAATAGAAAAGCCATGCGTAAGCATGGCTTTTTTTATTTAAAGCCTTTAGAGTTGTTTAAATTAGCTTTTTTGTATCCGTCAAAAAAGCGGAACAACGGTGTACATCAGTCAATGTCAGAAACTTGCAGTTCTGCAAGTTTCTGCACCTGTTTTGATTACCCTCCTATCAGTAAGTTAAAAATATAAACTATCAGTTCTTTGACTGTCATTGTGATTAAAATAGCCTTGACTTTTCCCAAAAGTTTACCATTGTCATTATTCTTATTTTCCATTCTATGTTCTCCAAGTTATTGGTAAATAAAATGAGATGAATAATCCATCTCATATAGTATTTATCATTTTGGAATTTTCTAAAAATAATTGAATTTTTGGCGTTGTTCGACAACCTGTGTAAGAACGCAAAGCCAATGGAATCAACTAATATGATTCGATCAGTACTTACATGGTTTATCTAGCTGAATATTTAGGGCAAATTTTTGCCTTAAAAACACCTGTACAAATGTGCAGGTAATTGGCGCATCTATTTTTGTACATTTAAAAAACTTGCAGAACTGCAAGTTTTTACAATCGACCAACTTTTTGAAATCATCCGTAGGATTCGAGTAAATGGATTTACGAGAACGGTTTTCAAATTCCACGTTTGTACATGGAAGTACGGCTACAAAGAATGTGACCATCTTCGAGAACCACCACAAGTTTGACTGCGGCCAAAACACCTACAGCACATGAAAAACTTTTCCGCACCCTGATGACAATCTTTTCCTACAAGTTCAATTTGAAATTACCTACATCGAGGATGGCAAATTTCCTACTGAAGGCATCTCTATATTTTTTGGGTATAGGATTAACTCTAATGAAACTTAATTATGGACAATTAGTAATTCTATACCCCCTCTGGAATGACTATATAGCTAGAAATGGTAACTCCATACCCCTGACGTTTAACGGGGGTGACTTAGGATTAACTCTAATATGAAGCATATTTGGGGCAATCAGTAATTCTATACCCCCTTTATTTACTGGGCTTCAGAAAATAAACGAAACTCCATACCCCTCTTATTTGAGGGGTATAGGATTAACTCTAATATGATAAATAGCTCTAAATTGAATACATGTGAATTTCGATTCAGGTCGTGGTTTAAGCCCGTCTCTCGTGCATTTATGCCGAGTGACGGGCTGGGAGTCCTCCGCATAACTGTTGATATTAGTTGAAAAGATGCTATAATAAAAAAATATTATTAAGTGACAAGCTTAAATAATCACCAAATCATATGTTTCAGATACATTAAAAATCTGTTGAAAAGTAGGCTCTTTAAAACTTAAAGCCAATCTAATTTTGAATCTATTTTGGTATAGATTATTTACCAGTTTAAAACCCCCCACCCCCCCCTATTATTTTTTTTTAGGTCTTAGGTTGGTTGGTTTTAATAGTGCAGTTCTATTGTTAACTGTCGCCGATTGCTTTTATAGGTGTTGAGTGTAAGCAAAACAACGCAAACATTAGGTTTGCCACATCACGTTTTATGAGTGATACAAGAAGACTATTTCATCACTCGTGCAAAGGCGTGATGATGTATTTTTCTTGTATATTTTTATTTATTTTATCAATGTGCAAGAGGTTAAAAACTGCACGAACAACGCGATTAATTTTGCGAGATAGTCAACATAGTAACACCAAGGCATTAATGATTTATATTTGTTTCTGATGGATATAAGTTTGCCAATTATTTGCAATAAACGTACACAATATAATGACAAAACCAAGTAAAACCGATTATCAAATCAAGCAGATTTTAAAATATAATCGTGACGGAACACCCGACCGTCAAAAAACTAGATTTAATCATTTAATGATGATGGTTAAACAATTACAAGATAGAAAATATACCAAAACATGGGATATTCACAACCTTGGTAAAAAAGATGTTTATAGGCTTGTAGACACTTGGAGAAGTCAAAATTTATCACATAGAACGATAGCTAATAGAATGATCGATATTCGTTGGCTTGCATCAAAAATAAACCGTTTAGATTTTATTCCAAGTAATAAAGACATAGGTTGCGGGCTTCGTAAAAGTGCACCAAATTATGGAAAGAGTAAAGCGGTAAAAGCAGATTATGAACAAATCAATCAACTTGCCGAACGTGAAAAATTAATTACTTTGATGCGTGTTGAATTTGGTTTAAGGACAGAGGAAGCCCTTAAATTTAATCACGCCTTTGCAACAAAGGATAGTGATATCAAAATCAGTTTAAAAGGCTCTTGGTGTAAAGGTGGCCGCCCTCGTGAAATTCCTATCACAACGAACAAACAAGTTAAGTTGTTAGAGCTAGTAAAAACCTTTCAAAATGGTCATAATGATAAGTCTATGATCCCACATGATAAAAAATTCAAAGGCTATTACCGAACCTATAACCGAATTAAAGCAGAGCTAGATATTAAGGGGCATGAATACCGCCACGCATGGGCGCAAAGTCGCTTTGAACAAGTGTCAGGCGGTATAAAATCGCCCCATGCTGGCGGTGCTAAATATAGTGAATTAAATCCGGAAGAAAAACAAAGGTGGGATATGGCAGCAGGCGTGGTAAATCAAGAGCTAGGGCATGGAAAAGACAGGCAAGATATTACATCAACCTACATTGGAGCAAAAAGTTAAGTGGATAAAAAAGACCTAAAAGTAAAAAATACAGAACTAGAAAATAAGAGCTTTTTGGCGTCGCTCAAAAGGGGTACTGTGTGGACATTGGAAACAACATGGAAAATTGTTGAGTTCATCGTTATTGGTTTCATTAAATTTATTTTCCTTTTCGCCCCTGGTTCACGAGAAGGAAAAGTAATAAAAGAAAAAGTCCTCGAAAACGATGAGAATAAATCTAAAATAGCTGATAAATTAGCAAAGAAAAAAGACTCTATTTTTATTGGAAAAATTGGTTCTGAAGACGTCTATATTGAGCAAAGTGATCGGGCGTGTGTAATTGGTCCTCCAGGAACAGGGAAGACAACTTTTTTAATTAACCAGGTCTATCGTTGGATGGAAACAAATAACAGCTTTGTTTGCCTAGATATTAAGCCTGAAATATATGATATAACCAAAGATAAATTAGAAAAGGCAGGCTATAAATGTATTGTTTATAACCCAACAAATGTAAAAGATAAGTATAACTTTCTAGGGGATCTAAAAACCCCTGAAGCAATTGGAGAAATTGCAAGTGCATTCATCCAATCAGATGATGCCACGCCAGTATTTGGAGAAACCGCCAGAGATTTATTGGATGCCATTATTAAGCATTTAAAAGCACCAACAAAAAAGAACCCTAAACCCACTCCAACCCTTGCAGATGTTTACGATTTCATCGTTAGTTATGATTCTATCAAATCATTACTAGCGGTGCTTAGTGGCTCTAATTCTAAAGACTGTAAGGCAATAGCTAAAACGCTAAAAATCATGGCTGATAATGACCGTTTACTGGGTTCAATCTTTGCGACATTTGTTGCAAACATGAGATTTCTACGCTATGAAAGTATAAGAGAAAGTTTAAGCAGTGGAGGTTTTTCTCTTGATGAATTACTAAATCCAAAAGTGGCTTTTTTCGTTCAATTTGAAGAAGCACACAAAGAAACTACAGCGAAGCTATTTAGTGTGTTTATCGGCCATATATTACGCTATATGATTACAAATGTTAGTAATCGTGGCACTGTCTTTCTAATGCTTGATGAAATTGGCAATGCAGGGGTTGTTATGGACTTAACAGGCAAGCTAAACACCATTAGAAGTAGAAGCCTCCCAACGTGGTTATATTGGCAATCAATCGAGCAAATGCAAAGGTACGGGCAAAAAGCAAACGAGGGTTCTAACATGATCTTAGGGGCTTGTGATCTGCACATGTGCTTCAGGTTAAATGATAATGCTTCAGCTGATTATTTTTCCGCTAAAATTGGTACACAAAGAGTAGAAAAAATTACTCATACTAGTAGTTCAGGAACTACTTATGGCGATAGTATGTCCTTTAATGATGGTTCTAGAACGGCTAGTAGTAGTGAGGTTGAAGCAGTCATTGAGCCACATGAAATTCAACAGCTTGAAATGGGCGTTGCCTTGTATTCTTATCGTGGCAATAACTGGATAGGTGAAGCAACGCCTTATTACAAAGAAAGCGAGTTGATCAAGGCTGTCGATGTATAAAATAATGCTTGTGGCCACACGGTTTAAAGAACTGGCCAATTCAAAAAACAAACCAATTCAAAGACGGTTCTGGGCTTGGTGCTTGGTGACTAGCTTAATATTCACTGGATTAATTTTCTTTGGCTTGAAGTATTCAGAATACATCAAAGCAAATGGTATTTTAGAACTTCAATTTAAGGTACTATTAATCATTGGTTTAATTATCAATGTGACAACATTGATAATTAATTGCATGACATCAATTGACGATTAGAAAAGCTTTAATTGTTTATTCTCTTCAAACATAAAATCAAAGCCAACAACCTTACGGCCTTTTTTAACTTCATCCCATGAGATGATTAAATTCGCCTTGTCTTCAAGTTCCTTGATCGCAGGATTAACAACACGTTTTTTCAGATCGCTATATACTTTATATTTACCCTCAAGCTCACACCATTTTCTAAAATTAGCCATTGATATATACCGCTCACCAGTATCCTTATATTGCTTTAAAAGTTCATACATTCTAATCGCATATGTTGAGCGGACACCACTCAAAGCATTGACCTCTATCTTTGTGTAAAACCCACTTGACAGCATTGTTAAATATGGAGAAATATCCTCGTGAAATGTGATATCAACAAAACCCTCTTTTTTAGAGTAATATACCTTTGAAGCCCACTGAAATTTGTAGTAGCCTTCTTTCTTTGGGTCTTTATCATAAGTCTTAATTAACCTTACAAGTAATCTATCAGATGCTTGCTTAATATCCCTGTAAGCATTTTTAGCAGTCACTCCAAACATTTCAGAGTATTCCAGCGCCGTTATTCGTTGCACCCTTTGTGAGGCCATTGGCTTTTTCGGATATACCTTACTAATTGCCATAAGCATAATTCTTTGTTCGTTTAAAGTAAGTTTGTAACTAGCCTGAACCAAGTGGTTTGATTTCGTTGCAATCGATGTTTTTTGCATACCGTCTTTTTGTCGCATTAGGTTAAAAGGACATTATATACTATGTCCATATAAACTGTTAGTAACTTCTAGAAGTTATCCACAATACCGTCTTTTTGTCCATAGTTAACCGTCTTTTTGTCCATAGTTAACCGTCTTTTT
>CAYZBK010000090.1:0-5747 GCA_964476655.1 uncultured Kangiella sp. | reverse complement strand
AAAAACTTAGTTGCAAACGATAACAACTACGCTTTAGCCGCTTAGGCTAACTGTTACTACTGAGCGTCACCGGTAGGTAGATTAACAGTCATTCACGGAGACTCGCGGGTAAGGATGTTTGTTCCCCAACCGTTAAAACTAAACAAACTCGTTTCTATCATCCTGTTAGTCGGATCTGATAGAGATTAAGATATAGACTAACTAAGCATGTAGTACCGAAAGCTGAGGATTCGCGGACGGGGGTTCGATCCCCCCCGCCTCCACCAAATGAGCTAGAAGCCCCGTACTTTGGGGCTTTTTGCGTTCTAGAGAGCTTAAGTGTGATACACAGGTGTGTTACATATGGTTCCAAAATGCCCAACTTATTTAACTAAGAATCGACTTGAAATATACATATTTCAATATCGAACCCCACTTAGATTTATTCAAAAACGAAGTGATTTGATCAAATTGTTTCGTAAATCATTAGGTACCAGAGAACCAAGAAAAGCACTTAATCGAGCAAGCCGCTGGATAGTCCTTATGGACGAGTTAGCTCATAGATATGAATGACTTAGACGCTTATTCAAATGCTCAGGTAAGCCTAGCCTTTACCGCTTTGTAGCAATATATTTTTTAGAGGCGCTGCAGTTGGTAATTTTTGATTTAGCTAGCTTTAATGTGTTCCGTAGGTATGTTATATATAACTTTAATTACACCATAAACTATTTTATATAGGTACCACAACGTGAATGATGAAAATGACGAACAAAAAAAATCAACGGGCTTTTTCACTGTTGTTTTAAGTGTTCTTGCCGCGATGGTTGGCATTCAAAGTGATGAAAATCGTGAACGTGATTTTAACAGTGGTAGTGCAAGTAAATTTATTTTTGTTGGTATTATTATGGTAATGATTTTTGTATTTTCTCTCATCAGCATTGTTAACAACATTGTTGAAGATGCAGCAAAATAATAATTTTATATGTTAAAAATAAGACTTGCCAACCAAAAGTATCTAAAGCAGGCTTCTGAATTATTTGATCAGTATCGTGTGTTTTATAAGATGCCAAGTGATCGATCTGCATCGCAACAATTTATCTTACAAAGATTAATTAATAAAGATTCAATAATTTACCTTGCGTTTAAGGATAATAACGCTGTTGGTTTTTTGCAGATCTACCCTTCTTTTTCTTCTGTTGCTATGCGCCCAACGTGGTTACTAAATGATCTTTATATTAATTTAGAATACAGAAGAAAGGGGCTAGCAACTGAAATGCTCAACTATATTGAAAAATTAGCTAAACAACATCAGATATTTTCCATTAAACTAGCCACTGAATTAAATAATCAATCCGCAATATCGTTGTATGAAAATTGTGGCTACAAAAAAAATGAACTATTTTTTCATTATAGTAAAATGATTAATTAAGCTAATGATGACATCTCTACAAAATAAAATTCCTCCACCAATAATCATGCTCTTGATGGCTTTGTTAATGTGGTTGTTGCACTTTAAAATGCCCATTTATCAATTCAATAACTCTTTTACATTCTACATTGGAATACTTTTTATATTGTTAGGTATCACTCTTGATGTGAAGTCTCTTTTTGATTTTAAAATAAACAAGACTACAATCAGTCCAATTTCACTCAATAACGCAACGGCTTTGGTTATTGAGGGCTTCTATAGAATATCTCGCAATCCGATGTACCTTGGCATGTTATTTATTTTACTTGGAGTTGCGAGTTTATTTGCTTCGCTTTCTTGTTTTTTGTTAGTGCCACTGTTTGTTTTTTTAATCAACCATTTACAGATTAAAGCTGAAGAAGCGGTACTAGAGGAAAAGTTTTCGATTGCATATATAAAATATAAGCGCAAAGTAAGGCGCTGGTTATAACGTCAATTTATACCAGTTATTTTAATAATTAATCATCTATAAATACATTTGCCGTCACATTGAACCTTTTAGATAATTCTTTAACATGACGTAAGGTTAAATTTCTTTTACCATTTAAAATTTCAGAAACAACACCCTGACTGCCAATTTCAATTAATTCAGATTGTTTAATGCCATGAAGTTTAATTAGATATTTTAATGCCGATACACCATTACCAACGATTGATTCTAACTCCAATGATTCATATTGATAAGCTGCATTTGCCATCACTTCAATAAGACCTGAAATAGAATTCTGATTGCTATTTTCAAGATTGCTGTTTACAAGGTTACTATTTTCAGCATTACCGCTATCTACAATACGGCTGCTATCCACAAGATTAATGGCATCTTCAATATTGCTGAGTAAAGTTTGGTAATCTTGTTGATTAGTCGGGCGATTAATCACGGGTGCAACCATGTTCCAATGTTCCATCGCATATTGTAATGATTGATTCATGCCTTATAACCTTTAATTTTCAGTAATGTTTTATTTCAATTCAGACACTAATACGACTTTGGCCGAAAAGTTAATTAAAGTACGCGCTAATATTTTTGTACCTGGAATAGGAAACTCAAAAGTGGACTTAAAGTTATTTAACTCACCAAAAACAGACTTCAAATCAGTGACTGAATGAAAATCAGTTTTGCTCATTATTTGGTACCAACCTTGGATCGGCTCTTGAGCTAATGGATTGACCTTTTGTGCCTGAATTAACTTATAAGTCGCTAAAACTTTCAATAGCTATTTCCTGTTAATATAAATAATGTTAACAACAAGTTATCAACTCGATGGTTCGAAGTATAGATATATAATTATAAAAAAGCATTATTTTTATGCGTAATATTCATATAAGATAAAATTAGACAATAATCTTTGCAACACTTATTATATTGTTAATTATTAATGATAGAGTCTCCAAGATGTACCCATATCTTATTCAGTCAAACACTATTACCATTGGTAGCTATGGATTAATGTTAGCAATTGCTTACTTAACTGGACGCTGGTATTTCTTGGGGGTATTGAACAAAAAGATTACTCGCCCGATAAATTCTGAGATGTTAATCATTGCATTATTGGTATTAGGTGTTGTAGGCGCTAAGTTGATGTTCCTATTAAAGAATCCTGAACAATCTCATCTAATTTATAGTGGTATTGGCTTCTCGAGTCAGGGAGCTCTTTTAGGTGCGTTTTTAGCCGTTTATCTCTTTTGTTACTTCAACAAGGTTAAACTTAGTACGATTCTTGATTCTGCCGCACCTGCCGCCATTTTGGCTTATGCAATTGCTAGAGTTGGTTGTTTTTTATCGGGTGATGACTGTTATGGAATTGTGACGGATCTACCTTGGGCAATGAGTTTTCCAAACGGGATTAAACCAACCGTAGAGCATGTACATCCTGTACCTATCTATGAAATCATTTATTCTATCTTTATCTTTTATATTCTCGCTAAAAGACAAAATGATTCTTATAAACCTTACACCCAAATATTTACCTTATTAGGCTTATGGGGCTTCTTTCGCTTTTTTGTGGAATTTGTTAGTACCAATGAAAAACTTGTTTTTTCAATGAGTGGTTCTCAGATTGGTGCTTTGTTCATGTTTTTTGTTTCTATGATATTTTTTACCTTATTTATTGCTAAACAAAAGGCTCTTTCAAACAATAAAAAGCCGAGATAAACTCGGCTTTTCTAGTTCTTTTTGAATATTAACTTTATCAGTCAATACTCAAGAAACTTAATCTTCTTCAGATTCAATTTCTTCTTCGTCTTCAACGATAGGACGGTCGACTAATTCAACATAAGCCATTGGCGCTTTATCACCTGTACGGAAACCCGCTTTGATGATTCTCAAATATCCACCTGGACGTTCTTGATAACGAGGACCTAATTCATCAAATAATTTTCCGACGGCCTCTTTGCTGCGAGTTCTAGAAAACGCTAAACGACGGTTAGCAACAGAATCTTCTTTTGCTAAAGTGATTAGAGGCTCTACAACACGACGTAGTTCTTTTGCTTTAGGAACAGTTGTTTTGATCAATTCATGTTCAATAATTGAAACTGACATGTTTCTAAACATAGCCTGACGATGGCTAGAGTTTCTATTTAATTGACGTCCGCTTTGACGATGTCTCATGGTAATTACCTATTTTGTTTATCAGCCTGCAATAGTACTGATATTTCTTGGTTGCTGTTATCACAAGATAATCATTAATTAAATTGTGTTGCGTAATAGTTATTCAATTTTCTAAATGCTTTAACGGCTTAGAAAATAACTATCCGTATATAACAAAACCCTATTAAGTAATAATAGGGTTTTGTTAAATTTTCATTGTTTTTCTTAATAAAAAATCATTAAGATTAAAACAAACTATATCTCGTTGAGAATACTCGCCGGAGGCCAGTTTTCAAGACGCATACCTAAAGATAATCCACGTGAAGCTAGAACATCTTTAATTTCAGTTAACGACTTTTTACCTAAATTTGGTGTTTTAAGTAATTCAACTTCAGTACGTTGGATTAAATCACCAATGTAATGAATATTTTCAGTTTTCAAACAATTAGCAGAACGAACCGTTAGTTCTAAATCGTCAACTGGACGAAGTAAAATAGGATCGATTTCTGGTTCTTGTTGCTCTGGTTCAACTTGTTTTTCATCTTTTAAGTCAACAAAAGCAGCTAATTGCTGTTGAAGAATTGTCGCACAACGACGTATAGCTTCTTCAGGTTCTACAGTGCCATTTGTTTCTAAATCAATGGTTAATTTATCAAGATTTGTTCGTTGCTCAACACGTGCAGAGTCAACAACATACGAAACTCGACGAATCGGACTAAAAGATGCATCAATATGCAAACGGCCAATACTTAAATCTTCGTCATCATCACTTTTACGTGATGCAGCTGTTTCATAACCGCGACCATTTTTAACAATAAGACGCATATTTAATGAGCCTTTCTTGGTTAATGTTGCGATATGATGTTCAGGGTTTACAATCTCAACACCCGCTTGCTCTTCAATATCAGCAGCTGTAACAGGACCTTCACCTTTCCGTTGAATAACTAAAACAGCTTCGTCTTTGTCTTCAAGTTTAATAGCGAGTCCTTTAAGATTAAGAAGAATATCAATCACATCTTCTTGGACATTTTCAATCGTTGTGTACTCATGCAGCACACCATCGATTTCTACTTCTACAACCGCACAACCTGGCATTGAAGAAAGCAGTATTCTACGCAGAGAGTTACCTAAAGTATGACCAAAACCTCTTTCAAAAGGTTCTAATACTACTTTAGCTTTACGCTCTCCTAAAGTTTCCACCTTTATCTGACGCGGAGTCAGAAGTTCAGTGACGTTGCCCATAGTTAATCCTCTTAAAGTCTTACTTCGAGTAAAGTTCTACAATTAGATTTTCATTGATATCAGATGGTAAATCACTACGCTCTGGGGCGTTTTTAAATGTACCTTCCATTTTCTTGTCATCAACTTCAACCCAAACTGGACGTTCTCTTTGTGCCGCTAGTTCTAAAGCTGCAACGATACGAAGTTGCTTTTTAGATTTTTCACGAATAGAAATAACATCCGTCGCTGAAACTTTATAAGAAGGTATGTTAACCATCTTACCATTAACCAAAATTGCTTTATGGCTAACCAATTGACGACCTTCTGAACGAGTAGAACTATACCCCATTCGATAAACAACATTGTCTAATCGTAATTCTAACAGCTGTAACAAGTTAGAACCAGTTGCGCCTTTTAAACGAGCTGCTTCTTTGTAATAGTTACGGAATTGCTTTTCAAGTACACCATAAATACGTTTTACTTTTTGCTTTT
>CAYZBK010000089.1:0-5806 GCA_964476655.1 uncultured Kangiella sp. | reverse complement strand
TTTTGAGTTTTACGCGAGCGAGTTTCCATAGTGAGACTCCGTGCGTAATGATCTTGATTTTTAGGGAGTTTAAAGTCGTCATCCAGGATTCCAATGAAGTTGATTAATTACGTTCACATAATGCCAATGGTTTAAGGGTACAGTACGACGAGATTGTTTTGTAAAACATCTTGAAAAGAGTGCTTTATCAATGTGCTATATTGGAAATAATTGACTATATTTATAGTTAACCTTTTCAATGATGGTGATTTTTAAATAAATGAGTGTATTAATTGGTGCAATAATCGTTTTATCGGCAGTGTTAGGCGGTTTTGTATTGTCTCACGGTGAATTGATCGCTTTATGGCAACCTTTTGAATTGCTCATTATTGTTGGTGCAGCTGCTGGTGCATTTATTATCGCTAACCCTGTTAGTGTGACGTTGAGAACTTTTCGCCAAATTCCTCGTTTGTTCTTAGGAAGAAAATATACCAAAATACTTTATCTAGAGCTTTTAGCATTGCTTTATCAATTGTTTAACACTATTCGACGTGAAGGGTTAATTGCCATTGAAAGGCATATAGATGATCCTGAAAATAGTGAAATTTTTGTGCGATTTCCTGATGTTACTAGTGACCGTCATGTTTTGGATTTTATTTGCGATTATTTACGATTAATGGTGATTGGCGATATGACCTCTTACGAGCTAGAAAATTTAATGGATATTGAATTAGAAACTCACCATCATGAACAATCGGCTCCTTCAATGGCATTAATGAAGGTTGCGGACGCATTGCCCGGATTTGGTATTGTTGCAGCGGTGCTTGGAATTGTTATTACAATGGGAGCTCTTGGAGGTCCTCCTGAGGAACTTGGTTTACATGTTGCGGCGGCGTTGGTTGGAACTTTTCTTGGGATTTTAATTGCTTATGGTTTCGTTTCTCCTTCTGCAAATGCGCTTGAAAGTTTAGCTTTTGAAGAGGCTAAGTTTTATGAGTGTATGAAGGTTTGTATTTTGGCAACTATCAATGGTATGCCTCCTCAAATTGCCGTCGAGTTTGGACGAAAAACACTGTTTTCCGATATAAGACCAAGTTTTTATGAGTTGGAAGAATGTGTAAAAGGTTATCGTTAAGGCTTATCGTTAAGTGTTATTACTAAAACCAGTATAAATAATGAATGACGAAATTGAAAAAATAAAACCGATTATTATTAAGCGGGTAAAAAAATCTAAGCACGATTTTCATGGCGGAAGTTGGAAAGTCGCTTTTGCTGATTTTGCCACAGCAATGATGGCGTTCTTTTTATTGTTGTGGTTAATTGGAAATACAACCGAGGCTGAAAAAAAATCTATTTCAGGTTATTTTAATGATCCTGCTGGGGTGGTCAATCAATCTGGTGCGCGTATTAATGTGATTGGTAGTGGCGGAGCCGATGCTGCGGTTATTCAGCTTAAAGCTGCAAAAGTTGAACTCAGTGATGATCAACAAGACAACCCAATAAAATTAGATAAACAGCAAATATTAAACCTAGCGGAACAGCAAGAGTTGGCTCAGTTAGCCGCACTTAAAAAAGATTTACAAAAACTCGTAGATACCAGTGATGTGTTTAAAGATTTTAAGGAGCAGGTTTATATTGATATCACTTCTAGCGGTTTAAGAATTCAAGTGGTAGATAAAGATAAAAGACCAATGTTTGATAGCGCCAGCGCTGAATTAAAATATTATTCAAAAGGGATCTTAAAAGGTTTGGCAAACGTATTATCTCAGGTGCCTAACAAAATAAGCATTACCGGACATACTGATGCAACACCATTTACAGAGCGGGAAGATTACGGCAATTGGGAGCTTTCAGCTGACAGAGCGAATGCTGCAAGACGAATTTTAAACAGCAGTGGTATTGATGAGGATAAGATCGCTCGAGTAGAGGGTTTTGCATCATCAATTTTGTTTGATAAAAAGCGTCCTTTTGCGCCGGTTAATCGGCGGATAGCCATTATTGTATTAAAACAAAGTGCCGCTGATGATATTAAAAAACAAGTATTAGGTGTGGACTAATTTTGGGTTAATCTTCACTAGGGTTTAGCTAAATTGTTTAAAAGAATTTTTTGATAATTGTTCCACCGAGACTCAAGTATTTTTCCTTCTTTTACCGCCGCTATAATTTGACAACCTGGCTCTTTAGTATGTTGGCAATCGCGATACTTACAGCTACCTAAGTATTCTCTAAATTCACGAAAACCATCGGCAATTTCATAATTATTTAAATGCCATAAACCAAACTCTCTGATCCCCGGAGAATCAATAATAAAACCATCTTGAGTATTCTCTTTATTTAAATGAAAAAGTTGAGAGGTGGTTGTAGTATGTTGACCTAGTCTGGAATTTTCGGAAATGATTTTTGTAGCAAGGGATTGTTCAGGAAATAACCAATTAATGACCGATGATTTACCAACACCAGATTGCCCAACTAAAATACTTGAATGAGCGTTAATTGCCGTAATTAGTTCAGATTTACCAATGTTGGTTTTAGTACTAATAGAAATCGTTGGATAACCCAGTTGACGGTAAATCGACAAATGTTTTTCAATTGATTGCGCTTCTATTTCAGATTGTAAATCCCACTTATTAGCAACAATGGTGATCTCAATTCCAGAGTTTTCAATGGCAATTAAATAACGGTCAAGTAATACGGCAGAAAATTCGGGTAGTGGAGCGACTAAAATAAAAACGCGATCGATATTAGCAACAACCGGTTTTAACCCTTGATGGGGAGAAGGTCTTTGCAGCAAGGAGCGCCTTTCATCAATGGATTCTACAACCCCTTGTTGATTAGGATCTAAACGAAAAATTAAGTTGTCCCCAGCAACCGGTGACCCTAAATGCTGTCTTAAAAAACAGCGATAAATCTCGCCAGATTGAAAATCAAATATATCGGCTTGTTCACCAAAACGAGAAACCATTACGCCTTTACGCTGTTCACCTAACTGACCCAGCTGTTTTACTGCTTTTTCCCCTGACGTTTTTAATCGTTGAGTTTTTGCAATTTGTCGCTTTTGTTGGTGAGTTAATTTATCTCGCTTTGCCAATACTTATTACCTGATTCTGTAAATTGGTTACAAAACAATTTTAACACAACTTTGATCTCGAACAGTGGGCTATTTTCCTGCTAGACTATGCTCATAATTAAAGAAGGATAATTCTCTATGAAAAGTTCAAGTAATTTAATTTGGATAGACCTAGAAATGACTGGTTTAGATCCAAATAAAGAAAAAATTATAGAAATAGCCACTATCGTGACGGATAAAGAGTTAAACATTTTGGCAGAAGGCCCAATGCTTGCGATTAAACAAGCTAAAAGCTTATTAGATTCTATGGATGACTGGTGCACTTCTCACCATGGAAACTCGGGTTTAACTCAGCGAGTGCTAAATTCTGAAATAACGGACAGAGATGCTGAATTGCAAACCATTGAGTTTTTAAAAAAATGGATTGAACCCGGAAAGTCGCCAATGTGTGGTAATAGCATTGGCCAAGACCGTCGATTTTTAGTGCGTGAGATGCCTCAATTATCGGATTATTTTCATTATCGTAATATTGATGTTAGTACCTTAAAAGAATTAGCAGTTAGGTGGAAACCTGAAATTTTAAAAGGTTTTACAAAACAAAACAAACACCTTGCTTTAGATGACATTCGAGAATCGATAGAAGAGTTAGCTTATTACAGACAACATTTTATTAATTGTTAAGCGAGTTATGAACCGACATCAAAAGCATCATTTAGCTCCTTCTGTTGCACTTTATAGTACAGCACAAATCAAAAATATTGAAAAAGCTTTTGCCGAAGAGTCTCAGTATGGTACTTACGGCTTAATGAAAAAAGCGGGTGGAATTGTTTTTGATCAGTTAATTTGTTCTTGGCCAGACGCACGAAAAATATTAGTACTAACTGGTAAAGGAAATAATGCTGGTGATGGATTTATTTTTGTTAGATTAGCCGCAGAGAGACGACTTAAAATCACTTTATGTTGTTTAGCCGAACCTTCAAAATTAAAAGGTGATGCGTTACAGGCCTACAATAAAATTCCGCAGCGAGTCATACAAAAAGAAAGCTTTGAGCAATTAGATTATTCTCAGTTTGACGTCATTGTTGATGCCATGTTGGGAACGGGGATTAAAGGAAAACTACAGCCACCTTATTTATCCGTTATAAAAAAGATTAATGCGGCAAATGTACCTGTGTTAGCCATTGATATACCAACAGGAGTAGAAGCTGATACTGGTTTTGTGTTTTCTGATGCTGTGCAGGCTAATTTAACGGTAACATTTGTCGGCCATAAAAAAGGGTTGTATACCGCTGATTCGGCTCGTTATCGAGGTCGTGTAAAGTGTTTTGATTTAGACATTCCTAATCGTTTTTACCAACAACACGAATTCCATTTATTTTCTCAAAACTGGCAGAGTTTAAAATACTTGTTGCAACCTCGATCAATGGTAAGCCACAAAGGTTTGTTTGGGCATACTTTAATTATAGGTGGTAGCAAAGGAATGTCTGGTGCGGCTATTTTAGCGGCAACCGCTGCAGCGCGCTGTGGCAGTGGATTAACTTCTGCGTGGGTTGGTAAAGAATGTGCCTTGGCATTAATCAGTTATACCCCAGAAGTGATGACGCTAGCGATAGATGATTGTGAGATTGAAAAGTTAGTTCAAAATGAATCGTTTTTAAGGCAAGTGGTTGTTATAGGCCCAGGGTTAGGGCAATCAGAAAAATCAGATTCTTGGCTTTCAATTCTTTCGAATGTGACTAGTGATAAAAAAATTCATTCAAAAAACACACCACAGGTTTGGGATGCGGATGCATTAAATTGGTTAGCCAAACAATCAGCATCTCACCACAATAAAAAAAATCATTGCCGTATTTTAACACCTCATCCAGGCGAAGCCGCTAGGCTGTTAAATATGACCACTTTTGAAATTAACCAAGACCGCTATCTTGCCGCAAGGCAAATTGCTGAAACTTATGGTGGTGTTTGTGTTTTAAAAGGTGCAGGAACTATTATTGCCGATGACAAAGGTTTTCAAGTGGTATGTTCTGTTGGAAATCCGGGAATGGCAAGCGGCGGTATGGGAGATGTTTTAGCGGGGATTATTGGCAGTTTATTAGCACAAGGTTATAGTTTAATGAATGCTGCGATGTTAGGTGTTTGTATTCACGGAGAGGCCGCGGACTTAGCCGCAGGAAAAAATGAACATTACAGAGGTCTGCTAGCCAGTGATTTATTTAAACACTTTCCATCGTTATTAAACCCTAAGCATTAGTTTTGTTTCTTCGTGACACTCCCTTTGAAAGGTCAAATTTTTTGTAACTTACCATGGCAATAGCTGCTGCATCTTGAAGTGGAACAGGCATATAAAGCCGCAGTTTTACACCATAAATATCAAAAAATAGGGATTTAAAGAACTTGTATTGTTACTTTAGTCTAAAGCAAATGGCAAATATTAGGTCAAACATATTTGCCATTTTATTTTATTATGAAAACCGTTAATTTTCGATATTTAATTCTCTCAGTTGGCTGCTTGATAGTATTTTTCCATTTTTGTCTATCGCTGTTACTCGCCACAAAAACGGTTGATTAAATTTAGCCAATATTCTTTTTGCTGGTTTGTAATTCGCTTCGCCTGGTTTTTTAAGCGCGGTTGCTATGAGTTTGTTTTTACCGCTTTTTTCATAAAATTCTATTTTATATATTGCTACTTCCTTATTGTCTTGAAGATCAAACCATGTGAATTCTATTTGATTAGATTTTAAAACTTGCTTGCTGTGAGGC
>CAYZBK010000088.1:0-6112 GCA_964476655.1 uncultured Kangiella sp. | reverse complement strand
ATTGCATAATCTGTATTGCATAATCTGTATTGCATAATCTGCATTATACAATTTGTATGATACAATATGTACAACAACTAGCGACTGGCCATTACTTATGAAAAAGTTTAATGATTTTCCTTTACAGATTGCCTCTGGCGGTGCGTTTTGTAATAGAGTTGATGAAAGAAAGAAGCTTAAAAAATTGCTATTAACTGGACAGCATATCTGGTTACAAGCTCATCGTCGGCATGGTAAAACCTCTTTATTACTCAAAACCTTTGAAGATATTACTCAAAAAAACAAGCGGTTTACTCATACAAGAGAGGACTTAGCGTTTGCGAGCGACCGCAACTCAGTCATTGTTAAACTTTGTAATAGTGCTTCTAAACTCATCATTGATACTTTAAAGAAAGCGACACCTCGTAGTAAGAGTGATCAGCTTAGCGTCATTGGAAATAGGCTTTCCGAAATGTTTAATCGCTTCACTCCAACTTTTTCAATTGAGAAGGGCTCTGTTTCCATGAGGTTTAGTAAAGAACCATCACTTGAAATGTTAGATGAAACACTCTCAAAACTAAATGAAATTGCTAAAGAGCATGATGTTAGAACTGTTTTTATGATTGATGAATTTCAGCAATTAAGCAAAGTCGATAATAATCGTTTTGATATTGAGGGTGTTATTAGACATAATTTAGAGTTAGCAACAAACGTGACCTATGTACTTTGCGGTTCTGAGCGGAGCTTAATGGAGCAAGCTTTAGGGGATGAAAATAGACCTTTGTATAAACATTTATATCAGTTTCAAATTACCAGGCTCTCAAGAGACTCATATTTATCTCATATTAAGGCTTTATGGGCGACAAGATGGGGGAAAGAAATGGATCTCACAGTATTTAACTATGTTATCGAAACCTCAAAAAGACATCCATATTATTTGAATTATTTATTTTCTGAGCTGTGGTTGAATGAACATATACCCACAGATGAAGATGCGGAGCTTGCATGGAGTAAAATTCTTCAAGAGGAACTTTCAAAAAATAAAAAAATGATATTGGAGTTAAGGCCTAATGAAAAAAAGGTTTTAATTGCATTGGCTATAAAGCCTACAAAAGAAATATTATCAAGTGAGTTTGTCAAATTGGCAGGGATAGCAAGTGGATCAATGAAAAGGACGATCTCTCAATTGATTGCGAAAGACCTAATTTATACTGATAATGAGCGACTAACTTTGATAAGTCCTGCCTTGGCCGCCATTGCTATCAGTTAACATGAAAGCAATATAAATGGTTTTAGGATCAATTTTTTTTAGTCTTGCGTGCCGCCATCGCAAGGATATTCACACGTAAATAAAAATGATCATCACTTATTTAGTGTTCGCAATTTTTTTCGCTTTTAAAAATTCTCGTATAATAGAGACATATTCTAAATCATCACCAATTTCATTATGAGTAGCCCCCAATATGACATGATAGTTCAAAAGTTGTGGATCAATTTTTTTGACTAAAGCCTCACTATTTTTTCGATTAATTGTTTCATCATTTTCTGCAATTAAAATTAACGTTTTGGCTCTTATTTTACCTGCACGCTCAGCCGATAAAAACTTATCTTTTAATAACCAAGAAATAGGCAACCATGGATAGTGTGATTTGGCGACATTTAAAATGCTGTCATAAGGCGTTGATAAAATTAATTTTTCAACCGGGTATTTAGATGCTACATAAGTCGCAACTCCAGTTCCTAAACTTCTTCCCATTAAGGAAATATCTTGATGATTTTTTTTGATTTGTTGATAAATGTAAACCGCATCATTATAGAGCGCTTGTTCTGTCGGTTTTCCTTGATTGTTCCCGTAACCTCTATAAGGAATTAAATAAACACTGTAATCAGGCGCAACATGCGTTAAAAAATCAATATGAATTTCTACAGTACTGGCATTACCTCCATAAAAAATAAGCGCTTTTTCTTGACCGGGATTTAATACCCAACCTGATAGCATTTGTTTTTTTGTTTCGGCTCCAGAGCCAGTCCCAGCCTCAAACGAAATCTCTTTTACCAAACCTGCTGAAGTATCTACCACGTCCGCGGGCTGAGGAAAGTATAATAGCGAACGCTGAAAAATATAAAAAAGAAAACAAATACTAAAATAAGTTATCAATAAGACTGCAATGGCAATTTTCATTATTTCATCAACTCAAAACTTACATATTTTTTAACGCTAAACGAATTAAACTTGCGGCAGGTAAATTGTTATCTTTAATTTTACTGATCGCTTGGCTAGCACTTTGTGGTTTATAACCTAATGCAACTAATCCACTAATGGCTTGTTGCACATTGTCGTTGCCTTGAACTGACAATGACGGTTGTTCATTGTCTGCACTAACTTGCTCATCAACATGCCAATCCTTCAGTTTATCTTTCATTTCAATAATTAAACGTTCTGCAGTTTTTTTACCAACGCCCGGTATTTTAACTAAACGATTGGCATCACCATGATGAATATGTTGAACAAATTCTAGCGCACTCATTGCAGACAAAATGGCTAATGCTAATTTTGGACCTACGCCATTCACTTTAATCAAAGAACGAAACAAGGTTCTTTCTTCTAAACTATAGAAAGCAAATAAGGTGTGAGAATTTTCACTGACTGATAAGTGGGTATGCAAAATAACTTTTTGCCCAACTTCTGGAAGATTGTAAATAGTGTTCATGGGAGCTTGGCATTCATAACCCACACCGTTAACTTCCACTAAAATAAAAGGCGGCTGTTTTTCAAGAAGGATACCATTTAATCGACCGATCATATGTTTCTCGTTTTAGTGTTGATTGTTTTAGCTAGCTAGTAAAACTACTTTAGTAGAAGATGAGCTTCTTAATTAGCGAATTCTTCCTCGCTTTACTTTACCCGCACCGAGTTGATACAACGCATTTTGAATGGCATGACCATGACAAATAGCCACAGCCAAACCATCTGCAGCATCAGCTTGTGGAGGCGCATTTAATCCCAGTAAACTCGTTACCATGTGCTGCACTTGTGTTTTGTCTGCAGCGCCGGTACCAACAACGGCTTGTTTAATTTGCCTGGCAGAATACTCTGCGACAACGAGCGCATGTTGAGCCATTGCAACCATTGCCGAACCTCTTGCTTGCCCAAGCTTTAATGCTGAATCCGCATTCTTTGACATAAATACCTGTTCAATCGCCGCTTCATCGGGTTTATATTGTTGTACCACCTGAGAGATGCAGTCGAAAATTTGATTTAATCGATCGGACAAAATACCATCTTTAATTCGGACACAACCGCTAGCAATATATTCAACTTTTTTGCCATTCATTCGAATAACACCAAAGCCCGTTAGTCGTGAGCCGGGATCAATGCCGAGAATTATTGGCACAAGTTTTTCTCATTCATTATTAAAATAGATTGAATAAATTTAATCATGAAATTAAATCTAAAGTAGCTCATAAGCCTCGGCAGGAATTTCAGCATTGCTATACACATTTTGCGTATCATCCAGATCTTCTAAACGTTCTATCAAACGTAGCGCTTTAACCGCTGTATCAATATCTAAATCAGCTTGAGTCGATGGAACCATGCTTATTTCTGCATCTTCAGCGACCAGTCCCTTTTCTTGTAGCGCATCTTTTACCACCATAAAATCTTCGACTTGGGTTAATATTTCAAAAGAGCCATCATGGTGAGTGATAATGTCATCAGCGCCTGCTTCAAGCGCCTCTTCCATGAGTGAATCTTCATCAACTTCTGAAGAAAAAATTAGTTGACCTTTTTTTTCAAATAAATAAGCGACAGAACCTGAAGCGGCAAGTTCACTGCCTGATTTAGTAAAAGCATGGCGAACTTCCGCAACGGTTCTATTTTTATTATCGGTCATGCATTCGACTAAAATAGCGCAACCACCCGGGCCATAACCTTCATAAGTTAACTCATCCATACTTGCCCCGTCGTCACCGCCTGCACCACGTTTAATAGCGCGATCAACTGTCTCTCGGGTCATATTGCCACTTAGGGCTTTATCAACAACCGCTCGTAGTCGAGGATTATTATCGGGATCGCCGCCGCCACTTTTGGCCGCAACAACAATCTCACGAATAAACTTGGTGAATAATTTTCCTCGTTTATTGTCTTGGGCTTTTTTACGATGTTGTATATTTGCCCATTTACTATGCCCTGCCATCATTAAGCTCCAATGTTTGTCTTAACAAATTTTTATTTTTTAGCGCTCATTTTATTCTTTTTTAGCTTTAACAACCGTCGCAATAGATAACTCCTCCAATTGCGCCGCAGAAACTTTTGAAGGTGCCGATGTTAAAGGACAACTTGCCGTTGTAGTTTTAGGAAATGCAATCACATCACGAATAGAGTCTGCACCAACCATTAACATCACTAAACGATCTAATCCAAAAGCGATACCGCCATGTGGAGGACAGCCATATTGTAACGCTTCTAATAAAAAGCCAAACTTATCATCGGCTTCTTGTTTCTCAATGCCTAAAATATCAAAAATTGCTGCTTGTAGTTCTTGATGATGAATACGAATTGAACCGCCACCCACTTCACAACCGTTTAATACCATATCATAAGCGCGCGATAAGGTTTCTGTTGGTGATTGCTTTAATTTTTCAATGTCATCTTGTTGAGGTGCTGTAAATGGATGATGAAGTGCATGCATATGACCTTTGTCTTCTTCAAACATTGGAAAATCAACGACCCAAAGCGGTTTCCAAACATCTTCAACTAAACCTCTATCTTCTGCAACTTTTAAGCGAAGCGCGCCTAATGAATCTGTCACAACTTTATTTGAATCGGCACCAAATAATAAAATGTCACCTGCTGAGGCGTTAGTTTTTTCTAAAATTTGATTAACAATTTCATCGTTCAAAAATTTAGCAATAGGTGATTGAATGCCTTCAACTCCTTCACCAATCGCTTTTACTTTAATCCAAGCTAATCCTTTGGCGCCATAACGACCAGCATATTCACCGTACTGATCAATTTGTTTTCTGCTTAACTCTGCACCATCAGGAATACAAATGGCTGCAACTCGACCATTAGCATCATTGGCTGGTGTGGCAAAAACTTTAAATTCAATATCCTTTACAAGTTCTGCAACATCCACTAATTCAATGGCAACTCGTAAATCCGGTTTGTCGCTTCCGTAACGTTGCATTGCTTCGGCATAGGACATTCTTGGAAACTCACCTAAATCAACCTCTAAGGTTTTTAAAAATAATTGACGGATCATTTTTTCCATCATTGTCATAATAGATTCTTCATCCATAAATGATGTTTCAATGTCCAGCTGGGTAAATTCTGGCTGACGATCTGCACGTAGATCTTCATCACGGAAACAACGTACCACTTGATAATAACGATCGAAACCACTCATCATCAATAACTGCTTAAAAAGTTGTGGTGATTGAGGTAACGCAAAGAATGAACCTTTATTAGTACGGCTTGGCACCAAATAGTCGCGAGCACCTTCTGGCGTTGCTTTAGTTAAAATTGGCGTTTCAATATCAACAAAACGTTCGGCTTCTAAATAATCTCGTAAGTTTTTAACCACCTTGTTACGAAACAATAATTTTTCTTGCATTTCTGGGCGACGCAAATCTAAATAACGATACTTTAAGCGCAGTTCTTCAGATGTTTCTTCATGCCCGTCGATTAAAATAGCTGGGGGTGCCGCTTTGTTGATCACGGTTAATTCCGTCGCTAAAATTTCGATCGCTCCAGTAACCATTTTTTTATTAATCATATCTTCAGGTCTTTGACGTAAAATCCCTTTAATAGAAACAACAAACTCACTGCGGCAGTCTTCTGCTTTAGAAAATAGCTCAGGTTGGTCTGGCTCTATGACGACTTGTACAATGCCCGTACGGTCACGAATCTGTAAAAATATTAACCCACCTAAATCTCGTCGACGATGGATCCAGCCAGCAATGCTCACATTCTCGCCTGCTGATACTGCTAATAAATCACCGTTATAATGGCTACGCATAATAAAACCTTAATAAAATATGAAATGGTCATTGCCAGGCTCATTATATCTAGCCTGAAAAACCGCGTATACTACTGTATACAAGGGCTAAAGTCGATATTTTTACTAAAAAC
>CAYZBK010000087.1:0-6471 GCA_964476655.1 uncultured Kangiella sp. | reverse complement strand
TTTGCGTGTGAAAGAGGCTTTCAGTTCGAGACTAAGAGTAAAGCTGCTCGCTGTATTAGGCAAGAACGGCAAATTTTTCGATCGACTGAGCCCTGCAACAAGGGAAAATCAAAGCAAGAAAACTATCGATTAAAAATTGATAATCGAGGAAATAGAGATTTGTGCGTGATAATGAGTGTAGAGCATAAAAATAATCGTGGAGCACATAAAATTAATCAAACGATTGTGCGTGCAAAAGCGGGTTTAATTCATCAAGGTTTTCCTCCAAATTGTCGGGTGGGCTACCAGTTACAAGTTCGACGAGGAAAGGATTCTTGTGGTAAAGGTAAGCCCGAAGTGATTAAACCACCAGTGAATAAAGTTAAAAGGTAGCTATCTTGAGTTGAGGTTAGTTAATGTAATTTCTTTACTCTATTAAGTAGAGTATGCTTATGCTTGAAATCAACAATGTCAATTTTTAGTCGGTAAGTTTTTGCTAATGGTTAGCAATGTTGAGAGAATAATTTAGTTAACGTTGTTGGTCCGCTATTCTGGAGAAGGTTAAAGGATGAAGAAAATCTTATTGGTGATTGCTATTATAGGTGCAGTCCATCATTTTAAAAATAATCCTAATGGCTTTTCATTTTCTAGTGGTCATGATGAGGTTATTCTTTACGCTACTGATTGGTGTGGATATTGCCAGCAAACACGAGTCTTTTTTAGTGAAAACGGTATTTTGTACACCGAATACAATATTGAACGATCGGCATACGGAAAAGCAGAATATGATAAAGTGGCAAGAGGCCGAGGTGTTCCTGTGGTGGATGCTCGAGGAACCATTGTTCAAGGCTATAATCCGCCAAAATTACGGAAGGCATTAGGAATTTAATTTGTCTTTAGAAAAGCATTATATGATTGAAGAACCTAATCTTACTGTGATTTTAGCGTTATCGATTTTAGCTCCCAATATATCTAAACAAAAATTAAAACAAGCTTTAACCTTTGGAGCGGTTTGGCTAACCCAAAAAGGTAGAACTGAGCGAGTTCGTAGAGCAAAAAGAACGTTAAATGTGGGGGATGAAATTCACCTTTATTATAACCCTGATATTTTATTTCCTCCAATAATTCCTGCAAAATTAGTTTCATATGAAGGTGAATACAGTATTTGGAATAAACCTTGCGGTATGTTTTCTCAAGGCACAAAGTGGGCAGATCATTCGTCAATTGCTCGGTGGGTTGAGTTGTTTGGTTTAACGAAAAATCAATTACCTCAACAGCCGTCATTTTTGGTTCATCGCCTTGACCGAGCGACGAGTGGTTTAATTGTGATTGCTCACAGTAAAAAAACGGCGGCTCAATTTAGTCAATTATTTGAATTGAGAAAAATAGATAAACGTTACAAAGCGGTTGTTAATGGAAAGTTTCCTGCTAATTTGGTATTAAAAGAGTTGACCGAAAATATTGATGGTAAAGCAGCACTCAGTACGGTTTTATCCTCGGAGTATTATCATGAGGCTGATCAGTCTTCACTTATTATTCAAATCAAAACGGGTAGAAAACATCAAATTAGAAAACATTTGTCTGGTATTGGTTTCCCAGTAGTGGGCGATAGGTTGTATGGAAGGCTTGATGATTTAAATATAGTCAAGAATGAAATTGTTCCCGACTTGATGTTGCAATCAAACTATTTAAAATTTAAATGTCCTATTTCAGCTAAAGAGAAAATGTATCATTTGAAAAAATAACAGCGATAGATTCTTTGATGGTATTTTAGGGTAAATATACTCCACCAAGTACTTTCCTTTTTGATGCCCCGGTGACCGATGGAATGTTTCCTGGCAATCCTTGTAATCGTTGTTTGGCTAACCAAGCAAATGTCATTGCTTCTAAATAATCACCGTCTACATTTAAATCATTGGTTGTTTGGATCGGGTGATTTATTTTTTGAGATAATTGTGTCAGAAGGTAGTGGTTATGCATTCCACCGCCACAAGCAAAAATTGAATAATTTTCTAAGTTCAATTTTTGAATTGACTCGGCAATGGACAGTACCGTTAATTGAAGCAGTGTCGCTTGAATGTCTTCATGGTTAATGGGCTTATTAATCTGCAATATTTTTTGTTCTAACCAGTTAAGGCTAAAATATTCTCGCCCAGTACTTTTGGGAAAGTCCATTTGAAAGTAAGGATCATTGATTAAAAGATTGAGCAATGCTTGGTTGTTTATTCCTTGTTGTGCAAATTCGGCATTTTTATCAAAATCATATTCTCTATTGTTGTGATTTTTTATGTAGTAAGCATCCAATAATGTATTGGCTGGACCAGTATCAAAACCAATGACATCTGCCTTTTTATTTTTAGGTAAAAAGGTCACATTGGCAATACCCCCTAAGTTTAGAACAATTCTATCTTCTTTATTACTCCGTAAAATAGCATTATGAAAAGCCGGTGCTAGCGGTGCGCCTTGCCCACCTGCGGCAAGATCGGCACGTCTAAAATCAGCCACTGTTGTGATCCCCGTTTTTTCGGCAATAATATTTGCATCCCCTATTTGAATACTAAATGGAAAATGGTTATTAGGGCGATGTCTAACGGTTTGACCGTGGCTACCAACAGCAATGATATCTTTCGCAGTTAGTTGGTTTTGTTGAAGTAATTTATTTGCGGCTTCAGCAAATTGATTTGCCATGATAACGTCTAGTTCTGCGAGCAATTCAATTCGTTTACTTTGATTGCGTTTGATATTGGATTCGAGGGGGGAATTATTTTTATTTGTCGGGCTTGATAGTAAAATTAACCTTTCTTTTATCGACTGATTAAGGGGGTGAAAATAATGACTTATTAGCTGACATTGATCGGTTTTTAAATTGATTAAAGCAACGTCAATCCCATCTAGACTAGTACCAGACATTAAACCAATATAAAGTTCATTCGTCTGTTTCATTTCACTGGGAAGCGATTGATAGCGATTGAATTTGTTGGCGGGTTTCTAATTGTTTAATGAGCATTTTGCTGATCAATAAAAAGCTTTGTTTTTCAGATTTTGAAATTGGTTTAGCTTTAGGCAATTTTACCGTTCGCGGGTTTCGATGAACGCCATTGACTAAAAACTCGTAATGTAAATGAGGTGCTTCAGCTAATCCTGTTGAGCCAACATAACCGATTACCTGCCCTTGTTTAACTCGTTTACCTCGACTAACTGCCCGCCGGGACATATGTAAGTACTTAGTTACTATCCCTTGGCCATGTTGGAGAAAAACATATTTTCCATTGTATTTATTGCGACTTGATTGAGTGACTTTACCATCACCTGCTGCACGAATTGGGGTGCCGGTATTGGCGCGGTAATCAATGCCTCGGTGAGCTTTCCATCGTTTTAAAATAGGGTGAAAACGACGAGGCTTAAAACCTGAACTGATATAAGAGAATTTGATTGGCGCTCTTAAAAAAGCCTTTCTCATGCTTAACCCTTTTGGCGTGTAATAGCTGCTGTTTCCTTTAGAATCGGTATATCTTACCGCCTTGTAACTATCGCCTTGGTTGATAAATTCAGCGGCAATAATATTACCATCACCAATCTTTTCACCATCTAAAAACTTCTCCTGATAAATAACAGAAAACTTATCACCTGAACGGATATCTAAAATAAAATCAATGTCCCAATCAAAAATATTGGCTAAATTAATAATCAAAGTATCGCTTAATCCTGCTCGTTTACCCGACATAAACAGTGAGTCAGTAATTGTCCCATCTATATAAGCAGTTCTAAGTTCGATGGTTTTATTTACAATTCGAGAAGTATAAGTTGGAGAAGTCGTTTTTTCAGAAGGGTTAATGTTGCTTAGGTTTTGTTTTTTTTGTTCAATATATAACGTGTTTTGAATATCCATGACATATTTAAGCGACTTCAGTTTTCCTTGCTGATCTAATTGATAATGAATTAACTCGCCAGGACGTAAGCTTTTAAGTTTTTTTGTGTTGTCATCAAGAGAAATAATTTTATGAACCATTTGGGCAGAGAGCCCCATACGTTTAAATATTAATGATAAATTATCGCCCTTGCGTACTGATTCGGTTAACCACTTGTCAGAAGAGTTGAGAGGCTCAATCGGTTTATTTAGACTCGAATATTTTTTTAAATTTAATGGAATGTCTATTGGTTCGCCATAAATGGATGTGTTCTTTGTCGGGTTTGTAGGTGACGAGTCTGAAAGCGGCAACGCCTGAATAATAACCTCACCACTTTCAAATTCTTCATCGCTATCTGTTTTTACCGATGCTGTTAATGTACCATCAGCCGTTTCTGTTTTTAAAGGGCTCTCGTTGGATAAAAATATCGCCAATATCATAATCAAAGCCGCCATCGACAAAATCATATAAGGATGGGTAGCCCAGGTAGGAATATGGTGGAAAAAGCCTTGCTTAAAGAATCTTTTATTATTTTGTGGCTTGTAATCGTGTTTAATCATACAAATTTCAGTCAGTTCCGTATAAAATGCGCGCTAAAAGTAGCGTTATGCGGTTTAATGCAGGCTTAGCCAACGCTTAATGATATATGACTTTCACTGATACTCAAAGTTCATCACAGGTAAAAATACAAAATGGTAGCCATTATGTCCGAACAAAATTTAAAGTTAAGCTGTGACCAAGGGTTAATACATGATCTCGGTTGGCGGGGTATGATTCAACAAATGACCGCAGAAGACGCTCTTAAAGAGCATCTTAATGATGGTGTAAAAACTATCTACTGCGGTTTTGACCCGACTGCTGACAGCTTACATATTGGTAGTTTAGTTCCGTTACTTGCCCTTAAGCGTTTTCAACAATATGGTCATAAACCGATTGCTTTAGTGGGTGGCGCTACAGGTTTGATTGGAGATCCCTCATTTAAAAGTAGTGAGCGGCAACTGAATACCAAAGATGTGGTAGACAATTGGGTGCAATGTATTAAGAAGCAAGTGAGCCAATTTATTGATTTTGATTGTGGTAAAAACTCTGCAATGGTGGTTAATAATTTAGATTGGACTCAAGATATGGATGTTTTGTCCTTTTTAAGAGATGTCGGCAAACATTTCTCCATAAATGCCATGATCCAAAAAGAATCAGTGAAACAGCGAATTGATCGCGAAGGCGAAGGCATTTCATTCACCGAATTCACTTACATGATTTTACAGTCGTATGATTTTGCAGAACTCAATAAACGTTTTGACTGCACTATTCAAATTGGCGGCAGTGATCAATGGGGTAATATTACAGGGGGAATCGATTTAACACGTAGAATGAACCGTCAACAAGTGTTTGGAATAACATTGCCATTAGTAACAAAATCCGACGGAACTAAATTTGGCAAAACAGAAAGTGGGACTATTTGGTTAGATCCTAAAAAAACCAGTCAATATGCTTTTTACCAATTTTGGCTTAATACCGCAGATGCAGATGTTTATACCTTTTTAAAGTATTTTACTTTTTTGAGTGAAGAAGAAATTTTATCTATCGAATCAAATGACAAAGAAACACAAGGTAGGCCGCAAGCTCAAGGCATTTTAGCGAAAGAAGTTACTCAATTAGTTCATGGGGAAGCTGGCTTTGAATCTGCAGAACGTATTACTCAAGCAATGTTTCAAGGAAGTTTCGCAGATTTAAGTGAAAGCGATTTGGAGCAGCTGGCTCAAGATGGATTACCGTCAAGCGAATTACCCGTCGATTACACAAGCAAACCTTTAACGGCCATATTAACAGAATGTGGAATGGTAAAAGTTGGACGTGAAGCAAAAGATGCTTTGGGTCGCAATGCCGTTTGGATTAATGGTGAAGCTAAAGGTAGTGATGATAATATGAAATCGGAAGAAACCTTTTCATATGATAACGCGCTTTATGGGCGATTCTTCTTGGTTAAACTTGGAAAAAAGAAAAATCATTTATTTATGACCGCTAAATAAGCATCTATTGTAATGAAATTTATATTCTAGACTATACTGAAAAGACTGAACTCTAAGTTTAAGGAATAGCGTATGAAACATGCGAATCTTGATTTAGATAGAAGAGAAAGTCAGCGAGAGTCAACCTGCTTCCACATATCGCTTTTAGATGAGAAAGGTCTGAGTGTGATTTTAAAGGCAGTAAATCAAAGTGAAAGTGGTTTATACGTTTTATTTGAAGGAATTAAACGCCCAGCTTTAGGTGCTTTAGTTCAAGTTATTTCCAATGAGTTTAAAACTACAGAAGAGAATAAACCGCTGAATATGCTCGTTACCCGTATTGATTGCGATGGTTTAGGCTTAAGATATGTAGAATCCATAAATAAATGATTTAAAGCGATATATTTATCTGAAAATCACTAAGCTTGTATCTTGCTCAAAATCCCATCTGTTTGATTGCATAATTGTACATATATTCATCAACAAATAGCGCTTTAAAAATTAATTTAGAAAAAACACTTAAAAGCCTTGCTTTGCAAAAGAAAATGCCTATAATGCGCGCTCGCTCAACGGAA
>CAYZBK010000086.1:1413-6628 GCA_964476655.1 uncultured Kangiella sp. | reverse complement strand
GACATAGAAAATGAAGAAGGGCTGATCAGCGTATTTGTCCCTCACAATGAATACTTTAAAGCAAAACAAGCATTAACTGATGCTTTTGGGGAGATTAAATTTGAAGTCGATGAAATTCAATTTATCCCTCAAAATACCACCACGATTAACTCTGAAGAAACTGAAATGTTCTCTAATTTTTTAGAAATGTTAAATAGTTTAGATGATGTTCAAAATATTTTTCATAATGTAGAACCCTCATAAAATAGAACGATCCGTAAAATAGAAACTAGTTTTTTCCATCATGTTGTACTATAAATATTCTACATTTAAAATAAGGCTTCCTTATGAAAAACAGTAATAGCCACTTTTAGTTTCTAATTTCAGATAACAAAACACTCTTAAACCGTTGGAAAACCCTCGGTTTTCCAAGCATTTATACCGCCTTTTAGGTGCTTACAATTTGCAAAACCAACCTCTTTTGCCATTTCTAACGCTATTGCCGATCTTTCTCCATATGCACAAAAAAATACAACCTCTTCAGCTAAATTAATAGGGTGTTCTAAATCTTTAATCGCATTATCTAAATGCCTTAAAGGTAAACAAAAACTCCCCTCAAGAGTCCCCTCTTTTTCAATTTCGTGCTCTTCTCGTAAGTCGATTAAAATATGCTCTTTTAGCTTTCTCACTTGCTCACGACTTAACTCAACCTCTTCATCCAATTTACGGCCTAAACCTTCACTAATATTTTGATTAAAGGGAAGCACAATGTCCATTAATTTAGGATTAGGTAAGTCTAAATTATCCATAATTTGAATAAATTCCTCTCGACTCTTACCGAAGTATCGAGGGTTTTCTATTTTTTCTTTACCAATTGTTGAAGTCTGTTCACCCTTATAATCATGAGCAGGCCACACCATCGTATCGTCTGGCAAAGTAAACAACTTATCTTTGATTGAGTCATATAATTGACCCGCATTACCCTGTTGAAAATCAGTCCGTCCATTACCTCTTATAAATAACGTATCACCAGTAAACACCATACCTTGAGCATAAAAACAACAGGAATCATTGGTATGCCCGGGGGTTTCAATCACCTTTAATTCAATACCATCAATGCTCACTAAATCACCGTCTGAAAGTTTTCGTGAAATCGTTGAAACTTCTGAATTATGAGATAAACAAGTCATGCATCGAGTAATGTTTCTTAGTTTACCTAAACCCGTTTTATGATCCGCATGAATATGAGTATCCATTGCGACAACCAGTTTTAATTGATTATTACCTAAAAATTCTAAATACTCATCCACATTTTCGAGTACTGGATCAATAATTAAGGCTTCTGAACCTTTTGATTTTGCTAATAAATAGGTATAAGTTTCTGATCGCGTGTCGAAAAACGCTTTAAAAATCATTAGGAGCCTCCTGCTATATATTCAATATTCAATGTTCACTCGTTACCATTCAAGTCAATAACGACAAACAATCAAAGTTTAGTCGAATTTGAACGCAAATTCTGATAATTTTAGAGAATTAACGGCAATGACAAAATCATGGCAAAAGACGTGGTTAACGACTATCCTTATTCCACAGGATATGGAGAACTTTTATGCTGATGGATATTACCATTTTTGCTCTTGGGATTGCTCTTGGTGCAACCCCTATGTATTTTATTGCCCGAAACAAACTGCGCCTTCGAATATCAAAATGGCAAGATTTGTTAAAAAGCTCACAAAAAGAACTCGAGAAAAGCATTCAACGAAAACAAGTTGAGCACTCTAACTTTAAAAACAAAGAGCAAAAACAAAAAGAACAATATTTAGGTGTAATGTCTGGAGTGCTCGATGATATTGCTGATAACGCGAATAATACATCCAAAGAACTCTCTAATATCAATAGTACAATTACCGAATTAACAGAAATGGTTAATAAAATTACCGAAATGTCGGATTCGGCTAAACAAACTTCACAAAGAGGTACCGAAAAAATAAGCCATGTGCTTAGTAACTTATCTCTACTAACTCAATCAAGAGATGATTTACACACCATATTGTCTAAATTCAGTTCAGTCCAAGAAAAAACAGTGGCAATACGTTTTATTGGTGAAGAAACCGAAATGCTTGCTTTAAATGCCGCCATTGAAGCAGCACGAGCAGGCGACGCAGGCAAAGGCTTTGCGGTAGTTGCAGATAGTATGAAGTCACTGGCTAAAAACAGTCAAAAGACTACCTATGAAATTCTTAACATTTTGACAGAAAGTGACAAAATTATAAAAACCATTGTTGATAACTTTGAACTCAGAGGGGAAAAGTTAAATTCTTCTATTAACGGCTTAGTTGAAAATTTTGGTGAGATCAATCATGCGGTTGAAATCATTGAAGAACAAGCCTCCCATATCGACATAGATAACAACAATACCACCGAAAAAATGCAGCGAGTTACTGCCAATACAACCACCGCCGTAGAAACCTTAGTCAAACAACTCAGTGAATTAGTCTCCCCCCTAACCGGAAAACCAATCATTGATATTTCCCCCAGAAAAGCCAAGGAGATGTGGGCTGATTTTGATGAAGTTATCGACGTACGGAGAGAAGATGAATGGAAAGACGAATTAGGTCACATTTCTAATGTCCGTTTTAGTACTTTGCAAACTAATTTCAAACACGATGTTAAAAGTTTAGATCCCGAGAAAACCTATCTGTTTGTTTGCCGAAGTGGGGGGCGATCCGCTAAAGCTGCTCAAATGGCTATCTCTAATGGTATTTCTAACGTCTACAATTTAGATGGCGGAATGCTCGAATGGCGAAAACAAAACTTTTAAAAACAACACTTAATTTCATATGATAGAAACAATCAAATTCACTTATAGTTTTAAGCAATCGAAGCATTTGCGTCATTGATGAAAACAAGATATATTAGATTTTACTAATATTAAGGCGCTAAAAATATAATACAGGTAATATCATGAGCAATATTTCTATCCAAGCATTTTTTGATCACTCAACTTTTACCGTTTCATATGTGGTTTCTGACAACGAGAGTAAAGAATGCATCATTATTGATTCAGTCCATGACTTCCGACCTGCATCAGGACGTATAGAAACCCATTCTGCCGATCAACTCATCGCTTATATTCAGTCCAAACAATTAAAAACAGTTTGGATTTTAGAGTCACATGCTCACGCCGATCATCTTTCTGCGGCCTGTTATTTAAAACAAGTCCTAGGTGGAAAAATAGCTATTGGAGCTCAAATTAAAGATGTACAAAAAACCTTTAAAAACATTTTCAATTTTGAAAAAGAGTTTAAAGATGATGGCAGTCAATTTGATCGATTATTAAATGAAGGCGATCAGTTAAAAATTGGCGACAGTCTCATTGACATATTACATACTCCAGGTCACACACCGGCTTGTTTAAGTTATAAAATTGAGGATGCCATTTTTGTTGGTGACACTATTTTTATGCCTGACTTTGGTACGGCTCGAACGGACTTTCCAGGTGGTGATGCTGCAACACTGTATCAATCAATCAAACGTATTCTTTCCTTACCCGAATCCACTCGAATATTTACTGGCCATGACTATGGCACAGACAAGCGTAAAACCTTTGCTTGGGAATCAACAGTGGCCGAACAAAAAAAGAGCAACATTCACATCAACGACAAAATAAGCAAAGACGAGTTTATTCATTACAGAAATACACGAGACGCCAGTTTAGAGCTGCCAGATTTAATCTTGCCCTCAGTACAAATCAACATTAGAGCTGGGCAATTACCGCCCAAAGAAGATAACGGGACTTCTTATTTAAAACTCCCACTCAACATATTATAAAAGAGTAATTATGGGACTCAATATTTTAGCCTTATTAGGTGCGTGTGCCATTGGATTAAGTTTAGGTTTAATGGGATCTGGCGGTTCGATTTTAACAGTACCTGTACTGGTATATTTACTTGATCAACCAGAAAAAATAGCCATTGCTGGTTCGTTAATTATTGTTGGATCAATCGCTCTTCTTGGCTCTATTCCTTATATTCGTCAAAAGTTAGTTGACTGGCCAACGGTACTCTTATTTGGTGTTCCAGGCATGGTTGGTACTTACGGCGGCGCTTGGCTGTCGGTATATTTATCGGGCATTATGCAACTGGCTATTTTTGCTGGTGTCATGTTACTTGCCAGTTATTTTATGCTTAAACCCAAAAAGAATATTGAACAACAATCCGATCATCAACGCCACGTTATTAAAATTATTATTGATGGATTAATTGTTGGAGTACTCACTGGAATTGTTGGTGTTGGCGGCGGTTTTTTAATTGTTCCTGCTTTGGTTTTGCTTGGTGGTTTAACCATGCGAGTTGCCATAGCAACTAGTTTGGTGATTATTGCCTTAAAGTCCTTTAGTGGTTTTGTAAAATATTTAGATGTTTTAAAAGAATCAGGTTTATCTTTAGATTGGCAAATAATTGGCGTAATGATTATTGTTGGCGCGCTTGGCAGCACACTTGGAAATAAAATAGCTAACAAAGTTCCTCAAGACAAACTAAAAAAAATATTTGGACTATTTTTAATCATTATGGGCATTTATATTTTAATAAAATCAGTCCCACAATTAATTTAACTTTAATTATTATTTAAAAAAGAGAATTCCATGAAAAAAATTCAAATTGAAAAAAGCTACTCCGTGTCAGAACAAATTAACTGTGACGATATAAAATCACTCGCCGATGACGGTATAAAAACCATTATCTGTCACCGACCAGACGGAGAAGAAACCAATCAAATATCGTCTGCAGAACTAAAATCTGCGGCAGCAGAAAATGGGATCAAGTTTATTCAAATTCCAGTATCAGGATTAAATATACCACAACACATATTACAAGAATTTATTAGCTTAATTGACCAAAATGACGACAAAATTCATGCTTATTGCCGCACAGGAATGAGAGCTTCAGTTTTTTGGGCATTGTCTCAAGCAAGAAGCCTTTCATCCAACGACATATTAACCAAAGCGCATGCGTTAGGGATCAATTTAACCCCCATAATTGAACAATTAGATCATGTAAATCAGTCATCTTCATCGCAATAAAAAACCCAGAATAAGGCGGTAACAATTCAGGCTCTCACTATTTAGCTAAATTATCCCGCTAAATTAATTCGATAAAATAGTAGAGCCAGTTATCATAATGAGATCTCCCTCCTATCAATAAAGCAGAGTAAGACAAATTGTCTTTATAAACAC
>CAYZBK010000086.1:0-1313 GCA_964476655.1 uncultured Kangiella sp. | reverse complement strand
TTTCAAACCAAAATTTCAGGAAACTTATATCATGGTCATCAAACCAAAAGTCCGAGGATTTATCTGCACTAACGCGCATCCTGCTGGCTGCGCTGAAAGTATCAGAGAACAAATCGCATACGTTCAACAACAAGGCGAATTAGCCATTAAACCTAAAAATGTTTTAGTTTTAGGTTGCTCTACAGGTTATGGTTTAGCCTCTCGTATTACCTCAGCTTTTGCCGCTGGAGCAAAAACATTAGGTGTTTGCTTTGAAAAAGAGCCAACTGAAAAAAGAACGGGAACCGCTGGTTGGTACAATACGGCGGCTTTTCATCAACAAGCGAAACAAGCGGGACTATATGCTAAAACAATCAATGGTGATGCATTTTCACACGCTATCAAAGCACAAACCATTGAAACCATTAAACAAGACTTAGGCAAAATAGATTTAGTCATTTATAGCTTAGCGTCTCCACGAAGAACGGATCCTGATACCGGTGAAGCTTACATTTCAACATTAAAACCTGTTGGAAAATCAATCACCTCAAAAACTTTTGATACCAGCAAAAAAATCGTTCATGAAGTCAGCCTTGAAGCGGCTAATCAAGATGAGATCAATAACACCATAAAAGTCATGGGTGGTGAAGATTGGGAAATCTGGATTAAAGAATTAAACAATGCTGGTGTCCTTGCAGATAATTGTGTGACTTCATCTTATACCTACATAGGTAAAGAAATCACTCAACCAATTTATGGCCGTGCAACCATCGGTAAAGCAAAAGAAGACTTAGATAGAGCAACTACAGCGCTTAATACCACTTATTCTGATATTGGCTTAAAAGCATACGTCACTTCATTAAAAGCCGTTGTAACTCAAGCAAGTTCAGCCATTCCTGTTATGCCTTTGTATATTTCATTAATGTATCAAGTAATGAAGGATGAAGGTGTTCATGAAGGCGTGATTGAGCAAATTTACGGACTATTTAATACCTTATTACTGGCTGATAATCCAACAACAGACGAAGCCAATAGATTGCGCATGGACGGCGTAGAAACTAACGATTTTATTCAAGGCAAAATTGAAGCGCTTTGGGCTCAAGTGACTACAGAGAATTTTCCAGAAATAGGTGACTATAAAAGTTACAATCAAGACTTCTTAAAACTGTTTGGATTTGGATTTGATAATGTTGATTATGAAGCTGATTTAAGTCCTATTGCTGAGTGGTAAACAGGCTTAGTTTTTAAACATCTTGATAGAGATTACAAGGAAGTAATCTTTAGTTATTATCAAAGTATTTCGCTTAAATCATGCAAAAATCGAAGGGGTCAGA
>CAYZBK010000085.1:0-6746 GCA_964476655.1 uncultured Kangiella sp. | reverse complement strand
CGTGAGGGGCGCTACTTATTGTGTTAATTACTTTAAGCATTAAAAATTTAATTCATCAAAACTGTCTTCTGTGTGACATTGTTGGCAATCAATGCCAAAACCACCACTGTGTATATCATCGTTTCGGTGGCAACTGTAACAGTCTTTTCCTGGCGTTAAACCGTCTGGCAAATCGGTGCGATGGCAAAGATTACATTTTAGATTTTGATGTTTGCCATTAAGTGAAAAATTAGTTTGTTGTTGATGATCAAAATTCCAGTGTGACCAAACCGAAGTGTCGTGGCATGATTCACATTGATTACCCAGTGTTTTCTGATGGATATCATCTTTACTGTGGCAACTTTGACATTTTTGAGATTGCTCAGAAAATTCGGATGATAAATGGCACGACTCGCAAACTAATAATTGGTGTGATCCGGTTAAAGGAAAATCAGTAAAATCATGATTAAAACGAACCGATTTTTGCCAGCTTTTAGTTTGATGGCAACTTGAACAGTCTTTACCCAGTTTACCAAAATGAGGATCAACAGCCTGATGACAGTCAATGCAGCTTCTAATTAGACCGATTGCATTGATCGTTTGTAAATCTTTTCGGGCAGTTCCTGGGGTATGGCAAGAATCACAATTTTCTGTTTTATGAGCCCCTGTAAGTGCAAAACCTGTAGATGCCTGACTATGAGTGAAATCTGTTTTTTTCCATGATTTTTGATTATGGCAATCAGCACATTTAGCTCCATTACTGCCCTGATGAACATCTTCATTTTGATGACAGCTGAGGCATTTTTTTGCAGGGTTTAATTTTTCTGAATGACAATTAATACAAGCTAATTTTTTTCCATTATTTTGAAAATGATGACCTATTAGTTTATAACCTGTTTCTTTAAAATGATTATAATCATCATTTTTCCATTGTTGACTTGTGTGGCAATCACCACACTTTTTTCCAAAAATCCCAAGATGCGGTTCTTTAGCTAAATGACAAGACTTGCATTGAGTTTCTGTCTTTTTGAATTGATTATTAATATGACAACTCTCACAAGTTATATTTTCATGTTCACCGGTTAATGAAAAATCAGTTTTATCATGATCAAACTGGCTGCTTTTCCAAGAGCTTGAGTTGTGACAATTTTCACATTTATCACCTAAAGAGTCTTTATGAAAATCAACGTGGCAACTTACACACTTAAAGGCTTTAAACCGAAATGCCTTATCAACAGGAAGATTACGAATGCTTGCTGGTAATGTTGAAGAGCTGCGAGAGGTTTCTGAAATGACATTAGAATCTTTATGACAGTTAAGGCATTCTAATCGAGCATGTTTTCCTTCGAGCTTAAAATTAGTCAGGTTATGATCAAAGTTATCTTGATCAAATCCTCGGGTATCAAATTCTCGTCCTTGGTGATCAGTATGGCAATTTTTACAATCTTTAATTAATGTTTTGGAAATACGTCCATGGAATCCAGACTTTACCTGTAGGTCACTATTAATCTTTTCATGGCAGTCTAGGCATAGCGGTGTTTGGTTGCTTTTCTCAAAATGGACATGGCAAGAGTTACATTTTGTTTCAATATCTGCGTGAGCTTCTGTTAAATCACCTGGTGATAAAAGCATTTGCTTTAAACTGAGCTCTTTTTCTTCAGCATGACTTAAGGGAGATAATAAGACTAAAAAAAACAATGATAAAATAGTAATCAGCAACATTAATTGTTTTTTTATGGATAGCAGAAAACAACTAAAATAAAAGTTTTTATTTTTAATTAATCTGTTCACTTTGTTTTATTCTGTTGTATTTTCATTAAATAAAAGCCTAATAAATATGAACAGCAAATACGTGAATAATACCTGCCAAGATCATCATAAAAAATATGGGCAAATGAAAGACGTGCCAAATAGAAAAAATTCTGTCATAAAGCGCATAGTTTGTCATACGTTTTAAACGATGTACACCGGATAATAGATGTTTTGTTTTCTGGGCAAATTGATGTAATTCTCGTTTATTCCCAAGATAGCTTTTAGCTTTTTTACGACTAATCTTTTTTAGCTCAGTTTGAATACGACTGATTTTTCTATTACATAAAAAAGCACTGAATAATGGTATTTTCAGTTGTAATATTTGCTTTTCGATATGTATAAGATTTTCTTTTAAAATTGAATTGAGCAGATCGCTTTCAGCAAAATGAGATTTACTTTTATCATAGTCATGTTTTAATTCGGAGAATTGAATTTGTTCACCGTATAATCCCCGATGAATTTTTTGATAAGCATAACGACCTATAATTCCGCTACCAGAAACCAAAAGCATTGAAAAAAGAGCGATATTACTGTTTAAAGATCCAAGTTGAAAATTGCTATGAAATAAAATAAGAACAGGTCCGATTACACCAAATAACATGTGCATTTTAAACCAATGTTTTATGCTGAACCAGTTGCGAGCTAACTTCCAGTGCTTTCGTAGTGGATAGAGTAAAAGGATCAGCATTAAACTGCCGCCAATAATACCTAAAGCATATCCCCAGCCTTTTTCAGCGGATAGCCAGTATTCTTCCCGCTCTCGCCAGCCAAGAATCAAGATTAGCGAGATAAAAAATGAGAATAATACAGCAGGGTAGTTTTTTATAGACATAATTATTTTAGATTTTTAGGAAGCTTTATTTTAATCAGATCAATTTTTAGACTAAAGGATAAATATTAGCATTTTTATATTAATTTAATCTGGATGAATGTCTCATTTGTTAATACTGTTCTTATTGTATACTTACTTTGTGTATTGTCAGGTATTTTCTGTATTTTTTTGATTGTGTTAGTATTTTTATAAAAAATTGTAATAAGCAGGAGAAAAAAGTGCCAAATTGGTTATTTATTGGATTAATTTATTTCACACCATTATCCATTATTTTACTTATATATTTTTTAAAAAGAAATAAACACCATCATCAAAGCATACAGCATATGGATGTTTCGCGGGCCGATGGCCTAACAGAAGCTTCAAGTTTGCATCCTGTTATTGACTTATCATTGTGTATTGGTTGTGGATCTTGCGTTACCGCTTGCCCAGAGAAGAATGTTTTAGGGCTTATTCATCGTAAAGCACAATTAATTAATCCCAGTAACTGCATTGGCCATGGAGCATGTAAATCAGCCTGCCCGCAAGATGCAATTAAACTGGTTTTTGGAAGTGCTACTCGTGGTATAGAAATTCCGGATGTATCGCCTCATTATGAAACCTGTGTACCAGGTGTTTTTATTGCCGGAGAGTTAGGAGGCATGGGCTTAATTAGAAATGCGATTGAACAAGGACGGCAAGCTTTAGACAGCATTAGCGTTTTTTTGGAAAAAATGACCAACAATGCACCAGAAGTGCTTGATTGTATTATTGTTGGTGCTGGTCCTGCGGGATTGAGTGCAAGTCTTGGGGCAAAAAAATACGCTTTAAAAAGTATTACTATTGATCAAGATCGTTTAGGTGGAACAATTAGTCATTTCCCTCGAGGTAAATTGGTGATGACACAAGCTGCAACCTTACCATTGGTGGGCAAAGTTAAATTTGGTGAAATAAGAAAAGAGCCTCTTATGAAATTTTGGCTTGAAACAATTAAAGATCACGGTATAAAGATACAACAAGAAGAAGCCTTGTTATCCGTCTCTCAGGTCACTGAAAACCTTCACAAGGTGATCACATCAAAGGCAGAATATTTAACTAAAAGTGTATTATTAACGATTGGTCGTCGAGGCACACCAAGGCAATTAAATGTTCCCGGTGAAGAGTTAGCAAAAGTCGTTTATCGATTAACAGACCCAGAGCAATATCAAAACCAACTTGTTTTGGTGGTTGGAGGAGGGGACAGCGCCATTGAAGCCGCCTGCAGCATTGCAGATGTGAATACTAGTCAGTCATTAACCAGCACTCAAAAGGCACTCGTTTACTTATCTTATAGAAAAGAAAGTTTTGGTAGAGCAAAAGCAAAAAATAGACAACGGATCAATGAGCTAGAAAAATCTGGAAAAATAAAAATACTATTTAATTCGCAAGTAAAATTAATAGAGAAAGACAGTGTGACTTTAGTTTTAAATGAGCGAAAAATTAAGATCCGTAATCAGGCCATTATTGTTTGCGTTGGAGGTATTCTTCCTACAAAATTATTAAAAGATATCGGCATTAAAGTTGAAACAAAATACGGAACAGAATAACGTAATATTAAAAAGGTGTAATTTTGAGAATTCATTTAATTTATAAATTGTTTTTTTTCTGTATTTTTATGGTAGCTATGCCAGCGAAATCATCGGATAGCATTCCTGTAGAAGTCAAACAACAATTATTACAAGGAAAGTTTTTAGCGGCTTCAAAACGACTTAGAGAGTTAGTAAAAGAAAACAACTCAGATGCCAAATATCAATTAGCCATTTTATTTTTAAAGGGAAAAGGGGTAAAACAATCAGTTAAAAAAGCTGTAAAGTTATTAAAAGAAGTCTCAAAAAAACAGCCAGAAGCTGATTTTTTACTAGGTTCATTATATTACAAAGGAAGACAACTGCCACAAAATATTAGCTTAGCCAAGACTTATTTAGCAAGCGCTGCGGCATTAGGGAATGCAAGAGCAAGAAAATTATTAGACGATATTGATGCAAAAGAACAATCAGTTGACCAAATTAAACCACAAACACAACGTCTTTTTGAATTAGCTATTAGCAGTGGAAGTTTATCATTAGCCATTAAACAGTCAATTAAAGGCGCTAACCTAAATCACCCTAATAGAGACGGCAATACGCCACTAATGACAGCAATGCTTTTTAACCGAGATAATATTTCTGATTGGTTAATTAAACAGAAAGTAGATTTAAAACGTAAAGATCCTCAGGGAAATACTGCGTTTCATATTGCAGCAAAACTTGGAAAAATAAAAAACATCATAATGATTAACAAACAAATTAAAGCAATAGATTTAATAAATAATGATCAGCAAACAGCACTGATGTTAGCGATTAAAAATAGACAGCAAGCTACGGCTCAATGGTTACTTAATCACGGAGCAAATTTTAATCGTAAAGATCGCTATAATCATTCAGCATTTGATTATAATAAAATTCAAAAACTTAAATTAAAAAAGACTTTTGCTAAAGTAACATCTAATCAAAAACAACAATTAATACTTCAAAAAAATATAACTCATCAAATAAACTCTCTTAAGCTCCAATCAAAAGAAGAATCAAGTCCTTATTATAAATGGCCGTTATTAGCTATTGCTGTAGCTCAAGGCCAAGAGCCGCTTGCCAAAGCATTATTAAAAAAAGGTTTTTCGCCTTGGAAAAAGACCAGTCAAAATACAACCGCTGTTAGCCTAAGTGTTGATAATGGGCAGTTTGTTTTGCTTTCTATGATGCTAAATAAATATCCATTAAAAAATCAATATGATAAAAAAGCATTAGAGCAGTTATTTTTCAGTTGTATAAAAAAAGATAAAATTGATTTGCTGAAAACTGTTTTAAAAAGAGCGAAAGAAATAGGGCTCACAGGATTAGTTGATAAAGGCTTGTTAATATCAGTAAAAGAACAAAATGAAAAATCCGTTCAACTGTTTTTGAATCTAAAAAATACGATGACTAATAAAAATTTATTAAGCACCTCTATTACAAAAAATGATTACAAGACTACAGCGTTATTAATTAAAAAAGGTTTAGATGTTAATTGGCAAGATAAACAAGGAAGGAGCGCATTAATTATTGCGGCTCAAAAAAATAATGAAAAAGTGACTGAACTATTATTAAAGGCCAAAGCTAAAATCAATCTATCTGACAATCAAGGATTAACAGCACTAATGTGGGCAACACAAGAAAACTGTTTTTCTTGTGTTGAAATATTACTGCAATATTCAGTCGATCAAAACTTAACATCATTATCTGGTAATAATGCAGTGATGTTTGCAGCTAAAAAATCTAATACTATTTTAAAGCTGTTGTTAAATGAAGACGAAGTTGATTTGTCTGATCGTAACAAACAAAGTTTTACCGCTTTGATGCTAGCAGTGAGTAATAATTGTAAGCAATGTGTAAAAACACTTTTAAAGGCGGGAGCAAATCCAAAAAGAAAAAATAATAAAGGCCAAGACTCCTTTGACTTAGCATTAAATAATACAGAGATATTATCACTACTAAAGCAGTTTTAGTTTTTAGCTTTAATTAAAAGCGACTCTATATTTGGAATTTTACTTAACTCTTTATCTTGTTATTTTGGTTCTACTTTCTTTTGGCCGCTTTGAAATTGCGCTATCTCAACCATTGTTTCGAGCCTTATTAATCGGCGGTCATGTTCTCTTAATTCTTTTGATATTTCACTTAAAACTGCGCCAGTTTTTTCAACTTTATCAGTTAAAAGAATGACCTCTTTCATTGCATTTACTGCATCCTTAATAACGCTCACGATGTAACCCTGTTTGCTTTAAGTTCTTTTAAAACCTTACTGGCATCACGTAACCCCTTACTAAGCGCATTTTTTGCTTTAGAAGTAGATATGTTTACTTGCTCTACTAAAGCCTTTAGAAGTTCTTCGTCTTTAGTGTTTGTCGCAGGTTTCATACAGCGTTCACGGATCAACTCAGATACGCTAACACCTTCATTAGAAGCTTCACCATGTAGAAAAGCCTTAAATTCTGTACTAGCTAATATTGTTATTCTTTCGTTTTTAACAGCCATAATTAATACCTCTTTAATTGAATTATCATTATAATGTGCATTATAATGATTGTCAATTT
>CAYZBK010000084.1:0-6949 GCA_964476655.1 uncultured Kangiella sp. | reverse complement strand
ACAGATATAAAATGTGTTGCATCCTAAATATGTCTGTCATAGAATGGTTACAATTTAGTTAATTATCATGCCTTAAATTGTAATATAAAAGCTCATAATAAAATTAAAATAACTAAGGGAACTATATGACGTCTGAGATATCGTTTAGTATTGAAAATAATATTGTTATGTCTTTTGTAACGGGTAAACGGACTAAGGAAAACTCGATCAAGTTATGGCAACAAGCTTTTGACCGCTGTGAGCAAGAAAACATTAAAAAGTTACAAATGAACCTCGCCTTAGACGGGCATTTTTCACCGTTTGAAGCCATCAACAATTATCAATCTATCATCGAAATTGTTAAAAATCGCGGTCTTCAAATAGCGGTTGTCGATATCAATCGAAACTCATCTTCTGAAACTCAAATAGGTTGTAATATGGGAGCCAGCCAAGGTGTTAATGTTAATTATTTCAATTCGGAATCCGAAGCAATGCGTTGGTTAATGTCCGACGAATTAACACTTGAAAAAATGGCATAATGAAATCCTTTTTCTGGTTTGATTTTGAAACCTTTGGAGCTAATCCAGTAAAAGACAAGCCTAGTCAGTTTGCTGGTATACGCACTGATTACAATTTTAATATTATTGATGAACCCATCAACATTTATTGCAAACCGTCCAATGACTTTATTCCACATCCAGAAGCTTGTTTAATCACTGGAATCACTCCTCAAGAAGCACTAGCAAAAGGGCTTTCAGAAAAAGAATTTTTCAAACAAATTCACCTGCAAGTCTCACAAGATAATACTTGCTCTGTTGGTTACAACAATATTCGTTTTGATGATGAAATTATTCGCCACGGTTTTTACAGAAACTTTTACGATGCTTATGCTAGAGAATGGCAAAATGGTAACACCCGCTGGGATATTATTGATTTATTACGCATGACTCATGCGCTAAGACCTGAAGGAATTGTTTGGCCAAAAAATGATAAGGGTATCACTAGTTTTAGGCTAGAACTTTTAAGTAAAGCGAATGGCATAGAGCATAAAGATGCACATGACGCATTGGCTGATGTTTACGCCACTATTAATATGGCTAAACTGGTTAAACAAAAACAATCTAAATTATATGACTACCTATTATCACTTAATAATAAACACCTAGTGATGACTGAAATTGATTTAATCACTCACAAACCTTTTGTGCATTGTTCATCAATGTTAGGCAGCCAGCATCAATACACAGGAATTATGATGCCGCTTAGAATTCATCCATTAAATAAAAATAGCGTTATATGTATTGATTTAACTCGTTCAATTGAAAATTTAGATAATCTAACTGAGCAACAAATTAGTGAGCGTATTTTCACTCGGCAAGATGATTTGCCAGAAGGTGTTGAAAGACTCGCTTTTAAAGAGGTACATTATAATAAATGCCCAGCAGTTGCGCCTTTGGGTGTTTTTAATGAAGAATGTCAAAAACGGCTACAAATTAATCTTAACGAATGTTTAGTTAAAGCTGAAAAAATTAAAAGCTATATTAAAGAGCTTAATAAAAAACTCAATAATGTTTATAGCAATAGAAATTTCCTAGAGCCAACAAATCCTGACCATTCTCTATATTCTGGCGGATTTTTTAATCATGCCGATAAAAATAAAATGGAACAGATACGCCATGAAGATTGGAATACTTTATCGCAGTCACATTATCAATTTAATGATAATCGATTAGAAGAGCTGCTTTTTAGATACAGAGCACGGAACGCGGTTGATTCATTATCTACAAGTGAATTTCAGCGTTGGCAAGCATTAAGAAAATCATTAATATTTGACCGAAGTTCAGGTGCGTCATTAATCTATGATGATTTTATAAAGCGATTAAAAGAACTACGATCAGATGATAACAATGATCAAACTGTTCTCGATTCATTGCAAATTTATGTAGAAGATATTACTAAAAATCTATAACAATTCTTTAAGCATCTTATCGTTTAAATTTAACTCCTTACCTCGAACAGAAAAGCCCTCGCTGATTGCATCGATAGAAGACAAGTCGCCGATCTTATTACTAATTGACTGAGTAATTTGTTGCTTAAGTTTACTAACCTGAGTTTTAATTTTTGAGCCAATGGCTTGAGTAAATAATTTATCGAGACTTGATTTTATTTTTATACTTGGTTTATTCAGTGTGCCAGAGGCTTTTATTTCAATAGCAATATTTTTTTGTTGGTTGAGATTTATTGCTAGATCTTTTTGCCACCCATTTAATTTCTTTGGAAATATTATTTTAGGTTGATTTAAATTAATAGAAAGATTGAAATCAAGATTATTTAACGTTAAATTTCCTTTTAGTGTGGCGTTTAAGTAACCAGAATTAACTATCCAAGGACCTTGTTCACTTTCCATTAATTTCATCTGTTTAACTGACCAATTAGAAATTATTGAACTCACTTTTGTTATCATTTCTTTTTCGCTTGGCCAGTGGCTATTGATTGATAAACTGGCATTACCAGCCGCTGATAGTTTTATATCAATTTGAGCGGGTTTTCCTACTAACCAAGGGAAATAACCCACATTACTTCCATTGCCAGAAACTTTAAAGTCTTTATTGTTACCACTTAAATGAATTTTTTTAATTAATAAATCAGGAAAAATTTGTTGATCAGTAAATTTTACTAAAAGTCCTTGAGCGGATGAATATACAGGCGCTTTATCAGTTGTCTCTTCACTTGCTTTCATCGTTTTAATTAACTCAATTGTTTTGGTTACCCAGGGAGTGAATTTAGCCCCTAAATATTTATCGGACAATCCTGACATCCCATTTCCTATCCCCATATCTTTCATTATTTTTTGTAAATCATCATTTGGACCTTGTTTCACAGCTTGTATTTGTTGTTTAATTTGTTTTGTATCGAGTTTAAATTTCTTATTTAAATTCGCTATTCTTTGGCGTTCTTTTTTAACTTTATGATTTAATTTTTTCCATTTTTTTCTATCTTTCAATAGATTAATTTTATCTTCTTTAGATCGTTTGGTTAGTTCTTTATATTCGGTTTTTATTGCAGATATTCGTTTATCGTAAGATTTTTTATCTAAAGCGGTTTCCCATTCGCCATTTAATTTTTTTTGCGTTAAATTTAATTGATCCAATCTTTTTTGAGTAATAAGATCGGCATCATTAATTATTTCTTTTATCTCATCATTAGAGAACGTTGGTATTTTGTAACTGCTTATTTTGTTTTGTAATTGTTGGGTTTTTCTACCGCCTATTATTTTTCCGCTGGAGGCGCGGTCGGTATTATGGTTAACGCCTTCTATCACTAATTCATCAATTAATATCTTTTTCCACAGCAGCGCATTTGAATCGACAGCAAAGCGAATAGTTTTTACTTCAAACAAATTTTTCATTGGCTGATCAGGATCTGCGGCTTGCAATCGGTTTATTTTTATCTTAAGAGGGAATAACTCAAGATCAATATCATCTACTTCGACCTTTGCACCTAATATTTCTGAGCCAACACTTTCAATACTTTCAGCAATAAACTTAGGAGCTAAAAAATACCAAATAGCAGCGGATAATATAGCAAGAGTCAAAAAGGCTAACAGCCCCCATAATCTAAATAATTTCATTGCGATACCTTAGTGAGTTTAAATTTACCTACACTGGATGATTTTTGTTTATGAATGATAAAACTGCCAAAGTTTTGAAGCTTTTAATACCTTGACCACTTTTAGTTTTTCTATGTTAACTTTCCAATTATTTCTATAGGAGTGAACCAATAGTTTTACGATAGGAAATAAAATAACCGAAAGAATAATTGAAATAACAAACGAACCCATAACACCACTGTAATAAAAATTACTCCAGCGACCAATTAACGTATTAAAGAATGATTCCCAAATATTGAGTAATTGAGGTTCTTGTAAAACTAATAAACCAACACTTTCAAAGGTTGGTGATAATAAATAACCAATTAATGCAAATAATGGATAACTAATCATTAATAAAGTGAGATTAATTCTAAAACTCAAAACAATAATACAAATAATGGCATTATGTAATGACAATAAAGGCGTTAAGCCTAATATTGCTGAAAAGGAAATAGCAAAAGCTAATTGATTAGAAGACTGCTCAGAATTAAGCACTTTTAAAAATTTCATTAATAAAGTTAGCATAAAATTTAATCCTTATATCAGTCTATTTTCATTTAATCTGCGGTTAACAAATTTCTAGTCGTGCGTAGGCCAACATTAACCATTTGCAACCAACACTATCAAAATTTATTTGTAAGCGTGCTTGGCTACCATCCCCTTCACTATTTAAAATAACACCTTTTCCAAACTTGGGATGTTCGACCATTTGACCAAGTTTATAACCTTCTGCGATATCATCTTGACTGCTTGGTAAGTACTGCATTTTTTTTCTTTCAAAAACTGGTTGACTCAATTGTGCATTCATTCGAATATTTTCTTTGAGTTCTGCGGGTATTTCTTTTATAAAACGAGAAACCGCCGGATAACTTTCTTTTCCAAACAAGCGTCGTTTTTCTGCATAAATTAAATACAATTTTTTCATCGCACGTGTTATGCCCACATAAGCCAAGCGACGTTCCTCTTCTAGTTTATCAGGTTCATCCATTGACATCACATGAGGAAATAATTTTTCTTCCATGCCTGTTATAAAAACCAAAGGAAATTCTAAGCCTTTGGCGGAGTGCAAAGTCATCATTTGTACGCAATCTTCATATTTTTCTGCTTGATTATCGCCAGCTTCAAGAGAAGCATGTGCTAAAAAGGCGGTCATTGGTAATAATTCTGGATAATCTTCTGTATCAAATTCACGCGCGGCATTGGCAAGCTCCGCCAAGTTTTCTTTTCTTGCTAAGGCTTTTTCACCTTTTTCTTTGGCGTAAAGCACATCGAGCCCCGCACTTTCAATTGTTAATTGAATTTGTTCTGATAACGGTAACTCATGGAAGTCTTTAAAGTTGTTATTTACTAATGATAAAAAAGCGGCTAAAGAGCTTGTCGCTTTTGGTGAAAGAATAGAAGCTTCTACTATTTCAACCGAAGCTTGCCATAATGTGGAATCATTTTGTTTTGCCCGTTGACGAATTTGTTCAACACTTTTTGCACCCAAAGCTCTTGCTGGTACATTGACAATTCGTTCAAAAGCGGCATCATCATTTTGGTTATACATTAAGCGAACATAAGCAAGAGTTGTTTTTACTTCTGCCCGTTCAAAGAATTTTAAACCGCCATAAATGCGGTAAGGGATTTGTCGTTGTAAAAGAAATTCCTCCAGTACCCGTGATTGAGCATTAGAGCGATATAAAATAGCACAATCATTGTAAGCATTACCTTGTTGATACCAGTCGGTAATTCTTCCTGCAATAAAACGAGCTTCCTCTTGCTCATTAAATGCGGCGTAAATTGAAATGGGCTCACCATCATTATCATCAGTCCAAAGGTTTTTCCCCATTCGTTCATGGTTGTTAGCTATCACCGCGTTAGCGGCTTTTAAAATGTTACCTGTAGAACGATAATTTTGTTCGAGTTTAATTATTTTATTGTCACTAAATTCTTTTTCGAAACGTTGAATATTTTCAATTCGAGCGCCTCGCCAGCCATAAATTGATTGATCATCATCGCCAACAATTGAAATTTCACAATCACTTGACGTTAATAAACGGATCCAAGCATATTGAATGCCATTAGTATCCTGAAACTCATCTACTAACAAATGTTTAAACCGTTGTTGATAGTGTTCGCGCAAATGTTCTTTGTCTCGAATTAATTCATAAGCTTTAAATAATAACTCTGCAAAATCGACTAAACCGCCCGTTTGGCAAGCATTTTGATATTGATAATAAACTTTTGTATGAACGCTATTAAAAAGATCGCCAGCATGTTGAATATCGCCTGGGCGTTTGCCCTCATCTTTTTGGTGATTAATAAACCATTGTGCTTGTTTCGCTGGCCATTCTTTATCATCTAAATTCATTTCTTTCATAATACGTTTAATGATTCGGAGTTGATCATCTGAATCTAAAATTTGAAAGGTATCAGGTAAATCGGCATCACGAGCATGGGCACGTAAAAGTCGATGAGCCAAACCATGAAAAGTACCAATCCACATATTCTTGCTTGAACGCCCTAGCAGTGCTTCTACACGCGAGCGCATTTCATGCGCCGCTTTATTAGTAAAAGTAACCGCCATAATTGAATGAGGCGCTAAGTTTTGCATACTGATTAACCAAGCAATGCGATGAACCAAAACACGCGTTTTTCCAGAGCCTGCTCCTGCTAATACTAATAAAGCAGGCGCATCAGAAGTTACAGCTTCGCGCTGCACTTTATTTAAACCATCTAAAATTGGGGTGACATCCATAACAAGGGGACTGTAATTTGAGTAAGTAATTTAAAAGAAAAATAGCATTATTATTGCAAAAAGTAACCGACTAATTGAGGTATTTATGATTAAGCTTGATTCTAGAAGAAATGAATCATTACTCGATACAAGTAAATAGCTTACAACATATACTTTATAACACATTAAAAATGCGGGCTTTTTTATAGAGGATGAATTGTTTAAAACTGACTAATAATTATCGAAAACTAAAGTAACCGTTACTTAGTTTTTATTTTTAGTGAAAGTTAATGTAAGCAAAAAGATAGAAAGTGAGGGTTATATCACGTAAATAAATTAGAGTCACTGAATAGTCGCCCACAAAGAAAAGCGCGCCTAACACTGCGGCTGATAAGGTGATAACAACGTAATTCTGTGCCATACATAAGATAAGTCATCAATTTATATTTGCCACTTAAATGGCTAATGACAATCATTGCTTCCTCATGCGTAAAAACGACAAGAATTTTAGGATGTCGTTTAGATGCTTTAAAATTCAGTTCACCAATGTCGTCACGTTGAAGAAACTTTACAAATAAAAAGATTAAAGCATTGAGTGC
>CAYZBK010000083.1:0-7046 GCA_964476655.1 uncultured Kangiella sp. | reverse complement strand
CTAAAAACTTCTTCGTGAGTATAGCTTTGAAATATAATCCCTCCTTTTAACTCGCCGGTATGAAAGGGGAGAAACATCCACTGTTTTGGTCTTGTGTTGATTATTACAACTTCACCTTTTTTCTCCAAATCAATGATTTCCGTTTCAGTTAGAACCATTGTCCTGTAATTATTTAAAGCATATTTGGTTAATCCCTTTCTCACTTTTGGGTTTGTTTTTTCATTGTATAAATCAAGATTTTCATCATAAACATCTTTTAGAAAGGGTACTGTAACTAAATCATTATCAAGAATAGCAATGTAAAAATTTTCAATATGAATTATTTCAGAAATCAGAGTGTATATTTTTTGATAAACATCATTGATATCATCGGTAATTTCTTGATATTGAAATATCTCAGAAATTACCGATTTAACAGCAAGCTCTTTTTGAAGAACAATATTTTCTTGTCCGTGAACGCAATCTTTCCCAGATTTACATGTCACTTTTGGTTCCTGAGCTTTATCCATAAATCCGTCTATTGGCTAATTGGTGTTGATGGTAGGGTGTTAGAAGTATGGAACATTTTTTGAAAAACGCAAATGAACGGGGGAATATAGAACACAAGTGCATTATAACTAATCTTGTTAGTCTTTATTTATGGATATTTTAGCTTGGGCATTCCTGAAATGGCTCTCAGGAATGAGCGCAACGGTACACGAACTAAGCTGTTGAGTGATTTTGCTGTAAATCACTCTTTTAGAATTTTAGAATAAAAAACAAAGTTCTAATTAATTGAGTGAATCTTAATTTTTTATTCAGACAAATAATCCATAATTCCTGTTGCGCCTTTAATACCCTCAGCAACAGCTGTAACCACGAGATCGGCTCCTCTTACCATGTCGCCGCCTGCAAATATTTTAGGCGTTGAAGTTTGTTGAGCTAAATTATTATCTTGATTTTTTTCATTTAATTTAATCAAGCCATTGTCTTTAATTTTAATATTGGATTTTTCAAACCAATCGGCAGGGCTTGCTTTAAAACCAAAGGCAATAATGACAATGTCAGCGTCAATTAAATATTGACTATTTTCGACAGTTTTTAATTGTATTTTTCCACTTTGTTGATCAATTTCTTGATAGGTTTTTTCAACATTGAGTCCGATAACTGTTTTGCTTTTTGCATTGTTTTCGATAGAAAGAGGGGAGTTATTAAATAAAAATTCAACGCCTTCTTCTACCGCGTTGGCAACTTCTCTGGGAGAACCTGGCATAGATTGTTGATCACGCCGATAAACACAAGAAACCTTAGTCGCACCTTGTCTTACTGCTGTTCGAACACAATCCATTGCAGTGTCACCACCACCAATGACAACAACTTTTTTATCTTTTAAATTATGGTAATTAAATTCATCCATTTTATAATTTTCTTGTTGCTTTACCTGACCAATTAAATAATCTAAAGCTTTGATCACGCCTTTTGAATTAATACCAGGAATGTTTGAATTAACACTGGTATAAGTTCCCATGCCTAAAAAAACAGCATCGTAGTCTGACTCGAGATCTGAAAATGAAATATCTTTTCCGATGATTGTATTTAATTTAAATTCAACACCGATATCTTCTAAAAAGTGTTTTCTTTTTCGCAAAACTTCTTTTTCTAATTTAAAGCCGGGAATTCCAAATGTTAATAAACCGCCAATTTCTGGATATTGATCATATACAACCGCCTTATAGCCATTTCTTGCTAACTGATCAGCACAAGCTAGCCCCGCAGGTCCTGCACCAACAATAGCTATGCGTTTATCTAATTTAATCACTGTTGATAAATCCGGACGCCATTGTTTAGCTAATGCTTTGTCTGAAATATCTTTTTCAATCGCGCCAATCGTAACCGCACCAAAACCTGTATTTAATGTACATGCTTGTTCACACAAACGGTCTTGAGGACAAACTCGGCCGCAAATTTCAGGTAGTGGATTGGTTTCATACATCAGTTCTGCTGCTTGCTGATAATTTTGTTGGGCTGCCAGTTCTAACCAGTTAGGTATGTAGTTATGAATAGGGCATTTCCATTCACAATACGGGTTACCACAATCTAAACATCGTGATGCTTGATGAGCCGATTGAGTACTTTCACTTGGTGAATAAATCTCTTTAAAGTCAATACGTCGATTGTCAGAAGATCGTTTACTGGGAGTCATACGCGCGTAATTTAAAAAATTAAGCGGATCACGTTTTATAGAATTTTCTTTATTTGCATCAATAGAACCATTGTCGCTATTATCGTTTAAATAACTCATTTGATAATCCTCAAAGGAACCGTTTTAATCGACGAAAGATCGCTTTCATTGGGATTAAAATTTTGTTGATTAATAGTCTCTTGAACAGGGCTGGCTACTTTAGGTACAACTAACATAAAATAATCTAAATAATGTTCAAAATTCTTTTGTATTTTTTTACCCCAAGGGCTATCCGTTGCATCAATATGTTGTTGTAACATATCTTTAAGTTGCTCTGTATAATCATCGCATTCAACGTCAGAAAAACTAAATGTTTCTACATGTTCAGGATTGATGTTTTTAGATAAATTTTCTCTAATATCTAATATAAAAGCGATACCGCCAGTCATACCTGCGGCAAAGTTTTCACCAACACGGCCTAACACTAATACCGTACCACCGGTCATGTATTCACAACCATGATCACCAACGCCTTCAATCACTGTTGTTGCGCCAGAGTTTCTTACCGCAAAACGTTCACCCGCTTTACCTGATGCAAAAAGCTTTCCGCCTGTTGCACCATATAAACAAGTATTTCCTATAATGGCTCCACGGCACGCGACATATTGAATGTTATCTGGAGATTTAATGCTTATCTGTCCACCTGACATTCCCTTGCCTACATAGTCATTGGCGTCACCAATTAAGGATAAATTCATTCCTGAATAATTCCAGACACCAAAACTTTGTCCGGCGATCCCTTTAAATGAAAGGTTAATTGTTTTAGAAATGTTCTCTTTTGCTAAATGGCCAGAGAGCATGGCGCCAACAGAACGATCATAATTTTTTATGGGATAAGTTAAATTAATGATTGGCTCTTTATCACTAATAGTGCAAACATCATTTAATATTTTTTGATTGAGTACCCCTTTATCAAAAGGTGGATTTTTAATATTTTGATAATGCGCTTGTTGATTGTTAGGTCTTTTAGCCGAGTCTAAAATAACTTGTAAATTTAAATGTTTTTGTTGCTCGGTTTCACCGTCTAATAAAGATAATAAATCCGTTCTTCCAATTAATTGATCAAGACTTTCAACGGCTAACTTTGCTAACCATTGACGAACTTCTTCTGCAACAAACTCAAAATAGTTTATCACTTTTTCAGGTAAGCCTTGGTAGTGCTCTTGACGTAAAATTTGGTTTTGAGTGGCTATGCCGGTAGCACAATTATTAAGGTGGCAAATTCTTAAAAACTTACAGCCTAATGCAACCATTGGCCCTGTACCAAAAGCAAAACTATCGGCACCTAAAATAGCACCTTTAATCACATCTAACCCTGTTTTTAAACCGCCATCCACTTGCAAACAAATTTTATCCCTTAATCCATTTTCGATTAATGCTTGATGCGCTTCGCTTAATCCTAACTCCCAAGGAGAGCCTGCATATTTAACGGATGTTAAAGGGCTTGCACCTGTTCCACCATCATGTCCTGCAATGGTAATCATATCGGCATAGGCTTTTGCTACACCCGCTGCAATGGTTCCAACACCAGGGCCAGAAACTAATTTCACGGAAATTAATGCTTTTGGATTAACTTGTTTTAAATCAAAAATAAGTTGCGCAATATCTTCAATAGAATAAATATCATGATGTGGAGGAGGCGATATTAACGTTACACCTGGCGTAGCATTTCTTAATTTTGCAATTTCTACTGTGACTTTAGCGCCCGGCAATTGTCCACCTTCGCCGGGTTTTGCTCCTTGAGCAATTTTAATTTGTAAAACTTCTGCGCTTGATAAATAAGCCGCATTCACACCAAATCGGCCTGAGGCAATTTGTTTGATTTTTGAATTTTTATTATTGTTATAACGTGCAGGATCTTCACCACCTTCACCGCTGTTAGAACGTCCTCCAATGGTGTTCATTGCAATGGCTAAAGATTCATGAGCTTCAGGGCTAAGCGCGCCAATTGACATTCCTGCAGAATCAAAACGTTTAAGTACCGCGCTTTTATCTTCTATTTTTTCGATCGATAATGGTTTATCAGTCAGTTTTAATGCCATCATATCGCGTAGAGTGGCAATAGGGCGATGGTTAACTTGATCCGCATATTTTTTGTAATCAGAATAATTACCAGAATTTACAGCCGTTTGTAAATAACTAACAACGTCAGGATTGTAGCTATGATATTCCGCCCCATAAACAAATTTTAATTGACCACTACGTTTAATACTTTTGTGTGGTCTCCAAGCATCTTTTGTATTAAGTAAACTGGCTTGATGTAAATCCTCAAAAGTTGCTCCGCCAATTCGAGATAAAATATTGGGAAAACATGTTTTGATAATACTAGGATCTAAACCAATACATTCAAACAACTGAGCACTACGATAACTGGCAATGGTTGAAATTCCCATCTTAGACAGAATTTTTAATAAACCTTTATTAATGCCGACCAAATAATTTTTGCGTGCAGTTACAATATCAGTGCTTAATTTTGATTCAGTAAACAAACGATTTATAATTTGTAATGATAAATAAGGCGAAATTGCTGTAGCACCAACGCCTAATAAAACAGCAAAATGATGAGGATCACGAGCGGTTGCTGTTTCAATAACAAGATTAGTATCACAACGTAAACCTTCTTTAATTAATCGTTGATGCACTGCGCCAGTGGCAAGAGCGGCATGTAGTGGTAATTTTTCTTTATCAATATCACGATCGGATAATTGTAAAATAACACAACCATTTTTAACTAAATTTACCGCTTGGTCACAAATATTTTCAAGCGCTTGCTGCAGATTTTTTTCTCTAGAATAATTTAATGAAATTGATTGAAACTGGTAATCATCTTGATCAAGTTCTTTGAGTTGTTGTAACTTGGCATAATTTAATACCGGTTTGCCAATAATTGCACGATAAGCATGACCATTGGTTTCTTGAAAAACATTATGCTCACGACCAAAACAAGTTTCCAAAGACATCACAGATGCTTCACGCAAAGGATCAATTGGTGGGTTAGTTACTTGTGCAAATTGTTGCCTAAAATAATCAAAAAGATTTCTTGATTGCGTTGATAAAACCGCCATAGGTGTATCATCGCCCATAGAGCTTGTTGGCTCTTGGCTATTGTTGGCAATCACTTGAATTACATTTTCACATTCTTCAATAGAAACATTAAATAATTTTTGATAAATCGGTAAGTCTTGTAAATTTTCGTTAATGTAATTTTCTGCTGCCGCTTTTTCAATTCGAGGATTGCTACGTAAACGAATAGTGTTTTCTTTTAACCATTCTAAATAAGGATGGCGATTTTTTAAATGATCATCAATTTTATTACTGCGCCAAATTCGACCTTCTACAATATCGGCCGCCAACATTTCACCAGGACCAACACGATCTTTTTCAATAACATCGGCTTCATTATAATCCCACACACCAATTTCAGAAGCGACGGTTAAAATTCGATCTTTAGTAATCACATATCGAGCAGGGCGCAAACCATTTCTATCTAAAGTACAGGCAATTTGTTTGCCATTGGTCATCACAATTCCTGCAGGGCCATCCCATGGTTCCATATGCATTGAGTTAAACTCATAAAATGCTTTTAGTTCAGGATCCATATTAGTGCGTTTAGCCCAAGCTGGGGGCACTAACAAACGTAACGCTCTAAAAACATCCATGCCGCCCGCCAACATTACTTCTAACATGTTATCGAGAGAAGAAGAATCTGAACCTGTTTGATTCACTAAATAAGATAATTGAGATAAATCGGGTAGTAATGGGCTGTGCAATTTAGCTTGTCTTGCTGCCGACCAATTTCGATTTCCTGATATGGTATTAATTTCACCGTTGTGAGCTAAATATCTAAATGGTTGCGCATATTTCCATAATGGAGCGGTATTGGTTGAAAATCGTTGGTGAAACAAACTAATAGCTGTTTTAAGGTTTTTATTAGCTAGATCCGGATAAAACCGATTTAAATATTTTGGCATAACCAGCGCTTTGTAAACAATCACGTTGCATGAAAGGGATACCACATAATACTCTTCATCATCTAGAATTCGTTGACTAGCCCTACGACGAGCAATAAACAAACGGCGCTCAAAATCTTCTTTAGTCCAGCCTGGGGGAGCTTGCACAAAAACTTGTTCAATTACAGGCAATGATTTAAGTGCCATTTCACCGCACATTTTAGTATCAATAGGAACCGCACGCCATCCCACAATAGTCAAAGTTTCCTTAGTTAATTCTTCTTCTAATATTTTTTTACTGCGTTTAGCTTTACCTTCATTCTGACTAAAAAAAACTTGTCCAACAGCAAAATCATCAGCAAGAGAAAAGCCGCATTCCTTAGCAACTTGTTGAAAGAAAGAAACCGGCAATTGGATTAACAAACCACAACCATCACCGCTTTTCCCGTCAGCAGAAACCGCACCACGATGAGTCATACGGGTTAATGCCGTTAAAGATGTTTCTAACAACTTATGGCTTTGAACGCCATCTAATTGAGAAATTAAACCAAAACCGCAATTATCTTTAGCTTGAGTAGGGTGGTACAGGCTCATTATTACCTCATAAAGTTATATATCCAGCATTAATCAACATGGATACAAGTATTAATTTGCAATTTTTTACTATTGAAATCTTAGGCTAATAGATATCAGCCTGAATACTAAGGATCATACTGGTAATGCAGGTAAACTGACCAATAACTTATCTTAATAAGAACTGCTATTGTGGATTGTTGGTAGGAAATTAACGTTGATCCGTGTAGGATATTGTTGATGAATAGACTGTTGGCAGTCGGGCAGTGGTCGGAAGCGATAGAGAAGCTCGAAAAGGAATT
>CAYZBK010000082.1:0-7179 GCA_964476655.1 uncultured Kangiella sp. | reverse complement strand
GGGCTGCTACCTGGAGGCGGTGGCACTCAACGCTTACCTCGGCTAATTGGCATTGCTAACGCATTAGATTTAATGCTAACCGGTAAACAATTAAATGCTAAACGAGCAAAAAAAATAGGCTTGGTTGATGAAGTTGTTGCGGTCGCTAATTTAAAAAAAGCTGCTGAAAATATAGCCTTAAAATTTGTCGGCAAAGAGAAGAAAATCATTAGCAAATTAAAGTATAAATTTAATCCTAGTGCTTTGTTATCTAGTGTTGAATTACAAAAGTTAGTTCTTGAAACAACAAGTTTTGGACGTCAAATTATTTTTGATAAAGCACTGCAATCAGTTAACCGAAAAACAAAAGGAAATTATCCATCACCTGCAAAAATAATTCAATGTGTGCAAGCCGGAATGGAGCAAGGTTTTGACAAAGGTTTAGAAATAGAAGCAAAGTTATTTGCTGAATTAGTTGTTTCTCCAGAAGCAAAGCAATTAATAAATTTGTTTTTTGCAAGCACAGAATTAAAAAAAGAAACGGGTGTTAAAAAAACAGTCGAGATAAAAAATATTAATCGAATTGGGGTGTTAGGTGGCGGTTTGATGGGGGCAGGGATTGCTTTTGTAACCGCAGATAAAGCCAATAAAAAAGTAAGGATCAAAGATCAGAATGAACAAGGTGTTAACCATGCTCTTAAATATTGCTGGGAAATTTATCGAAATAAAATAAAGCGAAAGCATATTAATATAAATGATGCCAGCAAGCGTTTTTCATTAATAACTGGAACAACTAGTTATCTCGGTTTTAAACGATGTGATTTAGTTATTGAAGCGGTATTTGAAAACCTACAACTCAAACAGCAGATGTTAAGTGATATCGAAAAAATGAGTCAAGGTCATGCTATTTTTGCATCAAATACGTCTTCAATTCCTATCACTGAAATTGCAAAGAAATCAAAGTTTCCTCATCAAGTAATTGGTTTGCATTACTTTTCACCGGTTGAAAAAATGCCTTTATTAGAAATTGTGGTGACTAAAAAAACGTCAGCTGAAGTTATTGCAACTTGTGTAGAATTTGGCAAACAACAAGGTAAAACTGTGATTGTTGTTAATGATGGAGCCGGTTTTTATACCAGTCGTGTATTAGCGCCTTATATTAACGAAGCCGCGCATATTCTTGCAGAAGGCGTTGCTATCGATCAAATCGACATAGCATTAACCAATGCAGGGTTTCCTGTTGGCCCTATTACATTGCTTGACGAGGTTGGTATTGATGTCGGTACGAAAATAGCCCCAATCTTGGCAAAAACTTTTGGTGTTAGAATGTTGCCCCCTAAGCTTTTTGAAAAACTAATAAAAGATAATCGTTTAGGTAAAAAGAATAAGCGAGGTTTTTATAATTATTCAACTAAAAATACGTTGAATAAAGGAAAAAGAGAAGTCGATGAGTCATTATATCACTTATTAAATATCACGCCGACATGCTTAATGCCTGCTAAAGAGATCGTTACGCGCTGTTTGTTGCAAATGGTTAATGAGTCCGTTTTGTGTTTACAAGAAGGTATTATCTCATGCCCTAGAGATGGTGACATCGGCTCGATTTTTGGTCTGGGTTTTCCGCCTTTTTTAGGCGGGCCATTTCGTTATGTGGACAGTCAAGGCGTCGGAAAAATTATTGATCAACTGAAACAGCTTGAAAAACAATTTGGTGAAAGGTTTTCTCCGGCTAGTTTATTAATTGAAATGGAAAAAAACAAAAAATCGTTTTATCCATAATTTTATTTTTTTAAATAATTGATTTTTTAATTGATTTTAATTCGAATGAATAACCATTTAACGGTGAATTTTTTGCTAAAAACTATGGGCAAGTAACGACCTTATTTCTACCTTGCTCTTTAGCTTGGTAGAGCGCTTTATCTGCATATTCCAATGTTTCTGTTACATTTTGAATTAATTCACTTGATGCAATACCAATTGAAGCGGTAACCTGAATTTTTTGATTGTTTGGAATAATTAATTTTTCAATTTCTTTACGAACTCTTTCGGCAATAAATCTTGCGCCACCTTGTTTTGTGTTGCTTAGAATAACAACAAACTCTTCACCGCCGTAGCGATAAACTTCATCTGAACGACGAATCGTTTCATTAATCACTTTGGCGACTAACTTTAATACTTTATCACCAACAATATGACCGTAAGTATCGTTAACTTTTTTAAAGTAATCAATGTCAATAATCATTAATGAAAAATCAGCTTGATGGCGTTTGTAAGAAGAAAATTCTTTTTCAATGGCTTCGTCAAATGCGGCTCGATTACATATTTCAGTTAATGGATCTTTGAGTGCTTGAGTAATCGCTTGGTTATATAATAAGGCATTTCTTAAAGGGTAAATTAAAATAGAGAGCAGCTGTTCAATTAAGTTAGTCTCTCGCATAGTAAAAGGTTTTTTGCGACTGCAAAGTACTTCACCTAAATATTCACTACCAATCTCTAAACTGTAATTACAATGATGGGACTGTATTTTTCCACTGCTAAAGTTTAATAGCTTATTAGTGTTCGAATAGCTCACAGAATCACAGGGGATCAACAGAGAAACGTGTTCACAAAAAAATCGCATTAGAGGTTCTATTTCGATAGATTGTTGAAGCTTTAATGCTAATTTTGAAATATTGGTTAATTGCTCATTTGAATCCGTATTACTACGATAGCTGTCTAAACCAATAATTTTTGCGGGTGAGTATGTCTTCATAATTAATTGCTATTTCCAATGATTCTGTTTATCAAGAAGCGTTAATCATTGTTTTAATTTACGATTCTTTAGAATATACATAAGAACACAGCAATCTATGTGCCAATTACAATAATATGATATTTATCAATAGGTTAGGTTGATGTGTAAAAGTTGAATATTAAAGCAGTCAATAAATTGCCGTTTTTTTGAGCAAAATGAGAGCTAATTACCGTTTTTTGGGCTGTGCTGCTATTGATTGCCCATGAATAGAAAGGCTCTCTTGTCCCATCAAATATAAGTAAAGACCAGTTAATGAGTCGGGTGATGCTAATAGGTTGGTATCTTCTGCAGGAAAAGCTACCGCACGCATTTTTGTGTGAGTTGCACCAGGGTTGATTGAATTGACTCTAACTGATGTGTTTTCTAATTCATCAGCTAATACCTGAGTAAAACCTTCAATAGCAAATTTAGAAACCGCATAAGGTCCCCAAAAAGCACGTGCTTTTTCTCCGACACCTGAAGTGGTTGTAATAATTGAGGCATTTTCAGCTTGTTTTAATAATGGTAAACAAGCTTGAGTGAGCATAAAAACGGAATTGATATTTACTTGCATAATTTCATGCCAAATTTCCGCTTCAGTAAACTCAATGGGCGAAAGTTCAGAAATGATAGCCGCATTATGCACAATACCATCAAGTTGTCCAAATTCAGACTGCATCGTTTGAGCTAAATTTAAAAAATCTTGAGAGCTAGCCTTTTTTAAATCTAAAGGTAATATAGCGGGTTTAGGGTAAGATTTTTCGATAATTTCATCATACACTTGTTCAAGCTTTTCAATGTTTCGCCCATGCAGTATGACAGTTGCACCATGTTTAGCATAACTTTTTGCTACTGCTTTACCTATACCATCACTTGCTCCTGTGACTAATATGACTTTATTTTTTAAAAGTTCTTTAGGTGCTTGATAATTGTGCATGTACGTACCGTCATAGGAATGTGAAAATCAAATAACCATTTTACCTGAAAAGAATTTTGTTTTGTATGTGAATTTGATAATGAAAAACGACTGAATGAAAAAATACGATTGAATAAAAAAATCTAACAGAATTTGTGTAGCGATGGCGCGATATTGATTTGAGTATCTAATTCTTTAAAACTTGCTTTAGTCTTTTTCCATTTTTTATTAATTAGTGGTAAGCTAAGCAAAAGTTTAAATTGAGGGTGGGAATTATTTTGATAAAAGTTCTTATAGTTGATGATCATGAATTAATTCGTACAGGTATTAGCCGCCTTCTTGCTGATTTTGACAAAATTGAAGTTGTTGGTGAAGCTGACAGTGGTGAAACAGGTGTTGCTAAAGCGCGTGAGTTACGTCCAGACGTAGTATTAATGGATGCAAACATGCCTGGAATTGGCGGTTTAGAAGCCACTAGAAGGTTGATCCGTTTTGATCCAGACATTAAAGTGATTGCTGTTACAGTCCATAATGAAGAACCTTATCCAACCAAGTTTTTACAAGCCGGAGCCGCCGGTTATGTAACCAAAGGCGCTGATATAAAAGAAATGGTTGTTGCTATTTTGCAAGTTAAAAGTGGTAAGCGCTACATCACACCAGACATTGCTCAACAAATGGCTCTTAAAGCACTTAATCCACATGAAGAATCACCTTTCGAAATTCTTTCAGAACGTGAAATGCAGGTCATGTTAATGATTACTAAAGGGCAAAAGGTCCCTGACATTTCAGAGCAACTTTTTTTAAGTCCTAAAACTGTTAATAGTTATCGTTATCGCTTGTTTGAAAAACTTAATGTAGAAAACGATGTTGAACTGACTCATTTAGCGATCCGCTATGGCGTTATTAAGACTGAAAAAATAGAATAAATGATAACCAGTCTTTTCAATCATTTTAACTTTAATTCAATTTAAGCTAATCGAAATATTAAATCTTTATGTCTGTTTTTGATGTCAAAAACTTTCTCTCTCATTTAACGACTCATCCGGGCATTTATCAAATGCTTAATTCGGCTGGAGAGATTATTTATATTGGCAAAGCAAAAAACTTAAAAAATAGAGTTTCAAGCTACTTTCAAAAACAAGATCACTCAACTAAAACCAAAATGATGGTTGCTCAAATTTCAGATATTCATGTGGTAATAACCGCCAGCGAATACGAAGCACTGTTATTAGAAAATCAATTAATTAAAAAGCATAAGCCTCGCTATAATGTTGTTTTTAGGGATGATAAAACATATCCGTATATTTTTCTTTCAGATGAAAAATATCCTCGATTAAGTATTCACCGTGGTAGGCAAAATAAAAAAGGTGACTATTTTGGTCCCTTCACTGGCTCTACCGCGGCTCGCTATAGTATTTCGTTAATGCAAAAGTTATTTTTAATTAGGCAGTGTGAAAACAGCGTTTTTAATTTTCGTTCCAGACCTTGTTTGCAGTATCAAATTAAGCGATGCAGTGGTTCATGTGTTGATAAAGTGAGTGCCGATAATTATCAAAAAGACGTTCAACTAGTGAAGTTATTTTATCAAGGGCACAATGAAAAAGTGATTGATGAATTAACCCAGCGTATGGTGTTGGCTTCTTCAGAGCATGCATTTGAAAAAGCGGCTCAATATCGAGATCAAATTATTAATCTTAGGCGAGTTTTAGAAAAGCAAAATGTTAATCAAATTAAGCCGAGTAAAGCATCAGACATTGACATTATTGCAGTAAAAAGCCGTCAAAAGAATGCGGTATTATTTGTATTACATGTGAGAAATGGTGTCGTTCAAGGTAGTAAGCAGTTTTTTCCAAAACTCCATGCAGAAACTAATGAAAACGAAATTATTAGTTCTTTTATCAATCAACATTATCCTCAAAATCTTAATGAGATCCCTAAAGAAATTATTACCAATATTGCAGTTGATAAAGCGAGTGAAATATCGACTTTAATTGCCTCATTTTCTTCCCATCAGGTTCGTATTAGCCATCAGGTAAAAACCAATAAAGCGGCTTGGTTATTGATGGCAAATAACAATGTTGAGCAGTTATTAGCGTCGAGACTACAAGCTAAAAGTCATTTACAAAAACGAATGCAAGTCTTGATGGATGAATTATCACTCGATAAATTACCAATTCGTATGGAATGCTTTGATATCAGTCATTTTCAAGGCGAAGAAACTGTTGCATCTTGTGTTGTTTTTGAACAAGGGCAAGCAAAAAAATCAGATTATCGACGATTTAATATTAAAAATGTGAAAGACGGAGATGACTATGCCGCAATTGAGCAGGCCGTTAGGCGGCGTTATGAAAGAGTGGTGAAAGAACAAGCTAAATTGCCCGATCTATTAATTATAGATGGCGGAAAAGGGCAGCTCAATCAAGCGCAAAAAGTATTAGAATCGTTAAATTTATCACAAATCACATTAATTAGCGTGGCAAAAGGCAGCGATAGAAAAGTCGGTATGGAGCAAATATTTTTTCCCTCAGAAGCGATTGCAAGGCGTTTAGAGGATGATTCTTTAGGCTTACACCTTATTCAAGCGATTAGAGATGAATCTCACCGATTTGCGATCACAGGGCATCGAGGTAAACGAGATAAAAAACGAAAGACATCCATCTTAGAAGGAATATCAGGGGTTGGAGCCAAGCGTCGAAAAGCCTTAATTCAATATTTTGGTGGTTTGCAAGGCATAAAACGAGCAGGTATTGAAGATTTAAAGCAGGTTGATGGTATTAGCGGTGCATTAGCTGAATTGATTTATGATTACTTGCATTAATGTCGAACTGATTGGACTAAAATAGTGTTGAGAAAATCAACCTTTTCTTTTTATCAATGATAGAATGACGGCATTAAAGCAAATGGAAAATCAACGACACTTATCATGAATATCGCCAACCTTCTAACATCCTTTAGGATCTTTTGCATACCTCTACTGGTTTTTTTCTTTTACTTACCCGTCACCTGGGGGCAAACCACGGCAGCATTAATTTTTGCAGTCATCGGCTGGACCGACTGGTTTGACGGTTGGGTAGCAAGAAAATTTAATATGCAATCACAGCTTGGTGAGTTTTTGGATCCCGTTGCCGATAAATTAATGGTCGCCGCCTCATTGGTTTTGTTAGTTGAGCAACATGCGACTTTTTGGATTGCTGTACCAGCACTGGTCATTATTGGCAGAGAGATCACTGTTTCAGCATTGAGAGAATGGATGGCCGAATATGGAGAACGCTCAGCCATAAAAGTCATTAATATAGCAAAACTTAAAACATTGATGCAATTATCAGCCATTTTCTTTTTGTTATTAGCCGGAAAAGAGGAAGGAATAACCGCAATAATTGATCACACATGGTTATATATTTGGGGTTATATATTTCTCTATATTGCTGTCGGACTGACTTTATGGTCAATGATCATCTATTTAAAAGTTGTTTGGCCTCTTTTAAGCAAGGCACAGTAGAATTGAACCGCT
>CAYZBK010000081.1:0-7607 GCA_964476655.1 uncultured Kangiella sp. | reverse complement strand
CATATTACCAACAAAAAAGGTAATTGATAAACCTTTAATCATTGGGGCTATTATTTTTGGTGTTGGTTGGGCTTTAGTTGGTTATTGTCCAGGTCCTGCATTTGCTGCATTAGCATATTTACAAGTCGAAAATGTAATCTTTGTTGTTTTTATGGTAGTTGGTTCATTTGTTGCAAAATCGGTATTTAAATAAGGTTAATAATTTATGAATGCTTGCTAAAAATTAATCGAATAAAACCGATCCTAATTGCCTATTGTTCTACTACAATAAGCAATGAATGATTCACCTTATTCCTGATTAATGAGCATTTAAACTAGAGATTTTTTAACTCATACAATAATAAACTAAAATACAATGAGGAATTAAACGTTAAAATGGCTGACTTACCCCCCTCGCTAGCATATTACGGTAGTTATCAAGGTGCTCTCCAGATAATAAAACACCAATCACTGCCGTTGTTTCAGGCCGATGAGCTTCGAGACCCTTTTTTACCTAATCAATTTACAGAACTAGATTTTGACTGCCAAAGCCTTTTTGAGCGCTCCGTTAAATATATGACTTCGGCTATATTGGGAAAAGCGGCACCTAAAGGCAATCCAAATCACCCCTTGCAAAAAGCAATTAGACGGTGGCGAGGCGAAAACCGTTTTAATGATGAAACGGAGATCAGGGAGTCATTAATTGGATTATTACCTGCGATGGTAGAAAAATCTTTTAATGAAGCCAAAGGTATTCATCAAGAATGGTTGAGTTTTATAGAAAATAAACGATTACTTCCTTTGTTTGAGAGTGTTAATGATTCGGAGCTTTGGTTATTAGAAGCAGACCGTTATTCTGGCGTAGTCATTAAATTTAAAATTGATGAAGACTCTGTTTTATCTGAATGCCAGCCCATTAGCTACACAAAGCAGCCTGCTAAAACAGTGGCTATGAAAGACTGTGTTGATTTGATGGTGGGAGAAAGTAATGAGATTTCGAAAGATTTTAACAAATACTTATTAACTCAAAATTATCAATTTAGAAAGCAAAAAGAGTGGCGGGTGATTGTAGAGCACCGTGCAGAAGATGATTTGTGTTTAAACTTTCCAATTGAATTAATTCAAAGTATTTACATAGGTGCTGCGGTTCCAGAGTTGAAAAAAGAACAATTATGTCAATTGGTTAGTAATCTCAATGATAAAATTAATATTTATCAGGCGAAATGCTCGGATAACAGTTATGAGTTTAAATTTGAAAAACAAAATGAAGAAGAGGATGACGCTTAACTTATTAACCTTGCTCCATGATATTAAGATTTGCTAAGGTATAAATTTGACACTATTTCAACTCAACAACATTTAAGTTAGCGATTATATTTCTATTGGTTTTGATTATTGTTAATATTGAATGCCATATTAGCCAATTTGTTTATTACCTTGCCATCGACCACCAATAAACCAAAAATTTTATTATTATCAGCCTATGATGCAAAGAGTCACCAGTTTTGGAGAAAATCTCTGGTCAAAGGTTTGTCATGTTTTGATTGGACTGAAATAGCCTTAGCAGATCGGTATTTTTCGTGGCGAGTAAGAGGTAACAGCTTAACCTTTGCTTATCAATATCAAGAACTATTAAACCAACCCTACGACTGCCTGCTGGCGACATCAATGGTCGACTTGTCCGCTCTACGAGGGTTTGTTCCACAGCTGGCTAAAATACCTAATATACTCTATTTTCATGAAAATCAATTTGCCTATCCTATTGATGAAAATTCTGACAGAGCTTCAATGAATGCCATTAATGCACAGTTAACCTCTATTTATTCGATGTTGTGTGCCGATCTATTATTATTTAACTCTCATTATAATAGACAGACTTTTATAAGAGGCGTTAAACATTTATTAAAGAAACTGCCTGACGGAGTTCCTAAAGATCTTATTAACGGTGTTAGCGAAAAAATTAGAATATTGCCAGTGCCTATTAGTAAAAAAATATCCAAACAATCCCCTTTAATGTTTAAAACAGCCATTAACGAGTTTGAAATTATTTGGAATCATCGTTGGGAATACGACAAACAACCTGAGATCTTTTTTGACGCTTTAAAAATTGTAAAAGCGAAAGGTTACACTTTTAAATTGCATGTATTAGGGCAATCATTTAGACAAAAGCCAAGCTGTTTTGAAAAAGCGAAAGAATATTTTATAGATGATATTTTAACTTGGGGTTATCAATCAGCAGAAAAATATGAGTCGATACTGTCGCAAGCGACATTAGTCATTTCATCGGCAAATCACGATTTTCAAGGGTTAAGTATGTTACAAGCCATTGAGCAAGGATGTATTCCCATCGCTCCGAATCGGTTGGCTTATCCTGAATATATTGACCCTCAATATTTATACAGTGTCGATGGTAAAATAAATGAAGCATTATCTTTAGCCAACAAGCTTATTGAAATAATGGATGAGTTTAAAACAAATTTACATTCTCAGTATGCGGGTAACAATGTTGATGCTAAAATGGCGCTAATCAATTTAATTAAGCCTTATTATCAACAAACACTTTTACCCAAATACAAAGAACTTATCGAACAGCAAATAGATTCTTTTAATCAATCATCTAATGGAAATTAGTGCCCAGTGAAGCTAAAGGTAAAAAAACAATTAGAAGATAAAAAAGGCAAAAAGTCGATTTTTCGATTTTTCTCGCCAAAATATTGGCCTCTTCACATAGGATTGTTATTACTTAAAATTGTCGCTTTACTTCCACCTATTTTGCGCAAGAAACTAGCAAAAGGTCTTGGTCACTTAATGCTCAAATATGCCAGTAAACGTCGCCATATTGCTAAGACTAATATTTCACGTTGCTTCCCTGAATTATCTAAAAATGAACAACAGCGACTTCTTCAAAAAAATTTTCTTGCCATGGGAAAAACCTTTATTGAAATGGCTTGTTGTTGGTTTAGTGATTTAGAATCGCAAAAAAGAAAAACAACGATTGTCGGGCAAGAACATCTTGATGCAGCTTTAGGCAAAGGTAATGGCGTTATTCTTTTAATTTTTCATATGACAAGTATTGAAATGGGCGGTAGTTTATTAGCTAGTTATTATGATTTTCATGCGATGTACAAACCAAATAAAAATCCTTTATTAGAAAAAGCAATTACTCAAGGCCGAGCCAGACATAATAAAAAAATGCTTGATAGAAATAATCCTCGAGCAATGATTAAAGCGCTTAAAAATAATGAGATTGTTTGGTATAGCACAGACCAAAATTATGGCGGTAAAACGGCGACGTTTGTTCCATTTTTTGGTATTGAAACTTCTACAATTACAGCGACGACTAAATTGGCTAAACTGACAGGCGCTTCAGTGGTTCCTTTTACTCAAAGAAGGCTTGACGATATTGATGAATATGAATTAACCATTCATCCCGAATTTAAGTCATTTGCAAGCGAGAGTGAAGTGGTTGATGCGACTCAAATTAATCAATTTTTAGAAAGCTATTTAAGAAAATATCCGGTCGATTATATGTGGTTGCATCAACGTTTTAGAACAAGGCCTAATGGAGTCAACGATTTCTATGAAAACTCTTAAAGTAATTAAAAACTATCCTATTTTTTCGCTCTGGTTAATCTTTTCACTGCTGGTGTTTTTTGTTCCTCAAATTGACCTCACCGTGAGCGGTTGGTTTTATCATCAAGAGTTAGGTTTTCATTTAAAAAACTGGTGGCTTGCAAAATGGCTGTATGATATTTTTGCTCATAAAATTGTTATTTATATTTTATTTTTGTCGGTTAGCTGGTTACTATTATTTATTCCTAAGCTGGAAAAATTAGAACGTCGTAAGTATTACCAAAAAAGTTTAGTTTATTGGTTATTGTGCATTTTGCTAAGTGGTATTGTGGTAGAAGCTGTGTTAAAGAATAATTGGCATCGTGCTAGACCTGCTCATATTGAGCAGTTTGGAGGGGAAAAAGCTTTTTCTAAAGCTTATATCATTAGTGACCAATGTGACAAAAATTGTAGTTTTGTTAGTGGGCATGCTGCTATTGGTTATTCATTTTTGGTTTTAGGTTTTATTTTTCGCTTTCGCAGATGGTTTGTGCCAGGGGTTGTTTTAGGTGTTGCGCTTAGCTTTACTCGAATTATTCAAGGCGGACATTTTTTCTCCGATGTATTTATAGCTGGTTTTATTGTTTATGGTATTTGTTATTTATTAGATATAATATATCTGCACAAAATTAAGTGAAAACACTTAATTCACTTTACTTAAAATAGTATCAAGCACCTCATTTTTATTGTCAGTTTCTGGATAATCTAAAGTGTAATGAAGGCCGCGGCTTTCTTTTCTTTTCATTGCGCATTCAATGATAAGTTCAGCAACGGTAATTAAATTTCTTAGTTCTAATAAATCACTGGAGACTTTAAAATTAGAGTAATATTCTTTTACTTCTTTTTTTAATAATTGGATACGCCGTTGAGCTCTCTCCAAACGTTTAGTGGTTCTTACAATGCCAACATAATTCCACATTAAATGACGTAGTTCATGCCAATTATGAGATATAACAACATCTTCATCGGAGTCAGATACTTGGCTTTCATCCCAGTGAGATATATCAATATTTTTTGCTATTTTTTGAGGTTTATTTTTAATAATATGTTCAGCGGCGGCTTTAGCAAAAACTAAACATTCTAATAACGAGTTACTTGCCATTCTATTGGCTCCATGAAGTCCTGTAAAAGCCACTTCACCAATGGCATAGAGATTATGTAAGTCAGAACTTGCATTGTCATCAACAACCACTCCGCCACAAGTGTAATGAGCTGCTGGAACCACTGGAATTGCTTCTTGAGTGATATCAATCCCCAATTTTAATAATCTTTCATAAATGGTCGGAAAGTGTGATTTGATAAAGTCATCATCTTTGTGACTGATATCTAAATAGACACAATCAACTCCAAGTCGTTTAATTTCATGATCGATGGCTCGTGCAACGATATCTCTAGGTGCTAATTCAGCTCGCGAGTCAAAGCGATGCATAAAACGTTCACCATTTGGTAACTTTAATAACGCGCCTTCTCCGCGAAGTGCTTCAGTAATTAAAAATGAATTGGCTTTACTGTGAAACAAGCAAGTTGGGTGAAATTGATTAAATTCTAAATTGGCAACTCGACAGCCGCTTCGCCAAGCCATTGCGATACCGTCGCCACTTGAGATATCTGGATTACTGGTATATAAATAAACTTTACTGGCGCCACCTGTTGCAAGAACCACAAACTTTGAACTAAAGGACTCAACTTGTCCTGATTCTCTGTTTAATGCGTAAGCACCGTGACACTGATTGCTTTCGCCAATAATGCCCATAGTATGGGTTGTGACTAAATCTATGGCGTTATAGTTTTCAAAAATTTTAATGTTTTTATTATTAATAATGGTATTTGATAAGGTGGTTTGAACTTCTTTGCCTGTTGCATCTGCCGCGTGAATAATACGCCGATGGCTGTGTCCACCTTCTCTTGTGAGGTGATATGCTTCTTTCTTTGAGTCTGACTGCGAAGCAGGAGCATGAGTGCTAAAAGCCACGCCTTTGTCAATAAGCCATTGTATGACCTTTTTACTGTTTTCAACGGTGTATTGCACTGTTTTTTTGTTGCATAAGCCCGCACCGGCTTTAAGCGTATCTTCAACGTGAGATTCAATGCTGTCATCATCATCGAGAACCGCCGCAATTCCACCTTGGGCATAAAAAGTTGCCCCCTCGGATAGTTGCCCTTTACAGATTAAATGAATAGAAAAATGTTCGGCTAAATGCAGTGCACAAGTCAATCCTGCGGCTCCACTACCAATAATTAATACGTCGGTTTGATGTTTAATAGTCATTTAAATAAGTAATGTTCATAGATAATATTGCTTATTTTGCGTAATAATTAACAGAATTGCTACTGATTTAGCTTGAATCATTGATAATGGCTTTGAAAAGATCTGATATAATTCAATTAAGACTTGTTTTCTTGTTGTGTAATTTCAAGTCAGTTTGAAGTAAAAGTACTAATGACAAATATAATTTGAACTTAATGAAGTTTTTAGCTGTCAATTTACTTCTTATTTTCGTCAATAATAATAATTGAAATAATATTTAATGAATAAAAGCACAGATGCTGAGTTGGTAGAGCGAGTTCAGCGTGGCGATAAAAAGGCTTTTGATATTTTAGTAATAAAATATCAAAGTCGTATACTTTCGATCATTAGCCGCTTTATCAAAGATCATGCAGAAATTAATGATGTTGCACAAGATGCTTTTATTAAAGCATATCGTGCTTTGCCTAATTTTCGTGGGGAAAGTGCTTTTTATACTTGGATATATCGTATTGCTATTAATACAGCTAAAAACTATTTAACGGCAAAAGGGCGTAGACCTCCATCGTCGGATTTAGATTCTCAAGAAGCAGAAAGTTATGATGTGGGTATTGCATTAAGAGAAAATGCTTCACCAGAAAAGCTATTAATGCGAGATCAATTGCAAGATGCTATATTTAAAGCCATTGATGAATTACCTGAAGACTTAAAAGTCGCCATAACATTAAGAGAAATCGAAGGTTTGAGTTATGAAGAAATTTCAGACTCTATGGAATGTCCGGTAGGAACCGTGCGTTCAAGAATATTTAGGGCTCGCGAGGCTGTTGATGAAAAAGTAAAATCATTTTTTTAGCCTGGGAAATGACTTTCACTTTTTATAATAATGTTGGTTATCAACAAGTTAAAAGTAATTTAAAAACATTTAACAAATTATGAACTATTCGTTAAATGTTGTGTCATATAAGCACTGAAGTTCTATTCAGTTATTGTACAGCTCGTGTTAAGTGTATGAATTTTAATCTGAAAATAGATGAATTGTTAAACATAAGAATTGTTCTAATTAAACGATTTTGGAGTTAAATTCAGTATGTCAAAAATAACAGCATCATTATCTGATCTAATTGATGAGCAATGTTCATCAGATGATCTTGAGATTTTGTTTAAAGAACCTGAGATGAAGGCGCATTATTATCGTTATCAGACGGTTAGTACTGTTCTTAAAGGGGAATATTCCGCGAATGCGAGTATTGATTTTTGCCAAAGCATTCATGATAAAATTGCCGATGAACCTGCCATTTTAGCAGCGCCTCGTCCATCAACGACTAAGCGTTATTTTAAAGCCGCAAAATTTAGTAGCGGATTTGCGATTGCGGCATCTGTTGCGGTAGCGACCTTTTTCTCTATACAAACTCTTCAAGTCAGTGGTGAGTTTCCTTCAAATCAAGAAAGTTTTGTTCAATCAGAGGACGTTTTATCTAACTCGTTAGCGGCAACTTCTGATGAGACAATTAATAATAACTTGCAACAAAACAATTTAGAACAAGATGAACTTGAGCTGTTTAATGATATTTTTATGCAGCAAGCCCGTCAATCTGAACTTGACTCTATTGCCCCTTTTGCAACACGTGTTGGTGGAAAATATGTAAAAACAATACGGTTTTCTGCTGAGCAATGGCAGAAGATACTAGAACAAAATAAAATTAAGCAACAGAAGCAAACTAAAAAATAGAATTTAGTAAAGTATTAATGAATTTTCCAAACCCTGCCCCCC
>CAYZBK010000080.1:0-7627 GCA_964476655.1 uncultured Kangiella sp. | reverse complement strand
CTTGGATTTAACCCGATAACCGACCGAGATAATGACATCCAGATTGTAGTATTTAACCTCTTTAGATTGTGTTTTTCCTTTAACTGCACCATGTAGAGTGGTCTGTCGGAAATTCCGACAAACCACATTTTCATTCAGTTCGCCTTCCTGAAAAAGGTGACCAATATGCTCTGTAATGGTACTTCGACCTTTAGAGAATAAATTGGCCATCTGCTCTTGGTTTAACCATACCGTTTCATCATCAAGATGCACATCAACTTTGACTTTACCCTCAGATGACTGGTAAATCAGTATTTGGGAGTTATTTGAATTTTCCATAAATTGGTTCTTTGTTTTATTTCTAAAATAAATTTATAGCTTACTTAAATCCGTTGCATTAACAGATTTAAGTAAGTTTTTTTGTTAAAACCATGGGACTGTGGCTTGCTCTTTACTAAAACCATAACAATTAAATTCACCATCGATAGATTCATTTACTTTTATTTGTTCAATAAAGAGTTTGAACTGTTGCTTAGTTTCCAAACTATGGGCATTAATAAATGGCAATTTAGTTTGTTCATCATTAAAGCTAGCAAAGTGTTGTAGGGCTTGCTCGAAGCTCTCTCCTTTTCGTTTTGCTCTACGCCTTGCTAATCGTGACAAGTTAGTTTTAAATTGTTTGCGTTTTACACAAACAAACTTACTAACATTATCTGGTACAGACTTTACTGATGTAATATGCACGTGATCACTCAGTCGTTTAAGCCAATGATCAATAGCTAATTTATCTAGCTGTTCTTGTGTCATTGCAAATATACGCAACTTATTACCCAAGGGAAAATCACCTTCTTTACCTGAAGTAAAAAGACATTGAGGAAAGGCTAAAGCAATTGCCGAACTATTTTGTGCGATTTTATTTTCAGCAAGGGCAATATGTACTTGCTGATACACCTTAAACCAGATAAAACCTAAGGTAATGTCGGTATCGGTTAGTAAAGTGATGTCGAGATAATATTTCATTTGTCCTCCTTGTTTTAATTAGAGTAAGTGGATTTATTTATCACTTTCGCCAAATACGCCACCACGTACGAGGATTGCCATTACATAATGCTCATCTTCAACACGTTCTAACTTTGCACCACGCGCCCATTTATCAAAAAATGTGTAAAAGTCCTGTTTATCTTTCGGTGTGCGATAAGCTTTACCTAAATTGGTGACTGCACCATAAGGTTCTATTGCTATTGGTCCTGCTGTTTTTTCTGCATCATCAAACTCTGGATACCAAGTATCAATACTACGTAGCGCATTACCTAATTTTTGCGAGTGCATTGCAGCAATATCTTTTACTGAATAAAGAATCTTACTTTTTTTAGTTTTACTATTGCCTTTATCAAGTACCAGCTCTTCACTTGGGTAAACATCTTGTGCTTTACCTACTTGTACAAAACAATTGATTTCTAACATTAAGAAACCATCTTCACTGGCAAGGGTTTTAGCAATACGTTCACCCAGTTCAATAACTGCAGTATCATCACAATTAAAATCTTTGCGGCTAAAGTTTGTCGCATCAAAAGTCCACTGTTGCTGTGAGTCTTTATTGAGTGCATTAACCTGCACTTCAATATTTTCAGCTCCAACGCGGTTACGCCATAAAAAGCGTGCGTTAGCAATGTTAAGCGCATAACGCTTACCTAACTCTTTAAAGCCATGCGTACCAATATAATCACGCACAGCACTACTATAACTTTGTTTAAATAAAACATTATTACAAGCCGATGGCTGAGCTACACCGCCCAATACTTTTAAGGTAAATTGTAATTTTAAGGTGTCTTGCTCGGGTGCAAGCGCACAACTATCAACGGTTTGCAGATTTGCTTTTTCTACTTCAGCATTTAATTTTACAGGATCATTTTTTATTGCTGCTTTTAAGCGATTTGAAATAGTACCGCGCACTGATTTTTCAATTAGATGCAATGGAGTTTGATTACTACGATCACTCCATTGTGTGCCATACATATAACCATCTGATGGTACTAATTTTTTCTCAAATGCCAATACTGATGCGGTGTCTTGATTTTTAGCCATGATTATTCTTCCTTTTCGTTTATATATTGGTAAATAGGTTTGCCAAAGTGTCTTCAGCATTATTAAGTTGTTGTGGTTGGTTTTGTGTACATAGGTATAGGTTGTTATCTTGCTCAAACTGGTAACTCCACAATATTTCATCTATGGATGCTAATTTGTGTGGCATTTTAAATTCCCCAAGGGTTACCACGCTCTCAGCAAAGCGGTGAGGTATTTCAGGGTCGCGTTGATTTTTAGCTTCACCTAGTTCAGTTAAGCCATGAAAGCCTGTGGCAATAGGTATAATCCAGCCTTTTGTTTTACGGCTGCTTGACCATTTCACATCTTCATCTTTATTCTGTTTGCAAGAATGATGAATCGTTAAATAATCCAATAACGCATCTATTGCATCTTGACCTTGTGCCATTGCTTCAGCCATTAAATCGCGGCGTTCAATCAATGCATAGCCAGGCATTAATTTTCGGGTTAATGTGCGAATGTCTTTGTCACTACCCGATTCTACCTTGAAAAATTCAGGTGTTTTAAAGGTTAAAATATCGCCACCAGCCATTTTCATTTTACTGTTAAGCAAGTGACTGACTTTTTCTTGTACTAAGGTTTCATCGTCTTTTTCAATGCCCGTGTATTCAATCACTAATGACACCTCTAAATGACAGCGTGCCTCTTCGATAAATGTTGGAGCTTTACCCGCGTTAAACTTTACAAGCTCTTTTTTAGTAAAGGACGGGCGTTTTGCAATTACAATAGAATGAACATTATCACCTAGACCTTTATGCGTTTGTAAATCACAATGGTGATTAATCACGGCAGTGGCATTAAATTTAAGTTCGCTAAAGCCATGTTCATTGAGCTTTCGTTGCAATGCATGAACAGCGCCAAGCCATGCAGTCATCGCTGGAAAACCTATGGTAAAAGGGCTAGATAAAGCATTGGCGTTATGCACTTTGATATGTGGCAATAATAATAATCGTTTTAAATTGCTCATCGTAACGACTCCCTATTTTGTTCAACAACTTTTGCAAATAACTGTAATTCTTCTGCACCGAGTTTAATGGCTTTTTTAGCCAGCGCTTTTTCATAACTGCGACTTAACCAGCGAGATATTTCTGCGACTAATTTATCTAGCCATTGCTCAGACTCTTCTCGTTGCTTTGCAAAGTCACTGTGTAACCAAATTTTTTGATGGTTAGACAAAGAGGAAGACGCTTGATGGAATTGCGCTTGCGATACCACACGAACCGCCCACATTTTTTCTATTAATAGGTCGATAATATCTTGCAGATAGCGATCTCGAGCATTACGAATGTTAATATTGTTATGATCGGCTAAAAACAGTTTATGCAAGGCTTTAAATTGATCGCTGTAATCATATTTTTTAAACGATTCAATAAAAAAATCATTGCTTGGAAAGTGAGTATTACGTTTTTTTATACTTGGTGGTGTGGATTTCAAAAGATAACTTTCACCAAAATTATCTTTATTTAATTGACTAATACATTGAGGGTTCGATTTAACATGTCCCTGTATAGTTAATTCAAAAAGACTCCTATAACCACCTTCAAAAAATGCATTACTCTTTTTCGCCTCTATAGCTAATTTATTTTCTTCATACGAGTTTATTTTTTTTATTCTTTTCTTAAAATCAAACATAATTACAGAAGAAGATACTATTGATAATAAGTGATACCCCCCTTCAACTGGAAAATAAACTTGTTTTACCTTTTCACTTGTAATTGCATCACTATCATCAGAAATTACTTTTAATAATTTCAATCTTAAAAGATCATAGTCATCAACAACGCTAAATTGTTGTCTCACAACATCAGAATCATTTACTAAATGATCTAAAATATCAAAGCCATCAGCCAACACTAATTTAAGAAAGGAATAAATTGGCATATATGCTGCTGTTGAAAAAATAACATCTGCCTCATTAGAATATCCAGAATGAACAAATCCTTGATTATCAACTTTCCTTTCAAAGTATATTGAGCTAGTTTTAGCATCAGGATGACTAAACTTACAAGGATGGGTCGTCATTGAAATACTGTGAGCATTTTTAGCACAAAATAAAAGCCATTTATTTAAACCATATTCCTCTTTAGCTTCTGTTTCTATACGGAATTTATCTTCATCTTTTAGTACACCATTCTTTTTTAAAGTTTCCTTTAACTTAAATTCAATCCGTTTATTTATTCTTTCAAATAAAAATTCTTGTATTGCAGGATCTAGCATTTTTCACCTCCATTATTTTTACATCTAACCAGCCCAAACTGATCGTTATATTCATATTCTGTATTTTCACGCTCTACAAAGTTAATTTCACCATAACGTAGTGATACACGCTTTAATGTGCTTAACCAAGGCTCACTCATGTATTGTTTTAATAAGCTTTGATAATCACGCGCTAGCCATAAGTTCTCTTGCTCTTGTATTGATAATTTCATTCTATTTATATTGAGTATGCCCTCACGGTTAATCGCTTGATTGTTTTCATCAACTAGCGGCTTGCCTTTTTCATCTTTTTCAGTGAAATAACAACTGTCTTTATCTGCGTTATAAAAAAGGAACAAATTAATACTTGGCTCACTTTTTCTAAACGGCGTAAGTACTTGTGGTAATGCGGTTAAATACCAGTTCTCGGTTAAATAGCCTTGTAAAGTATTAACACCTATACCACTAAAATTTGCTAAGGTATTTTTGGTGACCTTATGCTCAAGTGCTGCTAAATATTGTTTTTCTGATGCGGGTAATTTTTGAATTCTAGGGATCGCATTCAAATTTTCAGATAGCTGCTTTTCATTAGTTAATTTCATTAAATCATGGAAAGGTAGTGGTTCATTAATTTCATAACCAGGGTGAGTAAAATATTTTTTACCTTCTTTATCATTACTTTTAAAAGCTTTAAGGTTGTATTGCATTACGCCGATATTTGTCTGTTCAACCGATGTTGTACGGTGACGGCGCACTCGCCCGGCAAGCTGCACAATAGAGCGATAAGAGGACGGCTCAACAATCGCCCAATCAAAGTCATGATCACGCCCTACCTCTTCAACTGGGGTTGCCACTAAAATAAAGATAATGTGCCCAACAGACTCCTTTTCTTGACTGCACTGATCTAAATGCAGGCGAATGACAGGATCTGAAAAAGCTTGTTGTTGCTCCCCACTCTCTTCTTTTCGCTTTAATACGGCATCAAGGTGTTTTTCTTGCTCGTGGCGCAGCAACAATACTTGCTGGCTGTGATAAGGCATGACTCTCACTTGGGTGTTGTCAGGGTAACTTGCCTGTAATAGGAATTTTGTTAATGCAATACAAGGCGGAATATTCGCTACTCGCACCACCCCAAATGAGACTTTTAATTGTGTTTTATGGTCAATACTATGATGTTGCTGGTGTTTGTTTAAAATAGCTTGTTGGACAACTGAAAAATAATGCTCTGCTTTGTTTTCATCATTATCTGCGTTAGCAGTTTCTTGTTGCAATGGGCAGCTAACAATATCAGCTTTTCGTTTGGCAGGTTGCTTGACTAACTTAGCAACTCGTTTCTCAATAAAATTATTATGCTGTTGATGATATTGCTCAATGGCGTTATCACTATTGGTTACTTTTATTGAGTGAACATCTGTACGAAACTCATCAATCCAAGCACAGCCAATCTCAGTTTTAGCTTCATCACGGCTTTGGCTAAACAACTGCCAACCTTTTTTGTAGGCATTAAAATAACCTTTGGCTAAATCAGGTGGGATTGTTGCTGATGATATCATCACTTTGCACCCTAACATGCCTGCTAAGTGAATAAGCCTGCCAATGGCAATTAAGTCATCGCCAGTAAAATCATCTATTTCATCAATCACTAAATCAGATGACATTAAACGTAAGCTAGGCAAAATATAACGCCCTCCACGTTTGGTTTCCGTTGCCGCCATGATGTGATCAATGGTACACACTAAAACGGGCGCATAAAGGAACTGCTTATCTCGATTACAGGTTAATACGGTACTCATGCCATCTTCTGGCAGCTCACAGTCATAATCTATAAACTCATCTAATAAGCTTTCTTTCGACTCTGAGCCTAAGGTTTCTTCGGTTATTTTATTTTCTTCGAGAACCTGTTGATTATGAAGCTCAGCAACGGCTCTTGAGCCAATCAATACCGCTAAATCTTCTTTTTTAAGTTTAATGCGGTCGCGATATTCATCACCCGTTTGCAGGGTTAATGTTCGTAGCCCTAGCGCTAAAATATAACGTAAACTTTTGCTATCTATTGATAATGCCCGCATCACTTTGGCATTAGCAAAGGTTTTACCGCAGCCTGTACTTGCCATATTAACGGCAAAAAAACCGACCTTTTTTTTATCTTGTTGTTTTTTCCAGTCAACTATTTGAGTTACCGCTTTGTCTTGCCATTTAAAATCGCTTGGACTTGCCGCCCTTAATACTTGCAGATCAGTGGCAACAGGTGGCTCTTTTTCAAAAGCAGGTAATAGGTGAGCGGTGTTTAATGCGCTTTTTGCCACACCGACTAAATGCTCATCTAGCTTTTGTTTAAAATCACCCGTTTCTCTGTCTGTATTAGCAAATAATCCAGTGCTATTCTGCCAATGTTTTGCGGCATCTTGTGATGAATAAAAGTGATCTCCGAGCATTAAACACAAACGTGCATGATGTAATATTAAACGATAGCTACCGTCTTGCATTGCTGACTCTATTAACGGCAATTGATTGAGCAAGCTATTTGACCAGCGTTTAATCTGTTTTATCCACTCACTTGACTGGGTTAATAAGCCATTGGGGAACTCAAAACAACGGCTTACCCGTTTTTGGTACTCTTGTGGATCTTGCTTATTTTGATAACCCCACTCTTGTGTAATGCATTTTAACATTGATGATATATCAGGTTTATGTTCATCACGCCAATCGGACTTTATAAAGGGCAAACGGTGATGCGAAACAATTAACCAAGCCACTAGTTTAGCGGCATTAGGGAGTTTATCTAACGGGGTCTGATTATCTTTTTTAACAACAGTTTTAAGCCCCTGCTCTGAAATATCGCCACTGACCAATTCACTTAACCATAATTTATCATCTTTATTACTCACAAACACATTTAGCAGTAGAACAGAAATCCATTCATGGCGAATTGGATCACCTTTAAATTTATTTTTACTATTAGGGCTTAATTTCTCCTGAAATAATTTAGACGCTTTACCCCAATCATGCAATAAAGCCGATATTGCTGTTAATGATTTAATAAGTGGTAAGTATTTCCAATCGTTTTCAATTTCACTATTCAAAAGATTTTTCCTAGTACTATTCACCGGCACCACACCCTCAGTATTAAACTTATCCTTATTCCCTACCACCCAAACTAACTCACTTCTACTTCGGCTTCTAATCCAAAAACAACTCACAGCCGTATTTTTACTCGCCGTTTTCCGTAACAACTTTTTAACCGCCACTAATCCATCACTAGTAATCACGGTTTGCCAAGTATTATCGCCAATTCTATCAGCAAAGGCATCAAGCACCCGCCTTGTCTTTTTAATGGCGTTTTTTTCAC
>CAYZBK010000079.1:0-8088 GCA_964476655.1 uncultured Kangiella sp. | reverse complement strand
ACCATCGGCTTGTAAATAACCATCGAAGCCTTCTAAATAATTCACCGCACAACTGACTTGGTAATCATAAAGCACGATATTTTTGATGTCATTATCACAAGGCGAGTCAGAGCCTGAGCAATATAGTGAGTGTCTGTAAATGTTGTCTTTAAATGTTGGGGCAGCGATAAAGAAAAGAGCGCCCCTCAAATATGAAATTAAAATTTACCGCAACAGTCCTCAAAGATCTCCATCGATTAAAAGAATTCATCGCCAATAAAGTATCAATACTCTTTAATGCCTGAAGCTGTTGCAAGAATCAAATGATCGGCAGCGCGTTGAGCAAAAAGACCATTAGTTACTACACCCGTTATTTGATTAATTTGCGATTCTAAAATTTTGGCTTGAGAAATTTCTAAATTGTGAAGGTCTAAAATGATGTTCCCATTGTCGGTAATAAAACCATGACGATAAACGGGGTCTCCACCGAGCTTTACTAGTTCTCGAGCGACAAAGCTACGAGCCATTGGCAGTACTTCGATTGGTAAAGGGAAACGACCTAAGGTTTCTACATATTTTGACTCATCGGCAATGCAAACAAATTTGTCAGCAACGGCAGCTATAATTTTTTCACGGCTTAGAGCGCCACCTCCGCCTTTAATGAGTTGTAACTGATAGTTAGATTCATCGGCACCATCAATATATACTGGGATTTCTGCGGCATCATTTAAATCAATCACTTCAATGCCTAGCGCTTCTAACTTTTGAGTGGAGGCTATGGAGCTTGAAACAGCCGCTTTAATTCGGTGCTTGTGCTCAGCTAATAGATCGATAAAACAATTGACTGTTGAACCAGTGCCAATGCCAATAATTTCATCATCTTGAATGTATTTAATAGCTGCTTTTGCAGCTTCAATTTTAAGAGCGAGTTGTTGATCCATAATAGTTAAAAGTCATTGGTATTTGAATAGGGCTATTAAAACATGAATTTATTCATAATTCACGTTTAGCTAAAACTCTAACAATAAATCATTAATGATTGAAGATATTGCAAAACCGGTAGTGTCATTATTATGTGATTGGTAGCAAAAGACGTTAATTTTTTGACTTAATGTGCTTGATACCTTTGTAAAAGGGGAGTAAGGTTGTTGCCCCTATTAAATTAGAACGCTTTAATTGGTAGGGTCAAGGAAGTCAATTAATGGCTACGGACTCCAGCTAATAATAACAAATAACACTTTTTAAAAGTGTGAAATTGGAGAACCAAAATGAAACGTAAACCAGATATACTGGTTATATTGGCTGCGTTATTAGGTCTTGGTATGATTTTTTCGAGTTTAAGTGGCGTAAATGCTGCTGATGTACAAACAGAAACGCATTTAGCAAGAAGTAAATAACCAGTACGGTCAGATCAATCGGTCTATTCTAAAACCTTCTTAATAAGAAGGTTTTTTTATGTCTGGCTATTTGGTTTTTTAATCATGCTAAAATGAATAAAAAGCTTTTTCTGTACAGACTCCATCAAGTGGTAAATCCCAAGAGTCGCTGGGTAAATCTTCCCTTTTTTGAGCTTCATAAGCTAAGCCAATAAACTTTGGACGGTTTTGTTTGGTTTTTAAATGAGCAAAAGTTGCGTCGTAATAACCGCCTCCCATACCTAAGCGGTTTCCGTGTTGATCAAATGCTACTAACGGTAGTAATACTAAATCGAGTTTTGATACGGCTATCGCATGATTAACTCCTCGATCAACTTCTGCAATACCATAACGGTTATTGATCATTTTCGTATGATCGGTATAAGGCATAAACCAGAGTCGGTTGGGTGCGAAAGGTTTTAGTTTTGGTAAGTAGCAAATTTTTTGTTGTTTGAGAAGTTCAGGAATAATCTTTTGAGTAGAAATTTCACCATCAAAAGAAAGAAAACAAGCAATATGCTGATGATTGCGCAATAAGTTATGTTGGATTAACTGCTTTAATAATTGTTGCTCCGCTAAATTTTTTTCAGGATCTGTTAGCGAGTTTCTTTTAGATCGAACGGTTTGTCTAATCTCGGCTTTTATTAATTGATTATTAGACATATAAATTAAACGCTATGTAGCTACTCACTTAATGTGAGATTAGTTAATGGTCTACCCACCTTGCCGTTTGCTGGACTCACCCAAGAACCCGAAGGTTCAGGTGGGAGTTCCGTAATTTTATTTAGGCTTTCCAATCCAAGATTAACTTGTTTGGACATGCACACCAAAAATCAACAAGAATACCCTGTGATGAGATTATCGGCTCATGGGTTACAACAGCTTGACGAACAAGGCAGGCAGGGTGTTATATTAACTCTGATTGGGCGGTTGATGCTAGCGCCGTTTCAACTTTTTGTTGAAGATCTTGAATACGCTTTTCAGTTTCATTCTTTTTAGTAAGGTTTGTTGGTTCACCGTGCAATAATTCATAAGATAAATTTAGTGCAGCCATTACCGCAACCCTTTCTAAACCCATAATACGACCGCTTTCTTTGATTTCACGCATGCGTTTATCAAGAGCTTGAGCGGCTTCTTGTAGTTTAGGAATTTCATCTTCAGGGCTGGCAACATGATATTCATTGCCCATAATATGAACATTAACGGGTTTATTTTCAGCCATTAACTAATTTCCTTAAGTTTTTCGATCATCGCTTCAATTTTGCTACTAGCCAGCTTATTTTTGTCGAGTAAGTTTTGACGATCGAGCCGCAATTGTTTATTTTCTGATTGTAACGATTCAAAGGAATCTAAAAGCTTTGAAACGCTGCCTTCAAGTTGCGAAAGATTTGAGGTTGTCATGGCAAACTATTGTTTTTTAGTGTGATTTTAATATAAGGCGCATCCAGTCAATGGTCAATGGTATAATGCGCAAAAATGCCATTATTTAACCTATTTTGACTATTTGAGTGATAAAAATGAATGATTTTTCAGAAAATGACGGATCGCTTTACCAAAATTTTGAAGATGTGTTAGCAGAAAGTGACTGCGAAATTAGCGCTTCAGAATTTCAAGGTGTTCTTGCTGGAATGTTTTCAGCAGGTTTAAAGTTGGCTGATCAGCAATGGAAATCGACGCTATTAGAAATTGTTAATGAAGGGCGAGCATTGTCGGCTGAAGCTTTAAAAGCGGCACAAGATATTTTTAATAAAACTGGAAAAGTGTTTATAGAAGAGGATGTATTAGCGCCAATATTATTGCCAGACGATAGTTACCCCGTTATTGATCGGCTTGAGGCGATTGTATTGTGGAGCCAAGGCTTTTTGTTAGGCTTTGGCTTACAACAAGCAGATAAATTGATTAATAGTCCTGAAGTGGCTGAATCTTTACAAGATATTAGTAAAATTGCGCAGTGCGAAGTTTCTGCCGATGAAAGTGAAGAATCGCAATTAGATGTGGAGATGTTAATTGAACATATTAAAGTTGCAGTGAAAGTTATTTATTTAGAATTAGTGGTGAAAAACCAACAATTAGACGTTGCTTCTATGGGCGACAGTGATACTTGTCATTAAATAGATTGGTTTTAGTACTTATAATGAGAATTATATGATGATAAAAAATGCTGAATTTAGTCGACGAAGACGTCAATTGATGAAGTTTATGGGCGGTAATTCTATTGCTATTATCGCTTCTGCTTCTGAACAAATAAGAAGCCGCGATACAGAATTTCATTTTAGACAACATAGTGATTTTCACTATTTATCAGGATTTCCAGAACCTCAGTCCGTTATAGTGCTTTTGCCCGGTCGCATTCAAGGGGAATACATTATTTTTTGTCGTGAAAAGAATAAAGAAATGGAAACCTGGCATGGCAGACGATATGGGCAAATTGGGGCAAAAAAATATTTTAATTGTGATGATGCGTTTCCGATTGAAGATATTGATGAGATCTTGCCTGGTTTAATGGAAGGGCGTGACCGTATTTATTATGAATATGGTAATCATACTGAATTTGATAATCAAATCATGAGTTGGATTAATCACCTAAAAAAGCAAGTAAGACAAGGTGCGCACCCTCCTGGGGAATTAATTGATTTAAGCCATGTATTACATGATATGAGGTTATATAAAAGCAAAGCAGAAATCGAAGTTATGCGGCAGGTGGCTGAACTTTCAGCAGTAGGACATAATGAAGCAATGAAGAAATGCCGTCCTGAGTTAAATGAGTTATCAATAGAAGCAGAAATTAAATATCAATTTTCCTCTCAAGGCGCTAGACACGAAGCCTATAATGCCATTGTTGCAGGTGGTGAAAACGCCTGTATTTTGCATTACGTAGAAAATAATGCACCTTTAATTGATGGCGATTTGTTATTAATTGATGCTGGTGCAGAATTAGAAGGTTATGCCGCAGATATCACCCGAACGTTTCCTATTAACGGTGTTTTTAATGAAGAGCAAAAACAAGTTTATCAATGTGTTCTTGAAGCTAACAAAAAAGCGATTAAACAAGTTAAACCAGGTAATGCTTGGACTGCACCTCATGATTGTGCAGTAAGAATTTTGACACAAGGTTTGATTGATATGGGGATATTGCAAGGCGATCTTGAACAATTAATTGAAGATCAAAGTTATAAAACTTTCTATATGCATAAAACAGGGCATTGGATAGGTTTAGATGTGCATGATGTTGGTGATTACAACATTGATAAAGAGCCAAGAATTTTAGAACCGGGCATGGTGCTAACGGTTGAGCCGGGTTTATATTTTGCTCCTAAAACAAAAGGTTTAAATAAAAAGTGGTGGGGCATTGGTGTTCGTATTGAGGATGATGTTTTGGTAACACCAAAAGGGCATGAGGTTTTATCAAAAAGTGCGGTAAAAGAAGTTGCGGCAATAGAAAAATTAATGGCTCAATAAATATTTTTTGTAAACAGATCCTCAACGTAAACTTTATAATCAAAGTAGGGTATATTTAAGTAATATTTAAACATGAAAGAATTTGATATTATTATAGCTGGCGGTGGAATGGTTGGCGCGACAGCGGCATTGGCATTGGCGCAACTGGAGATGAATATTGCTCTGGTAGAACCGATTGAACCAACGTTAGATATTAGTCCGAGTTATGATCAACGTGCTGTCGCCTTGTCAGCTGCATCAGTAGCCATTTATAAAAGTCTTAATCTGTGGGATCAAATTCAGCCTCTTGCTTCCCCTATTACCGACATTCACATTTCGGATCAGGGTAATTTTGGTTTTACACGTATAAATGCAAAAGATTGCAAGGTCGATGCATTAGGGCAAGTGATCCCTCTTGATCAAACAGGGCCTATTTTGTGGCAGTCGATCCGTTCAATTAAAAATATAACGCTTTTTTGCCCAGCAAAAATTTCAGCGATAAAGTCCAGTGAAGAGTTGGGTGATCCGATTGAAATAATACTTATTGATAATCAGAAAAAACAGCATTTACTGAGTGCAAAATTGTTATTAGCCGCAGATGGCACCTATTCATCAGTCGCTAAAATGTCGTCTATTGAAACCACAAGAAATAGTTACCGTCAGCATGCGGTTATAGCAAATATAACCACTGAAAAAGCGCATAACAATCGTGCTTTTGAACGTTTTACTCAACAAGGTCCGCTGGCACTATTGCCATTAAAAAGAAAAAGTATGTCCCTGGTTTGGTGTCAAAACGAAGAAAATATCGACAATGTCATGAATTATTCTGATGACGAATTTATTCAACAATTACAATTAGCTTTTGGTTACCGGTTGGGACAAATCACAAAAGTGGGTCAGCGCTGCGAATATCCTTTAGCGTTACATACTTGTCATCAGCCATTTAAACAACGGGTTTTATTATTAGGAAATGCCGCTCACACGTTACACCCTATAGCTGGGCAAGGGTTTAATTTAGGTTTGAGAGATATAGCAGCTTTAGTTGATGCAATTGTTAAAGCAAAAACACACAGTCATAATTTAGATTATGGACAGGTCAGTTTTTTAGCGGAATATTTGCAACAAAGACAAGCCGATTGGAAACTTACAATTGGCGCAACGGACTCCTTAGTAAAATTATTTAGTTATGATTTTTTTCTACTGACTTTGGCAAGAGATAAGGGCTTATGTCTCTTGGATAAGATCCCTTTTTTAAAACAAAAGGTTGCATCAATGGCTATGGGTTTTAATGGACACTCTGCTAATTTAACTCGCGGTATTAAAATTAATCATTAACTTAGCTTGTAAGTACTTAACCTCAAATTACTTATGATTAAAATAGCTAATATGATTGATTAAAACTGACTCGGAAATAGAACTTAAATGATGACAAATTACGACATATGTATTGTAGGTGGTGGAATGGTTGGTCTGGCAATGGCGGCCTCATTAGCAGAAACTGAACTCAATATATTATTGATTGAAAAACAAGATTTAAATCAGTCTTTAAATGATCATTGGTTGTTGAACCAAAAAGTAGAAATGAAAGAGTTTGATGTAAGGGTGAGCGCGATAAGCCCTGTTAATCGTGATTTTTTAAAACAACATAATGTATGGCAAAATATACCTCAACAACGGTTAGCTCATTATCAAAAAATGAACGTGTGGGATGGCGATGGTACCGGCAAAATCGAATTTGACGCCGCAGCTATTGCACAAGCGGATTTAGGTGTCATTGTAGAGAATAGAGTATTACAAGCGGCATTATTAAAAAGAATAAACAACGCTGACAATATTCATTGTTATTTTGGTGTGGGATTAGAAGATGTTGAAATAAATGATGAAGCCGTTTCAATTGTTTTAAGTGATGGTTCTAGCGCTATTTGCCAATTAATTATTGGTGCAGATGGTGCGCATTCTAATTTGAGAAAAAAACTATCAATTCAATCAAATGAAACAGATTATCAACAAATTGCTTATGTGATGAATGTAAAAACCGAGCACTCTCATCAACACACCGCGTGGCAACGTTTTACAGCAACGGGACCCGTTGCTTTTTTGCCATTACCAGACGAACATTGTTGCTCCGTTGTATGGTCTATTGATCAAGATAAAGGGGATGCACTCGCTAGCTTAAATTCGAAAGATTTTGCCCTAAAACTTCAATATGCGTTTGAGTCACGATTGGGTAATGTGGCACCAATTTCTCAGCATTTTGCTTTTCCATTGGTTAAAAGGCATGCGCAGAGTTATCTTAGCAAGCGGGCTGCACTGGTGGGTGATGCCGCGCACACGATTCATCCTTTAGCAGGGCAAGGGGTTAACCTTGGTTTTCAGGATGTCGACAATTTATCGACATTGATTATTAAACTGATTGATGCAAAGCGAGATTTTAGCTTATTACAAAATTTAAGATCGTATGAACGCGAACGAAAAACTAAAAATTTAATCATGCAAAATGCGATGAGTGCTTTTAAACATATATTTGCAAATCAAAGTCTGCCCATTACTTTATTGAGAAATTTTACCATGTCTGGATTAAACCGATTTAGTTCGGCAAAAGATATTATTATTAAAAAAGCGATAGGCTTATAAAGCAGCATAAAGAGTTTTAAATATGAAGATCCAACGGTTACTATTTATAGCATCGGTATTTATTCAATTGACGGTATCAAATACCGTATTTGGCCATCAAACTAAAGTTGATAGACCCCAAGCCCATCAAGTCAAAAATGATGAATATAAAAATTTGGGTGCGTTGATACAACCAGACAATTTATTCCCAGTGATTGAATTGCAAACCTCGGCTGGAAAAATAAGAGTGGAGCTAGATCGAATTAAAGCGCCAATCAGCAGTAATAATTTTATTTATTATGTTACAAATGGCTCTTATGATGGCACGATTTTTCATCGGGTTATTGACGAATTTGTGGTGCAAGGTGGCGGTTATGATCAGTATTTTAAGGAAAGAAAAGTTGAAAGCCTAATATACAATGAGTCTGGCAATGGCTTAAAGAATAAAATGTTTACCATTGCTATGGCAAGAGAAGAAAAACCTCACTCAGCAGGGCGGCAGTTTTATTTTAATTTGTCAGATAATGAGAATCTAGACCCCGGAAAAACTTGGGGTTATGCTGTATTTGGTGTGGTGATTGATGGTGAAGATGTTTTAGAGTTAATTTCAAAAACCAAAACACACATTGACACTAATTTTAAC
>CAYZBK010000078.1:0-8102 GCA_964476655.1 uncultured Kangiella sp. | reverse complement strand
AGAAGAATCCAACAGTTTAAATAATTCTTCAGGTTTTGCGTTTTCAATTGGACACTTTAATTTAGATTCAGATAATTCAGCTCAAGAAGGTATAGGAGATAGTGGCACATTTTTAAAATTCGGCTGGGAAGCACAGCAAAGTCATTTAGCTTACGGATTTGGTTTGAGTGGTTTATTATTGAAAGATAATGACTCTTTCAACGTCACGGTTGAGAACAATTTTGGGAGTCAATATAGTTCATCATCTTCAGTCGATGCTTTTGGTTTTTATGGTGAATTAGGTTACAGCTTGCCAATGGGCGAAAGTTCTAAATTTGATCTTATGGGCGGGATTGACCTTTTATGGGCAAATAGAGGTATTGCTAACTGTACTGATTGTCCGTCTGAAGATGTTAATCTTGACGGCGGATTATATGTTGAACCTCGCTTAACTTTTGTGAATGATGGTAGTTTCAATTTCTCTATTGCTTATCGCCATTATCCCGATAGCGACATTGAAGGTGGTATTAACTTAAACTTTAGTTGGGCTAACTAATCACCTAAAAAATTATGCCCTGCGGATTTAGTCATTGTATCGGCAGGGGAACAGCTCTAAACTACGCTTTATTATATTTTTCAATATGCGTACTTTAAAAAATGAAACCGTTAACCTGCGAACTCTCCAGCTGGACTTATTTTGATATTATCGGCACTGATAGTGAAAAGTTTTTACAAGGACAACTCTCAATCAATGCGTTTAAAATCAATCAACAACAAGCTGGATTAGCGGCGGTTTGTAACCACAAGGGTCGAGTGGTTTCACTCTTTTATATCTATCGTATTGATGCGGGGTTTCGTATTATCTTACCTGATGATATTAGCCAATCAACAATCACTCATTTAAAAAAATATGCGGTTTTCTTTAAAGTAACCATTCAAGCTGAAAGTGCTTTGCAACAGCTTTTTGCAACCAATCATTTAACATCTGAAGATTTAGACGTTAATACGTCTTTAATAAAAATTAATCTAACTGATTTCTCCATTTTCATTAAAGATAAAAAGACTTTTGAGTCTCAATCTGGATTAAATCAACCAACAACTATTCAATCAATAAGCCATCAATCAATCACACTTCAACCATCAGACTCTATTTGGTATTGGCACCTTGCAAATCAAGCCATTCCTTGGTTAAGCCCCGACACGGTAGAAGCTTTTCTGCCACATGATTTAAATTTACCAAAGCTAGATGCTGTTGACTTCAATAAAGGTTGTTTTACAGGTCAAGAAATTATCGCTCGCATGCAATACAAGGGCAAATTAAAGCAACACATGCATCTATTTAGCTGTCCTCAAGACCTTAGCATTAAGCCAAAAGACAGCATTGTTCAGTTAGAAAAAAAAGTCGCAGAAATCATCTGTAGAATCTCATTAGGCACTACAAATGAATCACAAGAGACTTTAATACTTGCTTTGCTAAAAGACCGTGCGGATAAAGAGCAAACTTTTCAGTTGAATCTAAAAAATAGTCCTATACTTGAACTAGTTAAATAATTAAGGTCATTTAGTTGTCTCATTTGTGACCCTTCAAGGACAAAACAGCATTATGAGCCTAGAGCAAGATTTTTTAAATGAATTAGTTGATGCGATAAAAAATGATCGCTTAACCTTACCAACACTTCCCGAAGTTGCACTTAAAATTCGCGATGCGGTCAGTAATCCCGATGTTAATTCAAGCTCGCTATCGAATGTTATTAGCCAAGATGTTGCGCTAGCAGCAAGAATTATTAAAGTAGCTAATAGCCCGCTAATGCGCGGTGCAGTAGCCGTAGACAACTTGCAATTAGCGATAACACGAATGGGAATTAATTTTGTAAGAAACTTAGCCACCGGTTTAGCTATGGAACAAATGTTTCAAGCCACCCATGATTCTGTAGATAAACGTTTAAGGCAATCTTGGGAGCATTCTTTAGAAGTGGCTTCAATCAGCCATGTATTAGCCAGCAATTTCACCAAGTTAAAACCTGAGCAAGCGACTTTAGCCGGGCTTGTTCATGAAATTGGTATTTTACCTATTTTAACCTTAGCCGAAGAAAACCCTGAGATATTAGAAAAAGAAGAAGTCCTCGACAAAATCATCTCTCGATTACATGGAAAAGTGGGTAGAGCAATTATGAAAGCTTGGGAATTCCCAGAGGAGCTTATTGATGTTCCTCTCGGTTGCACTGATTTTACCCGTGATGGTGGCGCTACCGCAGATTATGTGGACGTAGTAACCGTTGCAAAAATTCAATCTTTTACTGAAGACAACAACCCCTACCCTGATCTTGACACCTCAACCGTTCCAGCCTTTGCAAAGCTTGGTTTAGCAAGTCAGGTTGAAGTTCATGAAGTTGATACTCTAGCCGAAGAAATCGACAATGCTAAACAAGCCTTTGCTTAGAGAACAGCCGTGGTTATACTCTTTTAATGATGCTCTTTTTTAAGCCTAAAATTCTAGATAATTGCGGTTATCATTTACAAAAAAAATACCTTATTCGTGTAATTTTTGTTCTTATTTTTACTTCTATCACAACTTCTATTAATGCCGTGCCCGGCGACGTGCTGTTTTCCGAAAATTTTGAATCGGGACTATCTCAATGGACTATCGACAATAGTGGCGGTGGTGATGCAAGCATAGGTCAACAAACAACAGCAAGCGCCAATCTTTCACTTAGACTTCGTTGGGACACAGTCATAGCTACATCTAATACGGTTAACACCGCTATTCCGCAAGCTGATTTAGATTTAACCATCATTCGAGGGCTAGATAGCGCTGTCAGTGAAGATCCAGACACTAATGAAAATCTGATCATTGAATATTTGAATAATCTTAATAACTGGGTTCAACTTGAAATATTCCCCGGTGATGGCACGCCTGGTGAAATATTCAACCGCAGCTACCCTCTCCCAAATGATGCTTTGCATGCCAACTTTCAATTACGCTTTCGATATACCTTTGCTGATGGCATTGATTGGGACTACTGGCATGTAGATGATATTGTTATTACCGAACGCGATATTAACGCTATCACCGGATTAATTGGTGAATGGCGGTTTGATGAATTATTTTGGAATGGCTCTAATAATGAAGTGGTCGACTCTTCTGGAAATGGCTTACACCTCACCGCATTTAGTGCATTAATCGGCAATAGTAACTCAGCTATTGCAGGTGATCCGGGAACTTGTAGCTATGGAATATTTAATGGATCCGTAAGCTTTATTCAATTAAACGACGACACCTCAAGCCCCGATTCTCTTTTAGATATTCCAAATACCCTAACCGTTAGCACTTGGATTAATACCAATGTAATTCCTTCATCTGGTTTAAAATCTATTTTATCAAAAGATGAAAACTATGAGTTTCATATTAATTCATCCGGTCAAATTTTTTGGTGGTGGCGCTGGGCAACATTAACAACAACAGGTCCACCACTTACCATAGGACAATGGCATCACATTACAATCACATGGCGTAGTGGTGAACAAGTCATTTATATCGATGGCATTGAAAGAGCGCGCTCTTCAAGAACCGGAACATTACTTTTAAATAACGATCCGTTACAAATAGGGCAAGATCTCAATATACCTTCCCGATTTTTTGATGGTTTTATTGACGAAGTTAGGATTTATGAAAATTTCTTAAGTGCCGCAGAAGTTAATCAAATAATGAATGAAACTCGACCTTGTAGCTCCACTGGCATTTGTTCTCAGAGTTTTGAAGATAATTTTAATTCGATCACTTACAACAACAGTACCGGTAGCCAACCATGGGATAGTGATTGGTTAGAAGTTGATGATGACAACTTGCCATCCAGTGGCAATATACTCATTACAGGAGGTCAACTCAGAATGGATGATAGCCCTAATTCTGGAGGCCGTCCTAGCTTAGAAAGAGAGTTAAATTTAAACGGTTACCTCTCTGCTTTTATCAGTTTAGATTTAAACAGTTCAGGAACTTTGGATAATGGTGATCGCTTTGACATTGCAATTTCAAGTAACGGCGGTGCAACTTATAATGTAATCGCCGCTTTTAGTAATGATGTTAACAATAATTTTAATTACGACCTAACGCCATATTTATCAAATAATAACCGTATTAGATTAAGGATAGAAAATGGTTTTTCAAGCTCAAATGAATTTATAGAAATCGACAATCTCATCATCTCTGGATTAAGAAACTGTGGTCCCGATCACTTTTCAATTAGCCACGACGGTTCTGGCATTAATTGTTTACGTGAATCAATCACCATTCAAGCAGAAAATGCCGACAATTCAGTCATGACCGATTACACCGGTGCGATTGTGTTAAGTCTAATAACCGATCATGGTAATTGGTTTACAGTTGACAATAACAACAATAGCACCGACCCTGCTTTAGGCATACTCACAGACACAGCAAACGATAATGACGGAGCAGCAAGTTATCAATTTGACAATAATGACCTTGGCAATGTAACGCTTTACCTTGAAAATACAGTGGCAGAAAACACCAATATTCGAGTTGCCGATAATGCAATAATAGATGATGACAGTGAGGGCGATATTATCTTTAGACCTTTCGGCTTTGTTTTTTCACCCAACCCAATACCCACCCAAGTAGCTGGCAAACCCTTTAACTTAAGCTTATTTGCTGCTGGGCAAACACCAGCTCAACCCGAATGTGGTGTGATCGAAGAGTATACCGGATTAAAATCACTTAATTTTTGGTCCGATTATGATTCCACCAATATCAGTGGCACATCAATCATAGTCAATGGCTCAACCATTGCAAAAAGTGAAGCTCTGTCCGTTGCTCAAAATGTCACTTTTACTAATGGCATCGCTAACCTAACAAGCCAATACAATGATGTTGGCCAAATTAGTATTAACGCCAAAGATGAAATTGATGTTGGAGATCCTCCCAGTGGTAACCTAGATGAACTTATTGGAGGCATGATCCCATTTGTGGTACGTCCGTTTGGTTTTGATATTCAAGTAGATGGCAACCCTTATGCAGATGATGCCAACGACTCAGTTTACAGAACAGCAGGAGCCCCTTTTAATATCACTATAAGAAGTGTTTTATGGCAAGCCAGTGATGATATTGATAACGGTGGAGCAGGTGATGGAATTCCTGATCCATTTGTTGATACCAACGCTGATGGCATTCCAGACACTGGCGGTAATTTAAGTGACAATGGAATTACACCCAATATTTCACAAGCCAGTGGTATTGTTAATTTAACCTCTACAGCACAAGTAGTAACCAATTCGAATGGCAACTTATCAACCAATAATTTTTCTCTTTCCAGCTTTATAGATTCAGGTTTAGCGAATGCTGCAACCTATTCCTTCAGTCAAAGCTGGAACGAAGTCGGCATATTACAGCTCAACGCTAGCCAGCTAAACTTTCTCAATGGTGGAGAAAATGTCAGCGGTGAAAGAATTAACATTGGGCGCTTTATTCCCGATCACTTTCTGCTCAGTCCACCGGTTATTACTGAACAGTGCAACAACTTCACTTACGGTGGTTTTTTTGATGGCATTAATGCCGGATTAAATAAAAATGGTCAAATGTTTGATCTGCAAGGCACAATTACAGCCCGAAATTTAGCCCTCAACACAACACTAAATTATGCGGGTGTTTTTGCTAAATTAAGCGCTGCCAATATATTCATACAAGCATTTGATGCCACTGCAAATATTAACGCAACGGGTCGAGTTAATTTTTTACCTAACAATATCAACTTTATTAATGGTGTTAGTAACTACATCGACTCAACGGTAGACTATCAATTTTCCACACCATTAGCCCCCTTTAATCTTAGACTTGATTTATCTGCAACCGATTCTGATAGTGTTACAGGCGCAATTAGTTCAAATGCTTTTGAAGTACGACTAGGGCGTTTAAGATTAATTGATAGCTTTGGTCCTGAAGTGGCTAATCTTGAAATGCGAGTTAGCAGCGAATATTTTGATGGTAATGATTGGCTTACTAACGATCAAGATAGCTGTACAACCTATATAGATACCGCAATTAGTTTTGACTTAACATCCTACACCGACCAATTAACTAGTGGAGAAACCACCATAACCAACCCAACTACAATACAAACTCTAACATCCGGTTTAAGTGATTTATCAAATGGTTTTTGGTTTAGCCCACCAGGCGTAACAAATTATGGAAGCGTATTAATCAACATTGATTTAACAAACCAACCTTGGCTTCAATTTGATTGGGATAATGATAATACCATTGATGCCACCAACGCTCGGTTAAGCTTTGGTTATTATCGAGGAAGTGATCGAGTGATTTATTGGGATGAGGTTAATTGACGCTACTGCAAATAATAAAATATAAAGAGCTAAACATTTACCACGCAATCAACATCTTCAACTAAAAACGAAGTAAAAAATAAGTTTAGAAACTTGAATGAGTAAATAAAGAAATTTTCTATGTTAAAAAATCTTAAAGGTAATTTTTATGGTGGAATAACTGCTTCAGTGGTTGCATTGCCGCTAGCATTAGCATTTGGAGTTGCTTCTGGAGCTGGGGCTATTGCTGGTGTTTACGGTGCTATAATCGTCGGTTTTTTTGCTTCTATATTTGGTGGTACTGCAACTCAAATATCAGGTCCCACTGGACCTATGACCATAGTTATGGCTGGTGTGATCTCTTTTCTTATTACCAAATATCCTGACGATGGCATAGCTCTAGCGTTTACGACTGTCATGCTCGGTGGCATTGTTCAAATATTACTTGGTTACTTTAAAATCGGTCGATTCATCAGTTTTGTTCCTTATACCGTAGTCTCAGGTTTTATGAATGGGATCGGTATAATTATTATCATATTACAAATATTACCCTTTCTGGGGGTAGAGAATACGGCTCATACTCCAACCGCAGTTATAACTTCTTTACCTTCAGAAATTAATCATTTTAACTATTCGGCAACACTTTTAAGCAGTACTTTGTTAGCCGTTTTACTTATCTGGCCTTCTTCCTGGGATCGATATCTACCATCACCTTTATTAGTATTAATAGCTGGCACCCTATCTTCAATTTACATTTTTGAGCCTGAAAATTTTATTAGAATAGGTGAAATTCCAACTGATTTTTTACACTTTCAAATGCCTCTAATTAAATTAGACGTCATCCTTGATATGATCAAATACGCAATTGTGTTGGGGGCTCTAGGTTCGATTGACTCTCTTCTTACGTCACTTGTTGCGGATGGTATGACTCGTACCGAACATAATTCCGATAAAGAATTAATCGGACAAGGTATCGGTAATTTAATTGCCGGTACGTTTGGAGGGCTTCCGGGGGCAGGCGCTACAATGCGGACTGTAATTAATATACGTTCAGGTGGCACCTCTTTACTTTCTGGAGTTATTCATTCAGTGAGCCTGATTATTATGATTGATTTCGCTAGTGGAATGATTTCTACCATTCCTATGGTCGCTCTATCGGCAATATTGGTCAAAGTCGGTTTAGATATTATCGACTGGAATTTTCTTAGGCGCTTATATCGAGCACCAGCATCAAGCATCTCAATTGTAAGCAGTGTTTTTTTTCTTACTGTTTTCGTTGATTTAATTACGGCAGTGGGAACTGGAGTGGTAATTGCCAGCTTATACACTTTAAATAGGTTAACTAAAGAGCAACTAAAGCAGGCTAAACTCAAACATGGAGCAGATTTAATAGACTCTTTGAATGAAAAAGAACGCAAATTATTAGATAATTTAAGTGATGATATATTACTATATACCTTAAGTGGTCCATTCACCTTTGGTGCCGCTAAAGGTATTTCAAGAAAACTGGTCAGTTTTACAACTCATAAAGTTCTTATTTTAGACTTATTAAATGTTCCCTCAATTGATACTTCAACGGCTCTCTCCATTGAAGATATTATAAAAAGTCATCGCGAGGTAGGTCGATTTGTAGTACTTGTCTGCAATGATGAATTACGTAATATATTTGAAAAACTGGAAATTGTAAAATTAATTGGATCACATAAACTATTTTCTAATCGTGAAAAAGCATTTATTAAAGCAAAAAATATACTTGAAGAACAAATCTTAAAATAAATATAAAGGCTTTT
>CAYZBK010000077.1:4333-8678 GCA_964476655.1 uncultured Kangiella sp. | reverse complement strand
GCCCCTCACGAGGTAACTTTTTATGAACATTGATACAAACAAAGACCGTTTCTTAAAGATCGTTTTATGGGTAATAATTGCGACATCTGCTTTTATAGAAATGACATCTGCTAGCCAGTTTAATCACCAGCAAACTAACTTTCCTTTGCTGGGGCAACATTTAACTTTAGAATGTCAAGATTGTCATAAAAACGGGCTTTTTAAAGGAACACCGACACAATGTGAATTGTGCCATGCCGACTCTGGCATTGTTAATGCCACCGCAAAATCAAATAATCATATTTTATCTGGCAATCAATGTTCAGATTGCCATACCAGTGATAGTTGGTCTACTGTATTTCGAATTGATCATCAGTCCTTAAGTAGTGACTGCTCAAGCTGCCACAATGATCAACAAGCAACAGGGCCAGGAAATGATCATTTTTTAACCACTCAAAACTGTGCTTCTTGTCATATTGATAACAACTGGACAACGATCCCCGCAATGGATCATCAACAAGTGCTTGGTGATTGCTCGAGTTGCCACGAGGGGAATATTGCCACAGGTAAAAACCCTCAGCATATATTATCAAGTGACTCATGTGATAGTTGCCATACTGTTGAATTATGGGATCCGCTATTAAGAATGGATCACAATGAAGTCACAGGCTCCTGTTCCAGTTGCCATAATGGAACCATCTCAACAGGCAAAAATCCGGCGCATATATTATCCAGTAATTCATGTGAAAGTTGTCATAATACTCAGGTATGGTCTCCTGCTTTGCAAGTTGACCACAGTGAAGTAACAGGCAGCTGTGCTAGTTGTCATAACGGCAGTATTGCCGTAGGTAAAAATCCACAACATCCATTAACAACAGACTTATGTGAAAGCTGCCATACATCTGAAATGTGGTTACCAACGGTCAAGGTAGATCACAATGAAATTACAGGTTCTTGTTTTAGCTGTCATAACGGAACGATTTCAACGGGGAAAGATCCACAGCATATATTAACCAGCAATACCTGTGAAAATTGTCATACTCCACTCGAATGGTCACCGGTAATTACCGTTGATCATAATGATGTGCAAGGATCTTGCTCCAGTTGTCATAATGGTATTATTAGCACAGGAAAAACCCCTGACCATTTACAAACCGTTTTAGAATGTGACGCTTGCCATAATAACTTTGCTTGGACTCCCGCTAATTTTGATCATAATGGTGCTTCAGCAAATTGTTTCAGTTGTCATGATGGCACTACCGCGATAGGAAAAGACACTAACCATATTCTAACCAGCAATACCTGTGAAAATTGCCACATTAATACTTTATGGGCTCCTGCCAGTCAGGTTGATCATAATGATGTTTTAGGCAGCTGTAATAGTTGTCACAATGGCAACACGGCTATGGGTAAAAATCCGGCACATATTTTATCATCAAACAATTGTGAAAGTTGTCACTCAAGTAATACCTGGAGCCCTGAAATAAGAGTGGATCATGATGAAGTGTTAGGCTCTTGCTCAAGTTGCCATGACGGAATAATCACAACAGGTAAAGACACTGATCATCTACAAACAACTTTAGAGTGTAATAGCTGTCATTTAACAACCGCTTGGATCCCAGCGGTGTTTGATCATGGAGATATTGTTGATGGATGTAATAGTTGTCATGATGGCAACACGGCGACAGGAAAAGACACTAACCATATTCTCAGTTCAAATATTTGCGAAGCTTGTCATACCAATATTGCTTGGGAACCCGTGTTGCAAGTTGACCATAATGAAGTTCAAGGCTCTTGCTCTAGTTGTCATAACGGGACGGATGCAACAGGAAAAAACACAGGACATTTTGAAACAACTCAAGAATGTAATGCTTGTCATACACCGCAAGGTTGGACTCCTGTAATAAAATATATTCATACTGGCGCTTACCCAGGCGACCACCGGAAAAATTTAGATTGCACTGATTGCCACACAACTAATCAAGAAATAATTCCATGGAAGTTTCCTTATCAACCAGATTGTGCAGGTTGCCATGCTAATGATTACAAAACAGGGCCTCATAAGAAAACAGAATCTCCAACAACCATTCGTTATACTGTTTCTGAATTAAGAGATTGCTCAAGCGCTTGCCATATGTACAAAGATAATACTTTTACAACCATTAAAAAAATTAGAAACAATGAACATAATGTTCGTGATAATGGGTTTGATTAATTAAATGCAATTCACTATTAAGCTTTTTTTATTCCTATTTTGTTTGGTTTTTTTTAATGCTAGCGCGACAGAAATCAAAAAAATTCGTTTTGGAAAAACAGAACAACGATCACGATTAGTTATTGAATCGGATGAGAAATTAATTTTTGATCAACATCAAAAAGGAAAAAATCTTGTTATTGTAATATCAGAAATTAGTCGACAACCAAGTCAACAACTAATTTCTGCATCGGCTTTATCAATGATAAAAACAATGAGCTGGAATAAAAACAGCTCATTGTTTGAACTCTACTTACCAATTAATACTCAACAAAATATAAAAACATTTCAGCTTAATGCTGATAAAAGCCGTCCCTTCCGATTAATTGTCGATCTGCTTCAAAAAGATGACTCATTGATGACAAATAATGTTCTTAGTAGAAAAGCATTCTCTTTGCATTCTGAAAGAACAATACCGATTAATAAAGGTGGAACTAAAGATTTAAAAAAACTTATACAAGAAGCTAAAGAAATATTAACCGATAAAAATTATCCTTTAGCAATTTCAAAATTAACAAGAATATTAAAAATAGGAAGTAAAAAAGATAAAGCCTTTGCGATTGAATTTTTAGGTGTCGCTAGAGAAAGAAATTATCAATTAGCTTTTGCAAAACAATATTACCAACGTTTTATTAATGAGTATCCTGAGTCGCCGTCATTACCAAGAGTTAAACAAAGACTTGCATCTTTAATTGGTATTCAAGAAATTAATAAGAAAAAATATCTTAGTAAAAGCAAGCGTAACCGCAACCAACAAATTAATAATATTCGAGGAAGCATCGCCGTAGATTATAGAACCGCTGAATTAATTAATGACCTAGGTGAAAGCCGAAAAACACTTTCATTGGTGGGGCTTGAGGCTGATATAAGAGGCAGCCACACAATGCAAACTAACACTCTAAGTTATCGATTTTCTGCGGGTCATTATCAAGATTTTCTCGACAGTGATCGTTTAACACTTGATCGTTTGAGATATGCTAACGTTAATTTAACTGGCGAGAACGATCAATATAAAATAGCTGTTGGCCGACAACGAAGTCGTGGAAAAGGCATATTTAACCGCTTTGATGGTGTTTTATTAAGTTATAAACTACTCAAAAAACAAACGATTAATCTTGTTGTTGGTGCACCTGTTGCGTCCTCAAAAGTTTTATCTCTTGATCCCGAGCGATCATTTTTAGGGCTTAGCTATGACTGGGAAGATATGTTTAATAATCTGGATGCTAGTTTTTTCTTTTTACATCAAAGCATAGGAAATTTAACCGACAGACAAGCCATTGGTACCGAAATAAAATACATTGACCAAGGTACCTCTATTTATAGTCTGATTGATTTTGATATTTTTTATTCCGAATTAAATGCTTTTTTAATATCGGGCTCACACACAACAAAATCAAAAACGCGCTATCACTGGTCTTATAATATAAGAAAAAGCCCTTACATTAGCACCCGAAACGCTTTAATTGGTCAACCAGCCGATAGTTTAAAAGAACTACAAAGCACTTTATTATCCGATGAAGAAATATTAGATTTGGCTGCTGATAGAACTTTAGAAAGCCAAACATCAACATTGCAAATTAGCCAGCCGATTAACCCTACTTTTGATATTAGTGGTAGTTTAACCTGGACAGACATATCCGGCGCACCCGCTTCTGGAGGTGTTGCTGAGATTGTTGATTTTGGTAAACAACTATACTTTAACTTATACCTAACAGGCTCTCACTTATACAGCCAATCAGACTCTAATCAAATTGGTTTTAGACAATCTAAATTGAGCCAATCCGATGTTCAATCAATTTATATTAGTAGCCAGTACCGTTGGAAAAATGGTTTTAGTTTAAATGGAAAGCTACGTTACGATACAAGAAAAAACAATCGAAATAGTGAACAACAAAGTATCTCTCCAAGTTTTCGGTTACAATACCAAAAAAAGAAACAGTACTTTTATGCTGACATTGGTGCAATTCTTTATACTAATAAAGTCGGAACCCTTTCGAATATTAGTACCGATATTTATTATGCATATTTAGGCTATCGATATTATTTTTAATCTAATCAAGTTTAGAACTTAGAACTTAGAATCTAGAACCCAGAATTTGAAATTTAGGATCT
>CAYZBK010000077.1:0-4233 GCA_964476655.1 uncultured Kangiella sp. | reverse complement strand
TAGGATCTAGGATAGAAATCTTAACGAGGCATTCGAACAAAGATGGTTTGTTTGTCATCACTAAAATCTAGTTGAATTGGTGAATTATCATTCAACTTAATTTGCTTCATCCAACGTTGTACATTAGCAAAAACATCTTGCTGACCGGCTAATCGACTCACAGAAACTTCAACATCGCCAATAATAAAAGTAGCAACCCTCATAGAAGATTTATTTTCTGCTCGCATTGAGTTAGGAATATGAGAAAAATCGGGTTGTTGTTCTTGGCTAAATTTTAATTGATCAACAAAATAATTTTTAAAACTTGCACTTATTGTATTAATTTTTTCTTTGCTATCTTTTGCTTTGAAAAACCAAGTCGCATCCGATTTTTTATAAATAACACCAATAATACTTAATTGAGTATTTGTTGCGGTTTCTTTTTGAGTAACAGATTGAGGCGGTTTAGTATTGCTATTATTAGCATTAGCATGCGCTTTATTTTTGTTCATTAGCTTTTGAGATAAAGCGGCTGACATATTATTAATTTCTTGCTTGCTATGTTGTTTAGTTGGTTGAGGTTGTATAACCAAATATGCAATCAACGCAATCATAACTAAAAAAAATACTTTAATACTCTTATTCATAATAATTTACCTAAGTTTAACAATAAAACAAATTCTTACGGTAGCTAGTACCTATCCCGAGCTGAGCTTAATTATATCACTAAAAATTTTGAAAGCGCATCAAAGCGTTATCCGTTTTTTAAAGAAACATTTAAATTAAAAATGGTTACGGCTGAAAAAATAATTGATAAGCGATATAAACCGCAACACAAACGGCTGCTAAAAATAATGCCGCCATACCAAAAGCATACAACCTGTATTTTTTAGCCAATTCTTTAGGACTTTTATTAGAAAGTAAATAAGGGTGACGCTTTACAGGTGACCGCGCAAGAATGTGTACAGGGCTGTGATCTTGATCTTTGACCATCAGATAATCGGCTTTTTTTGCGGCAACTTTTCGTGCCTCTTCCCATTCATTCATATCTATTTTACCGTCATCATTTTTATCAAAATGTTTCAGTAAAAAATCATAATCTTGTTTCCATTGACCCAGTATTTCAGCCATTTTTTCTTTTTTTTGTTCAGTAGCAGAGGGAACACCAATGGTTTGAAATAAACCTAATGCATACAAACCATCATTTTCTTTTATCAATTTTTCGGTGTAACGATAACGTCCACCCAAAAGACTAAAAGCAACTCGACTAAAAGCCCCACTGTTTTTACTTTTTGCCGTGGGAATTCTTTGGCTGCCATACCATGTATTATCCCAAATAGTTGTCACATCGGCGGTACTTGGATTAATAACACACTCACCCGTATTGTCATCAAGCACAAAATATCGGCTACTGGTATGCCCTTCTATTTTTTTCCACGAAGAGCTCTTTCCACTTTTTTGATAACGTTCAACTTTGTATGAGTACCATAAACAAGGGGACGCCGTCAGTGGTGAGACGACTGGTGCATTTTCGTATAGCTGACCTAAACCATTTAATTCAACATAACCTTGGGAGGCAGAACGAATTTTTGAAGTAGGGGTATCTTCTATTGCCCGCGCTTTAATTAAATTTTTAAAGCTACTATAAAAAGCATAAACAACGACGCCACAAATAATTAATAAATGAAAATGACTTTCGGTCAATGATTCCATCATTATTGAAACAGTGATTTAATATCAACATCTTTTAATTCGGCTTGAGTAAAATCAAGCATTTTAAAACTCGAAAAATTAAACCAATTAGCCACTAACACATCTGGAAACTGTTCAATACGTACATTATTATTGTTGACTGTTTCGTTATACAGTTCTCGTCGGTCAGCAATGCTGTCTTCTATAGATGAGATGCGTCGCTGTAAATGCTTAAAGGTTTCATCGGCTTGTAGTTCTGGATAATTTTCTGCCAGCGCAAATAAACTGCCAAGACCTGCGCGCATGGTTGTTTCTGCTTTACCTAACGCATTTATATCACCACTGGCTTGCGCGCTTGCCACGCTGGTTCTTGCAGAAATTACTTTTTCAAAGGTTTCTTGCTCATGCTTCATATATTGTTTGCATGTTTCGATCAGCTTAGGCAATTCGTCATGCCGTTGTTTTAACAAAACATCAATATTGGCTAAGGATTTCACAACATTGTGCTTAAGAGAAACTAAGCCGTTATACAACGTCACCAAATAAACCGCCGCTAATGCTAAAACGGCTAAAAATATTATCATGCTAATATCCATCAAATAATCTCCACTCTTCAGTTTATTTTTCTGTGTAAAAGTATACAACGAAATACATCGTTCAATATTTCAAAATAACACCTTAACTAAGGTTTTTTTAAGCTTTCATTTTCTATCGATAATCCTATTTATCATTTTTTTCTCTTAACGCCGCCACTCTTTCAGAGCAACGCATATCATTGGCCAAATGCACCAATGCTCTTGCCGCCGCTCGAAGAATATCAGTTGCCAATCCCATACCATGAAATGTTTGATCGCCACATTGATTGCGGCACTCAGCTACAATATCAACACGCCCCATTGCATCAGTTCCTTGAGAGGTGGAGGCCACCTTAAAATCTTTAATTTCAATCTCGTAACCTGTTATACGACTAATACAGCTACAAATAGAATTAACAGGCCCGTTACCAATAGCCGCCTCTTTAATTAATTGCTCACCACAAGTTAAACCAACAGTTGCTGTTGCTGTATCTTCGGCACCAGATTGCACCATTAAGGATTCTAAACTGTAATAATCATCTTCTGCATCAATATTGTTAAAAAAGACTAAGGCCTCTAAATCATAATCAAATACTTGACCTTTTTTATCGGCTAATCGTAAAAAACGCTCATATAACTTGTCTAAATCGTAGTCAGTATCGCTATAACCTAAATCGGCCATTCGATGTTTAATGACATGACGACCTGAACGTGAGGTTAAATTCAATTTGTTTGTCATTAAACCAACGGTTTCGGGTGTCATAATTTCGTAAGTATTTTCACTTTTTAAAACGCCGTCTTGATGAATGCCTGAGGAATGACTAAAAGCGTTAGCACCAACAATCGCCTTATTGGATTGGATCGGCATATTGCATAAATTTGATACTAACTGACTGGTGCGATGAATTTCTTTAGGATTAATGTTGGTGGTTAAGTTCAATAATGATTGACGGGTATTCAAGATCATCACCACTTCTTCTAAAGAGCAGTTACCTGCCCGCTCACCAATACCGTTAATGGTGCATTCTATTTGCCTTGCGCCTGCTTGCACTGCAGCAATTGAGTTAGCTACTGACAAACCTAAATCATCATGGCAATGCACGGAGATAATTGCTTTGTCGATATTAGGGACGCGTTGATACAACATTTCGATAATACTGCCAAATTCTGAGGGTAAAGTGTAACCCACGGTATCTGGAATGTTGATGGTAGTCGCGCCGGCTTTTATGGTTTGCTCAACCATGTGGCACAAATGATCAATTGGCGTTCGGCCTGCATCTTCGCAAGAAAATTCCACATCATCGGTATAATTTCTGGCTCTTTTGACAGCCCTAACTGCCATTTCGACCACATCATCAAAGCCTTTTTTTAACTTCTTTTCTACGTGAATAGTCGAAGTTGCAATAAAAGTATGAATTCGAAACGCCTCTGCAACTTTTAATGCTTCAGCTGCCGCATCAATGTCTTTATCAACAGCTCGCGCTAATCCTGCAATGCGGCTATTTTTGATTTCACGTGCAATATTTTGCACTGATTCAAAATCACCTGGAGAGGAAACAGGAAATCCTGCTTCAATCACATCAACACCTAAACGCTCAAGTGCAAAGGCTATCTGTAATTTTTCTTTATGACTTAAGCTTGCTTGTAATGCTTGTTCGCCATCACGCAAAGTGGTATCAAAAATGATGACATTATTATTGGCGCTCATGTTGCCTCCTAAAACCTGTTTATAATCTCAATACTATCAAATAGTTAATAAATACTGCACAAAAAAAACCCCGAATCATCAAATGAGCCGGGGTTTTTATAAATTTGCTATTAAATCACACGCAAAATCGCCCCATCAGTCGCCCGAGGAGGAGTTCAAGGTTGAAACCATTTATGTGGAATATGTTGTTCATGACCTCAATTTAGAACTTTTTATTGCATCGGTCAACCTAAATAAGCGCTTATAACAACAAGCTATAGCGATTAATCTTACGTTCTA
>CAYZBK010000076.1:2943-8696 GCA_964476655.1 uncultured Kangiella sp. | reverse complement strand
ATACCATGACAACTCATGCAGGAAATACCTTCAATATTAGCGACTGTCCCCGCAATTCCGCCATGTTTACCGCCTGGAGATAACTCTCCGGTGAGTAGCGCGATAGGCGCATGGCAACCTTCACAATAACGAGTAGCGCTTATACCTTTTTTTTCTGCCAACAAAATCACATTGGTCACGTAACTGGGATCGGAAGCCGCTTGTTTATGAACCGATGACATCCACTGATTAGTGACATCTTCGTGACATGACATACAACGATGAGAGTTGGCAACTTGAGCGGTTTCCATGAAGGCTCCATTGCTAGTTTCAGTTTGACTGGGTCGAAAACGATGGGTTCCGTAGGAATATTGATATTCTGCGACAACAGGTTTTTGGTTTGGGGGAGTTAACGTTTGTTGTGAAATAAAAGCGATAATTAAAACAACCAATTGGATGACTACATTAGAAACTATCACCAATCTTAAGTCGCCTTTTTGTATACTTGGAAATCGCTGTTCATCTCGTTGTTTTCGTCTTTTTGGTAATCGTTTTACATGCAAAAATAAATGCAATATTACCACGCCAACAAATATCAAACTGCTTAATACGTGAACATGATAGACCCAGCGTTGATTCTCTTGTTGTCCATGTAATAATAACTGCCATCCACTGGCAATGAAAATGAAAAACAAACCACCACTCAGCAACCCCGATAGCAGCAAGGTCATTCGTCGTACACCGATCGTACGTCGAAAATGAAAACCAAAATAAGGCAATAGTAATAATGTTGTCACTATCCCTGTAATCAAATGAAGTAACACGGTCCACTGCATCCAAAAAGAATGTTCCGAGAACAAAAAACTGCCCACTCCAGAAAATGTACAGGCTAATGTAAAAGTTGCCCCGATTGGAACGGTTTTTCGTTCCTTTGTTAATAAGCTTTGGGAATTATTCATTAGCGTTGTTTCGTGTAGCAAAAAACCGGGTTAATAAATAGTCTATGGTCCACTCTTTATTCGGAGGTAATGTTTCACCTTGAGTTTTTAAATGATTCTTCGGTAGTTTAAAAAGTAGCCATAGGGCTTTAAGTCGAATTTCGTCAATCAATTGTTCTGACTTGTATAAAATACGCAACGAACTCTCAATTGAAGCCTCAGCGTTAAATTGCTCAAATACTTCAAGTGCAGCTAGTATCCATTTATCAGGTAAATTAATAACCTGATCCGCAAGGATTGTTTTTGCGATAATAGGGTTATTGTCCGCCGCTTTGATTAATAGACGGTTTTTATTTTCAAGTTCTATATGGGTCATACCACGGATCGCATGAAGCATTGGCAGTATTTGTTGACTTCGTCTGAAATGGCTCTTTCCAGTAGATGAGCCAGCTTCATTTTTGGCTTGCCACTGTAAAAAACAATCGAGGGTTGCAACAGGAAATATTTTAAACAGGTCACTATTATGTACAAACTGGTTAGAAAAATCGGGTCGTAAGCCTGCACTACGACAAAGAGCCAATAGCTGACCAATCTGCAACAAATTATTATTATTCATGGCATTATTTAACAAAGGCGCAAATAGAGTAGAAGCTTGCTTTTTTGGTATTTGTTTGAATAAATTTATCACCATTGATGTGTAGTCTTGTCTAAAAAAGAGTTTATCTATCACATTGCTAGTAAAAACGTACTCATTTTCAACTAGACTATTCAACAGGAATTCTGCATCGATTATTGATATTGTGGCTAATCCTGCCAAAAATTTTGTGCGACTATCAGGGGTATCTATGAAGGCTAATGCCTTCAATATATATTGGCTCAGCATTAACGCCTCTTTATGCTCTAAACGTCCCTGCGTACTATTCATTAATTTATATAATTGATTTTCTATTAATTCGGACTTACTGGCGGCGATCGTTTTTAGGGCTATAATGTTCAGTTTATTATGCTTTTTATAATATAATTTGTTTGATTTTATTTGACTTGAGAGAACCGCTTTGCGAGTTAGCAACGACTGCAAAATTTTAAGTAATTCAACTTTGGGAAGTACCACGCTATCGCGTATCAAAAATAGAGACTCCAACGTTTCAAACTGACGTAAAGTGCCTTCACTATTTTTATTACTTGAAAAATATAAACTAAATATTTTTTCAAATTCCGGGTCATTCAGCACAAATAGAGAAATAAAGCTAATAGCGACAACAGAAGGCGGCGAATTAGAATCAGCGACCAAACGCCTGAGCACTGACAGCGCACTAGTGTCTCGAATAAGGCCTAGCGCACGAATAGCTGCGTTTCTTATTTTTGTATTTTTATACTTTAATGCAAGGTTCATTAATGGCAAATAGGCTCGTTTATTTTCAGCAGCGGCTAGCGCATTGGCGGCACAAATTATTACTTTTGCTTGGCCTTGTTCGAGCAGTCTAATCAGCGGTGAAATAGCGAGGTATTTACGATGAGTTAACGCCTCCTCCTGCTCAAAAAAGAATTGAAACAACTTTGCCACTTTACATTGAACTTCAGTGTTCACATCAAAAAGGTATGGCAACAGCCAGGCAACACTTTCTTCCTTCTCGGCCAATTTAAACAGGCTGATTGCCTCCAACCTTATTGCAGGATCTTTATCCTTTAAAGCAGTTTGGAGCAACAATAGCGTAATTTTAGTCAGGTTATTTTGGCCGATAGCCCTTCGATGACTTATTTTAGCCAAAATACTCTTGCGGCTATTGAGATTGGCTTTTCGCCAAAGGTGTAATAACTGATTTTCATAGTGACCTTTTTGAATTGAAGCTTCAATAAAAACATCCGCCAGCATGGTTAATAGTTGGTCACTCGCTTCAAAAATTAGCGACTCCAACTTTATGTCTTTATTTACCGTGTAAGACAATAAATCAAGACGGTCTTTCGACCTATCAATACGGTAATAATAATTGGCCTTAATTTCTTTGTATATAGATTGGCTTCCACTAGGCCAATCTATAATCAACTCTTTAACCTGGCTAGCATTATTGAGCCCGATATGTATTCTTCTATCACCTTGCGATAAAAATGACTGCTGCGACTGAACTAATCGGTGTATGATTCCAGCTTCGGTTTTTATGGTTAGTTGAGCGCCATAGATTTCAGCATCAGTAAAATCATCCTGAAGTTCTAAACCGAACCAATTCTTATTGTTGGCTGAATTTTCAAAAATTTGAAGCGCATCATTATTATTGCTCACCACTAATTCAAGCCGTCCATCATTATCCAAATCAACGCTGATCACCCCTCGCGATGAATAAGGATAAAGTGCATCATAACTTACAGACTCCGGAGTAAACTTTCCCTGCCCATTATTGATATATAATAAGTTGGATTGGGCTTGTGGTACAAAGTGCGTATCCAAATCTGGAAAGCTACTGCCATTAGCAACATATAAATCAATATAACTATCATTATTGAAATCAGCCGCTGTAATACCCCAGCCCGAAAAAGCTAAAAACCTTGCATTTGCAAGACCTTGTAACCAGGCTTGATCATTAAAACTCTGGTCAAGTCCTAATGGTGTATTTGACTCAGAGTTCTGATGAGATGGCTTGGCCAACAATACTGGCGCACGGTTCATACCGCGACTAAAAAAGTAACTTAAGTTACTACTATTGTCGAAGTTGGCTGCTACAACATCATGTGATCCAGCGAGTTCAAAGGTAGCAAAATCATCTTCATCACGAATAAAACTTTGACCTTGATTATTGATAAATATTTGATTAGGACTACTATGATCATTAATAACCAAAAGGTCGGGCCAACCATCATTGTTAATATCAGTCCATTTTGCCCCTAAACTACGCCCTAATGAATTGGAAACTGCGTAATCTTCTGCTACTTCGTCAAACTGAAAATTACCTTTATTCAAATAAAGTCGGTTGGGTTCGGGATCATATAATGTCTGATCGAATGCGCTGTTGGTTGTAATACGAAAGCCGCTGGTGCGTTCAAAAGTTTTTGCTTTTTTTTCAAATAAAATGTAGTTACTAATATAAATATCGACGAGACCGTCTTGATTAAAATCCGCGATACTTGCGCCAGTACTCCAATGATTATTTTGAATACCTGATTGTTTGGTCAAATCGCTAAAACTGAGATCACCATTATTTTTTAGTAACAGGTTTTTACCGACTCCTGTTATGATCAAGTCAGACAAACCATCATTATTAAAGTCAGCAACAGCACAACCCATGCCCCAGATGGGAATTGATAGCCCCGCCTTTTCAGTCACATCTTCAAAATATTGTCCTTGTTGATTCAGTAACAACCGATTACCTTGAACCTCATGCCACCAGGATTTTTTGCCATACTGGCGAGTATGACCACTGCCACCAATCACAAAAAGATCCATCCATCCATCTTTGTTTGCGTCGATCACGCAAACACCAGCGCCAAGTGTATCTGTTAATGCCGATAAATATTTAGTTGATTGTTTGTGTCCTGTCGCTACTCCCCAAGCCAGACCCACCTCTTCAAATTCGATTTCTGGTGGTAAATGTGTGGTGTCAATTGTTGCTGATTTTGTGGCAGGTAGTTGCAATTGTGGCGCATCTTGATAAAACAAAATGACAATAAAAATCGCAGCAGTCATAAAACTACTGATAAATATTAGGCGTCTGGGAGAGGAATGTAGCATAAGATTTTACTGCTAGGTCAGGTCAATGCTCGTTCTAATGCTAATGCTAAGCTAACTTAGAATAAAGCATTAACCGATTTAATGAATATTCTTATTTGTTATTTTTTAACTCTTCATTGGCCTGTTTAACTTTCTTTAACACTTCTTTTTTATAACTCTGTGTCAACTCACTGGTCTCTTTCTCGAGCTTCTGTTTAACCTCAGGATCATTCAAATTTTCACTGTATTGTTTAATATTGGCTGCTACCTGCTTTTCAACTTGGTCGATCTTTTCTTGATCAATTTTAATGGGGTTTGAGGTCTCTACAATAAACGTCTTTTTTGCATCAAAGTCTAATACGATCGGTGATTTCATTTGTATTATGGCTGGCGCCTTAATTTTTTGCTTTGGCTTTTTGAGAGTCTCAGAGTTTATTATATTCATAGTATCATCATTTGTTTCAGAGCCATTTGATGAGTAATATAACCCACCAGTGATCAACAAGAACAATAAAACAACAAGCATTAACAAATTTGATTTATTTAACATCAGTCAGCTCCTTAAAATTTTAATTACCGGTCTTAAAGAGGCCTTCAATAGCCTCCATTCGATTTCCAGCCAGATCGTAAAGCCCGCTGGCGGAAGATAGCATAATTTTATACTCTTGGCGTACCGATAAAACCTCATTAAGTTTCAAACTCAATAAAGTTCCTTCATTGCTAAGCGATAAAGTAGCATCAATAGGTCGATTTTCAGTGACAGAGAATAGATATAACGCATCCGATGTTACTGTTGTGGGGTCAATACGTTCATTCAGAGTAACTTCTACCAACGGCTCAAGCACGACGTCTTGTTGCTGATCCGCGGGCAAAATCAAACTAACTTCTGGCAATGAAGAGTCAAGACTCATACTCGTGGTGAAAGCTAAGGTTTTCTCTGCTATTAAGATATTACCAGACAGATCTCTAACATTTGAAATAATAAAATTAATTTTACTATTAACAGGTAAAAGCTGCAGCGGAACCAAGGTTAATAAACGACCTTCGTCACTCAAAATACGGGTAACCGCTAACTCATTACTATCAAAAGTTAATTTAACTTGTTCTAGTTGAACCGGATCAATCGCTTCATCAAA
>CAYZBK010000076.1:0-2843 GCA_964476655.1 uncultured Kangiella sp. | reverse complement strand
TCGGTATCGAGTTGACTACCAGTCTCAAAATGAGTCGAGTAGTCCAGCATTGGATTCCCTGCCACATCCTCTACACCACTCACGGTTTCGGTAATTTCGCTGTTTACCGGCAATATCTGATGCGGTGTGTATACAATTTCATGATTGTCTGCAGCAAACACCACATCAGTATTTTCCTTAGAAAAACTAAGTGGATTAATCGCTTCATCAAAAAGGACATGATAGGCAGAATTTAAACTAACATTCGTTGCACCTTCAGGCGGGTTCATGCCAATCACTTGTGGTGATTGATCATCATTAACTGCACCTAACGCCGTGGTGAAATAAATACGCGCAAAACTAGCTTGACTATCGCCATCAATATCCGTGATAGCACTATTGAGCAACAATGAGTATCTTGTTTCAGCCTCTAATAAACCATCAGGTTTAAATCTGACGACACGACCATCATTATCTAACAAGATTTGACCAGGAATAATACTATCGTCCTCGGTTTTAGTTAACACAATCTGTCCTACCAAGCTTGTCTCGTTTAAAGGTTGATCATACGCAATTGAAATATTTGGATTCAAAGGCACGTCAGTATTATTCGGCTGAGGATTATAGGCTATTGGTGTAGGCGCTATTCCGACGGTTAGTGCTGATACTACCTGGAAGCTACCCTGGTAAGGGTTAACAGCGTTGCCAAAACTGTCCTGTGCTTGACTAGATAATACCACTCGGACATAACTACCACTGGGTAGCAATTCTGCAGGGGTAAATACCAGACTACGATTATCGCCAGTCAATTCCAATATACCATTCACTAACTCATCGTCATGAAATACCTTAAAAGCATCACTAACACTCGACTCCACCAAAGACTTATCAACAGATAAAACTATCGAGCTAGTTGCAGCAACATTTGCTGCACCATTAGCAGGAAACTGTCTTTTAACACTGGGACGAACATTATCATTGAGATCCACTATTGAGGTTGTAAACACACTAATAAAATCTTCTTGTAATCGATTACCTGACAGATCACGAATATTATCAGTTGCAACAATCGAGACTAATGATCCCGCTGGCCAGGGATAACTTAATGTCACTGTTCGATTATCATAGGAGCGATAAACCTCTGGTTGAATCATTTCACCGTTAGCGTGAGCAACAAATTCAGTATTATTAACAAAGCTTGCGTCGAGCGACTCAGAAAAAGTGATTACTACTTCGGTATGAGAGCGAACGTCCATTGAACCATCAATAGGGGTGATCCCTAATACTGTGGGTTGTTCATCATCAAGCACTTCTTGAGTGGTAAAGCTCATTGACCTTGCAGAAGCCACATTACCAGCCGCGTCACTGACTCGATTTAATGACAAAGTGATAAGGCTATTACCCGGGAGTGAGTTATAGGGGGTAAATTCGGCTTTGGCCTGACTGAGCAACCAAGTTCCAGCAATATTGCCTTGAGCGCTGTACACCCGAATATCGTTCCCACTGATGACTGCTCGGCTAAAACTTATTGGGTCAATCAACTCATCAAACTCTGCCGTTATTTTACTCGAAACAAGCACCCCAGTTGCGCCATCAAGGGGCTCAAAGCTTATCAATTGCGGTGCCCTATAATCAGCAGTATTTCCGGTGGTAAAAACAAATTCAGTATTGGTCAATTGCCCACTGGCATCACACAAATCGTTTAAAACCAAGCTGTAACTGGTATTGGCATCTAGCTCTTGTGCCGGGGTAAAAGTTAAATACAAGCCGTCGTCACTGAGTAAAACACTGCCCGCCACAAGGTTATTACCATCGGATAAACTGACGGTACTATTATTGACACATAGGGCACTCACAGGTTGACTCAATTGCAGCGTGATTGGTGTATTGACGGCAACATTATTCAACACTTGAGCAATATTCGACCCACTAATAACTGCAGCGATTAAATCAGTTTCTGTCCCGGTATAAAAACGACTCTCTTTGACTTCTAAAGCAATGCCGGTTTGGGTATAAATTCCATCACCATAACCTAATCCAATTCTAAACTGATGTTCTGCTTGTAAATTCTCGTCAGGGATCAAAGTTAAACGTGTAGCATTTTCTGAAGTTAATAAGCTCGCGCTAATACGGCGATTTTCAGTCTCAGAATAAAGGTAAAAAGTCTCGCCGGTTACCGTTGTTAAATCGATCCCTTGACTCAAAAGGACTTCTATTAATGTATTCAGTGGAATATCTTTGGCATCAGATCTTGGTGAAAGCTGTACGACTTCACTAGGCACAGTATTTACGCCAATGGCAGTAGTAAATGACACCAATCTATCTGCAACCAAAACATTAGCTGACAAATCTCTTACCCCAGCGATAGAAAATTCAAGTTGCGCATTGGCGGGTAATAATTGTAAAGGGATTAAAGTCAATAAACGTCCATCACCGCTAAGTTGGCGACTAACTGGCAATGATTGTGCCGCAAAGCTGACTTTAACTTGGTCCAGTGACAGCGGGTCAAGCGGCTCATCAAAACGGACTCTCAAACGAGTATTAGTTGGCACATCCGATTGCTCATTAATAATTGATGTCTTTATTATTAATGGCGCAGTTGTATCCTGCTCTAAATAAGTATAAAAGTAGTCAATAGTATTTACCCCAACATAGCCAGATAGATCAAACACATTTTCGATCAATCGAGAGTAGCGTTCTCCTTCAGCCAATTTTTTAAGCGGAGTCCAGTAAAGCGTTTGTCCATCAGCAGACAAAGTTACCCTTCCGTCGACTTTAACCGGAGTATCAAGATCAAGAGAAACCACAATACTATTATCACTGATGCTTAATGGATCGAGTGCTTCACTAAATCGATAATAAAA
>CAYZBK010000075.1:0-8853 GCA_964476655.1 uncultured Kangiella sp. | reverse complement strand
ATGGGAGAAAGAAGTTAATCAATTAGAAATGGTTTTGTTTATTATTAAATGAGCCCGACCCGTATTCGACCCGTATTAGTGATTGATTTTATGCTCAGTGACAGATCTACACCCGTATTCTTCCGTATTTTTCGTATTCTTTCATGTATCTCAGTTTTAGTTGTTTCGCTTTTGCTCGGATCTGCTCTATTGTTCCGACAACATGACAATAGTTTTGATTAAAGTTTATAACGCCTATCATTCAAAACATCTGATGAGTAAAATGCATGGAACTTGATAGTATCATATGATACTATCGACGTTATGAATCCCCCCTATACCATAAGCAACAAAGCACTTAATTTATCCTTAGAAATTGCGGCTATTCTAGGGCATTTAGAGGGCGTTCGTTCTATAAGTCCTCAACCTGAATTGCGTAAACAAAATCGAATTAGAACAATTCAAGGTTCATTATCCATAGAGGGCAATACTTTAACCATCCCACAGATCACTGAGATTATAGAGAATAAGCGAGTCATTGGCCCTGCAAGCGATATTATTGAAGTGACCAATGCTATAAAAACTTACGAACAGATCGCTGTATACAAATACAGCAATGTAAAATCAATGTTAAAAGCTCATAAATATATGTTAGATGGACTTATTGATGAAGTCGGTCAATTTCGAAAAGGCGGTGTAGGTATATTAAAAGGTAAAGAAGTTTCTCATGTAGCTCCACCAGCTTCTAGAGTTCCTTTTCTTATGGATGACCTTTTTAGTTATTTAAAAAAAGAAACAGATACTCATGCCCTTATTAAATCTTGTGTATTTCATTATGAATTGATGTTTATTCATCCCTTTGCAGACGGTAATGGGCGAATAGGTCGGTTATGGCAAACCGTGATATTAATGAAATACCACCCCATTTTCGAATTTTTGCCTATTGAGTCGTTGATAAAACAAAAACAAAAATCATATTACAACGTGTTAGAAGAGTGTGATTCAAAAGGAGACTCAACAGCATTTATTGAATTTATTTTAAATGTAATTTTAACTTCATTAAAAGAACTTAAAATGGATGTGGTCGTTAAAAACCAAACAACAGAATCGCGATTAGCTTTAGCAAAAATAGAATTTAAAACACGGTTATTTTCCAGAAAATCTTACATGTTATTTCATAAAACCATTTCATCTGCAACGGCTAGTCGAGATTTAAAGTCAGGCGTTGAGTCAAACACTTTGTTAAGACAAGGTGAAAAAGCTAGAACTGAATATCTATTTAAATGAAAATAGTTAATCATTAAAATACCAATTAGGTATTGCTCTATTCATGACTGAGGGCAAATAGAATTTTGCCGACCGCTAATATATTGAAAACTACAGCGGCCAAACTAAGAGGACATTTTGCTTGTTATGGTGTGACAGTCTACTCGACCATGCGCAGAGTATAAACACATAGACAAAAAAAAGCCTAGCATTTGCTAGGCTTTGATTTATTTGGCTCCCCCTCCCCGACTCGAACGGGGGACCTGCGGATTAACAGTCCGTCGCTCTAACCAACTGAGCTAAGGGGGAATTACAACCTTATGTAGCAACCTAGTATTTTGATTGGCTCCTTAAGGGAGCGCCATAATAGTGGATGCTAATCTGTCGGTCAACCTTCAATCTTAATTTTTATTAACTTTTTTTAGTTCTTTTTATATATAACTAAAGAAGTCGTAGAATTTGATTGATAATTGACCAGTTACTCGTTATTGAAAGCTTCGTTTTGCAATGGTCTCAATTCGGCTAATCGCATCTTTTAAGGTTTCCATTGATGCAGCATATGAAACTCTTAAATGACCTACGGCTCCAAAAGCACTGCCAGGTACTAAAGCTAAACCAACTTCTTGAATTAAATATTCAGCAAAGTCAGAGTCGTTTTGGCATCCTGCTTTTTGAATTAATTCTGACATGTCAGGGAACGCGTAAAAAGTACCATCACTTTTTAAACACCTTACACCTTGAATGTTGTTTAATGCTTCTACCACATAATCGTGCCTTATTTTAAATTCATCTAGCATCACTTTAATGCAGGATTGATCGCCTGTTAAAGCTGATTCCGCTGCGGCTTGAGAGACTGCCGCTGGATTAGACGTGCTTTGTGATTGTACTTTTTTCATTGCCCCAATTAAAGTGGCAGGGCCTGCGGCGTATCCAATTCTCCAACCTGTCATTGCGTAAGCTTTAGAAACGCCATTTAAAACAATACATCGCTCATAAAGAGCAGGGCAAGTGTTTAAAATGTTAACAAAAGCGTCTTTGGTCCAAAGAATGTGTTCGTACATATCATCTGTCGCTATTAATACTTGTGGGTGTTTTAATAATACATCGGCTAAAGCTTTCAATTCAGCGTGTGTATAGGCAACACCTGTAGGGTTGCTTGGACTGTTGATGACAAATAGACGAGTTTTATCTGTAATTGCCGCTTCTAATTGCTCTGCGGTGATTTTTAGTTGGTTGTCTATGTGGGTATTGATAATAACGGGCTTAGCGTCCGCTAATAAAACCATGTCGGGGTAGGATACCCAATATGGTGCTGGAATAATGACTTCATCGCCATTATTAAGTAAAGCTTGGCAAAGGTTAAAAAAGCTCTGTTTGCCGCCACACGAGACTAATACTTGATTAGCTTGATAATCAAGTCCATTGTCATTTTTAAATTTATTAATAATGGCTTGTTTTAAAGACGCAGTACCATCAACAGCGGTATACTTTGTTGCGCCATCTTTAATTGCTTGAATAGCGGCTTCTTTAATAAATTCAGGCGTATCGAAATCTGGTTCACCAGTACCTAAACCAACAATATCTTTACCTTGAGCTCTTAACTCTGCGGCTTTAGCCGCTACAGCTAAAGTACTTGATGGTTTAACTTTTTTAATTCGATTTGATAGCTGAATATCCACAATAGCATCCTATAAATTATGTGCAAATTTAAAGCCTTGATTGTACATTACAGAGTGTTATTTTGCATAGATCATAAGTGTATATCTTTTTCTATTGATAAAATTGGAATACAGGTTAAAAGAGAAGAGATTATTAAAGCCGCGTTTATTTAAGTATAATAAAAGGCGTTTGAGCGTTAAAATTTTATAAGATGGTTAGAAAAAATGAAAGATGTATTTAAATTAAAATCTCCGTTCAAGCCCGCAGGCGATCAACCTCAAGCAATAGCAAAATTACTCGAAGGTCTTGATGATGGCTTAAGTCATCAAACTTTACTGGGTGTTACAGGATCGGGTAAAACTTTCACTATTGCTAATGTGATTAAGGAAACAAACCGTCCTACGATAATATTAGCACCAAATAAAACTCTGGCAGCACAGCTTTATGGGGAAATGAAATCATTCTTTCCAGAAAATTCAGTAGAGTTTTTTGTTTCTTATTACGATTATTATCAGCCCGAAGCCTATGTGGCTAGTAGTGATACCTTTATTGAAAAAGATGCATCGGTTAATGACCATATTGAACAAATGCGTTTGTCCGCGACTCGAGCTTTATTAGAAAGGCGAGATTCTATTATTGTAGCTTCTGTTTCCGCTATTTATGGGCTTGGTGATCCTAAACAGTTTCACGCCATGGTGATACATTTAAAACAAGGTGACAAAATTAGGCAAAGGGAATTGTTGACTCAATTAGCTGAATTACAATTTACTCGCAATGATGTTGACTTACAGCGAGGCACATATCGCGTTAGAGGTGACGTTATTGATATTTTTCCTGCTGAGTCTGAAAGAAATGCGATACGAATCGAATTATTTGATGATGAAGTGGATAATTTAAGATCGTTTGATCCCTTAACAGGCGAAGTTTATAAAAAGCTATCTCGTGCAACCATTTTTCCTAAATCTCATTATGTGACGGCTAGGCAGACTATTTTGGATGCTATTGAGTCTGTTAAAGTCGAGCTTGTTGAGCGTTTAGCACAGTTTAAAAAGATGAATAAATTGGTTGAATATCAACGTTTAGAGCAACGCATTAAATTCGACATTGAAATGATGCAAGAGCTTGGTTATTGCTCTGGAATAGAAAATTATTCTCGATATATTTCAGGTCGAGAGCAGGGCGAACACCCGCCAACACTATTTGATTATTTACCAGATGATGCGTTATTAATTATTGATGAATCACATGTGATGGTTTCACAAATTGGTGCAATGTATAAAGGTGATCGCTCTCGTAAAGAAAACTTAGTTAATTATGGTTTTAGATTACCCTCAGCACTCGACAATAGACCACTGCAGTTTGCAGAATTTGAGAAATTGGCACCACAGACTATTTTTGTATCAGCAACGCCAGCCGCCTATGAGTTAGAGCATTCGGGCGACATAGTCGAGCAAGTTGTTAGGCCTACTGGTTTACTCGATCCTGAGATAGAGATTAGACCGGTTGGCACACAAGTGGATGATTTGTTATCTGAAATACATAAAAAGGTTGCGGTTAATGAAAGAGTTTTGGTCACAACTTTAACTAAACGGATGTCAGAAGATTTGACTGAATATTTAACTGAGCATGGCGCAAGAGTGCGTTATTTACACTCTGATATTGATACAGTAGAACGAATGGAAATTATTCAAGATTTACGCAAAGGTGTCTTTGATGTTTTGGTTGGCATCAACTTACTTAGAGAGGGCTTGGATATGCCAGAGGTATCATTGGTCGCCATATTAGATGCTGATAAAGAGGGTTTTTTACGTTCTGAGCGTTCTCTAATACAAACGATTGGAAGAGCGGCAAGAAACTTAAATGGAAAAGCTATTTTATATGCGGATAAAATAACCGGCTCAATGCAACGAGCTATATCGGAGACCAATCGCCGAAGAGAAATACAAGCGCAGCATAATTTAAAAAATGGAATTACACCTAAAGGTGTAACTAAGTCAATTTCAGATGTAATGCAAACTGGCGAAAAATTTAGCGTATCACAATTAAGCCAGCAACGACGTGTTGCAGAGCAGTCAGCTAAGTACAATGTTAAAACCCCATCCCAAGCGAGCAAAGCCATTAAAAAACTTGAAACTGAAATGTTAAATGCCGCTAAAGATCTGGAATTTGAAAAAGCGGCTAAATTACGCGACGAAATTTCTCTATTACGAGAAGCTATTTTTAAATAAACTAAAGCTAGATTTTATATCAACAACCATCCGTTAGTTATTGATATAACGCTATAAAAATGTTTAAATCTATTGTTAGATTAATTTTAATACTAATCACTTAAAGTTATTTAATGTTTATGTATTAATAATGAGTCTAACAATAGATTTTTAAATGGATATAGAATTTAATGATGGTCAAAAATAAACAAATAAATCCTGAACCTGCCGCGATTAATGTTGTTGATTTACTTGCTCCTGCTGTTTGGCCAAAATGGAAAGAGTTAAATCAAAAAGCGGATATTATTTTTGAAAATGAGATTTTTGAAGATCTTGATTTAACTAATTACGACTTATCTAACATACAGTTTATTGATTGCCGTTTTAGCCTTTGTAATTTCACTCGAGCAAACCTTATATCCTCAAATTTGAGTAACTCCCGTTTTGAACAGTGCAATTTTAGTTTTACAAAATTCATAGCCGCTATTTTAGACAAGACAGAATTTAATCAATGCGAATTAAATGGCGCTAATTTTTTAACAGCTCAATTCAAAAAAACAGTGATAGTTGATACTGATTTAACTCAAATAGACTTACAAACGATTGATTTAAAAGGGATCACGTTAGACGGATGTGATTTGAGACAGCAAAACCTTGCGGCTAAAGATTTAAGTCATGCCAGTTTGATAAAAAGTGACTTACGCGGCGCTAATTTAAGTAATGCTATTTTTAACCATGCAAACCTTTCTTCCTCTTTATTGGCCGCGGCCATTGTTACAAGTGCTCAATTCCGACATGCTAACTTAACGCATATTAATTTATCAGCACTTGATTTTACCGATGTGAATTTTGATTCAGCAAACTTAAACGGTTGTGATTTTAGTGGTTGCAACCTATCCAATGTAAATTTATCAAAAGCGAATATGACAGACACAACTTTATTTAATGTTAATACCATTGGTTGGGATTTAAGCGATGTGTTTTGTGATTATGCTTATTGGGATCAAGGTGCAACTAATAAAACAAATTATGCAGAAGGTGAGTTTGAAAGATTATATGCTGAGTCTTTAACCATTGATCTAAAATATGATTTTCGGCTTACGGCAAATGAAATAGCCACGTTACCAATCTTAATTGAACATTTGCAAGCATGTCATTGGGGAGTTTCTCTTCGTTTAAAATCAGTTAAAGACATTGCTGGGGGGGCATTGGTTGAGCTAGTTGTTGATGAAGTTGGACATTATGCCGTTAACGAGCTTGAGTCCTCTTTAAAAGAAGAAGCGAGCCGCATTCAAAATGCCCAACTGGCAATGCGAGCCGATCGCCATATGCAAAAAGAGCTTAAAGAAGCTGTTGCCGGTATTAAAAACAAATTTTGGCCAAGGCTACTTGAGCTTGCTGCTGAATACGAAATAGATCAAATCAGAAATTTTTGTGTTTTATTTATTGATTTAAAAGATTTTACTCAATGGAGTGATGTGACCATATCAGAAAAAATGGCATTATTCAGAGGTCTATTAAAACCAATACTCGCAAGATGGACCGCCAGTTATCCTAATATGGAAGGCGATTCAATGAGAGCAACTTTTAGAAGCGCCAAATTAGCGGTTGAATGTGCATGGATGATTAGAGATGTATTAATGGCGGCAGAATTTGAACTAAGAATTGGTATCGATTTAGGTGAAGTGGCTATAGTTCACAATGAAGTAACCGAGCAATCTGATCTCGAAGGAACGGCTGTTAGTATGGCTTCAAGACTTGAATCAATGGCTGAACCAGGCCAAATCATCGTTTCTGAAAAGGTAAAACACTCTGCAGAGCAACAAACCTCTAACTTTTCTTTTAAGCCGATAAAGTCACAGTTGAAAAAAAATATCGGTTCAAAAATGGCTGGGGAATGGATAGATGTGTATGAAATACACAAAATGAATACTGAATAATAATTTTTATTAAACGATTAAAATCATTGATTTATCTCCTTATATTTTAACCTTCCCAATTTAATTATCGGCTTTTATTTAGCGATAAATTATGCTCAATTAAATTTGATATTATCCATTAAGTCTATGAGATAAATAATCAACGATTAAATGCTTTGAAAATTGGCAATATGTCCTAATATTGACTAACTTTAATGTATATTTACCGTCGTACCTATTGAATGCTGAGTATATATCCGACCTCATGTTTATGAATATTATCGTTTAGCGACGGTGAGAGTCTGTGAGGTGTTTTTGTTAATGCTAGGAATAATATTGAATGATAGTTGAAAAAGACATTTCAAGATTAAGTGTTGGCAGTTATGTGGTGGGTATAGTTAAACAACGTGGTACGACTAAACTTAAGCAAAAAGGGTGGGTGAAAAGTTTAAGAGCAATTGAATTGCTTATTGATAGAGGTGTTGAGCGAGTTTTGGTTGATACCAGTAAAAATGTTGAAGATGAAAAAAACACTAATGATGAACTCGGAAATGCAGCAGAGTCTGAAAGCCCAAATTCTGAAATAGAACCGCCAAAAGATGATCCTCCATCGGTAATACCTAAACTTGCAAAAAAAAGCTTTGCTGAATCTATTAATCAAGCTCAAGAAATTTTTGATGAGTCAAAACAGATCCAAAAGAAAATTTTAGAGGATGCTCTATATGGAAGGCAAATTGACTTAGAACCTATTATTGATATTACAAGAGATACAACCGAAGTCATTTTTGATAATCCTGATGCATTAGCTTGTATCATAAACATTCGTCAAAAAGATGAATATTTATTAGAGCACTCTACAGCGGTTTCTATTTTAATGTCTATATTTGCTCGTTATAGGGATATTGATATAGAAACGACCAAGCTTCTTTCGATTGGTGCTTTTTTGCACGATGTTGGCAAAATTAAAGTCCCAGACAAAATACTGAATAAACCAGGAAAATTAACAGAAAAAGAATTTGATGTTATGAAGACCCATGTGGTTCATTCTGTTGATATCATCCAGAAGATAAAGGATATATCACCTTTAAGTTTAGAGGTGGCGGCACAGCACCATGAAAAACTAGATGCCAGTGGTTATCCACTTGGATTAACCAGTGAAAAGATTTCTCAATATGGTCGAATGATAACGATATGTGATATTTTTGACGCATTAACGGCTAACCGAGTGTACAAAGATGGCATGTCGCAAGTGAAATCTTTTGCCATTTTAAGAAGCATGGCAGAAAAAAAGATGCTTGATATGGTTTTGGTGACTCAATTTATTAAGTGTTTAGGGGTTTATCCAATTGGTTCATTGGTTAAATTAAACTCTAATCAATTAGCTGTCGTAGATTCGAGGAACGCAGATGATCCGATCAGGCCTAAGGTGAAAGCTTTTTACAATGTTAATCAAAAACACTTTGTTGCCACAAAAGAGATTGATTTATCAGATGAAGGTATGCCGCATATAGAAAAGGGGGTAAGAGCGGACGATTTTGATCTTGATATGAAGAAGATTTTTGAAATGCTGATTATGGAAGGTTAACTTTTTTTAGAAAAATATAATCAATATTTATTTAACCTCAAATCGGGATATAGAGTAGCCAAAATTTCTCGGAACCAGCGCGGAAAACTGCTTAAATACTTGTGCTGGATGGGTGCTCTTATTTTGAACTGAGATTATTTAAGACAATAATCAGTTAGTCATTCTTAGACTGATTGCTAGAGCCCCGTTATTTCTCTTGGATGTCGTCACATTGCTTGGATCCCGTGATACTTAAAGC
>CAYZBK010000074.1:0-8938 GCA_964476655.1 uncultured Kangiella sp. | reverse complement strand
TTGTTGCTCTTTCAACTTCATTGAATATTCGTTTAGCTTTGTCGACCTCTCCAAATCCTGCAGAATGCTGAGAGAAATCAATATCATTATCCATTCCATAAAGAATATATTGATAGCTTTCCATAGCAAACGGCTCGAAAGTGTTTGGGAAATCATACTGACTAATCGGTTGTGTTTTCCAATGCGCCAATTTTATTTGCAGAGATTCTGGAACAGTATTAAGGTTTCGGTTATCAAGCCAAAAGTCATTATCATCTCTTTGCGAAAGAAAATAATGCATCTTAATAAAATCGACCGTTTTAGACCAGCGATAATTAAAAGATTCATTAAAAGTTTTTTCAACTTGAGGGAGCGCATCGCGATGTCTTGGAAATAAATCAGCCAACATATTAGATCCTGCTTCCATTAAGAATATGGCGGATGCTTCTAACGGTTCAATAAAAGCGGCAGCCATACCAAGTGCTAAACAGTTTTTATGAAATGATTTTTTTCTTTGCCCTACATTAACGTTTACTTGCTTAGCGTTAAGCTGTTCAGATTGAGGACCAATATAGTCACGAAGAACTTTCTCAGCTCTGTCTGCATCACAATAAGCATCGGAATAAACATAGCCAACTCCTCGCCTGTTAGTTAAACCAATGTCCCAAGTCCAGCCACATTCTTGAGCGGTAGAAACTGTACAAGGAACAATCGGAGAGTTTTCATTTTCATACGGTACTTGCATAAAGATTGCTTGATTAGTCAATATAGTTTCAGTAAATGGTTTATATTCTATTCCTAACGCTTCACCAATCAAAATAGCTCGAGCACCAGTGCAGTCTACAAAAAAATCTCCTTTAATTGTTCCAAACCTATCAGTGGTTATAGATTCTATAAAACCTTCATCGTCTAATTCTACAGAATTAACATTTGCTAACTTATGCTCAACTCCAAGTTTCTCTACAGCCAATCGGTTTAGCATTTTTCCAAATTTACCAGCACTTAAACTATATGCATACCCAACTATTCCATCGTATTGCGGTGTCGTAATCTTTTTGGGTGCAAGGCCATATTCACTCACCTGCTCTTGCATTGAAACAGAATTTGGATAACTTTTTCCTTCTCCTGCAAAACCCATTTTCCAATAAGGTGCCAAATTAAATTCCGCGGGGTCAACATAGGAAGTAAACAAATTGTAATAATATTCTGTAGAACCATTTTTAGGTGACTGCCTCCAGTTAACAAATTTTGTACCGTGCTTAAATGTTGCGTCACATTCCTTCATAAATTCACCTTCATCAATACCTAAACGATGTAAGGTTTTTCTCATTGTCGGCCACGTCCCTTCACCAACACCAATAGTAGGAATGTCCGGCGATTCAACCAATGTGATTGTAAAGGAATTTTCGGCTTTCACATTCAGTTGTTTCGCTAAGTTACATGCAGTTAACCAACCAGCAGTACCGCCTCCAACAATTACAATATTTTTAATTAATTTTGACATTCTTTTCCCTTTAATAAAAATTTATGAATTTATATCTCTCATATTTTTCTTTGTCACTAAATTATTAACACATCGCATTGACATTAATACTGCGTATATACTAGGTAGTACTCCCAACTTCCTAAGCTCAATAAAATCATCATTAGACAAATCATTAAATTGTTCTTCACTTATCACGTACAGACCATTCAAGTCATATTTAACCTTATTTTCTAGTTTGATAGTCAACGTTTTTATAGCCAACAATTCTTTATCTATTAGAAGTTTAATGAGTTTGTGAGTTAGCAGTCTATTTTCTAAATGGGCTACTATCCTTTCAGCTTTGACTTTTATCCAGTCCATTTGCCCACCATTCACATCAAATAACCGGTCTCCTGAAACTTCGTTAACTAAAGGTGAGTCTTCATCAATACACAACAATGCTTGCCCATCACTTTGTTGTTGAATTAAAAAGGGATAAAAACTTAATAGTTGAGGAGTATAATTTGATTGCCAAACTTCACCATTAAAAAATAAATTTTCTTTCGGTTCTAACCCCATTAGTGCAACACTATTAAAAACTCCTGTTTGACCATCTTTTACAAACACGATAGGAAACTCTTTACTCAAATCTATAAACTCACTGATTACAATAGGAATAAAATGCATATCTTTACATTGAATCAAGCTGGGATTTTTTTCTATTTTAGTGTTTTTATGTGTCTGATTATTCACTATTTTTATATTTACCACTTATTCACCTTTGCCCTTATTCGTGATTTATGTTCTTGACCAAACTAAGTTTATATATAACTAAAACCTATATCTTACTAAAACCATACTGAATAACTTTTTCAATCAGTTCTCTTTGTTTTGGTAATTTTTCAATTTTCTGCTTACTGCTAAACTCAATATTTTGAAATAAATCATCAGCTTTCGATCGTTCAGTATACTTCGATGCAATAGACGAAATGCTAGTATTAAAACCCATGCCATAAAGAACATACAAATAACTATCTAAATTAAATGGTTCCCAAGCATTTTCAAAGTCATATTTTGTGGGAGGCTGCTGCTTCCAGAAATTTAGTCTTTCTAGCAAATTTTCTGGGATACTTTTAGGGTCACAATTATCTCTCCAATATTGAGTGTCACGTCTATTAGATATGCAATAGTGTAGTTTTATAAATTCAACCGTACGTTGCATTCGCATTCGCATGTACTCATTAAACTTCTTTTCAGCATAGGGCATTTGTTTTTTACTTCTAGGGAATTGTGCTGCAATCATACTAGCGGCAGCATCTAATAAAAATATAGCTGATGCCTCTAATGGCTCAACAAAACCAGAAGACATTCCTATAGCAACACTATTCTTATGCCATATCTTTTTGTGGTAACCAAGGTTTAATTTGATTTTTCGAATAGTTAGATCTCTCGAAAAATCATCTCCAATATAATCTATAAGCTGTGATTTAGCCATCTCATCTGAAATATACTTACTACTAAAAACATGTCCTATTCCGCGGCGATGCTGTAAGCCTATATCCCAAATCCAGCCAGCGTCTTGAGCTGTGGCTAACGTGTGCGTTTTAATCGGTTGCTGTGCATTCTTGTACGGAATTTGTACTGCTAGAGCCGTGTCATTAAAAATCACATCATTAGTACTATGCCATTCAATATTATAGGTTTCTTTAATTATTAACCCTTTAGTTCCAGTACAATCAACAAAAACATCTGCTTCAATTACCTGCATATCTTTATGATCTGTTTCAACAGATTCAATGAATTCATTATCTCCCAATATAACCTTAGTCACATTCGCGCTAACAAAATTAACCCCTAATTTATCAATACAATGTTTCTTTAAAAACGCCGCCAACTTATTTGCATCTAAGTGATAAGCATACTCTTCAACGGCAGCATACTCTGGTGTCACAATTAACTTAGGAGCTATACCCTGCTCGCATAATCTCACTTGAGTGGCTACCGATGTATCGTAGCTTGAACGAGTTTCTTTATTTTGTTGTAGCCAATATGGTGCCAAGCTAAAACCATAAGATGAGTGGCTGACAGTGCTAAGTGGATGGTAATAATGATGTACATTACTATCTGCATTAGGTTTACTGCACCAATTAATAAATTCTGCGCCTTGCTTAAATGTTGCATCGCATTCTCGAATAAAATCAGTTTCACTAATACCAATTTTTTGAAATGTCGCTCTTAGATTTGGCCATGTACCTTCACCTACTCCTAAAATAGGAATATCTGGTGACTCTACTAAAGTTACTCTAACACCATCATCAGTTTTAGAATTCAAGGTTTTTGCAAATATGGCAGCACTTAGCCAACCAGCAGTACCTCCGCCAATAATAAGAATATGATTGTTTTCATTTATCATCAAATATTATCCACAATGCTTAAAGAGAAAATAGAATACCCATACTATAATAAGCGTAGGTTACAAAAACCTCTAGTCATATAAAGCAAAAAAGGAAAGTAAACTTTCCTTTTTTTGCAATATTAGTTACCTTAATAGCTATCGATTATAAACGATATGATACTTTCAGGTAAACGTTCCTACCGTTGTCGGCAGCTAAGCGCATAGCATCAAATGCTGTCGTTAAACGCTGAGTTGTCGTTTCTTCCAGAATATTAGTTGCCTCCAAACTAGCATCTATATTTTGAGTTGCATGCCAAGTTACATTTGCATCAAGGAAACCGTGAGAATCCCATCCAGTGTTTCCACCAATGCCTGTTGACTGTGCTATAAATTCATCCCTATACGTGTATGCTAGTCGAGTTGAAAACATATTGTTCTCAAAGAAAGCACTTAGGTTGTAGCTGATTTTTGACATACCGGCTAAGTTAACTTTAACAATACCTCCGTTTTCTCCTCTATCTTGCAAACCAAATCCATCAGTATAAGTGATGTTGGCTGACCAACCAATATCATCAACTTGTTGTTGATACTGCAACTCAATGCCTTCAAGTTGTCCACCAAGCCCTTGACCAGGCTCATTTACAATAAAAGTAGTTCCGTTAACAACGGTTGTACTTTGGTTCGCACCAGCAATAATAAATGAACGAATGTCCTTATTAAAAATGGTTGCTGAAAGAAGAGAAGAATCGTTAAAGTACCACTCTAAACCAATATCGCTTTGTGTTGCTCTAAAAGGGTCTAACTTAATAGTTCCTCGAGTAATTGTTTGAGTAGTGTCATTTACAGAAGCGGCTGGATTTAAAAACGAATAATTAGGTCGACTAATTACTTTGGCTGCTGATACACGTAAGATAAGATCTTCTTGTAAATTTAATGCCAAGTTAAAACTAGGCAACCAATCTGCATAATCACTTTTTTCAGCCGCTGGGGTAACTATTTCATTAGCCTCGCCTTTGTTTTCAACAATAAAATAATCAGCAGACGTGTCCGTTTTAACATAACGAAGACCAATATTTCCTCGGTAATCATCTCCGCTAAAATCGCCTTGAACGTAAACTGCGAAAATATCTTCTTTTATAACACCAAAACTATCATCATTTAAATCCTCGCCCGCTTTAACGCTGTCAATGAAAGTTCTAAGTCTATCACCGTCTACTCGAGCGATATTTGTAGGCGTATTTCCACTTAACCCGACTCCGGAATGACCAAAATATCCGTCATTAAAATCATCCTTGGTTAAACCATTATTAAATCCATCTTGCAATGTCCAGGTGTTAGAAAAACTAGTAAATTCGTGATCTCTCAATTTAATACCTGTTTTCAATTCAGAAATAGGGCCTAAATCAACATCTTTCTTAAAATCTAGTTGAGCGAAGGTTTCTTCATCATTTCTGAAACCAGCTACAACACTAGCATTATTCATCACGTATTCTGAATGATTACTTGCATCAGCGTTAATGGGATTAAGAAGCATTGCATTGCGCCCACTCATATCAAACTCAATACTTTGATTAGCGTTACTAGAAATCCAGCCAACATTATAATTCCCGCCATCACCACCATTCGCTTCTGTATTACCAATTTTGGCATCAATAGTGAAATCGTCACCCTCATAATTTACTTCATACGCGAGTGTAGTCGTATCCATTTTTGCATTTCTAGAGTTGGTATCATCAGATGCACTACCTGCGTAAGTTCCATTCAAAGCAAATCCATTTGCGGGGCTAAACGCTGTTGCCCCAGTGACATTGGCATTAAAAGCTGCAACTCCGTCAGGAATACCATCGTTGTTTGCGTCTAAACCAGCGCCACCGGCTATGATTAAATAATTTTGATTCGTATTAGCCGCATCCAAATCAATTTTTAGATAGTTTAAATTCATCGACAATTGATCTGATGGAGCATATTCTAAAGTTAAATTAAATGAATCGCGCTCTCTTGTTTGATTAAATTCAGCGATACCTGCTCCGGCCCAACCGTCATCCATATAATTCTCGGCTTTGTGTGCTCGACCAACGGTTTCAAGTTTTGAAAAAGCCACCAAAGCACCAAAATTGCTGCCGTTGTTCCAACTATACATACCGGTAATTCCTTGACCAGAACCTTCTGATATAGAATTATTTTGCATTTCTGCAGAAAGGTATAAACTTCCGGGATCTAAGTCTAGTGGCTTTCTAGTTCGTACTGCTACCGTACCGCCTATTCCACCTTCATCCAGCATTGCCATAGGTGATTTATAAACATCAACACCGGCAACTAACTCAGGAGGTAATAAATCCATATCAAAAGATCGTGTAGCGGGTTGCTGAGAAAACCAACCTGTGGAAGCTACATAGTTTCCGTTTAAGCTAACTAAAGTTAATTCTGGATTTGTCCCACGAATTGAAACATTACCCCCTTCTCCCGCAAAATTTCGCACAATTGTAACACCAGGAATTCGTTGTAATGATTCGGCAATGTTTCTATCTGGAAATTTACCTATATCTTCAGCTGATATAGAGTCAACCTCAGCATCAGCAAAACGCTTGTGGTTTAAAGCCTCTTTTAAGCTACCACGGATGCCCGTAACAACAATAGCTTGTTCATCAACTTCATCAGCTTTAACTTCCTCTTCTGCAAACAATGGTGTAATCAACCCACCACCAAGAACAACAGCGATACTGCTAGCTATTAGTTTTTTTCTAAACAACTTTTGTGACATAACCTTCCCCTTATGTATTATTTAATTATTGTATCTTTAGTTAAAAAAACCAATTCGAGTGTTAGGCAAGAAATGGTATTCAGTCGTTGAGCTATCATCAGTCTTTGAGTAACTCTCTTGCTAATGACAACGCTGTCATTCGAACTACTTAAAACATACTCTTTTTTTATCCTGATTACCAGTTTTTTTGATTTTCTGCACAATAAAACGTACTTTTTATTCAACCAAGAGCGTTAATTTCTGAAAACATAGTCGCACTATACTAAATTTACCAGTAACAAAAATTAACGCACTATAAAAATTATTTCTTATTACTCCAGCTACGCATTTTGTGACCTTTAACGGCGTAAAAAAGTATAAATATATAACAAGGTATTGCAACCCAGTATGCTGATTGCATATCGCTAGATGATTCCGCAATACTTCCAAAAACAAGAGGTAAAATAGCGCCTCCGGATATTCCCATAATCAACAGCGCTGAACCTTGAGCAGTATATTTCCCCAATCCTTTCAAAGCTAAAGGCCAAACAGATGGCCACACAAGTGCATGCGCTAGTCCCATTAAAGCAACAAAAAATATTGGATTTGGAACAGAAGGAATACTACTCCATCCCCAAAAGGTTTCTGCAATAGAGCTAGAATCTATTGAACTATTCATCACTCCAATTATGCAAAGTATCCCTGCGATACCAGAACCAACAAGAGAATTTTTCTGACTCAAATACTTTGGAATACAAGTTACGCCTATAAGATAACCTATAACCATGAACACCATCGTGTAAGACGTCAAAGTTGAAAAGTGTTTGGCCCCCAAATCTGCACCAAATAATCCAATGGTATCTCCGGCAATGACTTCTACACCGACATAACAGAACAATGCTAGAGCACCTAAAATAGCTTGCGGAAATTGTGTTATTCCTGATTTTCCCTCACTAATATTATCACTCTCTTCAGGTTCAATTTCTGGTAGATGGGAAAATTTAACTAATCCAATTAAACAGATTGCAGTAACTGCCATGTATAAATAAGGCATAATTAATCTATTAGATAATTCTTGAAGTTCATCAGCACCTAAAGCCGTTAATGCTTGTTCTGAAGTGTCGCCAAGATCGGACAAAACTAAAGCAGTAAAAACAATTGGTACTATTACTCCAGCACCTTTATTAATAAGTCCCATTATACTAATTCTCATAGCCGCACTTTCATTAGGTCCCAATAATACAACGTAAGGATTAGATGCCGTTTGTAAAATTGTTAGCCCTGTTCCAAGAATAAACAAAGCAATTAAAAATACAATAAAACTAGCACTTAATGCTGCAGGAATAAATAATAATGAACCTATAGCCATGATCAATAAACCTATAGCCATACCATTAGGGTAGCCTGTACGTTTCAGTACATAAGACATTGGTAGGGCCATAACAAAATAGGCTATATAAAATGCAAAAGTAACAAACAACGCCTGAAAATCATTCAAATCACAAATTATCTTTAGAAATGGAATTAATGAGCCATTTAACCAAGTTACAAAACCAAATATAAAAAACAACATTCCAATTATAGCCATTGGAAATATATTACTCTTTTTGTTCACACTATCTTTAATGACTGTATCCAAATTATTCTCCTCGATATTATTATTATAAAATACTATTTGTTAAAATATTTTTATACCGTCAATCCAACTTGAAACAACGGCGTGCTTTTCATCTAATAAAACCATACTAGCTTTAGAACCAACACCTAATTGTCCATAACATTTTTCTACCCCCAAAAATTTCGCTGGATTTCTGGAAGCTAAGTTAACGGCATTTGGTAAATCAATTTCTAACATTTTCATTGCGTTGATTACCGCAGTATTCATATCTAATATTGAACCAGCTAGACGGCCTTCTGAATCAGTTAGTTTGTCACCGTCTCTAATAATGGTTTGACCAAAAAACTCGAATGCTTTCTCATTCACACCAACTGGAGGCATAGCATCGGTGACTAACATAATATTTTTCTTTATCTTTACCGCTAGTTTGGCTGAATCTGGATGAACATGAATACCATCTAGAATCAAACCTGCATAACTTTGTTCATCTAAGAATGCAGCACCAACAACACCCGGCTCTCTCGATGTAAATGGCGACATGGCATTAAATAAATGGGTAAATCCTGTAGCTCCAGCTTTTAGAGCCAAATTTGTTTGTTCAAACGTAGCGTTACTATGACCTAAACAAACCAGAACACCAGCTGACACTAAATCAGTAATTTGATCAGGCGAAATATTCTCAGGAGCCAATGTCACAACCACTCGGCCGAGATCTTGCCTCTTAAACAATTCAATTTCTTT
>CAYZBK010000073.1:0-9223 GCA_964476655.1 uncultured Kangiella sp. | reverse complement strand
CGTTAAATTAACCGATTGGCTTTAATTTCCTTATTAATAAAGAATTAATTAATTTATATTTCACGATAAGTGTGAGATGGGTCTCTATTTCTTTTGGTTACAATGTTAGCATCGCAGATTACTTTCGAAGTGCTTGTTGTCGTATTGTTAATGGCAATATTATCTTTTACAACAACACATAAAAATATGGTTTGAAGACCGATTACCACTAAAGAAATTGTTCAAGGAGAATTATTTATTATGTTAAACTTTTTTATTAAACCGTTCAGTTATTTTTTATCCCTATTAATCTTTTTTTCTGCATTAGGCTGTGGCGGTCAATCTGGCTCAGCTAAAAATAGTGCTGTTAAAACTCCCACCCCGGTACAACAACCTGAGCCTGAACCAGAAGTGGTTATGGTACAAAAGAACTTGAAAGGGATTGTTTCGTACACAGGCATTAACAATAATACATTGCCTGCAAAAGATTATTCGATAAAAACGAAGGTTGAAATTCGAATTCTTAATAACGATCAAGTTGAATTATCATCAGCTCAATCGGTAGTAAAAGAAGTTATTGGAAAAGCTAGTTTTGACGTTAACGTTGATATGCCTTCAGTCGATGGCATTATTGTTATTAACATTAAAATGCCTGGCTTCGCTGGATTTTCTAGAAGATATACCTATAAAAACGTAGAAGATTTTTCATTAAATTTAGTTGCTGATTTAAAACAAGCAAGTAAAGTGACAATTCCAGTAAGTACTGTTACGACTATTTCTGGCAAACAAGCCCGAGGTTTTAGTTTTACGGTTGTCAAAAAAGCCGATGGAACCAATTATGCGAAACCAGGTTTATTGGCAAAAACATCTTCATCGGAAAAATCGTTAGGAATTGTTATTCCAGTATCGGCAGTACCAACGGGGGTAACAGAACTTGATGCCAGTTTGAGAAGTTTTGATCCCAATGATCAATCTGATTCAACCTCTTTCCCTGGTGCTTATGCTGATAGTGATGGTAATACTTTGTTATCGGTTGCTTTTGATTTTGCTGAAATTAAAACCAATACAGGTGATGAACTTGGAAGCATTGTAAAAAAACAGTTTAAGCAATCGGGAAAAACGCGATCAGAATTTTTTAAAGTGGCTGATCCAGTTATTATTAACCGAGGGATCCCTGCGGCAAGTTGTCCTGCTTTAGAACAAATTGGTGATGCAGATCCTGCTATATTAGGTTTCCAAGTGCCTGTTTACACCTATAATAGTGAGTCGGGTTTGTGGGACTTGCTGGGTAAAGGGACTATTTATGATGAAAATGGTACTGCTGTTGCAGAAAGCCAAACAACTTTTGATTGCAATGTTGATTCATACACTTTAGAAATAGAAGTTACTAATGAAATCTTTTTATCTAATTGGTGGAACTTAGATTATCCGTTAATTTTTGAAGAGCCTGTAGAATTATGCACTAACATTGAAGTTCACGATACCAATGGAAATCCTGTAAAACAAGGTCATCTTTCATTTTTTGATGACGATTCAACCAGAAGTTTTTCACAAGATTATTTTTACTTAGATAAAGATGGTAGAGTAACAATAAGAACAATTTTAACGGATGGTTCAGATGATAGAACCGGAAGGGTAATTGTTCGGGATGCATATATTGAAGAAACAAAAGTTACTGAAGTGATCTTGCAAGAATCATGTGAAAATCAACAACCTACTATTTTGGTAGTCGACCGACCAGCGCTTTGTTTAGTGAAGGGACAAGTATTTTATAAGTCGGATGATGCAGCAGTAAGCCTATCGCCAGAAGCTTTGCCGATTTATTCTATAGCTGAAGAAGGTACTTTCTCATTTGATATGTCAGAAACCAATGCGAATGGTGAATTTAATTTAAGTGTTTTATGTGATGTCACGACAAGTATTTATTCATTGTGGGGCGCGTCTAGTGACAGCGTTATACAAGTTAATGTTAATAATACTGTCGATTTGTCTGAGCTAAGTGATAATAGTGAAACAGCCGTACTTAACCCTATCCTCATTGAGCCAACAGCTCCAGTTGGTTATGTTGTTAACAAGGATGATTCTTATTCCGAAATCTTGATCTTCGGGTTAGACATTGACAAAAATTATCCTTTAGTTTACCAATTTGATATTGTCGATGGATCAGATAATGTGGTTAAAAGTTTTTCAGGAAGCTTAAATACTGTTAACGATGGAGAGGTTTTTGCGACTGAAACATTACCTTTTAATATTTCCGAAGGTTTTTATTTAGTAATAGGCACCATTACAGATGACAATGGTTTGGAGTCTGATATTTCGGGTAGTCTTATTGGAGAAACAATCGTGGTGGCGGAACCAGAACCGTCATAAAAATATTACGGGAGCAGAATTAAAAATTAATTGTGCTCCCGTAGTTACTATTTTTAATTTTTTAGGAACTCGTTTTAACAATTATTTAATTGATATTACTTTATGGTTAAATAATCATCAGACTCAAGATAGCTTTGATAAAGCTGATTAATGTTAGTTTTACGGGGATCAATATTTTTACTATTCAAAAATTCTGGATCCCATAATTTTGAATAAGAGCGTTCACCAAGATCACAGGAGAAAGTAACAATTCGTTTACCTTTTCCCATTTTTGCTGCGGCAAACACCGCGCCTGCAACATTTAATGCGGAGCTAGAACCAAGAACAATGCCATCATTGTCGCGAACAAAACGAGATATAGCGACTAAATCTTTATCAGGTAAATTAACAGAACGATTTATTTTAGCTGCTTTAAAATTTTCGACCAAACGCATGATCGCAATTCCTTCAGTAAACGAATTACCTTTGTTGGCAAGATGTTTTCCATTTTTTAAATAATTGTGAATGCCTGAACCATCAGGGTCAATTAACCAAGTCAAAAGTTTTGGATTTTTTTCGGACAAAAATTTTGAGTTTCCTGCAATAGTACCACCCGTTCCACAAACCGAAACAAAGGCATCAATTTTTCCGTCTGTTTGTTGCCAAATTTCAGCCGCCGTATTTTTATAATGCGCTTGATAATTACTGGTGTTTTCAAATTGATCCGCCCACCAATAATTTTCATTTTGTTCGGCGATCCTTTTTGCCGTGTGGTAAAAATGATTTTCATTGGCAAAAGGGCAAGCATCAACCAATCGTAATTCGGCACCGTGTAACTCGATTAAACGTTCTTTTTCAACGGCTTGTCCTTTTGGCATAACAACAATCATGTTAAATCCAAGCGCTTTGGCGACAATGGCTAAGCCTATACCCGTATTTCCAGCGGTTCCTTCAACAATAGTCATGCCGGGCTTTAACTGTCCTGATGCTATGGCATCTTTAACAATTTGCAGTGCGGCTCGATCTTTAATGCTCCCACCAGGGTTTTGGTGCTCACATTTAATAAGAATTTCGCAACCGGTTAAATTGGATAGGGAGTTAATTTTAATTAAATCAGTATTGCCGATTGCTTCACTAATATCGGTGAGTATTTTTGATAAAGACATTATTTTTACCCTTAGACTTTAGAAAATCACTATGTTTTATAACTATAATGAGACTCGATTTGTTTTCTAGTGAGAATACCATAAATTTTATCGGCTGATTGTCCAATTGTTCTAAAAACATAAACCGTATTCACGTTTTCTCGCTCCATAGTATCTAAGGCTTCTTCTAAATTGGCTTGCAAATAAACGGAGGCAATATCTTGCCTATCGGCAGGAATAGCCAGTAAGTCAATCGCTTGATCGATTGGAGGAAGCTCTAACTGGCTGTCTCCCATAAACTGTTCATCGTGCTTTTCTTTAATTTCAAGCACAACACGGGCTAAATCATTTGCCGCTAATAACGAAGTAGGGACTTGATCTTGTTTAACTAATATCCAACGAGGTGTGCTGGCTAATAATTTTTCAGCTTCTTGGTAACTGATCATTTTTTCTTGAACAACTAATTTTCGCTCCATTAACCCGGCAACACCGACACTGCGCAAAAATTGAGATAATGGATTGATACGCAGTTCTAAACCTTTTGCCCTTAATTGAGAGTGGAATATGGAGGATTGTTTAAATACTTGAGAGACAACCAAGTTACTGACAACAACGGCAATCATGCCAGGTAATAAAATATTGGGATTGTTGGTAAGTTCCAATAACGTCATTAAAGCGGTAAGAGGTGCTTGTAGTACAGCACTCATCATTGTTGCCATACCCACCATCGAATAAAAGGCATATTCAGAGGCAAAATCAGGCAAAACCATGGCGCCTAAAGAACCAACAATTCCGCCAACCATCGCACCTATAAACATACTAGGGCCAATAACCCCTCCCGGTAAAGACAAGCCTGAACAGACAATTGTTGCGAGTAATTTACCGACAAAAGCAATCACTAATATTTGTAATGTTAAATCACCATGTAATGCCGAGTTAACCGTATCATAACCAATCCCCATTATTTGAGGAGCCGCAAGAGCCAATAAACCGACAAAGCTTCCAGCAATAGAACATTTTAACCACGCCGTCCAATTTTTTGCCTTATGAGTGACAATACTTGTGCCTTTTATAAAAAGACTGGCGATAGTGCCTAAGACTAACCCGAGTAAAATAAAGTTAGGAATTTCCCAAAGTGAGTGCAAATCTAAAGTCGGTACGGTAAAAGCGACATTATTACCAAACACTATGCGCGATAATATTGCCGCAGAAACTGAAGACAGAATAAGAGGAATAAAGCTACTAACCGTGTATTCCATCATCACCACTTCCATGGCAAAAATAACCCCCGCTAAAGGGGTATTAAAGCTGGCAGATATTGCCGCCGCAGTTCCACAGCCCACTAAAATTCGAATGCTGTTATTCGGTAGCTTCATCTGCTGACCAAGCCAGCTTCCCGATGTTGAACCTAAATGAATTCCAGGGCCTTCACGACCAACCGATTGACCGGTAGCGATAGTTAATCCACCAATTAAAAATTGCACAAGGGCATTTCGCCAGTTGAGATAGCCCTGATGAAAGGTCATTCTTTCTATAACATGTCCCACCCCGACTTGGCGATAATGCTTACCAACTTTATGTAAAATGAAACCAACCACTATGCCACCAACAGTCGGTAAAACTAGCCGAAACCACCAAGGAGTTGACTCAAAATCACCACTACTATCACTGGTATGCCACAGTATAAAACCACTCTCAATAAACAGCCTGAATAATACAATAACACCACCGGCTAACAACCCGCTCACTAACCCTAAGGCAGCGAGAGCTGGCAGCGCATTTAAGCTAGCAAGTCTTATACGTATGGATTCAATAAATGACATATTTTTGCTTGTGATCTATTTAACTAAATAACTTTAAGAATAGAATATAACCTATTGATAAAAAAGACAAATAATTACGCTTAATTTGCTGTTTTAGTTTCAATTTTGGTTCTAATTAAGCTCTTAAATAAATTTTTTAAGGTTTGCCGCTAAAAGTTTAAATTCTTACACTAGAAAATGAGGGAGTCATTTAATAGGTAAATATTTGTATATTTCTTTCAACATTGATCAGTAGTTCCAGCATGTTTTCATAGAGACAGCGCATTTGGCTACGGTTGTTGCCACTAAATTGTTCCTGATTTGATTGGCTAATGAAGCATTGATTGGCATTGGATTTTATTTTTTGTCGTATTTTTTTCTGAATCAATTTTTGCTTTTTGGGAGAAAGTGATTGGCTTTTTTTGACCGAAGTCGAAAAAATAACGGCTTTTAATTGATCATTAATTGCCAGCACGCAATCTGAATATTGAGCTTCGAACTGACTTCGATAGCAGTGTTTAACCTGTGACATTGCTTGGCTGACTGCTGTTGAAAAGTAGGCATGAGCGGATAGTGAGAAAATCGATAAGGCGAAAGCGATTGTCATTAATGATCTTTTAAAAATAATAACGATGGTATATTTCCCGTAGCATAATGATGACATTCTATTAATAATAGATGACCTTTATTCTTAATAATTTGCTGTTGAGCTTGAACTAATAGAAATAACTCTTTAAAAGTATATACCCATTATCATTCAAGATGCAGTTTTTTAGCCTTTATCATCTGTTATCAATGTATTAGCAAGCATTTTACGCTAAACTCCTTGCTTAGATTTTATAACCACTATTCGTCATTATGAATCACGCTAATTTAGTTATTACCCGCCAACGATCTCAATCATGGTATTTGACCGTGGTTGCCTTTATTATTGGTTTGTTGGTGGGTATTTATATTTTAGGTCGTTATCTTGCTCTAGAAGATTTAGTAGACACAAAATCTGAATTAGTGCAGTTAAAACAGCAGTTGATTAAAATTCAGCAAGCGCTTGAGAATGCTTCTGAAAGTTTAGTGATGCAAAAGCAATCCTCAGAAGTGGACAATCAATCAAATCAAGAGTTGGTTCATAATGTAAAAACATTACAAAAAACTCAAAGAGCTCTTGAAGCAGAACTTAAATTTTATCGTAATATTATGGCGCCAGAGCGAGACCAAAAAGGTCTAGAGATAGATGCGATAAAAATTTTTAAAACAGATAAAGAAAAAGAGTATAATTTTAGGCTGACATTGATCCAAGCAGGTAAACAAAGTCAGTTTTTAAAAGGCCATGTGATTATGAAAGTTAGCGGATTATTAAATGGAAAAGAAACCGTTTATGATTTTCGTGAACTAGGCGCTTTTAAAAACAAGCATTTTCAGTTTCAATTTAAGTACTTTCAAAACATACAGGGTTTTATCAATTTACCCAACAACTTTGAAATTAAGCAGTTAGCGGTTATCGCAAAAACAAAAGGCTTAAGAAAAAATCAAAAAGCGCAAAAACAAATTATCTGGCAACCCGAGGAGAGCCAAAATGATGTTCGGTAGTAATAAAAAAAATACACCAAAAGCTAAAGCAGGTGCCGCAGACACTTTAATTTGTAGACAAACTAAAATTGTAGGTGATGTGAATTTTACAGGCGTTTTATACGTTGATGGGCATGTAAAAGGCAATATTGTTGCCGATGAAAGGGAAAATTCGTTATTAACCATTGGAACAAATGGTTACATCGAAGGCGAAATTAAAGTTCCCCATATTATGATTTTAGGTCGAGTGAAAGGAGACGTTCACGCGATTGAGCATGTTGAACTTATGGCAGAATCGCGTATTGAAGGAAATGTTTATTACAAGTTGATTGAAATGGCAATGGGCGCTGAAGTGAATGGGCAAATGGTTCATAAAGTAGAAGAGCAAAAATTATTAGGGCACCACCATAATCAAAAAGTAAAGAAAGATCCCACTTCACCGGTCAGCGATGATAAAATAAGCAAAGATTAAATAAGTAGGGCAATAGACATAAGTTTAGCTTATGAATTTGCCCACCACAATATTGTGAGAAATACCGATGTCAAACAGCCTCAATAGCGGATCAGGCGTTGCCAAAGCCAGCCCTATTATTTTTACACAGGCGGCTAGCGCAAAAGCGAAAGAACTGATCAGCGAAGAAGAAAATCCCAATTTAAAACTACGCGCTTTTGTGACGGGAGGCGGCTGTTCAGGTTTTCAATATGGCTTTAGTTTTGAAGAAATTCAAAATGATGATGATCTTATTATTGAAAAAGATGGTGTGCGATTATTAGTTGATGCATTAAGTTTCCAATATTTAGTGGGTTCAAAAGTAGACTACCGAGAAGATTTGGACGGTTCTCGTTTTGTTGTTGAAAACCCCAATGCCACCACAACCTGTGGCTGCGGTTCTTCTTTTTCAATTTGAGTGTTAGAGCGTGTCGTTTTTCTTTCTAGTGTGAAGGTTAAGGGAAATTTTCGCTTAACAAACAACGTTTTGTATGGTTGACATTACTCATAGTGCGTCCACATGCGTAATACTTTCACTGCCGTTTCTTGTTCTAATACTTGATACACAAGTCTATGTTTGATGTTTATTCTTCGAGAATAAGCGCCACTTAAATCTCCCACGAGTTTTTCATAAGGAGGGGGAGTTTGATAAGGGTTATTCCGAATAACTTCAAGTATAGCTTGTGCTTTCTCTTTTAAATTTGCAGCAGCTAATTTTCTAGCGTCTTTCTTTGCTTGTTTGGTAAAATAGAGCTCCCACATTACCAGCCAAGATCCTTATCACATTCACTCAGCTCTGCTGCCATGCCTTCTCTAATTGACTCTCTCATTCCTGGAATGGATAGTAAATAAAGGCTTTCATTGACGGCACGCCAATCTGCTTCTGCTAGCAAAATGGCATTGCCTCTTTTGCCAGTGATCAGAATCGGTTCGTGGGTTTCCGCTGTTTCATCTATTAGATTATATAAATTTGATCTTGCTTCAGTTACATTTAATGTTGACATGATTCACCTCTTAAGATAAAGCGTACGCTATAACGTACCTAATGTCAATTTGTAACTAACGAGGATTATAAAGCCATAACGCCTAGCGTAAGTTGTTGATTTGTAGCGCAGCGAAAAAGCAATCCACTTCACTCACTTATAGTTGGTTGAACAGAATTATGCAGCAACAAGCTTTTGAACATGAAGTTTGTCACGATGCTGTTCAGCCTGCCAAAGATCATATTGAGACTGTTGGTGAAGCCAACTTTCGGCAGAAGTGTCGAAAGCAATTGATAAACGTATAGCCATTTCAGGACTGATGCCAGACCGGCCGTTAACAATTGAGCTTAGTGTTTTACGACTAACACCGAGTGCTTTAGCGGTATCGGTAATAGAAGCACCGACGGGCTTAATGCAAAGTTCATTTAAAACTTCACCTGGATGTGGTGGGTTGTGCATATTCATAATTTCACCTAATGGTAGTCCTCGTAATCTACAACTTCGGGATGCTCACTTGTAAAACGAAAAGTAACACGCCAATTACCGTTTACGGATACAGACCAAATATCAGATCGGTTGCCAGTAAGTTGATGTAGAGCTAATCCTGGTAAATTCATATCTTGAGGGTTAATTGAGACATTTAATCTACCGAGAATTAAACGAAGTTTATTAGCATGATTGACTTGTATTCCGGCAGTGCTGCCAGTCTTAAAAAATTTGGATAGTCCCTTATGCTTAAAACTTCGTATCATTAAAAAAGTGTAACGTGTAACTACACGGCTGTCAAGGCGTGTAACGCCCAGCGTAAGTTGTAGGTTTGAAGTGCAACGGAAAACCTATCCACTTCACGCTGGTTATGCAGCTTGGGAAACTTCCCACCCAGGGAAGACAAGCACAGCCGGATGGCAT
>CAYZBK010000072.1:0-10008 GCA_964476655.1 uncultured Kangiella sp. | reverse complement strand
ATAAGGGAAGAGATAGTAATTTCAACGTGTTATAAATTAATTTTATAAGCTATTTACTTGTATCGAGTAATGATTACTTTGTTTTTCGAATAATTCACTTGTAATTAGCAACAATAACTACGACTTAACTAGTAGTTAATGGGCAACTTCTTCTTCACGCCACTTAAGAGGGGTAAGCAGTTCAAGGTAAAGGACTGCATGATAATTGGATTCAACTTATTGGTATTGAAAGGAAAAATGGTGGGCCCTCCCCGACTTGAACGGGGGACCTGCCGATTATGAGTCGGATGCTCTAACCAACTGAGCTAAGGGCCCTATATAGGATTTCTCTAAGATAGGTATAACCACTTATTGCATGAACACACTAAGCGAACGAGAGTTTACGGAAAAAATCACTGCCAATCAATAGCTAAACCGTTAAAAATAGATGAGATTTCACTTATTCTCTATTTTTTCGTTAGCCTTTATATTTATCGTCTAAACTTAATAATATCCCAACAATAAATAACCGCTAATTACATGGCTACTTATGGCTGATCCTAGCATTGCAATATCAAATTTAATCCAAAAATATAAGACTTCGCCTTTGCTTCCGCTTGAACTGTCTCTTGTGATAAAACGGCTTAATGATGACAATGCTTCTGTTTTAGATTTTAAAAATCAATATTATCGTGATCCTCTCTTGTGTGCTTATCTCATTGATTTAGCTTGGCATAGAACTAAAAATAAGACCAATCATCCTGTAGCGGCTGATCATGCGATGAGTACTGTGGGTATTGATGGCGCTAGGGACTATCTAGCTAATCTATCTCTCAAACTAACTAGTTGCGAAAATGAACAACAAGATGTAAATGATAATTTAAGTGATGAAATTAAATTTGTTATGAGTAGCAGTCTTTTAGCCGCTTCAATCGCTGAAAATTGTTGTAATAATTCTTCTAAAGGTCATCAACTCTATTGGGCGAGCATGGCGCATCAATTTCCTGATCTATTGATGTGGCATTTAAAACCTAAAGCAATGTGGCGAATTCAATATAGGCAAATCAAACTTGCTAAAAAATTGCCTCTGTTTGAGCAAGCTAAACTAGGCTTTGAGTTAAACCAATGGAGACAGAGCATTGCTAATGAATGGCATATGAGTGAATTAAACCAAATCACTTATACAAAAACACCAATAGAAAATAGAAAAGAATTATTAGAATATATGCATCATGGTTTTAGCAAAAAAACGCCTTCTATTAAATCATGGCAATTAACAGATAGTTGGTTAATACTAACGTCAAACTGGCTTGCTAAAGCCATTATGGCTCCTTGGCTATGCAATAGTTATTCGCATTATCATCGTATTGCTCAGCAAGCTTTTTGTCTTAATGATAATAAAATGTCTCATGCTGTTATTAAAGCGATTAGAGAAACAAGTCATCACTTAAAAGGAAGTGCTTTATTTGTACCAGCGAGTTGTTATTTAAATTTGCGAGGTAACTTTAGTTATCCCGTGTGGTTAAATGCGGCTCCAAAAATTCCAGTTAAACGTGAGCAAAAATATATTGAGAAAGCAAAAGAATTAAAGAAATCGTCTGAAGAGTTAATGAAGCTTAAAGAATCGTCCATTAAGGTCAAAAAAACAATCGATAAAATAAACTCTCCAATAAGCTCGCCTATAAACAAACCCGCTCAAAAAGTTAAATATCCAGAAATCGAAATAAAAAAACAATCGGTTAAAACAAATAAATCAGCAGTAGAAATAAAGCCATTGCTCAAAGATGTAAAAACACCTTCTGCTGAAAAAAAGCAAGCCACTAGCCACCTAGCAATAAAGAAATTGCTTAGAAAAATAAAAGAAAACACTAATAAATTTTCTAATGCGAGTGAATTACTTAGGGAGGTGATCGAGTTTTGCGTTCAAGACTTTGGGTTTAATCGAGTCAATTTATTAACCGTTGATTGGCAAAGTAAACAAGTCTCAACCAATCTATTTTTCAAACAGAACGAAAATCAAAAAATTAATATTCGTTTTAATATAAGTGATAACACCCCTTTCAATCAGTTTTTAACTAAACAAGGTTTTTTGACTTTTGATATAAAAAAACATCAAAAGATATGGCATAAGCTACCGCGAGAAATCATTCAACAACAAGTAAAAAGTTTTATTCTTTTTTCTATTAAACCAAAGACTTTTAATGAAACAAAAAAGATAAATCAATTAATTTACCTTGATTGTTTAGGTCAACAAGAAATACCAGAGGATAAAATAAAACTCGTTAAAATATTATTACAGACAGCTAACCAAGCTTTGCTCATTCAAAAAAAGCTTTAATGATGGTCTTTTTTTAATAGTATTAGTTTTATGTTTGTAAATAAATTTTTAAATACTAATTTAGTGTCTTCTAAAATAATATACAAACAAGGTATTAAAAATAATGTGATTAATGTTGCAAAAACAATTCCAAAACCAATTGAAATTGCCATTGGTATAATAAATTGTGCTTGCAAGCTGGTTTCAAAATAAATGGGTAATACTCCAAAAAAAGTCGTTAATGAGGTTAACAAAATAGCTCTAAAACGTTTTGTTCCTGATTGTATAACCGCATCCGTTATTTTAAGTCCTTGCTTTCGTGCTTTGTTAATAAAATCGGCCATAATCAAACTGTCATTTACCACCACGCCACTTAACGCGATAATGCCATATAACGACAACATGGTCAGCGACATACCAAACAGCCAATGACCCGCTATAGCTCCAATTATCCCAAAAGGGATAACCGACATAATAATTAACGGTTGTCCGTAAGAATGCGTAGGAATTGCAATCAAACAATAGATCATCGCTAGTGCAGCAAGTGCGGCAAGTGAAAATTGCTTTTTAAGATCTTTTTCATCTTTTGCTGAACCTTCAATGCCATATTTAACACTGGGATAGTGATCTAATATTGTTTCTATAATATTGTTGTTAATCTCATTAAATATTTTTTCTGATTCGACAAGTTTAGGATCAATATCAGCAGAAACTGTAACAGAACGATTTTTGTTAACTCTAATAATTCGAGAAAATCCCGTTCCTATTTCTATATCGGCAACTTGATAAAAAGGAATTTGATCACCTTTTGGTGTTCTTATCCACATATTCTCTAAATCAGAAAGCGTTCGTCTTTCTGCCTGCGGAAAGCGTATCATAACTTTCAATTCATCTCTTCCGCGTTGGATCCTTTGCGCTTCCTCGCCGTAAAAAGCTTGTCTTACCTGTCGACCAAGATCGCTTAATGTTAAACCTAAAATTTCTGCCTCAGGTTTTATTTTTAACTGAATTTCTTGACTACCGATATTAAATGAATTTCGAATATCAAAGACCCCTTTAAATCTGGTAAGTTGTTTTTCAAGTTCTTTTGCGGCTAAATCAAGTTCTAAAATATCTTCTCCAACAAATTGAAATTGCAATGCCGCGCCACCTCTTGCATTTGTTCCCGCATACAATCTTACGTGTTTAACGCCTGCAATTTCACCAACTTTTTCACGCCATAACTTTTCTATTTCAAATGCTCCTAATTCTCTTTCTTCTGGCTTAGTTAACTCAATCAAAAAACCACCGCTTGTTTCTGATATGGTGTAAGCCATTGTATGCTTTATAACACTTTTACCATTTTCTTGAATACGCTCCTCACCTAACGCATTAGCGGCATCAATTATTTTAGTGAGTGCTGCATTTCTATCTTTAATTGACGTGCCATTTTGCATGCTTAAATGTCCACGAATAAAATCACTTGGAATGTTAGGAAACATTTCATTTTTAACTAAACCCGAAGTAATTAAACCGATGGAAACAAAGAATATCGCTAAAAAGATAGCTAATGTATTGTAGCGATACAATATCGCTTTAGTCACCAGCGGCTGATAATGATTTTTTATAATTTGATCTAACCAAATTCTAAATTTCATTTGTATTTTTTCAATAAAATTGGCTTTGTTTTTGTCAATGGGTTTGTATTTCATGTGTGCCAAATGTGCAGGTAAAATCCACTTTGATTCAATTAAAGAAAAAGTTAAACAAGCCGTTACAACAATAGCAATAGCTCTAAAAAAACTAGAAAAGTTTGACTCAATCATCAATAAAGGCGTAAAAGCCGCAATAGTTGTTAAAACGCCAAAGGTGGCAGGTATAGATACACGTTGAGCACCACGAATTACCTGATTGGTCGAATGTCCATTTTCTCTAATTTCGCTATAAACACTTTCACCTATAACAATGGCATCATCAACCACAATGCCAAGCACCATAATAAATGCAAACAAACTCAACATATTAATTGAAACTGACCAATCACCAAGAAGTGGCATAATAATAAAAGCCCCTAAAAAACATACTGGGATCCCCATCATCACCCAAAAGGCAATTTTTATTCTAAGAAATAATGCCAACACAACAAATACTAAAAGCGCACCGACTATCATGTTGCCAATCATCATATCTAATCGAGCATTCAGGTAAAAAGAAACATCCGCCCAAATATCAAGTTTTACTCCTTCGGGTAATGACTTCTGTTTTTCTTTAATATAGGTTTTTACTGCGGCAGCAATAGCTAAATCGTTTTGATCACCAGATGATTTAACTCTAATGTTGGTAGTCGCTTCACCATTAAATTGTGCATAACCTTCATCTTCAACAAAACCATCAACAATGTTAGCCACATCTTTTAATAGTAATCTTGTGCCATCGGGATTAGTCCTTAAAACTAAGTTAGCATACTCTGCACCACGATAAACTTGCCCTTTTGTTCTTAACAATACATCGCCAGAATCTGTTTTAATTGCTCCGCCGGGTAAATCGATTGAGGATCTTTTTATTGCCGATGAAATTTCGTCAAAGGTTAAAGAATATTTCTTTAATTGAAACTCTGAAATTTCAACGCTAATTTCATAAGAGCGATTACCAACAATTTCAACTAAGTTCACTTCTGGTAACGCTAAGATTTCATCGCGAACAACTTTTGCAAGTTCTTGTCTGTTTTTTCTATCCATGCTGCCATAAACAGCAAGCCACATCACATCGCCTTGCACTTCCACTTTTACAACTTTAGCTCTTTCTGTTTGGCTTGGGAAAGTGGTAATGGTATTAACTTGCATTTGCACTTCGTCAAGTTTTTCAGACAAAGAGTAGCCAGACAATAACTCTAATTCAACCTGTGCAAATCCTTCAAATGCTGTCGAGGTGACTGTTTTTATTCCTTCTATATTTTCAACAACTTCTTCTATTTTTAGTATAACGGCTTGCTCTACTTCCTCTGGTGAGGCACCTAAATGAGAAACGCTAATAGAAATTTTATTTGGGTTTATTTCAGGAAACATTTTCTTGTTGATGCTTGTATAAGAAAAAAAGCCAACAAAAAATATACTCAACATTAATAGATTAGCGGCGACAGGGTTTCTAGCAAACCATGCAATAATACCTGTTAATTTTGGTTGCTCCATTATTGCTTACCTTGCTTTTGCTCTTCATGAGTTAAACTAGGTATTGCTTTGGGCAATTGTTTTTCTTGTGATATTTCTTTAGCATTCGCTTTTATTCTTAAACTCATACCATTAACCGCCGTCGCAAGTTTGGTTAAAACAACTTGATAACCTTGCGGTATGGTTGATGAAACATAAATGTATTTTTGATCACTCCTTAAAATATCAACCCGCTGAGTCTTAAGTTTATTATTTTCATCCACTAGATAAATTTCATTAGCCCCTCTTAGTGCGGTCAATGGAATAGCGGTTACATCAGCGACCTCTTTACCCGTAATTTTTGCTTTAACAAATGAGCCAATAGGTAATGCGGTATGACTACTATCTTTTGATAAATTATCAATCGCCATAAAGCCATAAGGATCATTAATTTGAGCAACAATATAATTAACTCGACTTGTTGAATCAACAACACCTTCCGAACGAGAAATAAACGAATGCCATTTTTGTTTTTTTCCAGCTTGGTTAATTGACAGCTCAACAGCATTGCCTTGTTGCAAGACTTGACCAAACTTTGGAATGTTAATATAAGCAATATCTCTTTCTAAAATAGGTAACCTGACCTCGGCATAATCGACAGCAAAAGAAATGGCTAACGGTGATCCCGTACTAACATATTGACCAATATCAACCATTTTCTTTTTGATCATTGCATTATATGGTGCAAGAATTTTTGTTCGTTGTAATTTTATTTGAGCGCCTTTCACATCCGCTTGTGCGGCTTTCACATCAGCTTTTGCTTGTTGAAGTTGAGGTTTTCTTAAAGCCAAAATAGGTGCTTTTTTACTGGAGCGACCGGTTAAGCTCCATTCTTTTTGAGCTTGGTCAGCTCTTGCTTGCTGTTCAACTAGTCGAGCATTTGCTCCGTCTAAACGGGCTTGGGTTTGTAACAAAATCACCTGATAATTAATCGGGTCAATTTCTAAAATTAATTCACCTTTTTTAAAATAACCACCAATAACAAACTTGTTAGAAACTGTTTTTATTTGACCCGAAACCTCAGAAACCAAAGTGGTTTCTGTTCGAGGAACAACATTACCTTGTGACTCAATCTCAAAAACAACTTTTTTGGAAGAAACCTTAAGGACTTCAACTAATGGTGGTTTTGCAAAAATTTCTTTTTTCTCAGCTTCTGGTGCTAAATAAGTCATAAAAGCTAAAAGGAGTGCTCCTGCTACTATAATAGCAATTGGTAGGACAACTTTTTTTATTGCAGAATTTGGCACGTTATAAGCTCGCTTTATTAGCAGTTAGATTTATCAGAGGTATAAAGGAGAGTGTCAGTAAAACTGTTGAATTCATTGTGACGCTCATTCTATTTGCCATTTTAACCAGTTGATTTTTAGGTTCTTACCGTCATTTTGACTGATTAGAAAAAAAATGTATCGCAATATAATGTAACGAATCATTACTTTGTAACAAGTCATCGCCTTGCAACAAATCATTATCTTGTAGCAGAGCTCTCTTGCAACAATTCACTCTCGACTATTCTTCAGATAATTCAAAATGATTGCCACAATAAGGGCAGTGAGCGCTTTTTTCACTGGCAAGATCAATATAAACCCTTGGATGCAAATCCCAAGCGGGTGTATCTTTTAATGGGCAGCTAATAGGCAATGACTCATTATTGACTTTAATTGTTGTTTTCTCAGAATCCATGAAAATTCCTCTCTAATCAAACCAGTTGAAGTGGCGTTATTCTATCTTGCTTAAGTCAATATTGATAGCTTAACAACGAATCTAAACCCGCTGTAATCACTAAAAACCGCTCGCATACTTACGACCAAAAAACGCACCATTTTTGACAAAAACACATATCACGCACCTATTTGGATCAAAACTTCAACTAAAAGGCTTAAATAACAGGTAATTTATCCGTAAACGCTCACTTTCCACGTTGGCACGCTAATTGATATAGCTATTACCAGTAACATTTATATTTACCTAATTTTTTATAAGCAGGAGCATCTATTTTGTATTGGTTAACAGCAATAATAAGACCTTTTAAGCTCAATGATGTTTACGATAAATTAATTGATGAAGGTATTGGCGGAATGACTGTCACCGAAGTAAAAGGGCTAGGCAGCCAAAGAGCAAGTACAGGCGTTTATAGAGGCAATTCTTATTCCAATGATTTTATCCCAAAAATAAAAATTGAAGTGGCTGTTAGCGAAGATGCACTAGATAAAATTATAGATGCCATTGTTGATGCTGCAAAAACGGGAAAACCAGGTGATGGGAAAATTTTTGTTTCTAAAATTGAACAAGCTTGTCGAATTCGTACAAACGAAGTTGATATTGAAGCGATTTAATATCCTAATTATCGATTAATAAGAGCCTTTATTAACACAAAGAGAACAACATTATGAACACTGAAGCAATATTAACTGAACATAACTATTTATTTAACACTATATTTCTGCTCTTCTCAGGTGCCTTAGTCATGTGGATGGCCGCGGGTTTCTCCATGCTTGAAGCAGGCCTTGTAAGAAGTAAAAATACCACCGAAATACTCACTAAAAACATTTTATTATATGCATTAGCTTGTATCGCCTATCAAGTTATTGGTTTTGATATTATGTATCAAGAGAATATAACCGCTGGATGGTTGCCTAGTTTTGGTTTTGGAATTAATGAAACAGCTGCTGGTGCGAGCCAACCCGCAGAAGTTGATTTCTTTTTTCAAGTTGTTTTTGTTGCAACCGCAATGTCGATTGTTTCTGGCGCTGTCGCTGAACGAATGAAGTTATCGGCTTTCTTAATTTTCTCTATTTTTATGACTGCCGTCATTTATCCCGTTGAAGGTTACTGGACATGGGGTGCAGGTTTTTTAGGTGCAAGTGTCGAAGATGGCGGTTTAGGTTTTAGTGATTTTGCAGGTTCTGGAATTGTGCATTTAGCTGGCGCTATGGCGGCTCTGTCTGGTGTTATTTTATTGGGTGCAAGAAAAGGTCGTTATTCAAGTAAGGGGATTAAAGCAATGCCTGGCGCAAATATGCCTTTAGTTGCACTTGGTACTTTTATTTTATGGATGGGCTGGTTAGGATTTAACGGTGGTTCACAATTAGCTTTAAACTCTATTGAAGATGCTAATGCCATTGGCAAAATCTTTTTAAACACTAACGCCGCCGCCGCCGCTGGAGCACTTGTTGCTTATTTACTGAGTACATCTCTTTATGGAAAAGCGGATTTAACATTGATTGTCAATGGTGCTTTAGCCGGCTTAGTCACGATTACTGCCGCACCTGATTCCCCAACTCCTGAATTAGCTGTATTATTTGGAGCAATAGGTGCAACAGTCGCCTTTTTTGCTATCAACTTTTTTGATAAAATCAAAATTGACGATCCAGTCGGGGCTATATCGGTACATGGTGTTGCTGGTATTGTTGGTGTGATGTTAGTACCATTAACAAAAGATGTGAGCTTTTTAACTCAATTCATTGGCGTTGTTGTTATTGCTGCTTGGGTATTTGGTTCAAGCTTTGTCATTTGGTTTATTATCAAAAAGCTGATGGGGATCAGAATTTCAGAACACGACGAATACGCCGGAGCAGACACAACAGAATGTGGTATAGAAGCTTATCCAGAGTTTGTTGGTAGTAAAAACTAACCCTCTTTAAATGAACATCAACCTCTTCAAGTTTTGAAGGGGTTATAACAAAATCAATTATTTATAAACTTATTTTTTAGGAAATTTACCATGAAATTAAAATTATTATCCGCTGCAACACTTATCACTTTAGCTAATTTTTCACAAACATCTCTCGCCTCTGAATTTGATGTAAGCGCCAATGCAACGATTGTAAGTCAAGATGTGTTTCGTGGTGTCGATGCGAGCCAGGAAGATCCAGCATTTCAAGGTGATATCACCGCTGAAAATGGCGGTTTCTCATTTGGTGCTGGGGCATCAACATACGACTTTGGTGGTTCAGACGATGGTATTGAGTTAGATTTAATTGTAGGTTACAAAATGCCAATCAACGATGATTTTAGTATTGGTTTTGGACTTACCGAATACACTTATTCTGGCACTTCAAGTTCTACAACTGAGTTCAATATTATTTTTGATATATCAAACTTTGCTATCGGGCTCTACAGCGATGTTGATTTAGACACTGAATACCTCTCTGTTGATACTGATTTTGCGCTTGCTGATGACTTAAGCTTAAAACTTCATGTTGGTAATGCCGATTCCGAAACTGACTTTGCTGTAGGTATTGACTACAAAATTGTTGAGCAGTTTTCTGTCTTTGCGACAGTGACAGAACATACAGCTGATGCAATAGGTGGAAATTTCCTTATTGGCGGAACTTACTCATTTTAGTTCGCATTGATTAGAGCAAACTATCGACTCAAAATATCTAAGCCTTAGCTAACTTATTTATGTAAGTTGGCTAAGGCTTCTTTAACATTCTTTTTTAATTAAACGTATTTCATATTTAGACAAGGCAGATCAATTCTTTTTCAGCTTAGTTATGAGATAATGCCAGCAGATCCTTTAAATTA
>CAYZBK010000071.1:0-10040 GCA_964476655.1 uncultured Kangiella sp. | reverse complement strand
CAAGTGGACTCTATAGCAATGTGAGCGGTGGCCAAAGTAATACGGCTAGTGGACGCTACAGCAATGTGAACAGTGGAGCAACGAATACTGCCGATGGGTCGTTCAGTCATGTTAGTGGCGGTCAAGGAAATACCGCGAGTGGAGATATGAGCAGTATTAGTGGTGGTCAAGAAAACAGGGCTACTGGACCGCATAGTAGTATTAGTGCTGGTGTACAGAATACCGCAAGCGGACAGCTCAGTAGTGTTAGTGGCGGCTGGCTGAATATATCGAGCGGTTATGGTAGCAGTGTTAGTGGTGGTCAAGGTAATACAGCAAGTGGAGGGCGCAGTAGTATTAGTGGCGGAATTTCGGGTTTAGCTAGCGCAGAAGAAAGTAGCGTCAACGGCGGTAGATTGAATGTTGCTAGCGGAAGCAGAAGCACCGTCAGCGGTGGCTCATCGAGGGAGGCTACGGGGACTAATGATTGGGTTGCAGGAAGTCTTTTTGAGACAAACTAAAGAATAATGGAATGGATCACTAACGATTTTTTGCTACAGATGAGGCTAATTTACCACCCCGTATTTAGTCGTGTCTTATTTAAGGTAACGAAAGTTAGTTGATCTATTTCATTATAATTAGTCATTCATTTTTATCATTAACCGTTTAGCAATGTTTAAGAGGTTAAATCAGGTGCTAACTAGGCTGGCAGAAGATCTTAGATTTGAAACTACGTGGACGCTATGAATTTTAATAAATAACAGGAGACATCAATGTCTACTCTAGAAAACCAAGGATTGAAGCAGATTTTTAAAAAATCACACGGGAGTTTAAAAGCTCTATTTTTATTTAGTCTATTATTTATTATAAGCAGTTGTGGCGGGAATGGTTCTGATGGTGGTACAACGTCGCCCACCAACGGTAACCCATTAACCGCTTTGTCGGTAAGCGGTATCAGCTTAAGCCCATCTTTTAGTCCAACAGTGAATAGCTATACGGCTACTGTGCCTTTTTCAACCAATTCAATCACATTGCAAGCCAGTGTGATCTCGGGCGCCAGTGTGACTGTAAATGGAGTGATTTTTAGCGGCTCAGGCACTTTTGACTTAACGGTAGGTAGTAATGTTTTTAGCATAGTGGTGATCAATAGTGGGACCAGTCAAACTTATACCGTAACTATTACTCGTGAGGCGATTAGCTCTGATGCCTCGCTCAATGAGCTAGCTATTTCTAGCGGCAGTTTAAGCCCTGTTTTTACTCCACAAACGTTAACTTATGGGGTGTCGGTAGATAATGAAACGACATCAATCACCGTTACGCCAACCAGCAATGACAGTAATGCCAGCATAGCCGTTAATGGGGCGGCCGTAAATTCTGGTTCTGCCAGTGGTGCAATAGTTTTAACTGTGGGTGATAATGTTATTGATGTAGTCGTTACTGCCGAAGATGGCGCTACGACCCAAACCTATACCGTTACCATCACTCGTTTAGCGCCGTTAAGTAACGATGCGAATTTGTCCAGCTTAAGTTTATCCGTTGGCTCATTAAATCCCGTCTTTAACACTGCTACTTTGACTTATAGTGCCTCGGTTAATTTTACCACCACCAGTATAACCGTCACGCCTGTATTATCAGATACCAATGCCAGTGTGACCGTGAATGGTACGTTAACAAATTCTGGTGCAGCCAGTGATAGCATTAATTTAGATGAAGGAGACAATACTATTAGCTTAGTGGTGTTGGCTGAAGATGATACAACGGCTCAAACCTATACCGTGGTTGTTACTAGGCAAGCGGCAGCGGCATTTGCTCAGCAGGCTTATATTAAGGCGTCTAATGCGGAGATAGCTGATGAGTTTGGTTATAGCGTTTCTCTGGATGGTGATACTTTAGCAGTAGGTGCTTTTCATGAGGATGGTGATGATACCAATGGTCTCGTGTTTAATTCTGGGGCCGTTTATGTGTTTACGCGTACTGACGGCACTTGGGCTCAGCAGGCTTATATTCAAGCGTCTAATGCTGGTCGACGTGATAGTTTTGGTATTAGTGTTGCCTTGGATGGTGACACCTTGGCAGTAGGCGCATCGGGAGAGGCTAGCGACGCGAGGGGTATAGGGCAGGATGAAACCAATAATCAAGCCGCTGATTCTGGCGCGGTTTATGTGTTTACTCGCAGTGCAGGGGTTTGGGCTCAACGAGTTTATATTAAATCCTCAAATTCAGATTTTCAGGATGGTTTTGGCATTAGCGTAGCTCTAGATGGCGATATCTTGGCGGTTGGGGCTACGCAAGAAGATAGCGGTGCCGCCGGTATAGGACAGGATGAGGAAAATAGCGACGCACTTAATTCTGGCGCGGTTTATGTATTTTCTGGAGCTGGTAGTAACTGGATTCAGCAGGCTTATATAAAAGCTTCTAATACTAATGCGAACGACTCTTTTGGACAAAGAGTTGCTCTTAATGGTGGTACTTTGGCCATCAGTGCTCAAAATGAAGGTAGTGATGCCATAGGTATCGGCGGGGATGAAGCAAATAATAATGCCGCTTTTGCTGGTGCTGTCTATGTGTTTACTCGAAATGGCAGTATATGGACTCAGCAGGCCTATATTAAAGCCTCAAATACTGAGCCGCTTGATTTTTTTGGCTGGAGCATCGCTATAGATGGCGACACTTTGGCTGTTGGAGCTTTTGGAGAGTCTAGTAATTCAACCAGTATTGGAGGGGACGAAGAAAATAATAATGCGACTGGTTCGGGTGCTGTTTATTTGTTCACTCGGAATAATAATAGCTGGAGTCAGCAGGTTTATATTAAAGCTTCTAATGCTTTGAGGAATGATAATTTTGGCTCAAGCGTTGCATTAAATGGTAATAACTTAGCCGTAGGAGCCAATCATCAAGATACAGGCTCCGAATTCCAATCCGGTGCCGCTTATGTTTTTACTCGAAGTGGTAGCTCTTGGACTGAGCAGACTTTTATTAAAGCGTCCACTACTGGGCAGCAAGATTGGTTTGGCAATAGTATTGCCCTCGATGGTGATACCTTAGTAGTAGGTGCTAATGGAGAAGCTAGTAATTCAACCGGTATTGATGGTAATCAAGGTGATAATTCTGCTGCAAGTTCCGGTGCTATTTACGTATTTGAAGTTCCTCCAAGTGAGTAACTGAAGCTAATTTTTATAAAAGTGTAAATTGAGCTTAATAAAAGTTTACAGGTTCTTTAGGTTAGGTAAATGGGTTATTTATAAGCTGTTGGCCTTGGTTAGGAGTGCATTGTTGCCTGAATTCAGCTTATCCCGAACTGAAGTTAACTAGTCATTAATAGAAAAAATGTTAGTTTGTAACTTGTTAAGTTGATTGATACCTATCTTCCGCCAAGTAAACAAAAAAGCCTCTAAATTAGAGGCTTTTTTGTGTCTGCTGTATAATTTAGTGATAAATCCGTGACAAACTATTTGTAATTCAGTCCTATTTAGTACGTGTTTTATATTTTTGAAACCTAATTGTTCAGAAACTACTTGTGGCATGTTTTGGGCGCCTTTTTGTATCCATTTTCCGTAATGACTCTATAGGAGCTCTACAGATGGAGTCATCACATCTGTTTTAATCTATCAATTGGTTAAGTATACCGTTTGGTAGCTTTTTGAGAAATTCGGAGTAAATTCTATAAAAGTAATTCAAAGCTAGTACTGAGTTTATATACTTATATTTTTCAAGCTGTTACTCTCGTTCACAACGATTATATGACCTCAAATAGCAGTCATGTTTCATTTCAGGGATAGCTGAAGACGGTTTTTATTCACGTACTTATAGGGAAATTAGGTTAATGTCGCAATTGAGCAACTTTGATTTTCTAAAATATCATGATGTTTCGTTTAGCAGAGACGGCAGAGCGTTGCTATATGCTAGATTCTAATACCTCTCTTATTAAGGTGCGGCAACTAGGTGAAGCTATTGCTACAAAATGTAGCGGCACGACTTGTTTTTTTTGTACGGAAACCAAGCAAATAGACCTGTTGAAAGACTTAGACTACACCTTAAAATTTACCGAAAGCGTCAAAGAAACTTTTCCACCATTTGAAAGCTCAACTCAGTGATGCTCAAACTACTCAGCTTCATCTTGCTGATGCGGTTGTTGAACAGGATATTAGCTAATGAATCAGAAAACTGAAAGGTTAATAAAGCTAGCTGATGCCTTACGAGTACATGAATCGTCCGGCGCAAAAATTAAGCCGGCAAAATTGGCGAATGAATCTGGTTATACACTTTCAACACTTAAAACGCATTACAGTAAAAAACTCAAAGACAAATATGTTTTTTCTGATAAAAAGGGACTGTGGTTAGTAAGAGGTATGTTGCAAGTTAGTAATGATGAATTCATAAAACTAATGAAGCAAACTGATAAGCCTGAATCTGTAACAGAGGAGCAAAGGTTTTCTAAGTTGTTAATTAAAAAAAGCAAAGACTCCTTTATTGTTGCTTTGGAAAGCTATAATAGACCTTCGCTAGAAAATCGTGTTGAAGTGTTTTGTATTCTAGCTGTTAATGCATGGGAACTACTATTAAAAGCAAAATTAGTAATAAAAGAGAATATGAATGCTATTTACCGAAAGAATGGTAAGTCATTTTCAATTTTAGAATGTATTAACAAGTTATACACCGATAATGATCCAGTAAAAGAAAATTTAGGCATTTTAATCGAATTAAGAGATAAAGCAACCCACTTATTAATACCAGAAATTCAGCACTCGCTTTCAAGAATATTTCAATCTTCAGTTATGAATTATATTGATTCTTACCGAAGCTTAACTGGAATAAACCCAATTGCTGGTCAAAATACAGGGTTATTAAGTTTAGTTATCGACGGTATTGATACTGAGCATGTTATTTTGAAACGACAGTATGGTGATGCTGTTGCCGACTCCGTTGAAACATTCATGGAACATCATAATAAACAAGAAAAATCGTTAGCTTCAGTCGCCTATTCAATTCCCATTGATTATCGGTTAAAGCTAACAAAATCAGTCAATGATGCTGATATTAGTTTGGGGACTGGAACTACCGGAAAAACGGCAATGATTATTACACAAACGAAAGACCCGTCATTGACGCATCCTTATCGTTTTTATGAAGTGCATGCTCGTATAAACCAGAAGAGCAAAAGTGATTTAATTACTAAGTACCAGCTACAAGCTGTTTTTTATAAGCATAAAATAAAAAGCAAAGAGCGATTTCATTTTGGATTTAAGAGCGTTGATACCTATTCGGAGAGTTTTGTGGATTGGGTGATAAATAATACTGTTCAGCCTAAGTGGATAGATTCAGCGTTGGAGAGCTACAAGAATAGAAATAAAAAGTAGTAATATTATAGATTGGTCGTTGGAAAATCCGAAAATCTAGAGTAATATATTCATTTTCTACTTATTATCATAAAGGGAATTTGAATATGAGTGCGCTAGATACTGCCATAAACGGATATATGGATCACTTAATTAAGTTGATTCGTGATCGTCAAAAACCTAAGGCCGATTTTCTGTCATATACCGGTCCGATAGACCCTTCCATACTTGATTACTTTAAAAATACTGTAGAAACTCTAGTTGCTTCGCATGATGAAGCAGATATCGACGAATTATTTATTATCCTTAATACTCCTGGTGGTAGTGTAGAGGCTGTTGAAAAAATGGCGGAAATTATTCGATATCACTATAAAACGGTTAATTTTATTGTTCCAGACCAAGCAATGTCAGCAGGTACGATTTTTTGTATGTCTGGTGATAACATTTATATGGACTACTCTTCATCTTTAGGACCAATCGATCCGCAGGTTATGAATAACGATGGAAAATGGGTTCCAGCACTCGGTTATTTGGACATGTATGAGCGTTTAATCGATAAGTCCAAGGATGATACGATAAGTGGAATCGAATTTGCTCGTTTTCAGAATATTGATTTAGCAGAATTAAGCCGTTATGAGCAAGCAAAAGCATTGTCTATCGAGTTATTAAGGAAGTGGCTCGTAACCTATAAGTTCAAAGACTGGAATACTCACAATTCATCTGGAAATCCTGTGTCTATTGAGGAAAAGCAAGCAAGGGCAAAGAAAATAGGTGAGCAATTAATTGATAATACTAAATGGAAGTCTCATAGTAGGATGATTAGCATGCAAACTTTGACCGATCAGCTACAATTGAGAATAGAAGATTATAGTGAAGATCTTGATTTGAGGAGTCTTTTCAGTCAGTATTCGGAACTGGTAGTGGAATATATGAATCAGCGAAACCTCCCAGTGTTAATCCACCATTTGCGTGAAGCTAGCTAGATATAGGTAAAATTATGAGTACTTTAGTTAAACAAATCGAACGAGCTCAAAAATCACCACCAAAAAACATCAATATGGTAAAAACGAACCGATTTCAAAAAGACTACTTAAAAATGTTAGATTCTGGAGTTGTGAAAAGGGATACATACAATCTAATGCCTATAGGTTCCATTCAACGAATAAAATAAATTACTTAGACCCGCGAAAGTGTTTTTTTTATCCAAGTACTACAAGTACTATATAGGGTCATATAAATCATAGTGTTTAAAAAACTGTGTCATTCCACTCTACGGAGTGCTAGTCATTAATAGAAAAAATGTTAGTTTGTAACTTGTTAAGTTGATTGATACCTATCTTCCGCCAAGTAAACAAAAAAGCCTCTAAATTAGAGGCTTTTTTGTGTCTGCTGTTTTAAAAGTCGTTTTAACTGACTTTTTCAAGGGCTTGTTTTACATCGGCAATAATGTCGTCAATACTTTCAATACCAACGGATATTCTAACGAGATCTGAGCTTACTCCTGCAGATGCGAGTTCTTCTTCGTTGAGTTGTCTGTGGGTGGTTGAAGCCGGATGGCAAGCGAGGGATTTTGCATCACCAATATTAACTAAACGTAAAATCATTTCAAGTGCATCAATAAATTCTCCTCCAGCGGTTGCTCCGCCTTTAATGCCAAAACTTAAGATTCCAGAAGCTCTTCCACCACAAGTACTTTGACAGGTATCATAATATGGGCTGTCTTCTAGCGCAGCGTAATTTACCCATTCAATTTTGTTATGTTGAGTTAAATAAGAAGCTAGTTTTTCAGCATTTTCGCAATGTCTTTCCATTCTTAAGCCTAGAGTTTCTAAACCTTGTAGTATTTGGAATGAATTCATGGGGGAGATTGCTGCACCAGTATTTCTTAATGGTACGACTCTACAGCGTCCTATATAAGCGGCTTCACCAAGCGCTTCAGCATAAACCACACCGTGATATGACGGATCGGGTTCATTCATTACCGGAAAACGGGCTTTGTTAGCTACCCAATCAAATTTGCCTGAATCAATAATGATGCCGCCAATGGAAGTGCCGTGACCACCAATATATTTAGTTAATGAATGCACAACAATGTGAGCACCTAATTCAAAAGGTTTACAAATGTAAGGGGTTGCGACGGTATTATCGACAATTAAGGGTACGCCATGTTTATTAGCTATTTCAGCGAGCTTTTTTATATCAACAATATTTCCGGCGGGGTTTCCAATGGATTCGCAGAATAATGCTTTGGTTTTGGAGTCGATGGCTTGTTCGATAGCCGCATAATCATCATGGGAAATTAAACGAGCTTCAATTCCTTGTTTGGGAAATGTATGAGCAAAAAGGTTATATGTCCCACCATAAAGCTGGCTTGAACTAACAATATTATCACCAACTTCACAAATGCATTGAATGGCATAAGTAATTGCTGCCATACCAGATGAAACAGCTAACCCACCTATACCACCTTCCATAGCGGCTAATCGCTGCTCTAGAACATCCGTGGTAGGATTCATTATTCGGGTATATATATTGCCGGGCACTGCTAAGTTAAATAGATCCGCGCCATGCTGAGTATTGTCAAAGGTAAATGAGGTTGTTTGGTAAATAGGGACTGCTGCAGCTTTTGTTGTTTCTTCAGAGGTGTAGCCGTGGTGTAAGGCAAGGGATTCAAGTTTCATTTTTTTTGCTCTTTGTGTTGTTTTGGAAAATTTTTATACAACTTGTGCATCATTTTGTCAAATAAGTGTCATTGAATAGAATCGTAATAGTGCACTTCAAGTTTATCCGCAATGACGATAAACGAGATTTGCTGAACACTGTGTGCGTTTGCCTTTATTACTCATTAGCTCTAACAAGTTTTGTGGTTGATTTTGATGATAAAGTTATTGGCTGTAATTATTTTATCTAATTGATAATTAACATTATTTTAAAAAAACTTCGGTCAATGTTAATTGGCTATTGATAAAACACTAGTTTTAAGTACAATCTGATTGGATTGAAAAATATAACGATGAGTAGTTTCTTTAAATTATAATAATTATGCTCACATAGAGTTGGATCAATAGCTTAGGTTTACACCTGCTTATGTCAGGAATTACCGCTATTAGTTTATGTATGTAGAGTTGGGGATAGGAATATTTATGAGTACAAATAATAACTCAACACAAAGCAACTTAGGCCCTTTGGCTATTATAGGTGCTTTATTTTTCGTTTTTGGATTTGTGACTTGGCAAAATGGTGCGTTGATTCCGTATTTGCAAATGATATGTCAATTATCCGCGACTGAAGCATTAATGGTTGCATCCGCATTTTATCTGGCTTATACCGTCATGGCTTTGCCTTCAGCAGCTGTTTTAGACAAGTTTGGTTATAAAAATGGTATGGCGATTGGTTTGTTAGTACTTGTTGTCGGTTTTCTTTTTTATATTCCTGCCGCAGAATCTCAAAATTTTATGATCTTTCTTTTTGCTCAATTTATCATTGGTAGTGGTTTAACGCTTTTACAAACAGCGGCAAACCCTTATGTCGTGAAAATTGGACCAAGCGAAAGTGCTGCAGTAAGAATTATGTTTATGGGATTAATGAATAAAGGTGCAGGTGTTGTTGCACCATTGGCTTTTACAGCTATTGTGTTAGGCGATTTCACTGGTATTTCTGCGGAGAGCATAAAGGTTATGCCTGTAGCAGAAAAAGCGGAAACAATACAAGGTATGGCTGATGGTTTAGTTTATCCTTATTTAAGTATGGCCGTGGTATTTGTTGTCTTGGCAGCGTTATTAAAATTATCACCATTACCTGAATTAACCAGTGAAGATGAAGAAGAGGTTGAGTCAGTAGGCGACACCTCTTCAACAGTTAAAACATCAATTATGGACTTCCCTGGGCTAATTTTAGGTGCTTTAACATTGTTTGTTTATGTTGGTGCTGAGGTCATTGCGGGTGATACGATTGGTTTATTTGCTTCTAACCTTGGTGTTCAAGATGCGACAGCATTAACCTCTTATACCATGGCATTTATGTTAATTGGTTATGCTTTAGGTATTGTCTTGATTCCTCGTTTTGTTAACCAAGAACAAGCGTTAATTTCTTCTGCTGTTTTTGGTTTGATTTTTTCGTTATTTGTTGTGTTAGGCGATATTAGTAGCACATCTGTTTCTGACGTTTTATGGGGTTGGACGAGTATTCCGACATTACCGAATGCGGTGGCTTTTATTGCATTACTTGGTTTTGCTAACGCGTTAGTATGGCCTGCGGTGTGGCCTTTAGCTTTAGCTGGTTTAGGTAAATTTACCTCAAAAGGTTCGGCGTTATTGATTATGGGAATTTCAGGTGGAGCAATTATTCCATTGGCTTACGGTATGATTTCAGATGCTATCTCAGATGGTGATGCAGAAAAAGTTGTGTCAGGCGCTCAAAGTGCTTATTGGATTATGATCCCATTATATTTGTTTATATTGTTCTATGCGGTAAAAGGACACAAAATGAAAGATTGGAAATAATCGATTTTTCATTAGAACGTTTTTGAAAAACCTCAAGTGAAAGCTTGAGGTTTTTTTTGTTTATTGATTAGTAATATTTTAAATATTAAATCTGCTAGATGGCCGCAAAAGCTTGCTTAAGATCATTGATTAAATCATCAACGTTTTCAATCCCTACTGATAACCTGAGCAAATTGGCTGTTACACCTGCAACTTCTTGATCTTCTACACACATTGCTGCATG
>CAYZBK010000070.1:0-10063 GCA_964476655.1 uncultured Kangiella sp. | reverse complement strand
GGTCATGTTGGTTTTGTTCAAGTAGCCTGGCCTTGGAAAGTTGAGTACTACTTAGAAAAAAGAATTCCAGACTATTTTGAAAATTTAATGGGTATCGTTTAACGAACTGTTAAGCTTAATAAAGCGACTATTATTCAGGCTTTCTTGCTTTGTTTTTATTTGCTAGACTTACAACAACAAGTAACATTTTAAGGCATTGTTATGACTAAAATTGTTTTATATCCAGGTACATTTGATCCAATTACTAATGGGCATCTTGATTTAATAGAGCGAGCATCACGTTTATTTGATCAAGTCATTGTCGCTGTAGCTGAAAGCTCTGGCAAAGAACCGCTATTAAATATTGACGTACGAACAGATTTAGTTAAAGAATCTGTTAAGAAGTTTAAGAATATTCATGTGTGTCGCTTTAACGGTTTGCTAGTTGAATTAGCAAAAGAAAAAAAGGCAAATGCCCTGTTAAGGGGATTAAGAGCCGTTTCAGATTTTGAATATGAATTTCAATTAGCTAATATGAATCGTCATTTGTTTCCAGAATTAGAAAGCCTCTTTTTAACACCGTCAGAAAAATACTCTTTTATTTCATCAACTTTGGTGAGAGAAGTTGCTTCTTTTGGTGGCGATGTCTCTGAGTTTGTACCACAAATCGTCCACCAAAAATTAACTGATCATTTTAAATTGGCATTAAAAGATAACATTAAAAAATGAAAAATAATGCACCACTAAAGTTTGGAGTTAAAGATACCTCTTATAATGCAGCAGGAGCTCTTGAAGGAATTAGTAGCTTAGTGAATGATTTTTATGACTACATGGATCAATTACCCGAAGCAAAAATCATTCGAGCAATGCACCCAAAAGATTTAACACTGTCACGGGATAAGTTAATCTGCTTTCTTTCAGGCTGGTTAGGTGGACCTCGACTATTTTCTGAAAAATATGGTTCAATCAGTATACCAATGATCCATAAGCATCTCACAGTTAAATCAAAAGAGCGAGATGCTTGGTTGCTTTGTATGAAAAAAGCGGCTGAAAAGCAGCCCTATGATGAGTCGTTTAGAGAGTATTTATTAACACAATTATTTGTACCAGCAGAAAGAATAAGACAAGTTTGTGATCAAAACAGTTAAGCGCTAATAACAATCATAAAACCACCAATCTGGGAGCCCATTTGTGCGATGAGTAAATGCTCCGAATTAGAGCATAATTCTTGCAAATTAATATTTGAATGAACGGTTGAGCGGCTGGCATTGTTTGCTATTGTTATATTTTCGATTAAATTTCCTACAATAATATTTAAAAATTCACCAAAAGCATCAACAGAAAACTCAAAGTCGCAATCCTCAATATCCTGTTGAGTGAATTTACTGGCAACTAATGTAGCGGTTTTTTGATTACAAGCCATGGTAATTACTACAGCTCTTCCAGCAATTCCCATTGAAATTTGACAAACAACTTCATAACAAGGGAGAGTATTATTTTTCTCAAGAAGTTGAGAAAATTTACTTTTCTCGTGAATAACGCGCAAAAATAATCGGTTGGTAGTATCAATGGCTTCGGTTAAGTAGTTAGCTAGTGGGTGAAGTTCAATGCTCTTTAACATTGTTTGATAGGCAGAATTTAGTTCATATTCATGTAATCGAAGTTGCTTAGCAAGTTGTTCAGAATCAAGAATGCCTAAATCAATTAATATGTCACCAAAGTATTTTTTTTGTTCCTTTTGTTGCTTAAGTAAATCACTAATTTGTTGATGAGAGAGTAGTGATAAATCTTCAGCTATTTCACCAAATCGTTTGTTTTCATTTTGTTGCTTTTGGTTAATGTTTTCAGCTTGTTGTTGAGTTAACAAGCCACTAGAAACAGCAATTTCTCCCAACATCAAATTACATTCTTGTTGAATGACAAGCACGTCATTCAAGATCTCTTGATCAATTAATCCTTGATCAAGAAGAAACTCACCAAAAAACTTGGCAACCATATTAATTTCCTTACATCTAACTTAAGTTAGTAAAAGTATAGACGATAATAAGGAAAAGAGGTGCATTAACCGGTGTTTCTAAGCCCTGTGGCAATGCCATTAATGGTATTAAGCGTTGGTTTTAACCATTGAGAGTTCATTCTATCGGGTTCATTCGCTAAACGCTTTAACAGCATAATTTGTATATGGTTTAATGGATCTAAATACGCATTTCGCCACCGAATAGATTGCCCAATATCGGGAAAGTCAGCCATCAATTCTTGATGATCTGTAATTGATAATATGTGAGACATTGCTAAATCATGTTCATTTTTCATTGCCGTGTAGGTTTTTTTGCTGATATTTTTATCACTGCATAGATCGGCATAATGTCTTGCAACTTTTTGGTCAGTTTTTAAAATAACCATTTGAGAATTACTGAGTAAGTTTTGAAAATAACGCCAATGATCTTGCATACTCTGTAGCGTTTCTAAACCGCCCTCAGCAATCGCTTGTTCCAATGCACTACCCAAGCCATACCAGCCAGGAATATTTTGCCTTGATTGTGACCAGCCAAACACCCATCCAATTGCTCTGATTGACTTTTTTGAGAAATCGGCTTTTTTTCGATGTGAAGGACGCGATCCAATATTCAACAATGCAATTTCATTCGATGGAGTCGTTTCGTAAAAATATTGCATGGTTTCTTTATTTTGATCAGTTAATTTTCTAAATGTTTGCTCACCGATTGAAACCAGTTTTTCCATCATTGCGGTATGTTCAGGTGCATCGCTATAACTAATACTTGAATCACTTGCTTTCATTAAACCCGAAAGTCCAACGGTTAATTCATACCGAGCAGTGTCTTTAAAATTGTATTTAAAAGATAAAACCTCGCCTTGCTCAGTAAATTTTATACCACCTTTTACTGTTCCTTTTGGTTGGCTTAAAATCGATTCATGAGTCGGACCGCCACCACGGCTGACTGTGCCACCACGACCATGAAATAACAAACAATGAACATGATATTTTTCTGTGACGGCAACAATGCGTTGTTGCGCTTTATACAAGTTCCAGCTAGAAGCTAAAATGCCGCCATCTTTACAGGAGTCAGAGTAGCCCAACATAATTTCTTGAGTCTTATTGCTAAAATCAAGCAACTGCATATACACCGGATTAGAAAACAAGGTGTCTAATATTGCCTCAGCCTGTTCTAAATCTTTAACGGTTTCAAAGAGCGGGGCAATATGGATTTTGCTATTTATTTTTCCGTTTTTATCAACACTAATCAAACCACAAATTTTAGCAAGTAGAGCAACCTCTAATAAATGACTTGCTTCATGAGTCATAGAAATAATGTAACTACCAAAACATTTTTCTGAGACTTCTGTGCGCATTTCCTCCATTAATGAAAACACTTCTAAAATGTCAGCACTTTGGATCGTTATTTGACGATGGTCGTAATTTAATTCATTTGTTTCTAAAAGTTTTTCAGTTAACCATTGTTGGCGCTGTTTTTCATCAAGCCTATTGTAATCAATCGGTTGTTCTATACTTGCGGCAATTTCATGGATCGCTTGACTGTGCAAAGTTGATTCCTGACGAAGATCCATTTTAGATAAAAAGAATCCACAACTGTCAGCCAATCGTAATAAGTCTTGTAAGCTGCCACGAGTTAAATTACCTTCATGATGATGAATTAAGGAGTCTCTGACTAATAATAAATCTTTATAAAATTCATTTTCATTATTGTAAGCAAGGGGATCCGGATCTGTTACGCCATGAGCAATACGGTGTTCAGCTTGTCGGTAGGTTGCTTCTAAACGTAATTTAGTTAAAGTCAGTTTGCGTTGATAAGGTTCGCACAAATATTTATCAGCTAAAGACTGTTTAAATAAATTTTTATCTTTTTCAAAAGATTCAACTAAGTCTGGTGAGATTTCAATTTGATCAGAGCTATGGGTTAATATCTGACTGAGTTTATCGACCCGGCGAGCATATTCTTTAAGTACCTCAATTTGTTGTAAACGAAGTGCGTTTCGAGTGATTTGAGGGGTAACAAAAGGATTGCCATCACGGTCGCCGCCAACCCAAGTTCCAAAATTAATAATGTTAGGTATATTTATCGCGCGCCCTTTGGCTTCAGGGTAATTTTGTTTTATCGCGTTTTCTAAATCCCGATAAATTTCGGGTAAGCAAGAAAAAATACTGCCCCTAAAATAATAAAGTGAGTTTTCAATTTCATCATAGACCGTCGGTTTTTGTGGCCGAACGGCTTCGGTTTTCCAAAATATTTGAATCATTGCTTTCAAACGATGTTTAAAATTATTTCGTTCAGATTCAGAAATTCCTGTTTTAGTTAAACCTTGATATTGGTGATGGATGCGTTGCAAAGCTTCCAATACTAATGGTCGTTTTGCTTCTGTTGGATGTGCTGTGAAGGTTGGATAATAATTTAATCCGCTGATAAGCTCTAAAACTTCTTCGAGTGTTTTTCCATTGGCTTTAAAATAACTAATGGTATCCGCAAAGGAATTATCCCAAGTTTGACCTTGCTCTTCCAATGCCGTTCTTTGTAATTGTTTTTCGTGCTCTTCACTAATATTAGTTAAATGAAAGAATGTGCTAAACGCGTGAATTACGCGGTCTAAAGAATCAAAATCTAATTGTTCAATTAATTGATTAAGCTCATCTTGCTTCGAGTCTTCAGAATTATTTCTTTGCTGTATGAATCCCTGTCGAAGTTGTTCTATAGAATTTAAAACATCTTGACCTTCTTGCTCAATAATTATTTCGCCAAGAAGATCGGGAAGAATTTTAGCTTGCTTACTTAGAGACGTTAAAGAAGTATTCAATGAGATTCTCCATTTATCTCGGTTACCATTTTAAAACGTTAGCATGCCAAAACATCACTACTTTAAATGATAATGAAGATAAAGTTTTATGAAAGTAAAAACGCTCTCAAGTGTTGGAAATCATTTTCCATATCAGTTGATAAAACTGTTTTGTTTGCACAGTTTTCAAGTTCGATCGGCAATGCAACATCAAAGCCTAATATTGAATCAACGGAATCTTTAAACTTAGCGGGATGAGCCGTGCCAAGAAAAATACCCACTTCATCAGCATTTAAATTCTCTGTTAAACCTCGATAAGCAACCGCTGCATGAGGCTCACTCACATAGTTTAATTTTTGAAGTTCAAGTAATGATAGTTGAGTTTGTTCTTCATCAACAGCACAAGCTTGTAATAAACTTCTATCAAATTGATCTGAATCAATCATGTATTCAATTCTAGGCCAGTTATTTGGTTGACTAACATCCATTGCATTCGAAAGTGTTGCAATCGTTTGTTTAGGTTGCCATTCCCCAGTTTGTAAATAACGAGGAACTGTATCATTCACATTGGTTGTGGCGACAAATCGTTTAATTGGCAAACCTAATAATTTTGCAATAATACCTGCGGTTAAATTACCAAAGTTTCCACTTGGTACGGAAATGACGGCTTTTGATTGTTGCTCAGTTGGTAGTTGAGAAATAGCATCAAAGTAATAACAAACCTGAGCTAATAAACGGCTAACATTAATTGAATTGGCAGAATTAAGGCCAATGGTTTTAACCAAGCCACGGTCATCAAAACTTTGTTTAACTAATTGTTGGCAATGATCAAAAGTACCATCAATGGCAATTGTTTTTATATTTCCACCTAAAGTCGTAAACATTTTCTCTTGTAATAAACTGATTTTTCCTTTGGGGTATAAAATAACGACCTCAATATTTTTTATGCCGTAAAAAGCATGTGCGACTGCCGCTCCTGTATCACCTGATGTGGCCGTTAAAATAGTTATTTTTTCGCCATCTGAAAAAAAGTTTAAACAGTTAGCCATAAAGTTTGCGCCAAAATCTTTGAAAGCCAAAGTGGGGCCATGAAACAATTCTAAACAATAAATGTTTGATTGAATGGATTTTAGTGTAGCTGGAAACTTAAAGGTATTTTCGATAACACTTTTTAACTCATCGTCCGTTAAATTTTCACACACAAAAGGTCTTAAAATTTTGAAGTTTCTTTGATTGGTTGGCAGAGCCAATAATGATTTAATATCATCCATTGGCGGGATGACTTTTGGGAAAAATAATCCTTGGCTTTCACCTAGCCCTTTTCTTACTGCAGACGCATAATCAACTACTTGAGAATCTTGGCGTAAATTATAAAATTTCATATCGAACCTGTGTACTGTTTAAAGGATAAAAATAATTAAATAGTTCATTTCTAAAGGCTAAATTCTTCTTGAACCTTGAGTATCAACTTTGCAAATACTGGTAAAACCTTGTGGGCTTTGCAAGTACTGTTTATCTAAAATTTGTTTGGCTTTTTTAGCCTGTTCAAGATTATTGCAAACCGCAAATACGGTTGGACCTGAGCCTGAAATTCCAACGGCTAAACAACCTTGCTCAACAAGCGCCTGTTTAGTTTGTGAATAATCTTTTAATAAGTCTAGTCTATAAGGTTCTGCAATAACATCCGTTAATACAGAAAAAGCTTGCGCCTTATCCTGACGGTAACTGGCATCAATAAATACCGCTAATTGACGAGCAAAAGTGATCGCATCTTTTAAGCTGTATGTTTTAGGTAAAATTTCTCTTGCTTTGCGAGTACTTATAACAACATCAGGATAAGACATGACCCAATAACAATCATCAAAAATCGGCAATGATAAACTGATATTGTCACCACTTTCGTGCATTAGCTGTAAGCCGCCTAAATAGCAAGGAGCCACATTATCATAGTGAATGCCGCCGCTAATTTTTCCTTCTAACTGCCCCATTAGTTTCAATAACTGATTTTCAGAAAATGGCTTGTTATAAAATTCATTTAGTGCCATTAAGCCTGCAACTACTGAGCAAGCACTTGATCCAGTGCCACTACAAATGGGCGTATTTTTTTCTAGAGAAAGGTGAACAGCGGTCACTTTTCCACCTTGTTGTTTAAAGAGTTGATTAAAGTCTAATAAACATTGCCATACAATGTTTTCTTGTTGCTTTTCGGGAAGACTATGAAGATAACGGCCAGAGCAAGTTAATTGATTTTCACCATTTGAGCTTGCTTTAATTTCAACAATGTCACCAATTAATTCACCATCAATTGGAGTAACGGCTAAACCTAAACTATCAAAGCCAACACTCACGTTACCAATTGAAATTGGTGCAAATATGCGAATGCTATTGCCTTTAGTTTGAGAGCTGTCAATTTGATAGTTAGTTGTCATGCTGTTACTCCAAGTCCCAAACCAAAGTTCTTAAAATGTCGGCAAACATTCCCGCAGCAGTGACAGATGCACCAGCACCGTAACCTCTAATCACAAAGGGTAGCGGTTGATAATAATGCGTATGTATCGCTAGTGCATTTTCGCCACCTTGCACACTAAATAATGGGTGTTGATTATCAACAGATTCAATTTTTACTAAGCATTGGCCATCATTAATTTTTGCAACATATCTTAAAACTTTTCCATCGGCTTCTGCAGTTTTAACCAGTTCACTGATTTTATTATCGAGTGAGGGAAGCTGCTGCATAAATTTATTGCCATCAGTGATTTGCGCAAGTTCATCAGGGATCACAGATTCTAATTGAATATCTTTAAGTTCTAAATTTAACCCCGCTTCTCGAGCAATGATTAGTACCTTTCGTGCGACATCTAAACCGCTTAAATCTTCTGCGGGATTTGGTTCCGTAAATCCTTTATCTTTTGCTTTTTGTGTCGCTTCAGAAAGTGTTAAACCTTGGTGAAGTAAACCAAAAATATAGGAAAGTGAACCAGATAAAACACCTTCAAAAGCGAGTAATTGATCTCCAGCGCCTAATAAATTTTGTAAATTATCAATAACAGGTAAACCCGCCGCAACATTTGTTTCATATAAGAAACGACGATTATTTTTTTGTGCTGACGAACGAATTTTTTTATAAAAATCCATTGAAGTTGTATTGGCTTTTTTGTTAGCAGTTACTACATGGTAGTTAGCATCAAGATAATCAGCATAACTCATTGCGATGGCATCATTACTTGTGGCATCTACAATCACAGGATTCAGTAAATGATTATCTTTAACAAACTGATTCACGGTCGCTAAAGAAAAACTTTGTTTCGAGTCGGCCAATTGTTTTTGCCAGTTTTCTTCTAATGCAATGCCATGTTCATTTAATAATAATTTTGTGCTTGTTGCTATACCATAAACCTTTAGTTCAATATTTCTTTTTAATAGAAATTCTTGTTGAGTTTTTATTTGATTTAATAATTCTTTACCAACAGTGCCACAGCCAATAACAAAAGCATCAATACTTGAGCGCTGTAAAAATAAGTTTCTATGACAAATTTTAACGGCATCATCAGTTCTTTTACTTCGGATAACGGCAGAAATACTTCGTTCAGAAGAGTCTTGAGCAATCGCAATTATATTGACACCGGCCTGAGATAATGAAGCAAAAAACTTAGCCGCTATTCCATGTTGTTTTTGCATTTGATCGCCGACGAGTGAAACAACTGATAATCCTTTAGTAATTGATATTGGCTCAAGTAAATGGTTGCTTAATTCAAGTTCAAATTCTTCATTTAAACATTGTTCGGCGGCTTTCGCTTGTTCAGTAGCAACACAAAAGCTAATTCGATAAGCCGCAGAAGATTGACTAATTAATATAACCGGTAAATTTGCTCGCCCAATTGCGGAAAATATACGACTCGTCATACCAATTTTTCCTTTCATTCCAGGGCCAGATACATCAATCATGGTGACGTCATCCAAACTTGAAATTGCTTTTACATTGGTATCGTTATTACTTTGTTTAGAAATTAATGTGCCTTCTTTTTCAGGATCTAAAGAGTTTTTAATTAAACAAGGAATGTCATGAAGACTTAAAGGTAAAATGGTTTTTGGATGCAATATTTTTGCGCCAAAATAGCTTAACTCTATCGCTTCATGAAAAGACATTTTACTAATGAGTTGCGCTTCACTCACTAATCGAGGGTCAACATTATAAACGCCATCAACATCCGTCCATATCTCACAAACTTCAGCTTGAGCGCATACCGCTAAAATAGCTGCCGAGTAATCCGAGCCATTTCGCCCTAAGGTAATTGTTGTTCCAGCAGGTGAAATACCAACAAAACCGGGCATCACTGCGACAGTGTTTAAATGATTGTAGTGTTGACTAAATTTTTCTTTAGAAAGAGGAATATCGGCAATCGAATCACCTGATTGGTTTTCTGCAACAAGAAAATTTTCGGGTTCAATTTGTGTGACTTGAATATTTTGGCAGTTAAAAATCCAACTTATAAATTTAATACTGAGTCTTTCACCAATGGTTAATATTTGTGCGGCGGTTTGTTCAGGACAATGAGCTAATAATTTAGCCCCTTCAATTAGTTTTGCCAGTTTCTCGAATTCTTGTTTAACCGCGTCATTTAACGATAACGTTTGTTGGCTATCCGAGGACTGATTAGGATTAATAGAATGACTTAATAATGCTTGTTTAATCGAGTTTATTTTACTTTGAATTGCATCAACACTCTTTTGAGTCTCTTTATGTTGGTCAAGACAATCTAACAATTCAACCAGTAAATTAGTAATGCCTTGTGGCGCAGAAAGCACAACACAGACCGTTGAATGATTATTTTCGTTTTGTACAATTTTAGCCACATTAAGAAACTTATCTGCATTAGCTAAAGAAGAACCACCGAATTTTAGGACTTTCATTTTATTTATCTCAAATATTATTTATATAGTTTATTCACACGGTTTGTTTATACCGCCTAATTTTTATCTAAAAAAAAGCCCGCGAGTCTTAGTAGAGTCACGGGCTTTTAGAATATTTTCTTGCTAACCGATGACTGTTACCTTTGGTGTGGTAGTACCAATGGTGGTTTCCGTAGTCGTAATTGTTGTGGTGCGGCCGATCATAAGTTTTATTTGAGTGGCTGTCGCTGTTAGTGTTGTCATAAGTAGGCTCTATTTTAATCTGCTTTAGGCTTAGAATCAATCTGATGTTATCAATACACCAAGTCTGATAAAGATTTTTACAACAGGACTTTGAACTGCCGCTCGTATTTTGTCAATAGAA
>CAYZBK010000069.1:0-10324 GCA_964476655.1 uncultured Kangiella sp. | reverse complement strand
TTAAAGCAAAAAATATACTTGAAGAACAAATCTTAAAATAAATATAAAGGCTTTTATTTTTCAAAAGCCTTTAATTAATTTCCCTTCAACCGTTAGGACTGATTCTGAGGCTTCATATGAGGGAATAAAATTACATCTTTAATAATTGGTGAATCTGTAAATAACATCACTAATCGGTCAATTCCAATCCCTTCACCCGCTGTTGGTGGTAAACCATATTCTAATGCGTTGATATAATCCGCATCAAAGTGCATCGCGTCATCATCACCTGCATCGTTAAGCTCTGAAAAACCATTGGCAATTTCACAGCCACCAACAAAAAACTCGAATCGGTCAGTAATAAATGAGTTTTCATCGTTACTCATGGCTAAGGGGGAAACCTCCCAAGGATATTCAGCTCGGTTGGGTTAGATTTATCAACCCAACAAAAATTGATTAACTATATATGCAAATCTAATATTTAAACTTGACTCAAACAACCCACTTGTTTTTTAGATATTTAATTACTCATCAAATAATTTGGAGGTTAAGTTAACTAATGCTGTTGGGTTTATTAACCCAACCAAGCTTAAGAACTATCACAAAATATCACGCATAAAAAAACTTTAATTAACTTATTATTATTTTCTAATTTTACAATTGGTTTTGATGTTCCATATGCAGAAACAATTTGTGTAGCTATCATCTCTCAAGTTAATTCAATTTCCCATATAAAGTTAAAGTAGTTCTTTTTTGTCATGGAATTTAGTCATAGTAAGAATATGCTCTACACAAAACTTAACTGATTTCGCTAACTCAAGTTTAATGCTGTCTCCATTTTCTAAATCTTCATAACTAGGACCTAAATTTGAATTTTTATATTCTGGAGTATTAGAACAAACTTCTTCAGCAAGAATTTTTTTTGTTTTTCTATCGATTAAACGTGCATGAACATTGTAGAATATTCTATAATTATTCCAATCAGACATATAATAGATAGAGCCCCAATCTAGAGTACGTACGTCCAAAATATAATCAGACTCTTTATATAGACTTACAAGATCTTTAATTCTATATGACTTTGTAAGGGTATTGTTATATATGACATTTACATTATGATTAGATTTAAGGGCTTCACCTAATAAATTCGCTATCTCAAAAGCGGGATCTTCAACTTTGTTATTTTTGATCATGTCATTACCGGCCTCTATAGCTACCGACAGACCAATCAATCCGAACTGTACATTAGCGGCTGTTCTCGCTTGAAAATTAGGTGGTTTTTTATATTGTGTATAGACTAATGATTTATTTTCAAGCATTTTAGATTCGTTTTTAGTCAACTCATCAGTTTTTATAGTCGAACATGCAGTAATTGAAATTCCAACATATACAAACAAAAGTTTTCCGAAGGTATTATTCATTATTTTCTCATATTATTATATTAAATTTTTTGTTTATAAATCAATTAACGCTCAAATTTCATTATTGATTCAGCGGTTTCATATGAGGAAATAAAATCACATCTTTAATAGTTGGTGAATCAGTAAATAACATCACTAATCGATCAATTCCAATTCCCTCACCAGCCGTTGGCGGTAAACCATATTCTAATGCGTTGATGTAATCTGCATCAAAATGCATCGCTTCATCATCACCTGCATCTTTTTCTTGCACTTGTTTTTTAAATCTTGCGGCTTGATCTTCTGCATCGTTAAGCTCAGAAAATCCATTGGCAATTTCACGACCGCCAACAAAAAATTCAAATCGGTCGGTGATAAATGAGTTTTCATCATTACGTCTTGCGAGTGGTGACACTTCCCAAGGGTATTCAGTAATAAATGTTGGCTGAATTAAACAATGCTCTGCGGTTTCTTCAAAGATTTCACAAATATATTTACCCGCGCCCCAAACACCTTCAACGGCAGGTTCTTTTACGTGAACGGTTTTAGCATATTGACGAATTTTATCAAAATTTTCTTCAGGATTTTTAAATACAGCCCCATCAAAAGTTGGGTTATATTTTAGAATCGCGTCGACCATAGAGATACGTTCAAACTTAGCACCAAAATCATAATCAACACTTTCAGTGACATTACCTTCATCATCTTTAACAGTGTTTGTTACAAGAGTAGTGCCTAAAACTTTTTGTGCGACGGTGCGCAACATTTCCTCAGTTAAATTCATTAAATCATTAAAATCGGCATAAGCTTGATAAAACTCTAACATGGTAAATTCAGGATTATGACGTGTTGATAAACCTTCGTTTCTAAAGTTTCTATTAATTTCAAAAACACGATCAAAACCACCAACCACTAATCGTTTAAGATATAACTCTGGCGCTATTCTTAAAAACATATCAATATCCATCGCGTTATGATGAGTCATAAACGGTCTCGCCACCGCACCACCAGGAATAACTTGTAACATGGGTGTTTCAACTTCCATAAATTCTCGTTCAACTAAAAAATTTCTGATGCCTTCAATCACTTGACTACGAATTAAAAAATCTTTTCTTGTTGATTCATTAGTAATTAAATCAATATAACGTTGGCGGTATTTAATTTCTTGATCTTTTAGTCCTGCATGTTTTTCGGGCAAAGGTCTTAATGACTTTGTTAATAAATAGTATTCATCCATACCAACAAATAAATCACCTTTTCCTGATAATTTCAATTGCCCTTTAATACCAATAATGTCACCAATATCTATCCCGTGCCATTTCTCTTTAATATCTTTTTGAACATCTTTACTGGCGTAAGATTGAATACGACCTTTCATATCTTGTATAACAAAAAAGGGTCCACGCTTAGCCATTACTCGACCAGCAATTTTTACAATATGGTTCAAAGCTAAAATCGTTTCTTTATCTTTATCGCCAAATTCATTTTGTAAGTCTTGAGTATAACAATCTGGTTTAAAATGATTTGGATGTGCATTAGAAGGGCAGTTTTTACGAATAGCGAGCAACTTTGCTTTGCGCTCTGCAATCAGCTTATTGTCTTCATTTTCTACCGTACTGTCTTTTAAATGATTATTTTGAGTGCTCATAATATTGGTTATCTCTTTATCTAATTAATTTGTTTTTTTCAATAATCTTGAGTTATTGCGTATTGTTATTTCTGTTTACTTCTTATAATCCAGCTTTTAAACTTTCTTCAATAAATCCATCTAAATCACCATCTAAAACAGCTTGTGTATTTGATGATTCGTAACCTGTTCTTAAATCTTTAATTCGTGATTGATCTAAAACGTAAGAACGAATTTGACTGCCCCAACCAATATCCGATTTAGAATCTTCCATCACTTGTTTATCAGCATTTTTCTTTTGCATTTCTAACTCAAACAATTTTGCTTTTAACAGCTTCATTGCTTCGTCTTTATTTTTATGTTGCGAGCGACCACTTTGACATTGCACTACAGCGTTGGTTGGCAAATGAGTTATTCGCACAGCTGAATCTGTTTTGTTTACATGCTGGCCGCCTGCGCCACTTGCACGGTAGGTATCAATTCTTAAATCTGCTGGGTTAATATCAATTTCAATGTCGTCTTTCACTTCAGGATAACAGAAAATACTGGCAAAACTAGTATGTCGACGACTGCCTGAGTCAAATGGAGATTTACGGACTAAACGGTGAACGCCCGTTTCGGTTCTAAGCCAACCAAAAGCATACTCACCTTTAACTTGAATGGTCGCGCTTTTAATACCCGCCACTTCACCATCAGACAGTTCCATTATCTCAGCTTTAAAGCCTCGACTTTCACACCATCTTAAGTACATTCGTAACAGCATATCGGCCCAATCCTGAGCTTCGGTTCCACCTGAGCCAGATTGAATATCAATGTAAGCATTTTCAGCATCCATCTCACCGCTAAACATTCTGCGAAATTCAAGTTTAGCTAAATGTTGATCAAGTTCATCCAGCTCTGCAATTAGCTCATCAACACTATCTTGATCATCCTCTTCAACAGCCATCATTAATAGATCATCGGCATCATCTAAACTGGAATCTAATTTATCAATGGTTGAAACAATGAGTTCTAACTCTGCTCGCTCTTTACCTAACGCTTGCGCTCTAGCGGGATCATTCCAAACATCAGGAAGCTCTAATTCCCTTTCAACTTCAACTAAGCGCTCTTGCCTGATCTCATAGTCAAAGATACCCCCTAAGCTTTTCTTTACGCGCTATGAGGCTTTTAATACGTTCTTTTATGGCTGTGACTTCTATCATGAACTTTCAATCATTAATGGTTATATGTATTGCTTGCCATTCTACTAAATATCACGTGTTAATCCCAGACAATTTAGTGATATGGAAATAGTCGATATGAGGATATAACAATCCTTAATACGGAATAGCTAAATTCATTAATTAAGACATTAATAAATTATCAATAATACGCTGGTTAGCTTCAGGAAACTTATAATTAATAAGTTCATCTTTAAGCACCCATTTAATTATTTGCCCTTCCATACCTTTAGGATTTCCAGAAAACTTAGAAACTAGACAAAAAGATAAGCTAACTTTTTTATCACTATAATCAAAATCAATCTTTTTATAAAATTCGCATTGAATCACTTGAATGTCTAACTCTTCATTTAATTCACGACTTAAAGCTTCCTCAAGGGTTTCCGAAGATTCAATTTTTCCGCCAGGAAATTCCCAAAGTCCGCCTTGATGTTTACAATTAGGGCGTTTTGCAATAAGCACTTTATCCTCATCAAGGATAATGCCTGCGGCAACTTCAACTCTATTGTCTATTCTATGACTCATGTTGCCTCTTTATCGGTTGTATTTTTATAAGCGAAAGTAAAAAAACTTTCACATAAAAAAAGGTGCAAACTTTGCACCTTTAATTCCGCCGCTTTTTCTTTATCGCTGTGATTGCTCTATGAAATAGTCTAATTAACTCATAGAAATTAGGCAATACGACCATGACACTGTTTATACTTTTTACCTGAACCACAAGGGCATGGATCATTCCTTCCCGCTTTTATTTCATCACTAGGGCTTGGAGAGTCGATACGACCATGACACTGTTTGTATTTTTTACCTGAACCACAAGTGCAAGGATCATTTCTGCCAATTTTTATTCCCTCTCGAGTATAAGGTGTGTGAGCTTCTGGAGCTTGCTCCTCTTCTGGCATTGAATTACCTTGTTCATGTTTATAAGTCACTCCGCTTGCTTGTGCTTGTTGTCGTCTTTGTTGTTCAACGGCATCAACATCTTCAGCTGCATTCACTTGTACTTTTGAAAGAATAGAAATAATTTCAAATTTAACGTTATCTAGCATTTCAGCAAAAAGTATAAATGCTTCACGTTTATATTCTTGCTTAGGATTTTTTTGTGCATAACTGCGTAAACCAATGCCTTGTCGCAAATGATCCATTGCCGCCAAATGTTCTTTCCAGTGACTATCAAGATTTTGTAGCATCACTGATTTTTCAAAATGTCGAATAACCTCACCACCAACTTGATTTTCCTTTAACTCATATTCACTGACTAATTCTTCAAGAATTTTTTGGCGCAATGGCTCTTCATGTAAATTTTCATCATTATCTAGCCATTTTTTAATCGGTAAATCCGCAAAAAAATCAGCTTTTAATCGTTCTTCTAATCCTGAAACATCCCACATATCATCAATACTTTGAGGTGGAATATATTGATTGATAACCGTATTTATCACATCAGCTCTTAGTGAATGAATCGTTTCAGAAATATCGTCTGTCGACATCAGTTCCGAACGCTGCTCGTAAATCACTTTACGTTGGTCATTTGCTACATCATCATATTCTAATAGGTTTTTACGAATATCAAAGTTACGTGTTTCCACTTTCTTTTGAGCATTTTCTATCGCACGAGAAACCCATTTGTGCTCAATCGCTTCGCCCTCTTCCCAGCCCATTTTTTGCATCATGCCAGCCATTCGTTCAGAAGCAAAAATACGCATTAAATCATCTTCAAGCGACAAGTAAAAACGGCTATGTCCTGGATCACCTTGACGACCTGAACGCCCACGTAATTGATTATCAATTCGTCTTGATTCATGTCTTTCTGTACCAATAATGACTAAACCACCAGCATCAAGTACTTGTTGATGACGTTCTTCCCACTCAGCCGTTATTTTTTCAATTTGTTTTTCAGAAGGCTTTTTAATTTTAGCGAGTTCGGCTTGTAAATTTCCCCCTAAAACAATATCAGTTCCACGACCAGCCATATTCGTCGCAATAGTCACATTACCCGGACGACCTGCTTGAGCAATAATATCCGCTTCTTTGGAGTGAAATTTCGCGTTTAACACTTGATGCTTTATTTTTTTATCTTTAAGAACTTTTGACAAAATTTCTGACGACTCAACCGATGCAGTCCCTACTAAAATGGGCTGACCTGCTTCCTTTCTTTCTATAATGTCATCAATAATGGCAAGATATTTTTCTTGTTTAGTTAAAAAGATTAAGTCGCCTAAATCGATTCGCTTCATAACTCGATTGGTTGGCATAACAACAACTTCTAAACCATAAATTTGATTTAACTCAAAGGCTTCGGTATCAGCAGTCCCGGTCATGCCTGAAAGTTTGTTATATAACCTAAATAAGTTTTGGAAGGTGATTGAAGCTAATGTTTGGCTTTCGTTTTGAATGTTGACTTTTTCTTTCGCTTCAATCGCTTGATGTAATCCGTCTGACCAACGGCGACCGGGCATTGTACGCCCAGTATGTTCATCGACAATAACCACTTCATTATTTTTAACAATATAATCAACATCTTTTTTGAATAAAACATGCGCCCTAAGAGCGGCATTAACATGATGAATTAAAGAGATTGATTGAGCGCTGTAAAGAGTTTGCCCTTCTTCTAGTAATTTATTTTTCAGTAATAATTCTTCAACTGTTTCTTGACCGCGCTCACTTAAATGTACTTGTTTGGCTTTTTCATCAATCGAATAATCACCACTGTGTTGATCTTCTTCATCGGTTTGTAATTCAAGGCTAGGGATCAATTTATCAATCGCTCTGTAAAGTTCAGAGCTATCATCAACAGCACCAGAAATAATCAAAGGAGTTCGAGCTTCATCAATTAAAATAGAATCTACTTCATCAATAATGGCGTAATTGAGTGAACGCTGCACTTTTTCCTCAACAGAAAAAGCCATGTTATCTCTTAAATAATCAAAACCATATTCGTTGTTAGTGCCAAAAGTAATATCACAAGCATAAGCCGCACGTTTAGTTTCTGTGTCTTGTCCTGACAAAATAACACCAACCGTTAAACCTAAAAATTCATATAAAGGTGCCATCCAGTCAGAATCACGCTGAGCCAAATAATCGTTGACGGTAATAATATGTACGCCTTCACCCGTTAGGGCATTAAGATAAGCCGATAAAGTCGCCACTAAGGTTTTACCTTCACCGGTTTTCATTTCGGCTATTTTTCCGTTGTCGAGTACCATGCCACCAATTAATTGCACATCAAAATGGCGCATATTTAATACCCGCTCACCGGCTTCTCGAACCACAGCAAAAGCTTCTTCTAGAATATCATCTAAAGTTTCACCTTGACTTAATCGCTCTTTAAATTTTGGCGTAACGGCTGTGAGCTCCTCATCAGACAAAGCTTTCACCGAATCTGCCAGAGCATTAATTTTCACAACTCTTTTGTTCATTTGTTTTATTAACCGCTGGTTACGGCTACCAAAAACTTTTGTTAAAATATTTCCAAACATGAAGATAACTACCTAAAAATTAGAATTATTGTTATATACCTAAAAAAAAGCATTAACCGTTACTAAAACAGCAATAAAATGTACTAAATTAATCGCGGAATTGTACCTTGTTAGCCGTATCAACTCTAGTTAAAGATGAACAACGAACAACAAATTAGCGCTTTAATAACATTAAAAAGGCGACATTTTAAGAATGATGGGGATTAATGAATTAATATTCAATTGGGCTTAGGTGTAAAATGAAGAATATTTGATGAAATGAAAAATGAAAAAAATAATTGAAGCAATAAACGATATATCTATTACTTCAACAAAATGAACTCAAATCAATTAAGCTTATTAGAAATAAATTTATAACGCCGCTTGCCATTCTTTTAATTTTCGAGTTAATTGACCTGAATATCGAGTAAAATCTGAATCAAGCCCCATTAAACTACGCGCTTGGTTCTTTTCCCCTGATAAAGCTAATTCTAAAATATGCCCCGCACTTTTATGAAAATTAGCATGTAAAGCGACCGTAATATCATAAAACTCTGATGATTTAGCCTTTTCATCAATCCTATCATACAACCATTTTCCAAAAGCACAATTGTTATCCATTTTCACTCTTTCAGGCGTAGACTCACATTCACCAGTATCTATAGCATGACGCAACTTTTGTTTCCACGCGGCATGGGCATCAATCGCTTTACTTATTTCATCAGTACTCATAATTTTAAACTCCTTCAAGATTGTTTAATTTGACTTTATCTCTTTTGTTTCTTGTACTTATTCATTTATTTTTAATAAACTATTAACAATATAGTCAAAATAATAGAGTTTGCCAAAATTAAACCGATTTAAAAAATATGCTACAACTGAAAATATGATCTTTAAAAACTTACTTAACCGCCCTCACTGCATAATATTATTTCTAGCCCTTTTTAGTATCATGACTAAAACTCAAGCTGAATCGATTAATATTGCAGTCGCCAGTAATTTTATTACTACAGCAAAACAACTGGCTCAATTATTTGAGCAACAAACCAAGCACAAAATAAATATAAGTGGTGGCTCTAGTGGTAAATTGTTTGTGCAAATAAAAAATGCCGCTCCCTATGATCTATTCCTGTCTGCTGATATACAAAAACCTAAAGAGTTAGTCCGCCTAGGACTAGCCGTTGAATCATCAAGACAAACCTATGCATTAGGTCAACTAAGCCTTTGGTTAAAAAAAGGTTGTCATAAAAAATCGCCACTACATTCATTAATATCGAATCATATCAACAGGATAGCCATTGCTAATCCCAACATTGCACCCTATGGCGCTTCAACTAAGTCATGGTTAATTAAAAAAGCACTTTGGCTGCCGATTCAAGCAAAATTAGTCTTCACAGAAAATATCTCTCAAACAGCGCAGCTCGCTAAACTAGCCGTCGTTGATGCGGCTTTTATTGCTCATTCTCAAAATTCAAAACTACTCTCCACGGGTTGTATTATCAAATTAAGCCATTACCCTCTTATAAAACAGCAATTAGTGCTAATTAAAACATCTAACCAACAAGCCTTAGCAAAACAATTTATACAGTTTTTATATAACAAACCGGCGCAAAACCTTATAAAAAACATGGGTTATATTCTGCCAACTTCTGCTAAAATAACTTTATTACTTAATCGGAGTTCAAAATAAAACTAGCCAAAAATTCTCTGTCGTGCAGATAAATTAATCTCACGCTGGAAGGTTTCTCTTATTCCCGAACTCAAGTTACTTAGTCAAAAATTGGCTTTTAAACTTGTTTGTTTAAATTCTCTTCATCAATATCGTATTTGGAAAACTATCGTGACTCAAGACACTCTTTTAAAACAACCGACTGAAGAACAGCCATTAGTGGAAATAACAGCCGGTGCGCAAGAACATTTTGCTGGACTACTTTCCTCTCAAGATGCAGGAACAGGCATTCGCGTTTTTGTAGTCAACCCAGGCACACCTCATGCAGAATGTGGCGTGTCATATTGCCCAGTGGACGCGGTTGAAAAAGGTGATATTAAAATTGAACTTGAAAAATTTAATGCTTACATTGATCAAGAAAGTATCCCCTATTTAGAAGAAGCTAAAATAGATTATCAAAAAGATGATATGGGCGGACAGCTGACTTTAAGAGCGCCAAATGCTAAAGCTCGAAAAGTTGATGATGATGCACCAGTTGTTGACCGTATTACTTATTTATTAGAATCAGAAATTAACCCACAACTGGCTAATCATGGTGGTCAGGTTTCATTGGCTGAGTTTACTGATGAAGGCATTGTGGTTCTTCAATTTGGTGGTGGTTGCCAAGGTTGTGGCCAAGTTGATGCGACTTTAAATGACGGTATAGAAAAAACCTTGATGGAAAAAATTCCTGAAGTAAAAGGCGTTAAAGATATTACCGAGCACGAGCAAGGTGACAATCCTTATTATTAACGCTTATTTTTTAGGCGCGCGATTAAACCTTCTCACCAATGGACCAACCTCATAAGGGGGCAGTTACTAATAAAGATATAGCATACGAAAAGAGCTAACAAGCTTAACTTTCTTACTAATCACTTTAAATAATGACATGGAAAAAGCCTATTTAGTAAATAACAATGATAAAATATCCGCAT
>CAYZBK010000068.1:0-10331 GCA_964476655.1 uncultured Kangiella sp. | reverse complement strand
AGCGTTTTTGTTCTCGTTCCTGCATCTGTCTGAACTCATGAATGCGCTTGGCAAGAATACACCCAAACTTACGCCCATTTATAAAAATACCTTTTCACACATATACAACATGTGAAAAAAGGCACGTCATTCATCGCCTCCAATTTATAACCACCGTCCCTATCTATTGCGGACTGATCCAAATAATTCGTCAATATTACATCTACCATGATGCGAGCATGGCGGCCATTACCATTTGGAAATAGATGAATAAGAACTAGCCGCTGATGGAAGCGAGCGGCTAGTTCTTTAGGCGGAGTTTAGGTATATAGATAGGTACTTTGCACTTTCGAACAAAATCACAATTTATTAATACTTATGAAACTGTTAACGCTTAAACACTTATTTTCTCAACGTTTTAATAATACCCGCCATAAAATCAGGAATTGGAGCTGTGACATGTATGATCTCTTCACTATCAGGTAGTTTAAAGCTCAGCTTTTCTGCATGTAACATAAAGGTTTTTATTTTATGTTGTTTTAAGATCGCTTGATCTTTCTCAACATCACTGTATTTTTCATCTCCTAATAATGGACAAAAACAATGCCTTGCATGAACGCGTATTTGATGGGTTCTTCCTGTAAGTGGTTTGGCTTTGACTAAACTGTAATCGCCTAAAGGCTCTATTATTGAAAAGCGTGTTTGAGAGGCTTTCCCGTTAATATCTTCAACGACGATCCTCTCTCCAGAAGGTCGTTCTTTTTTTGTCAGCGCAACATCAACCAGTTTATTTTTGTTTGACCAAACACCTGAAACGATGGCAAGGTATTCTTTGTTCATTTTGCGGTGACGCAGTTGATTTTGAAAATGAGTTAAATAAGATCTTCTTTTAGCAATTAATAAACAACCTGAAGTATCTCTGTCTATCCGATGCACTAACTCTAAAAATTTTTCTTTAGGTCTTAACGATCTAAATGCTTCTATCACGCCAAACGATAATCCACTTCCGCCATGAACCGCTATACCTGAAGGTTTGTTTAGCACTAAATATTGATTTGTTTCATGCAGTATAAGACTTTCTAGTTGTTGTACTTGAGCTAGATTAGTTAAATTAGAATGATCTTTTGCCTCAGCAACACGAATAGGAGGTACCCGAATAACATCCCCCGTTTGTAATTTATAAACGGCTTTAACCCGGCCTTTATTTACTCTTAATTCGCCTTTTCGCAAAATGCGGTAAATTCGGCTTTTAGGAACGCCTTTTAAATGAGTAAATAGGTAGTTATCAATTCTTTGTCCGTGATATTCAGAATCAACGGTCCATAATTGAACTTTATCAAAAGCAGTCAAGGGAGGTAACTTTAAGTCGATACAAGAATAGTTGAATTATCCTGTAATTTAACATGTTTAGCGAACTATAAATTCAGCCTGTTTGTTTATTTGTGGGTAAAAGACTGATAGATAAAGTCGTGTCGTTATGCCACATCTTCTTTGAAATAGTCTCTTAAATGGTCATTTAACCGTCTGTTAAGCCATGTTTCCATGCTTGAATTTTCTCTTTTGGCGGCTCTCATCACTAATGTTTGAGTTTCTGAAGCGAGCCGAATACTGTAATTTCCAATAAAGGGGATTGATTGTTGTTGTTTTTGTTGATGATGTAACTGACAGTAATCTTCTACACATTTTATAAAATTTTCTTTTATTTGACTTGCCGTTTCTCCGTCAAACTCTAACAAGTCTGGCGCATTAAGTACTTCACCTGTTAATGTGGCGCGACGCTCATCAAACTCAATGTTCCCAATAAAACCTTTGTGTAACAACATTAATACACTCCAAAACATCATTGATAAAGAGTTGCTAATCAAATTGATTCTAAAACTCAACTAACTCAAGGTCAGCTAACACAACTTAAGCTAACTATTTAAATATAGCAGTAAAATCTATTTAGTGAGGTTAATTAACCACAAATAGCCAATAAGATTAAGTACTATTTTTTTAATAGCTAACGAACAATGAACCTATTAATTACTTTAATAAGTTAACTTAACTTTTTGAATATAAATAGCTTTACTATATTTTTGATGCCAGTAACGCTCCTTGTTTTATAGCTCTTTTGGCATCAAGCTCAACGGCAAGATCAGCCCCACCAATTAAATGCACTTGCTTAAACTGTTTTTTTATTTGCTTGTAGAGTTTGTTATTTGACAGTTGTCCTGCGCATAAAACAATGGTATCAACATTTAAACATTGTGATTTACCATCAACAGTAATAAATAATCCTTGATCATTAATTTTTTGATAACTGACTCCTTTCATTAAAATAACCTTTTTATGCTTTAAACTTAAACGGTGGATCCAACCAGAAGTTTTAGCTAAATTAGCGCCTAACTTAGATGTTTTTCGTTGCAACAAATAGACTTTTCTTGGAGATGGCTCAATGATCGCTTTAGACGCTAAACCGCCACGATTATTATAATTTTGATCGACCATCCATTCCTTATTCCATTCAACCGTGGACAACGCTAAAGATTGTTGATGGGTTAAATACTCCGCAACATCATAGCCAATACCACCAGCACCAATAATTGCAACACTATCACCCACGCTTTTTTTGTCTCTTAGTACATCAATATAATTAACAACTTTTGTATGTTTAACTCCCTTAATTTCAGGTGTGCGAGGTTGAATACCGGTTGCTACAACAATTTCATCAAAATCATTTTTAATTAACAATTCACTATCCACCTGTATGGACAATTGCAATTTAACATTGTAATAGCTAATCTGATTTTTAAAATATCTCAAGGTTTCATTAAATTCTTCCTTACCCGGAATTTGATTAGCAATGTTCAATTGACCACCAATTTTATCGGATGAATCGTATAACGTTATATGGTGACCTCGTTTAGCGGCGTGAATCGCAAAAGATAAACCTGCAGGACCAGCCCCAATCACAGCGATATTTTTAACCTTATTAGTTGGTTTAAAATTCAGTAAAGTTTCATAACAAGCTCTAGGGTTAACCAAACAGCTGACCTGTTTTCTATCAAAAACATGATCCAAACAAGCTTGATTACAAGCAATGCAGGTATTAATGCTATCAGCATTACCTTTAGAAGCTTTTACCATAAAATTTGGATCAGCTAAAAAGGGTCTTGCCATTGAAACCATATCAGCATCGCCATTATTTAAAACCGCTTCTGCAACTTCTGGGGTATTGATTCGATTAGTGGTAATTAATGGAATGTTAATGTGCGGCTTGAGTTTTTTACTCACCCAAGTAAAGTTGGCTCTTGGCACTGAGGTAATAATGGTTGGGATTCTAGCCTCATGCCAGCCTATTCCTGTGTTAATGATTGATGCGCCAGCCAATTCGATTTGTTTAGCTAAATCAATCACTTCTTGCCAACTGCTTCCTTGCTCAACTAAATCTAACATGGATAAACGGTAGATAATAATAAAATTCTTATCGGTCACGCGTCGAACTGATTTAACAATTTCAACCGCCAATTTAATTCTATTATTAAAGCAGCCGCCCCATTCATCCTTTCTTTTGTTCGTTTTACTAACAATAAATTGATTAATCAAATAACCTTCCGATCCCATAATTTCTACACCATCATAACCCGCATTTTTAGCAAGTTTGGCTGTGTGCGAAAAGTCTTTAATTGTTTTTAAAATACCTTTTTTTGATAATGCTTTAGGTTTAAATGGCGTAATAGGTGACTGAATAGCCGATGGAGCAACAGAAAATGGATGATAAGCATAACGACCCGCATGCAATATTTGCATGACAATTTTGCCATCAGCATCGTGAACGGCATTGGTTATTTTACGGTGTTTGTAAACTTGCCAAAAAAAGCTCAGTTGGCAAGAAAACAACGCCCCTCGACCTGCAAAATTAGGTGCAATGCCACCGGTAACAATTAAACCAACTCCTCCTAATGCTCTTTCTTTGTAATATTGAGCTAAACGAGTAAAGCCATTTTTGACTTCTTCTAAACCAGTATGCATTGACCCCATAATCATACGGTTTTTTAATTGATGATTATGAACCGTCAAAGGGGAAAATAATTTAGCATAATGAGGATTTAACCCCTTTTTATTAATCTGATTCATTTTACTTCTGTTAACTCAATTAAAGCGGTTATTAATATACCTATAACTTAGTCTTGAGTCGCCTTAATAGCAATAGGAAATATTCCCTCACATCTTATGAATTAGTGATATTGTTGATTAAATACAACTAGTTAAGAGACTAATTCGGTTATTTTTCTTATTCTATTATATTACAACTAACACTTTTTTATGGAATGGTATAAGCTAACAACTTCACCAAATAATTATGCAATTTAAGGATTAAAATGACCAAGTTCTTCAAAGGTTTATGGTACGGGCTTAACCTTAGCCGAAAAATCTTTCTAAACCTCATGTTTTTCATCTTACTTATTATGCTTATTAGCGCGATTGCCAACTCAGATAAACGCCCTAAAATAGAAGATGGTATCACCATGCTTTTACAACCTAACGGTTACATTGTTGAACAATTAACCTACGTTGATCCAATTGACAAAGCCATGCAAGAAGCAACCAATAGTAAAGATGCTCCTGAAACATTACTTTATGATTTAACAAAAGCTCTTAGTCATGCAAAAAGCGATAAAAGAATTAGTAGTGTCACAATCAATACTGATTACATGTGGGGAGCTGGTGTGACTAAATTGCAAGATTTAGCCAGTGCGATTAAAGACTTTAAATCTAGCGGAAAAAAAGTTTATGCCTATGGCGATCACTACTCTCAAGCGCAATATTTTTTAGCCGCTCAGGCTGATGAAGTTATTTTAAACCCTCAAGGCGGTATTTTCATTCTTGGTTTTTCAAGTATTCGAAGTTATTTCAAATCTTTTTTAAATAAATTGGGCATTAACGTACACGTTTTTAAAGTTGGTACTTATAAATCAGCCGTTGAACCCTTTATCCGTGACAATATGTCAGATGCGGCTAAAAAAGCTAATCGTGCTTGGATGGGTGATTTATGGTCTGAATTTCAACAACAGCTTGCCGCTTCGCGCTCTTTAGATGCGAGTAATGTCAGTTCTTATATTAATAACTACAAAGAAAATTTAATCGCTAATAAAGGCAATGCAGCACAACTCGCACTTAACGCCAAATTGGTCGATAGCATTATGTCGCGCGTAGAATTCAGAAATAAAATGATAAAACTGGTTGGCATGGATGATGAGTCAAAATCATTTAGAAGCATTAACCACGAAGATTACCTTAACGCAATAAAATCACCCGTAAACTTTAATCAACTTAAGGCCGATAATAAAGTCGCGGTGATAACCGCTAAAGGCGTAATTTTTGATGGCGAACATAAAGAAGGAGTCATTGGTGGCGATACGATTGCTCGCTTAATTCGCAAAACTAGAAACGATGAAAAAGTTAAAGCCATTGTTTTAAGAGTTGATAGCCCTGGTGGAAGCGCTTTTGCTTCAGAAATTATTCGCCAAGAATTAGTTAAAGCCCAAGAGGAAGGCATTGTAGTGGTTACTTCAATGGCTGATGTGGCGGCATCAGGAGGATACTGGATTGCAGCAACCTCCGATGAAATTTGGGCCAAACCAAGCACCATTACTGGCTCAATTGGTATTTTTGGAATGATCCCAACATTTGAAAAACCGCTGAATGAATGGGGGATTTTCCGTGATGGTGTTGGTACAACTAAATATGCTAATCCCGTTGATGCAGGATTACCTTTATCCCAAGATGTGGCTGAAATTATTCAAACCAGCATTAATGCCGGTTACGATTCTTTTTTAAATATCGTTTCTCAAGGACGCAATATGACTAAAAAAGCTGTTAACAAAATAGCTAAAGGGCGTGTTTGGTCAGGTATTCAAGCTCACAAATTAGGCTTGGTCGATAAACTCGGTGGCCTGCAAGATGCAATAAAATCTGCCGCAGATCTTGCTGGAATAAAAGAATATGATGTTCAATATATCACTCGAACGCTGACTGAAAATGAAATATTCTTAAACGAGTTATTTAACCAATCGCAAATACAAGAGCTAGTTCAACAAAAGCAAATGACTCGCAGTAAAGCGACCATAAAAAATACCGTACTTAACCAAATTAAAGCGGGTTTCAACACACTTAACCAGTGGAACGATCCCAATCATATTTACGCTAATTGTTTTTGTGAACTTCAGTCAACAAAATAGCCCATATTAATCGCCATAATCTTAAGTTAGATGAACTTAAGATTATTGGCTTTGAGTTTAGAGAGCCTGAATTTAAAACATTAGAATTTAGGACGTTAGAGCTTAAATTATCTTTCTATTAGCGAGTGACAAAGAAAGTGTCGATTGATCTAGGTATTCTAACTCTCCTCCAACTGGCACGCCTTGTGCCAGTCGAGAGACTTGAACATTATTTATTTTTTGAGCCATTTGAGCAATAAAATGTGCCGTTGCTTCACCTTCAATTGTTGATGAGGTTGCAACAATAATTTCACTTATTACACCTTCACTCAGTCTATCTTTTAACAAAGACATTCCAATTTCATTAGGACCTATACCATCTAAAGGTGATAATTGGCCTAACAAAACAAAATACTTTCCATGAAAATTGGCAGTTGATTCTATCGCTAATACATCGGATGGTGATTCAACCACACATAATAAACTTTCATCTCGTCGAGTATTTTTACAAATCTCACATTGCTCCGCTTCAGTGTAATCTCTGCAACGTAAACAATTGCCAATATCTTGCATTGCTTGTTGCAGAGTTGACGATAAAAACAAACCGCCTTGGCGGTCTTTATCTAATAAATAATACGCCATTCGTTGAGCTGATTTTTTTCCAACTCCAGGCAAACAACAAAGAGCTTCAACTAATTCTTTTAATAATGATGGTGATGACATTGATAAAATACTCTTTACAGAAAGTTTTTAATTAAATGAATTTAAAAAGGCATTTTAAAACCAAACAATTTGGGATTAACCATGAATGCGCAGTTTTAATAAAGCTTTTATTCTATGCTTAAAAAGTGGATATACGTATAATTACCATAAACTCTTAAATTGTAGCCCCTACAGATAATGGTAGTCTTGTATTACATTAACACTAGACTAATAACTAATCGTAGCTTTCAGATCCATAAACATTACAGGCTCTGAAGCATTTTGATTACCTTCGGTATCTAATAATGTAAAACCTTGTTTTTTGTAAAACTCAAGGGCTTCTTGTTTTGCATCAGTAACCACAAATCGACAACCAATCATTGGTGCAATTTCATCAATAGCAATGGCTATAGTTAAATCAACTAAGATAGCTCCAAGTCCATGTTTTTGAAAACGGCTATCAACAGCAAGTCTAGCTATTTTGACAGCGGGTAAAGAATTGTATTTATTCGCATAAGCACAATCTTCAAGTTTATAACTTTCTCTAAGGTCTATTTCACTACAAGTAAGGGTAATATAGGCAATCACCCTACCATCCTCCTTTCCTTTTTCATCAATTTCGATACAAACATAAGTTTGAGCAACCATTGACTCTTGAAAGTCTTTTGCTTGATTTTTAAGAAAACTCTTAAGCGGTAGAAAAGCTTGGTTTCCTGTCTTAAAATTATTAACAGAATCAGTAGCTTCTATTGGTCGAACAACAAAATCAGTGCCTAATTCCATGAATTTTAGTTATTTCCCTATTAAAGAGCTTTTTATATAGCTCTGTCCTATATGACAAAGAGCCTAAACGAGACAGTTTACTAAGACTAGGTACGTAGCGATTGAAGGATTTTACGACCTTTTTGAAGTGATTTTCTGGCTTTTGGGTTAGCTTTATCTTCATTCATATGCACAACAAATCGAGCAGCATCTTTGCCACTTAGCTCAACTCGACCGAATGTAGTACTTTTAATTGACATTTATTAACTCTTTAATTTATTAATGAATGAAGTCACTTGCTACTTCATAACTAAATTATATACTCAATCCCTATTTTGAGCAATTTTAGGCACTTAGAACTTAAAAAGGCATTTTAAAACCTGAAGGTAAAGGCATACCATTTGTCACAGAAGACATCATGTCTTTTGTTTGTTCTTCAACTTTTCTTACCGCATCATTAACAGATGCAGCAATCATGTCTTCTAAGATTTCTTTATCTTCTTGCAATAAAGCGGGATCAATTTGTACCGATTTAACATCATGCTTTCCAGTCATGGTTATTTTCACCATACCAGCGCCCGCCTCACCTAATACTTCTACGTTAGCTACTTCAGATTGCGCTTGTTGCATTTTCTCTTGCATCTGTTGCGCTTGTTTCATTAAGTCGCCTAAACCTTTCATAAAGACCTCATTGTAAATTTATAATTAATATTCATGATGTTGAATATTTTGTTTTAAAGTTTATTGAATATTTAAACAAATACTTTGTTTATCAAATGTTGCTGATAACGCTTGCTGCAATTTTATAACACAAGGATCTTCGTTCAATTGAACAAAGGCTTGATCAATTTCTGCTTGATGTTTTTTAATTTGTTTTAGTTTTGGAGTTTCTGGTAATTCTTCTTTTTCAACCAATGAAATGTTTAAAACTTGATTATTATTGAGTTGTGTTTCTGAATTAAAATATTGCTTTAATTGATTAAGTAATGATTGTTTTATATTGTCCGTAAGAAGATGCTTAACATGGGTTAAATAGTTTATTGTTAACTGAGAATTTTCGTAACAAGCCATTGAATTTAATAAAATTTGTAATGCATTGCCTCCAATTGACATTTGATCAATGGTAAAATGCCAGTTGCCGTAATTAATTTCTTTTAATAAAACCGTTGGTTGTTGCGGATATAAACGTTTTACTTCTGAGCTATCATCCATTTCATTAGATGTTTGTATAACCGTAGTTTCCACATCGCTTTGTGCTTCTTTAAGCTTTTCTGCTTGAACGTTATTAGTGATATTTTGAGGCAAAGGTTCTGTGATTTCTCGAATATTTGTTTCTTCAACCACTATTTTTTTTAAGGTCGGCTCCTTAAGGGCTGTTTCTTTTACTGATATTTCAGCTTCTTCTTTTTTCTCTTTTGAAGAATGATTTTCAGCTGATTTTTTTTCTTGTTGAGGTAAACTATTTAGTTTTTTTTTTACATTATCTAGATTTAATTTTAATGGTTTAAAAGCTAAAACTCTTAGCAATGCCATTTCAAATCCTTGCCGAGGATGCGGCGCAAATGGAAGATCTTTTTTAGCTTGCAAAGATAATTGATAATACAACTGAAGATCCGCTGGCGAGATTGATTTAGCTAACACTTTAATCTTCTCATCATCTGATTTTTCTGTCGCTTGAGCAACCGCAATTTTGTGTAATAAACTTAACCAGTCAGACATCACTTCAATATAGTCAGGAGAGTATTGAGCCATATCTTGGATGATTGCCATTAACTGCACAGAGTCATCTTGTTGAATCGCATCAAGAATATTTAAGCAAAAACTCTGGTCAATACTGCCTAGCATTTCTAAAACACTCGCCAATTCAATTTGAGAATCACAATAAGCAATCGCTTGATCTAATAAGCTCAAAGCATCGCGCATACTACCATCTGCACCTTTGGCTATTGGTATTAATGCTTTTTCTTCAAATTGGATTTCTTCAGCACCAAGGATCATCGACAAATGTTCAATAATTTGCGGTTCTTCCATTCGTTTTAAATGAAACTGCAAACAACGAGAAAGAACGGTCACTGGTAATTTTTGTGGATCCGTGGTCGCTAACAAAAAGATAACATGAGGTGGAGGCTCTTCAAGTGTTTTAAGTAATGCATTAAAACTGTGCCCACTAAGCATATGAACTTCATCAATTAAATAAACCTTATAACGACCTCGAGTAGGTCGATATTGAACATTGTCTAATAACTCGCGGGTATCTTCTACTTTGGTTTTAGAAGCGGCATCAATTTCCATTAAATCAACAAAATTGCCTTGATCAATCTCTAAACAGGTAGAACAGCGACCACAAGGTTTTGAGGTAATACCAATTTCACAATTTAAGCTTTTAGATAAAATGCGAGCAATAGTGGTTTTACCAACACCGCGAGTACCGGTAAATAAATAAGCATGATGCAAACGTTGGCTTTCAAGCGCATTAATCAAAGCTTTAGCGGTTTGTTTTTGACCGACTAATTCTTCAAACGACTTAGGACGCCATTTTCTGGCTAAAACTTGATAACTCATTGAATAAAAAGGCTTATCTACTCGGGTGATATTTGAGTTTGAATTATATACTTATCGCCTGAAGAAAGACAGACTCTATAAAATATTAAATTCTCATCATATTTATTCCGAACTCAGATTGTT
>CAYZBK010000067.1:0-10725 GCA_964476655.1 uncultured Kangiella sp. | reverse complement strand
AAAGCCTAATGGACTCAACTTCCTTCAGGCTCATTTCTCTATTGGAAAAGACTTAGATTGTAAAATTCATAAATAGTAAAATACTGTATCTATTAATTATACAAATTGGTTGGTTTAAAATAATCAGCTCACTTGTAATCCAATCGCTTTCTTTTTAATATGAGCAACGCAGCTATAGTTTAATGCTCAAAGCTTAAATTGATTAACTAGGTTACTAATTTTTGTCGATAAGTGATGAATTTCATCTGCAGTTCTTGCTGTCTCATTGGTTTCTACAACCGATTCATTGCACAATCCATTAATTTGGCTAATACTCCTATTAATATCTTCAGCAACAACTGATTGCTCTTCTGATGCTGTTGCTATTTGTGTTGTCATATCATTTATACTCGTGAGTGATTTGTCGATAACAGTAAGAACATCAAATGTTTTATTGCTTAATGTTTCGCTTTCAATCGCTTGTTCTGCACTTTTATTCATCGAAACAACGGACATTTTAGTTGCCGATTGCAACTTTTCTATCATCGTTTGAATTTCCTCTGTGGAGGCCTGAGTTCTAGAAGCCAAAGTTCTAACTTCATCAGCAACCACAGCAAACCCTCTTCCCTGCTCACCTGCTCTAGCGGCTTCAATCGCGGCATTAAGAGCCAATAAATTGGTTTGATCAGCAATTTGTTTAATCACATCTAACACAGAACCAATGGCATCACTGTCTTTCTCAAGTTCGGATACAATATTTGATGTATCCGTGATCAAGCTAGCGAGAATCTTGCTAGCATTTAAATTATCCTCAGTAGCAGCTTTTGCAGAGGTAGATTCTGTTGTAATATTATATGTTGCGGAAGCCGCAGATTCTACATTGCAAGCAACCTCTGCCAGTGTCGCTTGCATTTCTGTCATTGCCGTTGCTAACTGCTCAGTTTCACTTTGCTGTGATGATATAGATGTTAAAGAACGTTTAGAATTATCAGTTAATTCAATCGAATGTTCTGATAATTTTTTGACAACATCAATTAACCCTCCCACCATCGTTCTTAATTTATCAATAAACTGATTAAAACCATACGCAAACTCACCTATTTCATCTTTCTTAGAACCATCTAACTTTTTACTTAAATCACCTTCAGCTAATGGCTTCATCGCTTCAATCATATTTGTTAATCTAGTGCTTATCTGGTTAGAAATAAAAACACCTCCTAAAATACTCAAAACTATAACAATAAAACCAACACTCAAAGTATATGTAATTAAAGCTGAGCGAATATCCTCTACTGGGCGAAATGCTTCTTCCTCATCTATTTCAGCCATAATAACCCAATTTAGCCCGTGTATATTAACGGGAGCATAGGCAGACAATACCGGCACATTTCTATAGTCAGGAAATACCTGAAAGCTAGTTTTTCCTGCCAACGCTTCAGAAACACCTGTAGTTTCAACTTTTTGTAATCCAATACCAGATTTTTTTACTTTAATTTTATCAATTGTATTTAAGCTAAAACCACTGGTTTTTAGTGCTGCAAAGTATCCTTGAGGATCTTCAATAAAAAATCGACTGTCGGTTCTAATAAAACCATCGTCGCCCACCAGATAGGTTTCTCCAGATTCACCTAATCCGACCTCATTCCACTTTTGATCATGTGTCATAATTGCTGATATCGTGCTAATAGGCATTTGAAAAATCAAAATACCAATTTTACGACCATTATCATAAATAGGAGAAGCAATAAACGAAGCCATATCCATATAAGAAGCTGGATAAGGCGAAAAGTCAGTTACAGTGGTCGCCGATGCATCTGTTAGCTGGTTAGCCACTCTGAAAGCCTCACCTATACCAGTATTAGAAAAAGGACCGTCTATTAAAGACGTTGTAAAATCAAGCTCTTTAAATACTGAATAAACAATGTCACCAGAAGCTGAGTCAACTAAAAAGATATCGTAATAAGCAAATCTAGCTTGATAATCTCGAATATGAGAATGGAAGTCACTATGGAGCTTTGCGTACAGGGAGCGATTATCAAGATCTGATAATTTATCTTTTTCACCTAATTTTTCACGATTATTTGATATAAATGCATCTTGTAAAGCAATAGAATCATCATCTAATTGCTTTAACCATTGACTAGATTTTGATTTTTGTTCGGTATTGCGTTTATTAAATTCTTTATCAAAATCTTTAATATAATAATTTTTTAGCGATAATTTTGCTAATGCTAGATCCGAAGAAGTTTGATTTTTGTATTGCTTAAATGCCGTTGAAAAACCTCGCATTGCATCAATAATCATTTTATCATTCGAAAAAGTAATAACTTGATTCTGCAGGGTGTCAAAATAACGTTCAACACTATTTTTAGTCGCATCACGAACAGAAACTAATTGCTCTTTTGCTCTTTCTTGCAATGATGTTTGAGTTTTATTTCCAACAATCCAAACAATTAAACTTAACAAAACAACAATACTTATTACACTTTGACCAGCAAAACCGCTGATTAACTGATGCTTTATTTTCAATGCCCTACCCCAAATTTATTAATAACAGAATAAGTATGAAGTTTGCATAAAAATAAGTACCTACCATTCACACCTAATAATCTTAAGTAATAGTACAAATTCAACGATATGCAAGATGAACCTTGAGACTATCGTCTTTTTTATCATTATTTTTTACTCTTATTAAATCAATCTAATTTATTATTAATTTTACTCCTCTTTAGCAATACTGTTATTACGAAATATTAATTATTTTTCATCTAAAAAAAATAACTCTATATCAACTGCATTGTATTATTAACAGGCTGCTGCGCCACACCATTAACAATCACGGTAGTCTGTACTGGATACAAACCTTGGGGCATGCCTTTTGGTAGTTTAAATGTAAATTCATTTTCAAATTCACCACTCGTATTCGACTTTTCGTTAACCGTTTTAATCAAGCTTTTTAATTCCTTAGAATTATCCTCATTATCAAATATTACAATTTTTTCTTGGATACTTACATGGCGAGAGGATTCACTTCTTACCACCTCTAGTTTAGATTTTATTGAAACTGATTTTCCTGCACTAACAACATCCCCAGGCTCTATGCTTGACTGATAATTTAATAAAATAGCCTCGTTAGGTAACCCCCCATGTGTTTTTTTGTATCGGTTAACAACCACAGACTCATCATTAATTTGTTTCGACTGATAATCAACCACCATGTCATAAATAAGTTTTGCCGCGACACCTACCGCGATAACTGCTCCAATTGTTTTCCAATTTTTTTTGCTAATACCGCCACAACCCGCTGATGCGATTAAAGATGTGGCTAATAAACTGACCATTAAACGGTGAGATATTTTTTGAGATACTGCTTTATTTCTTATTACCATAATGAACTCCTATACTGACTAACAACTAGAGTGAAGAAAAATTAAATTATTCTATTTCAATATTGTTTTTTACTCGTTTTAGCGATTCTGTAGCATTCCGTTTTAACTGTAACGCTTTTTTATAATGAGGAACAAAAGCTAATGCTGATTCTGATTTTGCAATCGCACAACTGTAATTTAATCGGATTAAACATTGACGACCATCTGCAAGGATCTCATCAGCTTTTTGTTGGTTTTCTTTTTGCAATTTGATTGAATAAATTGAATTTTGATACAACTCATCTGCATTAATATTTTCAGTTTTAATAAGTAATGCCTCAGCAGAATAGTGTTTAGCACAAACAAAATCTTTTTCATCAAAACATTGTTTTGCTTTATCAAATATTTTATTAAAATCAATCGTTTGTTGCTTAAGTGCTTCAACTTCAATAGCCCACGCACTTTCGCTTTGTTTGAAAAGTATACTAGCTTGGTTATGTTTGGCGTTATGCTCAAGAACCAACGACGCTTCACTCATAACACATTGATAATCTTTTTTATAAAAACATTCTTCAGCATTTAACATTAACTTTTGAATGTTTTGACTCATATTAGCTTCATTTTTTAATCTCAACGCTTGCTTATGTTCTGGATCCATTTCTAAAATAGCATTAACACTTTCTATGGCACAACTATAATTTTCATTTGAAAAACATTCTGTCGCTTTATCTAAGGTTTCATTAATCACTCGCTTTAATTCATTGGGCACAACAAACTGATTGTAGATAAACCAAAATATGACTGATAAAAAAAACAAACTTATAATTTTGTATAACGGCAATGTCGGTGTCACCGTCATTCCTTCTAAGAAAGCCTTAATTGTTTTTGTTCGTTGTCCTCTTAAAATCTCTAATGCATTTGATAGTGCTTGCCACTGTCGTTTAGTTAAATTTTCTGGGCGTTGAGGTTTAATTTGCTTAGCTAAAGCTGTTGCTGCAGACAGATTATTAAACGGATGTTTCCCCGTTAATAATTCATAACTAATAATCGCTGCTGCAAAAACATCATCACGTTCATCTGGCAATTCTCGATTTATCATTTCTAAGCTTGCATAAGCAGGTGTAATAGCGCCAATAGTTCCTGCATCAAAATGATCTCTTTGCTGCGATTTTAATGCGAGCCTCGCGATACCAAAATCTAAAACTTTAGTACCTTCTTTAGTTACAAATATATTACCCGGCTTTAAATCGGAATGTATAATTCCTTTTTTATGGGCGTACTCTAGAGCCGTACAAAAATCTTTTATAATACTTAAGGCTTTTTCTTTTTCTACACCTGTATTTTTACAGCGTTGTAAATAAATCTCTAAATCATCACCTTGTAATAACTCCATTGTCATAAAAATATTATCACCATCTCGGTCAAAATCATGAACAGTAACAATGTTGGGATGTGATAATAAATGCGAACGACTGGCTTCTCTTTGTAATGAAATAAAAGCATCAGGATGGTCACGAAAATTGCTGTTTAAGATTTTAACGGCAACATAAGGATTATTATCTCTCGCTTCAACTTTACGTAAGTCTTGTGCTTTGTAAACCGTTCCCATACCACCTGAACCTAATGCTTCTTTTAGCACAAAACGGTGATTGAGAATGATTTTATTTTCCGCTAGTGCTTGGTCGGCATCTTTTTTGGCGGCAATAAAACCTTGCTGTGTTTGTTTTGGATCGAAACTAGTTTCAATTTCTGTTAATGCTTTTTGATGCTTTTGAGAAAGTTCAGAAGCATTGAGATTAGAGATTTCCGTTAAATTCTCTGTTGACGGATCAGTAGATGATCGCTTTTCAGAGAGCGGGTTATCTGTTGGCTGATTAATATTATCTTTCATTGTTGTTATAATACATTAAGTTTTACTAACATAAGACATAGAAAACACAGTGACGTAATAATTCTCGAAGCTTTATCTTACCTTATTTAGTGCTATATCAACAATGCGCTAATAAAATACCGCTTATCAATAGAATTAATCTAACAAAGTCCAACTCACTTCACATTCACCCTCATCAAAAGTGATATAAGCCGATTGACCTGTAATCATCACTGAAATAACCATATTTCGGCTAACTTTAGTGGCAAGCATTTGAATGGCTTGCCAATCAAAACGATAATATGAAGCCTTTAATTTGTTAAATTTTTCTCTTGATTGCATCCACCAAACATCTGATTTTGAATTAAAACTATAAACCTTAACCGCCTGAGCTAATCTTGTTACCTTTTTAATGCGTTCAGCATCTGGCTCCCCTATTTCAATCCAAAGTGCGATTTGATCATCTAAGGTTTTTGCCCAAAGATCGGGCTCTTCTATTTCGCTTAAACCTTTAGTAAATTTTAAATATTCCTGAGCATTAATACAAAAAGCCACTACTCGAGCCATCATACGTTCAAGCGTTTCAGAAGGATGCTGTGCAAGAGTTAAATCAAGATTGTCATAATAATTACGATCCACATCTGACAAGGTAATGTTTAATTTATAAATAGTTGGTTTTAATGCCACAAAATTGACCTTGTTTTTTTATGATATTGAAAAATAGTTTTATTGAAGCCGTTATTTTTGTGGTACAAATTTATAATGACCTGTAATTTTATGACTAAACAACATGTCTTCTAACTTTGGGCCATCACCTATATTATGAACAATCAGTGGATGACCTGTACGCCTAGAAACCACATCAGAAACAATGCCAATATGAGGTAAATTCCCTCCAACCATCCAAGTCACTAACTCGCCAGCTTTGTAACTTTTAGGGTTAGATGTGACGGGTAACTTTGAACCAAATCGACTAAAAAAGGTTTGCAGATTTGGAACACGCCGGTGATCAATATTACGATCCGTTTTATTTAAACCCCAAATCCTTTTAGATGGATAAAGACTAAAGTTGGCTTTCATATCTTCATGAACTAAACGCTGTAAATCTATTCCAATACCTCGATAACTTCTAATAATGACATCAGTGCAAACACCTAATGAAGGCGGAACATCACCATTAGGATAAGCTATTGAAAAATAGCTTCCATCATAAGTCACTTGATGCGTTGTGCGTTCAATTGCCGATTTAACAAAGACCTTTTCAAAAGTGTCTGCTGATAATATTGATGAAAATAAACAGAGGTTAAATAAGCAGAATATTTTTAGTCTCATATGCAACGCCATAATTAATCAACCCACACTCTAGCGTTTCTAAACATTCTCATCCAGGGGCCGTCTTCTTTCCATTCAGGTAAAGCATAAGAATTTTGCACACTTCGAGCAACACGTTCAGGATGAGGCATCATAATAGTGACTCTGCCATCTGAGTTGGTTAAACTGCTAATACCAAATGGTGAGCCATTGGGGTTACTGGGATATTGCTCTGTCACATTGCCATAATTATCAATAAAACGAGCACAGACGAGTCCAGAACCATTACTGCTTTTGGCTTGCTCTATTGAAGAAAACTCCGCCCTACCTTCTCCATGAGAAACCGCAATGGGTAATTTAGAACCTTGCATACCTTGCATAAAAATTGATGGTGATTCTGCAATTTCAACCATTGAGAATCTTGCTTCAAATTGTTCTGAACTATTTCTGACAAAATGTGGCCAATGTTCACTGCCCGGAATAATAGACCGTAAATTCGACATCATTTGGCAACCATTACAAATTCCTAATGCAAAAGTATCTTCTCTTAAGAAAAAGGCCGAAAACATTTGTTTTAATTTTTGGTTAAACAAAATAGTTTTTGCCCAACCTTCTCCAGCGCCTAAAACATCCCCATAAGAAAAACCACCACAAGCAACAAGCCCTTTAAAATCATTTAAATTAACGCGATTGTTAATTAAATCACTCATGTGAACGTCAATAGCAGTAAATCCCGCTTTAATAAATGCTGCCGCCATTTCTAAATGACTGTTAACACCTTGCTCCCGTAAAATAGCAACTTTAGGTTTGTCGGCTTTAGAAAGATAAGATTGACTAATGTAAGGTTGAGAAATATCTTCGTTAATATCAAAACTTAAATCCGCTTGAATACCTGGGTTATCTTCATCTAAACGAAGTTGTTTTTCTTCGGCCGCCGTTTTTGGATTATCTCTTAAGGCTTGTATTTGATAAGAGGTTTCTGACCATATCTCTCTTAAATTCATCAAACTTCTGTCGAGCCAAAGCATCTCGCCATGAGAAATTTTAATTTGTTTAGTTTCAGATAACGTTCCAATATGATGAGTCATTGAGGTTAACTGAAATGATGCCAATATTTTCATCACTTTGGCTTGTTGCGAAGTTTCAATTTGAATCACACAACCTAATTCTTCATTAAATAAAACATCGAAAGCTGACTCGTTTAATGCCGACAAATCAATCTCTAAACCACAGTGACCTGCAAATGCCATTTCTGATAAAGTCGCTAATAAACCGCCGTCTGAACGATCATGATAAGCATGCAATAAACCTTCAGTATTCAATTGTTGAATTGCATTAAAAAAGTTCTTCAAATCAGAAGCCGAATTAACATCAGCGCTTTCAGCTCCTAATTGATTAAACACTTGCGCCAATGCAGTTGCACCTAAACGATTTTTGCCAGCACCTAAATCAATCAACAATAATTGGCTTTCGATATTCGTTTTTAATTGAGGTGTTAGTGTTTTTCTAATATCTGTCACTGGCGCAAAAGCGGTAATAATTAAAGATAAAGGTGAAACGACTCGTTTATCTTCTCCAATCTCTTGTCCAGCGTGGCCAGTTTCTTGCCAAGCGGTTTGCATCGACATCGAATCTTTACCAACGGGAATAGCAATACCAAGGTCAGGACAAAGCTCCATTCCAACGGCTTTAACCGCTTCATATAATCCGGCATCTTCACCCGCGGCGCCACATGCCGCCATCCAGTTAGCCGATAATCGAATGTGGCTGATATTGTCAATTTGGCTTGCTGCAATATTGGTAATAGATTCTGCAACTGCCATACGGGCAGAAGCGGCATAATTTAAATTAGCTACTGGCGTTCTCTCTCCCATTGCCATGGCTTCACCCGTTGTGGAAGCTAAACTCGAAGCCGTCACCGCACAATCTGCTACAGGGACTTGCCAAGGTCCAACCATTTGGTCACGATGGGACAATCCTCCAACCGTTCTATCACCAATGGTGATTAAGAATGTTTTATCGGCAACCGTTGGAAGACTTAAAACTCGATCCACGGCTTCATTAATTGTTGCATCAATATTAATTTCATTTTTTATAACTTTAGCTGACTGTACATTACGATGCATTTTTGGCGCTTTGCCAAACAAAACATCCATTGGAATATCAACCGGATTATTATCAAAATGTTCATCACTTAAAACTAAATGCTGCTCTTCTAACGCTTCGCCTAAAACGGCAAATGGACAACGTTCACGCTGACAAATAGCTTCAAAAGTTTCTTTGTTTTCTGGCGCTACAGCTAACATATAACGTTCTTGAGATTCATTGCACCAAATTTCAACAGGGCTCATTCCGGGTTCATCATTAGGTACTCGGCGCAGTTCAAAAGAACCACCTCTTCCACCATCATGAACAAGTTCTGGAACCGCATTTGATAATCCACCAGCACCAATGTCATGAATAAATTCTATTGGATTGTTTTGCCCCATAGACCAACAGTGATCAATCACTTCTTGGCAACGTCGTTCCATTTCAGGATTTTCACGTTGAACAGATGCAAAATCTAAATCTTCATGGCTGGAACCCGAAGCCATTGATGAAGCCGCACCGCCACCTAACCCAATTAACATTGCAGGTCCACCTAAAACAATGACATGATAGCCGGCTTTTATTTCTGCTTTTTGAACATGTTGATCACGGATATTACCCATACCGCCAGCAATCATTATTGGCTTATGATAACCCCTGACTTGCTCGCCATATTCAAAGTGAATAGTTTGCTGATAGGTTCTAAAGTAGCCACAAAGGTTAGGGCGGCCAAATTCATTATTAAAAGCGGCTCCACCTAATGGACCTTCAGTCATAATATCTAAAGCCGAAACGATTCGATCGGGTTTTCCATAGTGAACTTCCCAAGGGCGATCATAGCCGGGGATTTCAAGATTTGACACACTAAATCCTGATAAGCCCGCTTTCGGTTTACCGCCTCGACCAGTTGCACCCTCGTCTCTAATTTCGCCACCCGAACCAGTAGAAGCCCCAGGAAAAGGAGAAATAGCGGTTGGATGATTATGTGTTTCAACTTTAATTAATACATGGATCGGTTCTATGTGATATTCATATTGCCCAGGGGTTTTATCTTTCATAGAAGCAGGCCACAAACGAGGTTGCTCAAAACCTTCAAAAACAGCGGCATTATCGCTATAAGCCGATAAAACGCCATCAGGTGTTACTTTATGAGTGTTTCTAATCATTCCAAACAGTGATATATCTTTTTCTTTGCCATCAATAGTCCAATCAGCATTAAATATTTTATGTCGACAATGTTCAGAATTTGCCTGTGCAAACATCATTAATTCGACATCGGTCGGATTTCTATTCAATTCCGTAAAACGGTCTACCAAATAATCAACTTCATCATCCGCTAAAGCCAAACCTAAAGACAGATTAGCTTCTAATAATGCCGCCTTACCGTCACTGAGTAGATCAACACGAGTTAACGGCTTCGGTTCATGGCTTTCAAATAGCACTTCAGCATTTTTTAACGCGGGAAAAGTCACTTCCATCATACGGTCATGAATTAAAGACTGTAGAATTTTTAACTCTTGCACTGCTAACTCTTCGTTATTTGAGTCCAATAAATACCAGCTAATGCCTCGTTCTATGCGGTTAACTTCCGTTAAACCACAATTATGAGCAATGTCTGTCGCTTTAGATGACCAAGGGGAAATGGTACCAGGGCGTGGCACTACTAAAACAAACGATCCTTTGGTTTGTTTCACCTCTTTTTTAGAGCCATAAGTCATCAGCTGCTTGAGAGTTGCTAAATTATTCTCGCTTAATGGCTGATTAAGATCGGCAAAATGGACATATTCCGCGTAAATTTGACCTAACTGAGGGACCAGTTTTTTTCCTTCAACCAATAATTTGTTGATTCTAAAAGAAGAAAATGCAGGTGCACCACGAAGTATTAGCATAATTTTTTGGCTCGGATCAAAGGGTCTAAAACAAGGGCGTCATGATACGCTAAAAGCAAATGATATTTAAGTCTTATCTCTGTCAAAATTGTTCTTGATATCACCATTGGTCAGTCACAAAAAACCTTATCTCATTACGTAATAATCCTCTATAAGGTACTCAGCCAACTAAAAACACACTAAATGTAGTAAAAGGTTGATCGCAAAAAAAAGATTGAAC
>CAYZBK010000066.1:0-11937 GCA_964476655.1 uncultured Kangiella sp. | reverse complement strand
TTCTTGCACTACGATAATCTTTTTTGTTGATGACGTTTTATGCGGAATTAAATTTTTAATATAGTCTTGATTAATCACTTCGCTCGTTTTTAAAAACAAATCGGCGTCACGCCTAATAATATTTTTTAAAAGCTGATGGCATTTTTCTGTCAAGTGTACTTCATCTGCTTTTTGTAATAGCTTAATACTACGAATTGTTAAATCGTTTATATCGAAGCTAATAATATCAATTAACTCTAAACTTGATTGTTCATTAAGCGGCTCTGCCAAACTAAAATCAACATCTTCATCTTCATCTTCATCCAGTTTAGCTTCCGATAGTGATGGAATGTTATCAATAACTGACCAGTTAAATATTCGTTCAAAAAAAGTTTCCCAAAAATTTCGACGCTCATTTTGAGAGCTATACTTTTTAGCTACAAAAGCTCTTTGTTTTTTTATATTTAATAAAAATAGGCCGAGATTGTTCGGTAACATCCATTCAATTTTTTCTCTTAACATTCTAGCTAAAACAGGTGCAGTGCCTCCTGATGAAATAGCGATAGTCAGTGGCGACCGATTAACAACACTTGGCATAATGAAACGACATAAATCCGATTGATCAACTACATTAACTAATATTGCTGATTTTTCAGCATCATCAAAAACCTGTTTATTAACATCAACATTATTCGTTGCAGCAATGATAAGGAGTTTGTTTTTAATATATTTTTTTTTGTATTGATCATTAACTAAAACAATATCATATGATTTTTTTAAGGTTATAAAATCATCATGAAATTTGGGGGATACTATAGTTAATTTTGCATTTGCCGTTAATAGCTGCTTTGATTTTCTAAGTGCTATATTGCCACCACCAACCACTAAACAGTGTTTGCCTTTGATATTAATATTTATTGGTAAAAAATCCATAATAAACCGTTAATCAATTAAGTCGTTTTTCAAATAAAAATCATCTCGATTTTTTCATTAACCATATAGCTAATATGAAAAAAAACAATATAGGAAATAAAGCACCAAAAAAAGGAGATACGCCATATAAATAACTTATTGGACCAAAAGACTGCTTAACTAAGTAAAAACCAAAACCCAGCATAACCCCCGTTAACACTCTAGCTCCCATGGATACATCTCTCATTGGACCAAATAAGAAACTAGCCGCTAGCATCATCATAACTGAAATTGATAAAGGTAAAAATAATCTTTGCCAAATAGCTAATTCAACCGCATGTGAGTTTAATTGATTATCCATTAAATATTTTTTATATTTCACTAACCCCATAAAACTTAGCGTTTCAGGATCTAATGTTAGTGTTTCAATATTGTCTTTATCTAAAGGATTTTTCCACTGCATTTTTGCTATGAATGTTTTTTCTATTTTATTATTATTTTTAACCTTAAAATGGGTTTTATTAACATTAAATAAATACCAAACCTCATCAATAATCTCTGCACTTTTTGCTTCTATTAATTTATTTAAACGATTATTTTTATCAAATTGAAATATTGAAACTTTGTACATTTTTCCATTTCTAAGTACGCTAGCAATATGAATTATTTGATTATCTCTTTTTGCCCAAAGCCCTGTTTCTGAATGTGATATTTTTCCATCACTTAATGCCGACGTTCGAAGCTGTAAAGCTGTTTTACTGGCTACCGGCGCTATAATTTCGCTCAAAATCAATACACCAATCATTAATACGAATGACGCTTTAACTGTCGCAAACGAAATTTTCCAGGTTGTCATTCCTGCGGCTCGCATAACAGTTAATTCATTATTACTCGCTAAAACACCTAAACCAAAAAGCGAACCAATCAAAACACCCATCGGAAAAAAATCTAACACCCTTTGAGGAAGCATTAAACCTACAAACAAAAAGGCATCAGCTAGCTGATAACTTCCTCGACCGACCGATGCTGATTCAGCCAACATGCCAAATAAAGCTTGTAAAAACACCAATAAAGACAGAATAAATAAACTGGCTAATATGACATGTTTAGCGATATAACGTTCAATTAAATTAAACATGAGGTTCCACATTTAATTGACTTTTATTGTTATTCGCTTGTTTCTTTTTAATAGGACGATAAAGCCAATAAATAAATAACGACAAGCCAACATGGATCCACCAAAAACCTAGCGTTGCAGGTAAAGCACCTGACTTAATTAAGTTACGAGAATACATCATGATTAAAAGATAGATTAAATATATCATTACCGATGGAAATAAACGCGAAAATTTGCCTTTTCTTGGTTGAGTTCTTGATAAAGGGATTGCTAATAAAAAAATCAAAGGGATTGAAATAGGCGCGGCTAAACGCCAATGAATTTCAGCCCATTCATCATTACCACCGTTATTAAATAATTTAAACATTGAAGCGCTTTCAGTATTACTTTTTATTTTTATTTCATTATTTAAAATGATTTTTGCATAAGAAGTTTCAAAATCAGTAATCTGCCATGTTTCAGATGTTTTTTGATTGTTTGATGATTGATTAGAACGTTTTTTGATTGATTGTTCAAAAAACTGTCCATTTTCTAAAACCAAATATGAATCACCTGTTTTTTCATTTTTCCATTGTCGACCTTGCTGTGCTGTTTGTATTTTTAAACGACTAGCGTTAGGATTTTCGGGATCAACGCTTCTAGAAACAGAAAAAACACCTTTAATCACACCATCGTCCGATTTTGATTCAACAAAAACAACGCCATCTTTGTTACTGTTGTCTCTAAACCTTCCTGCAGAAAAAACACCCAGCTTAGCTTGAGAGGTTTGCTCGGCTCTTAATATTTTACTTTGAGACTCGGCCCATGGCGTTAAAAACATCGAAAGGCCACCAGAAATTAATGCCAGCCAAAGCGCCATAGGCATTAACATTCTTGCTAAGTCTTTTTGGCCTAAGCCTAAACTATGCACCACCACCAGCTCATTGTCAGAGTATAGCCGCCCAAAAGTAATCAATATTGCAAGAAATAATGCCAAAGGAAGTAAAAAACCGGCAATGGCGGGTATTTGAAGTGATATTAAAGAAAAAACAGCCTCAGATGAAATACTGCCATCAACAGCCAACCGAATATATCGAACAAAACGAGTGCTAACAAAGATCATTATTAGCACCAGCAAAATAGCCCCTGTGGTCTTATAAATGTCTTTACTAATGTAGTTTTTTAGTATCAATCTTAATACCTAAGCTCATATTAATGAATATGAGTAATTACTTATAGTTACACGGAAAGAAGCAAACTAAAACGATGAAGAAAAGTAATAGTTTTACTTAATAAATAGCATTTTATCAGTTAAACTCATATTTTAGCACGTTAACTAATTATAGATGAGTCTTTGTAAGCTGATTTTAATTTCACTATTCTAGCATTGCTTTGCAAAAATAGGTCAGAAAAATCACTAGGCAAACAACACCAAAACTCGTCTAAACAATAAAGTAAAAGGCTCTCGATGGAATTTAATGTTAAAAGTGGTAATCCCGAAAAACAACGTAGCGCCTGTGTTGTTGTTGGTGTCTTTGAATCGCGTAAGTTATCTCAAGCCGCAGAGCAAATCGATGATGTTAGTGAAGGCTATCTGAGCAACCTACTTCGTCGAGGCGATATGGAAGGTAAGCTAGGTCAAATATTATTACTTCATAATGTACCAAATACCCTCAGCGATCGCGTGTTATTAATTGGTTGCGGTAAAGAACGTGATTTTTCTGATAAGCAGTACCATAAGGTTATCGCAAAAGCGATCACAACGCTTAACGAAACAGGTTCTATGGAAGCTGTTTGTTTTTTAAGCGAACTCAACGTTAAAAGTAGAGATATTCACTGGAAAGTTCGCCACGCAGTTCAATCTACCCAAGATACTCTTTATGCTTTTGAGGCGTTTAAAAGCAAATCAGATGCTGCCAGAAGACCTGTAAGGCGCTTAGTATTTAATGTTACAAGTCGTAAAGACTTACCACTTGGTGAAAAAGCCATTATTGAAGGTTTAGCGGTATCAAAAGGTGCTCACAAAGCAAGAGATTTAGCCAACTTACCACCTAATATTGTTAATCCAACTTACCTAGCCGAGCAAGCAAAAGTACTCGCTGTTGAAAATGAAAACGTTGAATGCTCGGTAATTGATGAAATTGAACTAAAAGAAATGGGCATGGGTGCATTTACCGCAGTTACTCAAGGTTCAGAAACCTCAGGAAAACTGATTATTCTGAAATATAACGGTGCAGAAAAAGAGAAAAAACCAATTGTTTTAGTGGGCAAAGGTATCACCTTTGATAGTGGCGGTATTTCATTAAAACCAGGTCAAGGAATGGATGAAATGAAATATGATATGGGTGGTGCTGCCAGTGTCTTTGGAAGCTTTATAGCCGTCACCGATATGGCATTGCCTATTAACTTAGTGGTTGTCATTGCCGCAGCAGAAAATATGCCTAGCGGAAAAGCAACAAGACCTGGAGATATTGTCACAACGCTATCAGGACAAACCGTTGAAATACTCAATACCGATGCTGAAGGACGATTAGTCTTATGCGATGCATTAACTTATGTTGAAAAATTCAACCCTGATGTGGTTATCGATGTAGCTACTTTAACGGGCGCATGTGTTGTTGCTCTTGGCGATCAAGCTTCTGGCTTGTTAAGCAATCATAATCCATTGGCTCATGATTTATTAAATGCTGGTGATTTATGTGGCGATCGAGCTTGGCGCTTGCCGCTTTGGGAAGAATACCAACACCAACTTGATTCAAATTTTGCCGACATGGCTAACATTGGGGGTAAAGGTGCCGGAACAATCACCGCAGCCTGTTTCCTAGCACGGTTCACTAAAAAATATCATTGGGCGCATTTAGACATTGCAGGCACTGCGTGGAAATCAGGCAAAGACAAAGGCGCCACAGGTAGACCCGTTCCATTGTTGACTCAATTTATTTTAAATCGAAGTAATGCGTAATTGAGAATCAAATCATGACAAATATTGAATTTTATTCTGTAGAAGATGAGCATAACAAACTGCCTTTAGCTCACATTACTGAAGTGGTTAAACGCGGCTATAGAAAAGGTCAGCAAATATTTATTCATGCAGAAAATAAAGGACTCGCTGAAAAAATTGATGAGATTTTATGGAGTCATGATGCTAAAAGCTTTTTACCTCATCAATTAGTTGGCGAAGATGAAAATACAAAACCACCGATTGAAATTGGTTTTGGTCAAGAGCCAACAAATCATCCCGATATTTTAATTAATTTGTCGAATGATGTGCCTTCATTTTTTAGCCATTTCAAATGGGTCTTTGAATACGCTTACGGCGATGATGAGAATAAAGAAAAAGCAAGAACACGGTTTAAATTTTATCGAGAAAGAGGCTACCCTCTCAATCACAGAAAAATATCAAATTAATCTTTTTACCTTATCCGATTAATTTCAATGGCATTAATTTTAGTCACATTAATTTTAAAACATATTAGCAAAAGAGTAAGTAATGGATACAGCATACAGCCCTGAGAATATTGAACAAAAATGGTACAAACAGTGGGAGTCACAAGGCAACTTCAAAGCAAGTGGTCAAGGTGAACCTTATTGCATATTAATCCCACCACCTAATGTAACTGGTAGCCTGCATATGGGGCACGCATTTCAACATACCATCATGGACAGCCTAACACGCTATCACCGTATGAAAGGCGATAATACTTTGTGGCAATGCGGAAGCGATCATGCGGGCATTGCAACTCAAATGGTTGTAGAGCGTCAATTAGATGCTCAAGGAAAAAAACGAACCGATTTTAGCCGAGAAGAATTTGTTAAAAAAGTCTGGGCGTGGAAAGAAACCTCAGGTAATACCATTACCGATCAAATGCGCCGCTTAGGTGATTCACCCGATTGGGATAGAGAAGCCTTCACTATGGATGAAAATCTCTCTAAAGCCGTTCAACAAGTTTTCATCGAGCTCTACAAAGATAAAACAATTTATCGTGGCAAAAGACTGGTTAATTGGGATCCTAAATTTCAATCGGCAATCTCTGATTTAGAAGTTGAAAACCATGATGAAAAAGGGTTTATGTGGCATTTTTGTTATCCACTTGCTGATGGTGAAAAGACACTAGATGGAAATGAGTTTTTAGTGGTTGCCACCACAAGACCTGAAACAATGTTAGGCGATTCAGCCGTTGCTGTAGATCCCAAAGACGAACGATACAAAAATTTAATTGGTAAGTTCATTGATTTACCCATAGTAAATCGACGTATCCCTATTATTGCTGATGACTATGTTGATATGGAATTTGGAACTGGTTGTGTAAAAATAACGCCAGCACATGACTTTAATGATTATGAAGTCGGCAAACGTCATCAATTACCTTTAATCAATATATTCAGCCCAACAGCAACTATCTTAGAACAAGCTGAAGTATTTAAATTTGGTGGAAAACCAATTGAAAATTATGCCAATCAATTACCTCAAAAATTTGTCGGTTTAGATCGTTTTGAAGCAAGAAAACTCATCGTTGAAGAGTTTAAAAACTTAAATTTGTTCGACAAGGTTGATGATCATTCTTTGATGGTTCCTCGAGGAGACAGAAGTAATGAAATCATTGAACCTCTTTTAACGGATCAATGGTATGTTGCAACACAAGCACTAGCAAAACCAGCAATAGAAGCGGTAAAACAAGGTGAAATAAAATTTGTACCCGAAAATTGGGATAAAACCTATTACCATTGGATGAATAATATTCAAGATTGGTGCATCAGTCGGCAGTTGTGGTGGGGACATCGTATTCCGGCTTGGTATGATGACGAAGGTAATGTTTACGTTGGTGAAAACGAGCAAACCATTAGATCGGAAAACAAGATAGCCGCTCAGGTTAAATTAAAGCAAGACGAAGATGTTTTAGACACTTGGTTTTCATCTGCATTGTGGCCATTTGCCACAATGGGTTGGCCCGAAGAAACACCTGAATTAAAAAACTTTGTACCGTCAAGCGTCCTTGTAACTGGTTTTGATATTATCTTTTTCTGGGTAGCCAGAATGATCATGATGACTTTGAAATTCACCAACAAAGTCCCTTTTAAAGAAATATATATTACCGGATTAATTCGAGATGAAAGTGGCCATAAAATGTCTAAATCAAAAGGCAATGTGCTTGATCCAATTGATTTAATTGACGGCATTGATCTTGAATCATTAGTAACCAAACGAACCTCTGGATTAATGAATCCTAAAGTCGCACCAAAAATAGAAAAATCAACAAGACAACAATTTCCTGAAGGAATTGGAGCTTACGGTACAGATGCTTTAAGAATGACATTTTGCTCATTAGCATCAACCAGCCGCGATATTAATTTTGATATAGGACGCGTTGAAGGTTATAAAAACTACTGCAATAAACTATGGAATGCGGCTCGTTACGTATTAATGAATACTGAAACTTTTGATTGCGGAAAAGGGTTAAGTCTAGATGATACTAACCATCCAGAATTAGAACTCAGCGTAGCAGACCAATGGATCATCGGCCGTTTTAATCAAACCGTAAAAGCTTACGAACAACATGCCAACGAATACCGTTTTGATTTAGCTACACAAGTTCTATTTCAATTCAGTAAAAATGATTATTGTGATTGGTATCTTGAATTATCAAAACCTATATTAACCAGTGAAGATTCAACTGAGAAACAAAAACGAGGTACTCGTCATACCTTAATTAATATTTTAGAATCGATGATGCGGCTATTACATCCTATGATGCCATTTGTCACTGAAGAAATTTGGCAGCGATTAAAACCACTAATTGGCATTCAAGGTCAATCAATCATGTTAGCGGCATTTCCTATCTATAACGCTTCATCAGTTAATGAAAGTGTGATTAATGATCTTAAATGGATCCAAGCACTGATAACTGGTATTCGAAACATTCGTGGCGAACTTAATATATCGCCTTCAAAACCAATTAACGTGCTGCTAAAAAATGCAGACAAAAACGATAGTCGATGCTTAAATAAATATCATCAATTTTTATCCGCTTTAGCCAAGTTAGTGAGTATCGAACTATTAGCGGAAGGAGAAGATATTCCTCCAAGTTCAACTGCCCTTTCAGGTAATCTCGAAATATTAGTTCCTGTTGCTGGATTAATTGATATTACTAAAGAAATATCACGTTTACAAAAAGAAATCGATAAACTAAATAATGAAAAAAAACGTTTAACGGGTAAATTATCTAATGCTAAATTTGTTGATAACGCCCCAACCGAAATCGTTAACAAAGAAAAAGAAAAGCTTGCGGCATCCGAACAGGCTTTAATAAAACTAGAACAACAACAGCAAGAATTAAAATCATTATGAAAAAAGAAACTAAATTAGTAACCGCAGGCCGCCAATCACAATATACACAAGGCGTAGTAAACCCAGCGGTTGTGCGTGCATCAACCGTTGTTTTTAATAGTGTTAAAGAAATGAATCAAGCACTCATTAATAAACATAATAAAACCATGGTCTATGGCCGCCGTGGAACAACAACGGCTTTTGCTTTTAGTGAAGCAATGAATGAATTAGAAGGTGGTGTTGGCTGTGCTCTCTACCCTTCTGGAACGGCAGCAATTACAAACGCCATTTTATCCTTTGTTAAAACAGGTGATCATATATTAGTGGTTGATAGCGTATACGAACCAACACGCGACTACTGCGATAAAATATTAACCAAGATGGGAATTGAAACAACTTACTATGATCCAATGATTGGTAAAAATATTGATGCTCTAATTAAAAAGAACACACGAATTGTTTTTCTTGAATCACCAGGTTCGATCACAATGGAAGTTCAAGATGTTCCAACAATTTCAAAAATTGCACACAAACACAATTGCATTGTAATGCTCGACAATACTTGGGGCGCAGGGGTTAACTTTAATCCATTTAAACATGGCGTTGATATTTCTGTTCAAGCGGCTACAAAATACATCGTAGGGCATTCTGATGTTATGCTTGGCACAGCGACTAGTACAGAAAAATATTGGCCTCAATTGAGGGACAACAGTTACTTAATGGGTCAATGCACCTCGCCTGACGATCTATATTTAGCGTTAAGAGGAATTCGAACACTTGGCGTTCGCCTTAAACAACATCAACAAAGTAGCTTAAAAATTGCCACCTGGTTATCTAAAAGAGAAGAAGTAGAAACTATTCTACATCCAAATTTTGAAAGTTGTCCTGGTCATGATTTTTTTAAACGCGACTTTACAGGTGCTAATGGGCTATTTTCATTTGTACTCAACAAAGGTAATGCAGCCTCAGTAAATGCACTACTAGACGACATGGAACATTTTAAAATGGGCTATTCATGGGGAGGCTTTGAAAGCCTAATTTTAGCCGTGAATAATGTTAGCGCATTACGCACAGTAACAACTTGGCCATATTCTACCCCCTTAATTCGTTTACATATTGGCTTAGAAAATGTTGATGATCTTATTGATGATTTGGAAAGAGCTTTTAAACGATTTAACCGGTGTTTAAATCCTTAACATAATGTTTTTTATGCTAAGTTATTTATAGAGCACGCATTATATTAAGAAAAAAGCTTAATATTTTCGATGCAATATTATTATTAAATGCTTCCACCGCGTACAATTTATGTTTTTTAGTATGCCACCGTTTTAACCATTCAGGATCAGTAACAAAACTAATAAGTTGGATCTTTTGATTGTCTATAGCATCTTTAATTATTTGTTTGATCAATATTGAGCCTGCACCGAAACTATTATATGTTTCTAAAAAAGCAATTTTATGCAAGTAAAGATTTTCTCCATGAATAAAAGCAATGGCTGAAGCAATAGGTTTTCCTTCTGCGGAAAGAACAAAAACACATGCATTACCATAGGAAGCGAACTCATTCCAGGTTTTATCATAAAAGGATCGTATGTTTTCGTCACAAGCTATAGCCGTATTATTTTGTCCTTTCCAACCAGACTTTTCTATCTGGTAAAAAACATTTAAAGCACTATTTATTTGTTCCGGATTATCAACTTTTATTAGCTTAACATTCGTATGTGCTTTTTCTAATTTTTTTTCATTTCGTGCAATATTTTTTAACAGCTTTTTAGGGATAATGTCACTAACTGATTTAGCGTGTTCTATGGCGTAATACCCCGAGTATCTCCGATAATCAAACTTAAAATACAAAGATTTCGACTTATGATTAAGGAACCAATTAGATACAACTAACTGGTGCCAAGAGTCTATCTGAACTCTTAATGCACTAACCAGCGAATTAACTAAAAATGCTGAATCAATTTCATTTTGTCCTGCAGCTGTAAAAAGATCTAACTGATTATGATCTATATTATGCAACTGTTTAAAACGAAACAAAAAAAACTTTCTTTCAAACATGGAAAAAGGAACCACGCAAACTACCTTATCCTGATAAAATGCCACAGCATAATAGAAAGTATTTGAATCTATTAGTTTTTTTGAATTAATTGAAAAATTTGCATATGAACTTGCGCTGCTGCCGGCAGAGTTTTTGGCTAATTGTACCCATTGCTCAACGATTTCTGCTGGAAGTTTGTTTTTATAACATTCCCAGAAAATTTTTCTTTCTATATCATATTTTGGTTTCATATTACTTACTTATAATGCAGATCCTTGAGTACTATTGGCGACAAAAAAATGAATCCTTTTTATTTAAAAACCGCTTTTCCATAAATTCATAACTTATTACTGAAACTAATAAACTTAAAAAGAAAACAACTAAAAGCTGAATTTCTTTTATTAGGAAAGGAGTTTCTGCATTAAAAAAGTACATAATAGGAAAATGATAGACATATAAACCATAAGAAATGGTACCTAAATATACAAAAATGGGGTGTTCTATTAGAGAAGGTAAACATTCTCTATTTTTTATTTTAACAAGTAGACAAGCAAAAATAAGAGAGAAAAGGCTAAAGCCCCATATATATTTATACGAATCACCCATAAATGATCTAAAACCTAAGGCAGTTAGTTTCAAATTACCAAGTGAGTAATATTCAGTAACAACGCCTAACAAAAAAGTCATAAAGATTAAGATTAGGATATACTGCCATTTTATCGATTTAACATAAACAGCAAACAGACCTCCAATAGCAAAAGCATCGAAACTAGAAAAAGTAAAAGTGTAAGCAGTCATAGAATAACTATTAAAAATATCTGGCCATTTTAGTGATGCACTTGCAACCAAAAGCCTTACTACTGGAGCAGTAATAATAACTAAAAGTAGTACCTGCATTAATTTTTTTTTGGGTGTAAGGATTAACACCAGCGGCCATAGCAAATAAAATTGTTCCTCAACAGCAAGTGACCAAAAATGTGTAATTGTTTGAGTTTGTTTATAATCGGCCTGTATAGTAAAAAAATTATAAGTATACGTTGCTGCATAAGGAAGCTGTTCTAAAGTTTGAGCAAAACGATTGTTAACATCATATTCATAAATATAAAGTGCAACATAAGCGATAATAGAAATGCAGATAAGATAGAAAAAATATAAAGGAAATATCCGAAGAGCCCTTCTCCCATAAAAATGAATAAAATATTTTTTTACGGGTAAATCATTCTTCATTTCAAGCAGGATAGGGGTTAACAGAAAACCCGATAATACAAAAAAAGCGTGTACACCAATATAACCAAAATCAAGAAATCCAAAATGAAAAAGGTAAACTGATAAAAAAGCAAAAAAACGATATGAAGTAAGCCCTTTATTTAACTCGATACTCATTGTAATAATACATCCAAAAAGTTAGAGAAGCATTAAAATAATACTAACATAATCAGATTTAAACTTTAATCCAAAATTCAGCTAATGAACTGTAAAAAGATCTAAAATTGCACGGATAAATAATCCAATCGCATTGAGATCATAGAATTCTATAATCGCAAACCAAAAAAAAAGCCCCATCCGAATGGATGGGGCTTTTTT
>CAYZBK010000065.1:0-12185 GCA_964476655.1 uncultured Kangiella sp. | reverse complement strand
CGAATACGGGTCAGGCTCATTTTACAAGATATGCCACGTATTCGTTACGAACTATTATACATGGTTACTTCTTATATATATTATAAAATGAGCCACTTGTATGAGCCATACCTACTAATTAGCCGGCTAAAGAACTATCTATAGTATAATCGACAATCCTTCAATATATTATATTAGTAACCTCAATACCAATGGATTTAGTTCAAAAACTAAAAGACACTCATTTACCTATTGTCAGCAAAATTGATGATATTCGTGAAATAGTCTCAAATAATCCTAACCTAATATTACAAGCGGAACCAGGAGCCGGCAAGACAACTATTGTTCCATTGGCTTTACTTGATTTAATTCCTCAGTCTCAAAAAATTCTATTGCTTGAACCCCGCCGTTTAGCCGTTCGAAATGCTGCTGCTAGAATGGCACAACTGCTTAATGAAGATTTGGGACAAACTATTGGCTACCGTATAAGAAATGAAACAAAGGTTTCGCGTAACTCTCGTATTGAAGTTATCACTGAAGGTATTTTAACAAGAATGCTTCAGAGCGATCCTGAATTGCCTGACATAGGATTAATCATTTTTGACGAATTTCATGAACGCAGTTTAGATGCAGACTTGGGATTGGCATTTTCTTTTGAAGTACAACAAACCCTAAGAGAAGATTTAAAACTATTGGTGATGTCTGCCACTTTGGATACTAACCGTATTGCCAAACTGTTAAATGATGCACCAACAATTGAATGTGAGGGACGTTGTTTTCCTGTTGAAATACAATACTTGCCACCCAAACAAAATTTCAACTGGTTAAATACTCTAGTGGTCGCGGTGAAACATGCCATGCTACTTCCAAAACTAAACAACGCTCAAGACATTTTAGTTTTTTTACCCGGTGTAAATGAGATTAACAAAGCTAAAAACATTATTGCCGAGAACTTTAAAAAAGAAAAATCTGATATTGAACTTTATGTTTTATACGGCGATTTACCTTTTGCTAAACAAAGGGAAGTATTGTTAGCCAACAACAAAAAACGCAAAATAATATTCTCCACCAATATTGCAGAAACCAGCATCACCATAGAAGGTGTTAGTTGCATTATTGATACGGGATTAATGCGTCAAAGTGCTTTTGATCCAAACGTTGGTTTTGATCGACTACACACTAAAAAAATATCAATGGCATCAGCCATACAACGAAGCGGACGCGCGGGTCGATTAGGCCCCGGGCATTGTTATCGTTTATGGTTAGAATCTGATGTATTACGAACAGAGAATTTACCTGAAATTTTGAGAGCAGATTTAGCGCCTTTTGTTTTAAATTTAGCTCAATGGGGTACAAGCCAAGTAACGGATTTAAAACTTCTCGACCAACCAAATAAAGGGACTTTTAACCAGGCACAATCACTTTTAAAATCATTAAAAGCATTGAACAAAAATGATAAAATCACGGCCCATGGAAAAATATTACTTTCGCTGGGCATTCATCCTAGAATTGCCCACATGCTAGTTGAATCTGAAAAATATAATGCGATTGAATTAGCTTGTGTATTAGCGGCGATGTTAGAAGAAAAAGATTTATTTCATGGAGAGCAAAGAAATAACCCAGACTTTATTGCACGTGTTGAGTATTTGTTAGCTAACAAACATCCCGGTCATTTTGAAAAACAACTATTTAAACAATCAAATGCATTGATCATTAAACTAAAACAACAAGGGATTTTTTCTACAGGTAAAAAGATAAAAACAGAAGACGCCTTAACAAAGTTAATACATTTAATCCCCATTTTATTAGCCATGGTATTTCCCGACCGCATTGCACAACGTAGAGGTAACGGTTATAGATTAACCAATGGAAGTGGTGCAGTTGCTAATGGTTATAATTACGAGCATAACTTTAAAATAGACCATGACTTTATAGTCATCGTTAGATTGGGCGGGCAAGATAAAATTCCTAAAATATTTCAAGCTGTTGGAATAAGCCTCAATGATTTAGAAGAATGTTTCTCAGAACTCATTGTAGAAAGTGAAGATATTTTTTGGGATGACAAAAATCAAACAGTCAAAGGCGAGAAAAATATAAAATTAGGTGAGTTAATATTAAAATCACAACCAATCAATAACCTCGAACCTGCATTGATATTAGATGGCTTACTGAACGGAATATTAAAAACTGGCATTGATGCCCTGCCCTGGTCAAAAGAATTACGGCAGTGGCAAGCAAGAATACAAATGCTTAGACAATTAGAGACTTTCCAAAAAAAATTCCCAGACACATCAAATGATGCACTCGCCTTATCAATCAATGAATGGCTAGCCCCTTATTTAATGGGACTTAAAAAACTCACTCAAATAACGCCTGCAATAATGAAACAAGCTCTCCATAATATGCTCGACTGGCCGCAACAAAATAAACTTGATGAACTGATGCCCCTCACGTTAAAAGTTGCTAGTGGTTCAAATATTAAACTAGATTATCAGCAAGGAGATAAACCCGTGCTAGCGGTTAAATTACAGGAAATGTTTGGTGAACAACAAACACCACGTATCGCCAATGGCCAATTTCCAGTGTTATTACATTTGCTTTCGCCAGCGAAAAGGCCGTTACAAATCACCGAAGATTTAGCTAGCTTTTGGATGAATGGATATGAGAAAGTAAAGAAACAAATGAGAGGGAAATATCCTAAACACCCTTGGCCGGATACACCTGCTGATGCGCAAGCCACCCGTTTTACAAAGAATCGCATATCACAAAAAACAAAATAAAAATTCTCTGATATGTCATTAATGTAAACACCCTATTAATTTATTGAGCTCGAAACTAATAGAATCGAACTAGTAGAGCCGCCTTTCCTTGCTTATTAACTGGTACTTAAAACCAATCCATTCTATTGCGTATAGGCAAGTATGATTAAGCCAAACTATTTCTCTACATCTCACTGCTAATCAAGATATCAAAGCATTAAATATTATGCTGTACATTAAAAACAGTGGATCACTGTTTCAGTTGCCAATTAACAAATTGGACCTAGAAATCATCAATTAAGGATGAAAAATAAGCAAAAAATCGGTATAGTTGCGCCTAATTGTTAATCCTTCGCTTCATCAAGTAAAGAGCTCTAATGTCACAAGATTTAATTGCATCAAACGGTAGCCGCCGCATTCTTATAACCAGTGCACTTCCTTATGCTAATGGTCCTATTCATATTGGCCATATGTTGGAATATGTGCAAACAGATATTTGGGCTCGCTACCAAAAATTGGTTGGTAATGAGTGCTATTACGTTTGTGCTGATGATACCCATGGCACCCCTATTATGTTGAGCGCTCAAAAACAAAATATTACTCCTGAAGAATTAATCGCAAAAAGCCATTTTGAGCACAAAAGAGATTTTGATGGCTTTTTAGTTGAATTTGATAATTTTCATTCCACTCATAGCAATGAAAACAAACAATATACTGAACACTTCTATCAGCAATTATTAAGTAAAGGGCATATTGCTAAACGAACCATTAATCAATTGTTCGATCCAGAAAAAGAAATGTTTTTGCCCGATCGCTTTGTAAAGGGTGAATGTCCTAAATGTGGCGCGGCAGATCAATATGGCGATAATTGCGATATTTGTAGTGCAACTTATAGCCCAACTGAACTTAAAAACCCTAAGTCTGCGGTTTCGGGCTCAACGCCCGTATTAAAAGAGTCCGAACATTTCTTTGTTAAATTACAAGATTTTGAAAGCATGTTGAAATCATGGTTAAAAACAGGTGTTAGTCAACAAATGGCTAATAAGTTAAATGAATGGTTAGAAGTAGGACTTCAAGAATGGGACATTTCTCGTGATGCTCCGTATTTTGGTTATCAAATACCGAATGAGCCAAACAAGTTCTTTTACGTGTGGTTGGATGCTCCTATAGGCTACATGGCAAGCTTTAAAAACCTTTGTGATAGAACTGATGGATTAGAGTTTGATGACTTTTGGAAGACCGATAGTGACGCGGAGCTTTATCATTTTATTGGTAAAGACATTATCAATTTCCATTGTCTATTTTGGCCTGCCTGTTTAAGTGCTGCAGAATATCGTACACCTTCTCAGGTTTTTGCTCATGGTTTTTTAACCGTTAATGGTGCAAAAATGTCAAAATCTAAAGGCACTTTTATTAAAGCAGAAACCTATCTCGAAAATTTAAGCCCTGAATATTTGCGTTATTATTTTGCCGCAAAACTTTCTAATAAAATGGATGACTTTGATCTCAACGTTGAAGATTTTGCTCAGCGAGTTAATTCTGATCTAGTCAATAAGTATGTCAACATTGCCAGCCGATGTGCCAAGTTAGTTCAAAAAGCAGGCGGTGAGTTACATAGTGAAATTGACCAACCCGAACTGCTTAATGAATTTCAGCAAGCCTCTACAGCAATAGAAACATTTTATGAAAACAGAGAATATGGTAAAGCTTGTAAATTGATTATGTCTTTAGCAGATAAAGCCAATATCTACATTGATGATAAAGCCCCTTGGACTTTAGCAAAAAATGAAGATACTGCTGACCAAGCATTAAAAATTAGTTCCATGGGCATTAATTTATTTAGAATTTTAAGTGTCTATTTAAAACCAGTATTGCCTAACTTGTTAGTCGATGTTGAGTTATTTTTAAATCATGCCCCACTTAAATGGCAAGATGCTCAATCACCATTGCTGTCTCACACATTAAATAAATTTGTTCCGTTAATGAAACGTGTTGATATAAAACAAATTGAAGCAATGATCGCTTCCTCTGTTGATTCAGCATTGTAAACAGTTGCACTAGTTAAATATTTTACATGAGTACGAGGTTATTTTTTAATGCAAACATTTGAATTATATGGCACCGCTTGGTTAGTTTATATTCTGCTAGGTTTAATGCTGTTAGCTTTAATCGCTTATAAAATTAAACATTTTTCATGGAATATTAAATTTGCCATTATTAGTTTTATTGCCGTTGGCGCATTTACTCCAGGTACGGTTGTCAATGCAGAAACTTATGCACCACTGGTTATATCCGCATTACTCAAAGCAGAAGTTGAAGGCTCCGGCGCAATTATTACAGGCTTGATCCAGTTGACTTCTATTTGGGGCTTTTTGTTTTTCTCTTTTCTTGGTTTTAAACATTATTGGTTAACTCGTAAAAATAAACAACTTGAAAGCTAACTCCTTATGGCTGATATTTTATTACTCTTAATTAGCACGGTTTTAGTCAACAATTTTGTGTTGGTTAAGTTTTTAGGCTTGTGTCCTTTTATGGGGGTGTCTAGCCGAGTAGAAACTGCAACAGGCATGGCGGCTGCAACGACCTTTGTTTTAACCATGGCATCTCTTACAAGTTACCTAATTAATCATTTTATTCTTAAACCTTTTAACTTGGAATACTTGCAAGTTTTATCTTTTATTTTGGCCATTGCTGTGGTTGTGCAATTTACCGAAATGGTGATACAAAAAACCAGCCCAATGTTGTATCGCTTGTTAGGTATTTTTCTCCCTTTGATAACAACAAATTGCGCAGTTTTAGGTGTCGCACTTCTTAATGTGAATAAAAATCATAATTTCGTGGAATCAATTATTTATGGTTTTGGTGCGGCTGTTGGATTCTCATTAGTACTTATTTTATTTGCCGCTATAAGAGAACGTATTGCAGTCGCTGATGTGCCTTTACCTTTTCAGGGTGCAGCCATTAGTTTAATTACCGCCGGCCTTATGTCGTTAGCTTTTATGGGATTTACTGGTTTAGTAAAATTCTAATTATGGAACTCCTTTCAGCAACATTAATCATTACATTGTTTGCCGCAGTCTGTGGCGCACTGCTGGGTTATGCCTCGGTACATTTTAAAGTTTCTGGTAACCCGATTGTTGAACAAATTAATGAAATTCTTCCTCAAACTCAATGTGGCCAATGTGGTCATCCAGGCTGTAAACCTTATGCAGAAGCGATAGTTGACGGAGAAGCCATTAACCGTTGCCCTCCAGGAGGCGAAGCTGGCATTAAAGCCTTAGCAGAACTATTAGAATTAGATGTTATTGCGTTAGATGAATCTTGTGGCGAAGAGTCTTTACCTCGTGTCGCAGTTATTAGAGAAGATGAATGCATTGGTTGCACCAAGTGTATTCAAGCTTGCCCTGTTGATGCCATTGTTGGCGCTGCAAAGTTAATGCATACAGTGATAGAATCAGAATGTACTGGATGCGATCTTTGTGTGCCCCCCTGCCCTGTTGATTGTATTGATATGCCCGTTGTTAAAATTGATCCTGAGCTACGAAAGAGCAACCCGAAAAATGTGGTTGTTGGTAATATGTCAGATTCAAATATTGAAATAAAAATGGTTTCATAGAATGTCTATTTCAATAATAAGTTCGTCAATTGTACGTTATGCTGAGCATCAAATTGCTGGCGGCATTCATCCTGAAGAGTATAAAACACTTTCTAGTCAAAAAAATATCTCTCGATTAACATCAGTCAATAGAGAACAAGAATTTTCAGCCATAATCGATTGGCAAAATACCGATCAACGTTTATTAATTGATCGTGTTAAACAAGCTGGTATTGTCGGATTAGGCGGAGCTTCATTTCCGACACATATCAAACTCAATGGAAGCTATCAACAAGTTCATACATTAATAGTTAATGCCATGGAATGTGAACCATACATTACTTGTGATGATCGTTTATTAAGAGAGTATTCATTTGAAGTTTTGCAAGGCGCAATAATCACAGCAAAAATGGCTGGCGCAAACAAAATACTCTTTGGCATTGAAGATAATAAACCAGAAGCCATTAATGCTCTGGCATTAGAAATTGAAAAAAATATAAATCTCATTGAAACCTTGAAGCTTAAAAAGATAGAAATTATTGTCGCAAAAACAAAGTACCCAAGCGGTGGAGAAAAACAACTGATTGAACTTTTAACTGGCCAACAAGTTCCTCAAAAAACTTATCCCGTTTCATTAGGTATATTAGTCCAAAATGTTGCTACTTTGTTTGCAGTTCATGATGCAGTAATCAACGGAAAAAAACTAACTCATCGCTTAGTAACAATTACAGGCGATCTAGTTGAAAATTCCGGAAACTATTGGATTGATTTTAAAACGCCGTTATCCAAAATAATTAGTCAACTTAACATTCAATTAAGTGATTATTACGAAATTATTTTTGGTGGCCCTTTAATGGGAAGTAAAATCTCTCATTCGCCTCAAGACAATAATACTCATTTAAACAATCAAACTAAAACATCGACAAATTGTATTATTATTAATAAAAAAGAATTATCAAATAATGCATCGGATAATCTTACCACGCCACATGCTTCTTGCATTCGATGTGGAGAATGTCAAACAGCTTGCCCTGTATCCTTAATACCACAACAACTGTATTGGTTTTCACAAAGCGAACAATGGCAACAATTAAAAGAATATAATTTATTAGATTGCATTGAATGTGGTGCATGCAGTTATGTTTGTCCAAGTGAAATTCCTTTAGTTGATTATTACCGTTTTGCCAAAGCTGAAATTATTCACATTGAAAACAAACAAACAAAATCAGACCATGCCAAACAACGTTTTGAAAAACGGGAGCAACGATTAGAAAAAATAAAAGCCGAACGAGACTTAAAACGAATAAAAAATGCTGCCGCGAGAAAAGCTGCGAGCAAAAAACAAGAAAATGATCCCGATGGAAAAATTTCAGCGATAGAAGCCGCTTTACAACGAGTAAAAAAGAAAAAGGAAGATGTCTTGTGATCAACGGTTCACCATTTATGCACAACGCAACTCATACGGCAAAACTCATGCAGAGGGTTTGTTTGGCTTTAATTCCAGGAATTATTGTTGAATTCTATTTTTATGGTTGGGGCGTATTAATTAATCTATTGCTTTGTAGTATTTATGCACTGACTGCAGAAGCATTAATAATGAAGCTTAGAAAGCGCTCAATAAAACAAAGTATCTCAGATTATTCAGCTTTATTAACGGGGATATTAATCGCACTTTCTATACCACCATTATTGCCTTGGTGGATGAGTTTGATAGGTGTATGGTTTGCCATAATTTTTGCTAAGCAACTTTATGGTGGTTTAGGTTTCAACCCTTTTAATCCGGCAATGGTCGGTTATGTTTTATTATTGATTTCATTTCCTTTAAATATGACCACCTGGATATCTAGCTCTGAACTGAATCAACAACCAACGTTACTTCAATCTTTAGAGTTAAGTTTTTTTTCAGAAACAGCACAAGGTTTAACACTACAAGATTTTCGATTAATTGTAGACGGTTACACCATGGCAACACCATTAGATGAAAGTAAAAGCGCTTTATCCCTTGGAGTAATGAGTAGCGAAATAACTCATAATGAACATTTTTTAGCGAATGTCACCATCAGTATTTGGGTCAACCTAAGCTTTTTAGCTGGCGGACTTTATTTGTTGATGGCACGCATAATTCATTGGCACATTCCTATTTCAATGTTAATAAGTATAGGGTTAACCGCCTTGTTGTTTCAGCTATATGATGATGAACTCTTTTTACCGGCGTGGATGCACTTGATCATGGGCGCAAGCATGCTTGGCGCGTTCTTTATTGCAACCGATCCGGTTAGCGCGGCAACAACCCCCAAGGGCCGTTTAATTTATGGTGCTGGCATTGGTTTTATTATCGTTATTATTAGAACCTTTGGTGGTTACCAAGATGCGGTTGCTTTTGCGGTATTACTATTGAATATTGCGGCACCAACTATTGATCATTACACTAAACCAAAAGTTTATGGCTCTCAAAAAAAGGCTGACTTAAATGTCTAATCCTTCAAACAATCATAAAAACGAAAATCAGAATGCTTCATTAAATAACCATTCTCAAGGTTTTATAAGTCGCCATATTGCTATGTACAAAAACGCATTAATTTTAGCCGTATTCGCATTTGTATCCACAGGATTAATTGGTATTACCCATTTACTGACTAAGGATAAAATTGCTGAGGAAGTTGAAATATTATTAATTAAACAACTTTCAGAAATTGTTCCTGCAAGTCATTATTCTAATGATGTTTTTGATGACTGTATATTTGTTCAAGATAAAATATTTTTAGGCAGTGATCAAGACGTTAAACTTTTTCGAATGCGAAATGCAAAAAAACCTTATGCCGTTTTGCTAACAGCAATTGCGCCTGATGGTTATTCTGGAAAAATAGAATTAGCCATTGCAATTTCTTATGATGGTGATTTGAAGGGCGTTAACATTTTAACTCATCAAGAAACCCCCGGTTTAGGTGATAAAATAGAACGTAATAAAAGTGATTGGTTAAATCAATTTGATGGCTTATCTTTAATCAAATTTACTGAAAAACAATGGAAGGTAAAAAAAGATGGTGGTGAATTTGATGCTTTAACTGGTGCAACCATTACTCCAAGAGCCGTTGTGAAAGCGGTTTACAATAGTATGCTATTTTATAAAAATAACCGCTCTTCTTTATTTGAAACCGTTAGTTCTTGTAGTGATACGGAGTCCCGTTTATGAGCAATGAACTTAGCACCTCAAAGATTATTAAAAATGGACTCTGGGATAATAATACCGCATTAGTACAATTATTGGGGTTATGTCCATTACTTGCCGTTACAGGAACATTAATCAATGGACTCGGTCTTGGCATAGCAACAACATTTGTTTTAGTTGGTTCTAATCTTACTGTTTCTGTTATCCGTCAGTACATTCCTAAAGAAATACGAATTCCTATTTTTGTTATGCTTATTGCCTCTTTTGTCACTAATGTACAATTATTAATGAATGCCTTTACTTATGAGTTGTATTTAATTTTAGGTATCTTTATCCCCTTAATTGTTACCAACTGCATGATTATTGGTCGAGCAGAAGCCTTTGCCAGTAGAAATAAACCATTCGCGTCCTTAATTGATGCGTTGGCTCAAGGAATTGGTTTTACTCTGGTTCTGATGATTCTAGGCGCTTTACGAGAATTAATTGGGCAAGGAACACTATTTGATGGTGCTCATTTATTATTTGGTGAATGGGCTAAAGAACTAACCATTCACATTTATTCTCAGGAAACATCATTTCTTTTTGCAATCTTACCACCTGGCGCATTTATCGCACTTGGAATTCTGATTGCCATTAAAAATTGCATGCAACAAAAATAAGATAACGTTTATATCAACACTAACTTTAACCTACTTAACTTTATAGACGAATATATGAAACAAGAACAGCCTTTAGACGAAAAACTTAACTTTGAAACGGCTTTAATTAGTTGGAATGAACTGCAACTTTCTTTTGCTCAAGGAAAATTACTTATTGTTGACACTTCCATCGATTTAATTGAAACAGCCTCTTTAATTGCCGAGAACTCAGCAAAAGAAATGCAAAAACTAATTAAAAGAAATAAAGTCGCCTTTGCATCTGTTGATTGGGTAAAAAAATATTGTAACGATAAGACTGAATTATGGGCTGTCGTAATTGCCCCTTACGTTGTTGCCCAATTAAAAAATCTTAAAGACTAACTCTAAAATATTAAGTAAATTTGGACAATTAAAATTCATTTTTTTCCTTTATATTTAAAGCCTAGTTTTAATATATTAACAAATCAAACTAGTATTCGTTCCGATAACGCCTAACAATTATTGACACTGATAAAAATACGGCACTTAATAATACTCCGGCCAAAAATTCAGTAGAAAATAACATCGAGCTCCATATTGACAAGCGATTAGACGTTGAACTAACAGCCGTATCTATAATATTTGAATTAAGTATATTAAATGCAGCATAAACTCTATCCCATAAAAAAACAAATAAACGATTAGAATGAGTAATCCAACCTTCAACAATAGTCAGCAGAAAGATAGGTAATATCGCCCATAAATAAGCTGATTTTTTTGCCCATGATGATGCAAGCATTAACCAAGACCAAAAAGGAGCCAACCATAAACTGGTGATTAATAAAGTCATAAAGGAATTAAATATAACAAAAAATAGATTTGATGACTGCCAGAGAATTATTCCGGAATTTCCATAAAACCAAAAAACTACCGTTGAAAAAAGCAGTATAAATATTTGAAATAAAGCAACCGCTACAAAATATAGCGTAGGAATTAAAATACCGACAGCAATAATTTTTGAAAGTACTGTATTCAAATCAGAAATAGGTAAAGACTTCCAAAACAAGATGCTTTTATCTTTTCTTTCATCGTACAAACAACCAACAGCATATGAAAAACTGATTAATAACATAACAAACCCAAAAATTGAAATTGGCGCATATAATGCTATATTGATCACCTTATAAACATCTCGATAGTCCAAATTATCAATATTACTAAATAGTTTAGAAAGTCCATCACTATAATCATAACCACCATCCATGCTCATAATAAAATAATTTCCTGTTACGCTGGTTAGCACCATAATAAAAGCAAAAAACAATGCCATAACAATTGGCGTTTTAAGCATTGAACCTCGGTGTTCCCAGAATTCTCTTTTAACTAATGCTTGCAGAGTTTTCATTATTTTTTCTCCGTCATTAAGGCAACAAACAGATCAGCAACACTTGGAGAATTAATTTCACCTAATGACTCTAGTTCATTTTTATCAATATCTTGATACAAGTAAATTTTTCGTCCAAAAGCTTCACGCACAGTCATTGGATTAAGTGCTTCTGCTTTTTCAACATTTTCTTTACTGACCATCAGTTCAATATATTTTTCAGATACTGCGTCCATGGATGAATCTAAAATAATTTCACCACGGCGTATAAAAAGTAAATCGGTGAGTAAGTGTTCCACTTCTTCAATTTGATGAGTCGTGATTAGAATGCTTCTTCCTTCATTAAAAAAGTCGGATAATAGTTGATTGTAAAACTCTTTTCTATAAAGAATATCTAATCCTAAAGTTGGCTCATCAAGTACGAGTAATTCGGCGTCAATCGATATAACCAAAGCCAAATGAAGCTGTGCCAACATGCCTTTAGAAAGCTCTTTTACTTTGGCGTTACTTGGGATATCTGTTTTAGACAAAAAATACTCTGCTTTTTTTAAACTAAAGTTTGGATGTATGTTGGTGACAAATTCTAATGCTTCAGAAACTTTTAACCAGCTAGGCATGACAGCAACATCAGCAATAAAACTCACTTTTTTCATTATTTCATGTCGTTGCGTACTTGGATCAT
>CAYZBK010000064.1:0-12322 GCA_964476655.1 uncultured Kangiella sp. | reverse complement strand
GAATATTAAATAAACTCAGCTTAAGCAATAAATAGAGGGTTGGTTTTCAACCAGGTTTCTATCTCAGACCAAACTTTAGGCTTACAAATATAATAACCTTGTGCAAAATCACATCCTAATTGTTTGAGGCGTTCCATGGTTTTTTTGTCTTCCACGCCTTCCGCAACTACTTTCAAATTTAAATTATGAGCCAGTGAAATGGTTGAGCTGACAATAATAGAATCTTGATAGTTCAATAACATATCTTTAACAAACTCACGGTCAATTTTTAACTGATTAATTGGCATTCTTCTTAAGTATGATAATGATGAATAACCGGTTCCAAAATCATCAACAGATAATTTAACACCAAGTTTTGAAATTTGATTGAGCAATGCTACTGCAGTTTCTGGATCTTGCATAAGAGCAGTTTCTGTTAATTCTAATTCCAGCATTCCCGGTTTAATATTATATTTAATGAGCATTTTCTCTATAAAATGTACACATCGATTATCAATGAGATTTCTTGCAGATAAGTTAACTGAAACCGGTAAACGGTAACCAGAATCGTACCATTTTTGTTGTTGCTTTAAAGCAATTTCGAGTACGGCCTCGGTAACATAATGAATCGAATCACTCATTTCTGCGAGTAATATAAACTTATTAGGATAAAGTAAACCCATATCACTATGTCGCCATCTAACCAATGCTTCAAATCCATTGATTTTACCTGTGGTTAAATCAACTTTTGGTTGATAATGCAGCTCTAATTGCTCGTCGCGGGTGGCACTATTTAGCTCAGCAATAAGCGCTAATCTTTCAGGTGTATGTTTATCGTCATTGCGATAATAAAATTTAATGCCTCCACCTTTATTTTTAGCTTCATACATTGCGACATCTGCGGAGCGTAATAATGCATGACTATCTTTTCCATCTCTTGGGTATTGTGCAATACCAATACTGGCATCAATTTCCAGCAGTATGGAATTGATTTCAAAAGGCTCTCTTAGTTGTTTTAATAGAGCCTCTGCAAAATTTCTAGTTTCTTTTTTATCTGAAATATCATCAATGAGCACAATAAATTCATCACCACCTAAACGGCTTAGGGTAATTTTTTCATCGCGGCATATTGAACTTAATCGAGGTCCTATTTGCTGTAATAATATATCGCCAATATGGTGACCTAGAGTATCATTAATTTCTTTAAATCGATCTAAGTCAAGAAGCAATACAGCGGCATTTTGGTAGCTCGGTTTTTTAATTCGATCGGCAAAGGCACAATGAAAAAATAGTCGATTTGAAAGTCCCGTTAAAGAGTCATGATGCGCCATATAATCTAAATCATTGATTTGGTGTGCATTAGCAAGTGCCAAAGAAATGGTATTACTAACAACCTGAAGTGTTTCAATCTCAAAGTCAGTGAAGTGTTTATATTCTTCGTAACCTAAATTAATACAGCCGAAAGGTCTATTTTGAAAAGTTAACGGAATGCTGACTCCGGTTTGAATATTGCTTGCTAATAAATATTGTTTAATTTGTTCTTCAATACGTGGGGCTTTATTAAAGTCATGGGTAAAAACAATTTCATTTTTTTCTAAAGCATAACCCGATAAACTGTCGTTTAACTGTAAAATAGTTGATGCTTCAACAATTTTTTTATCAATGCCATGACTTGCCATTAACTCTAACGATACAGGTTCTTTTTTTATAAAATATATTGCAATATGTGTGGTACCTGTCACCCCTAAAATGGCATCTAATATTTTTTCGGCAAAGACTTTAAATGAATGATTTCCATGAAATTGATTGGAAAGATGGTTAATTAACTTAAGACTTTGGTTTTGATCTAAGAGTTGTTTTCTTGAGTTTTCAAGCTCGCGTTCTGCAATTTTTCGACTACTTACATCTCTCACCGTTGCAAAAATATGAGGTTCGCCCTGTAACTCAATTGCATTTAGTGTGACCTCCGCATCAAAAGGTGTTTTATCCCATTTTAAATGTTGCCACTCAATTGAAACTGTAGAACCTTGAACCGCGTTGGTGATGTTTTTGAGCACCTCATCAATCGATTTTTTACCATCGGGTTGATACTCAGGCGAAAATAGCATCGGAGATTTTCCTATTATATCTTCGCGAGAGCAGCCAAACATTTGAAAAGTCGCTGGATTACAGTCAACAAATGTATCTTCTTTTAGTAGTAAAATACTATCGCTAGAGCGTTCAAACAAAAGTCGATAACGCTCTTCTTCTTCTTTTAAAGCTCTCTTAATAAATTGGCTTTCACTGATATCAAATGAAATACCTAAAAAACCATTAATGGTATTATTTTTATCTCTTAAAGGTGTTAAAGACAATAGAACAGGGATATGGCTACCGTTTTTATGAACATAACGCCATTCAAGTTCTTCAATCAAACCTAACTCAGCTTTAGCTACAAAAACTTCAAAATTAGCTTTAACTTCTCGGCCTAATTCTTTAGATAATGTATCGGCCCGTTTAGCCACCTCATCGGGATCGTGAAATAAGGCCGGTGTGTGTTTTCCAATTACTTCTTCTGGTTTGTAACCCAGCATTTTGGCTGCCGCATTATTAAATGAGCGGATAGTGCCATCAATTTCAGTTGAAATAATACTATAATTGGCTCCATCAAAAATGGCCTGCTGAAGCAGGCTTAATTCTTTATAATCAATATCAGTTAAAGCTTTTTGACTTAAAAGCTCTGCTTTCTCTTTTTGTATCATATTATTCAACATCTCAATAATTGATAAAATAGCCCACCTTATTTATAACTAGCATAAAATAAAGTGGCCATATAGCTGTTTATAGTAAGACCGTTAAGCTTCTCAAGCAATCGACGATTGAATATTTAAGCTTAAATTCTACGAATAAATCGCTTTTATTAGTGAAACAATGCTTGCCAGCTATCTACTCGATCCATTTATGTTAAAATTCACGGCATAAATATTATCAATTAATCTAAACAATGATCCGATTTAAGCAATTATCTTTATTTCAAGGCAGTTTACCTCTGCTTAAAAATGTCAATCAAACTCTCTATCCAGACCAAAAGATTGGTGTAGTTGGTAAAAACGGCTGTGGAAAATCGAGCCTATTCTCTTTGTTACGCAATGAACTATCAGCAGAGCAAGGTGACATTGAATTTCCGCCACGTTGGCGAGTTAGCAGCGCAAAGCAAGAAACTCCAGCGAGCCCATTAACCGCGCTAGAATATGTTCTTTCAGGGCATCATGAATATCATAGTATTCAACAGGATTTAGTCAATGCTGAGTTGAGTGGTGACGGATTAGAAATTGCTAATCAACATGCAAAGCTCGATGCGATTAATGGTTGGTCATTGCCTGCCTTAGCCGCCAAAATGCTAACCGGATTAAGTTTTACAGAAAATCAAATGCAATCACCGGTTTCTGAGCTTTCTGGAGGTTGGCGAATGAGATTAAATTTGGCTCAAGCGTTAATCCAACCCGCCGAGTTATTATTATTAGATGAGCCGACAAATCACTTAGATCTAGAGGCGGTATTGTGGCTCGAGAGTTATTTAAAAACTTATGAAGGTATGTTATTAACCATCTCTCATGATCGAGATTTTCTTGACAGTTTTTGTACTCATATTCTTCATTTTGAAAACCAAGGATTAGATTGTTACAGTGGAAATTATTCGCAGTTTGAAAAACAAAAACATCAAAAACAAGTATTGCAACAAGCTGAATTCGAAAAACAACAAAAAGAAATTGAACATTTAGAAAGTTTTATTAGTCGTTTTAAAGCAAAAGCTAGCAAGGCGACACAGGCGCAGAGTCGCGTAAAGGCTCTTGATAAAATGGATAAAGTGAGCGCAGTACATATTCGCCAAAAATTCGGTTTTGAATTTAAAGCAATAAATAAAAACATTACTGAATTGGTTGATCTTAATAAAGTTCAGGCCGGTTATGGTGACGTTAAAATATTAGATAATATTATTATGAGAATTATGGCCGGACAAAGAATCGGCTTATTAGGTAGAAATGGTGAAGGTAAATCGACACTCATAAAATTAATTTGTGGTGAGTTAGAAAAACAAGCGGGAGAAATTAGTCGTAATAAACATTTTAATGCCGGTTATTTCGCTCAGCATCAGGTTGAACAATTAAATGTAGACCAATCTCCAATTTGGCATATTCAATCTTTAGGTGATGGTATTAGTGAACAACAGGCTAGGAATTTCTTGGGAGGTTTTGCATTTAATGGAGATAAAACTTTAGACAAAGTAAAAGGATTTTCAGGTGGTGAAAAAGCGAGGTTAGTTTTAGCGATGATCACATGGCAAGAGCCTAATTTGTTATTGCTTGATGAGCCGACCAATCATTTTGATATTGAAATGAGAGAAGCACTTGCCTTAGCCTTACAAAATTATGACGGTGCTGTTATTTTAGTGGCTCATGATAAAAACTTATTAGAGAGTGTTGTTGATGAATTTTGGTTAGTCAATGATGGACGTGTCGCTCCTTTTGATGGTGATCTTAATGATTATCAAAAATGGCTAAATGATAACCGTTGGGCAAAAGATAAAACAAATGATACTAAGACGAGTACGAATAAAACAGATCCAACTCAACAAAACGAAAGTTCGCCTCTATCACGTAAAGAACAAAAAAGAAATGAAGCGGAATTACGAAAGCAAAAAGCACCACTGACAAATAGGCTTAAAAAAATCGACAAAGAAATGCATGAGATTACATTACAAAAAGAAACGATTGAAAAAATACTTGCATCAAGCGAAATATATGAAAGTGAACAGAAAAATAAATTAGCTGAAACGATGCAACAATCAACCTCTATAAACCAAACAATGGATGATTTAGAGGAAGAATGGTTAGAGTTAACAGAACAATTAGAATTACTTAATTGATGGTATAAGATCTATATTTTATGAAACGAAAAAAACAATTTATTTCTGCCGCTATTTGTCCAAAATGTTCAAGTGAAGATACCTTAGTTCTTTACTCTGATGATCAAAGTATTGCTTGTGTGAATTGTAATTTTGAACAAACAAGTGAACAAAGAGATAAAAAATCTAAAATAAAAGAGAATGAACAAGCAACTACAAATAGTGACAAATTGTCTATAAAGATCACTCAATTAGATAGTTAAAAAAAGAATTAATACAGGATGACTATTGAAACGTGACTATTAAAGAATTACATGATATTAAAAATAATTCGAGACTATTGATCCATCATGATGAAATTCAAATTGCTATTCAAAAACTTGCTGATCAAATAGAAAAAGATTATAAAAATAAAAATCCAATCTTTATTGTTGTATTAAATGGCGCATTAATCTTTTCAGGTCATTTTTTATCAAAGATAAAAATTCTTTGCCAAACTGATTATTGTCATGCGACTCGGTATATGGGTAGAATTTTTGGGAAAAAAGTTGAATGGAAAGCAAAACCTCAAATTGATTTAAAAGATCGTCATATCATTATTGTTGATGATATTTTGGACGAAGGCCATACTCTTTCAGCCATTACTCAGTTTTGTCATGAGAGAAAAGCCAAATCAGTTAAGAGCTTAGTGCTTGTTGAAAAAGAACATCATAGAAAGAATATTAAAAACTATAAAGCCGATTACTGTGAATTAACAGTGCCAGATGAATATGTTTTTGGTTTTGGGATGGATTACAATAATTATTGGCGAAATTTAGAAAGCATTTACTCTATTAAACCCTCTTGAGAGTTTGCATTTTTGTTAACATGATTTAAAAAAAGGGGCTGTAAAACTACCTCGTTTTAAACGGTCTACAATTTTTCGAATTTTGGCAATAAGCCAGCACTCACTAAATCATCTGTTCCTTTTGATAAGACTAAATCATTTTTAATTTTTTTATTACCTATAATAAACTCAAGACCTTGTTCAAAACATAATACTGCATGGTCTTCATCTTCTAATTTTTGTAGTGTTTTTGCCATAAGATAATATGACTGAGCGCATGGTTTTACACGTAAAATTCTTTCAAGGTAATATCGAGATTTACCCCACAAGCCTAGCTCGTAAGCTAGATTCCCTAATGCTAAATATATTTCATCGGGTGTTTCTGGGTGATTAGTCAGCCAGTTTTCTAAAAAGTTAAACTGTTTACCCATATCGTTACTTTTTATATTGCCATAAAGTGAAATTATTTCGGCACTGACATTTTTCTTAAATAAGGTTTTTAGTATCTTCTCAGCACTATCCATTTGTGAGAACTGAATCAATAATTTAACGTAAAAAATAATATTATTAATATTTTTTCTGCTTGCAGAAGGTAATTTTAGCCAAGCATCTTCTAGTGCTTCTAACTCATTTTTATTAGATTCTTTTTGTAAAATACCTTTAACGCTAATAGATTCAAAGTATTCTAATTTCTCTTTAGTAAATACTTGCTGCTTTGTTAGCTTTGGTATCAGACTTATGATCGCTTGCCAATCTTGAAGTTTTTGGTAGGTTATACAAAGTAATTTTAATACGAACGGATGATTAGGTTTTTCATTTTCTAAATCATTCAAACTGGCTAAGGCTTGTTCATACTGTGCGCTGTCCAATTGTAATTGAGCTTGTGTTAGCCCAATTGCAACAACTGCGTTTGGCTCAGACTCATGTGCTAATCGAATGTATTGGTCACGTCTTTCTTTAGCATTTTGTTGTTGTGCTGCTTGTGCGGCAACTAAATAGTTTATTAATTGAGTATCTGATTGTTTAGACGCTTTCATCATAAAATTTTCTGATTCTTGCCAATGCCCTTCAATAAATGCGAGCATACCTTTAATCGTTTGTTTTCTAGCTTTTTTGAAGTAACGATTACCTTTCCAGTTTTTAACTTTATTAGCTCCAGATAGAAGAGTCGAGAATAAATAGATCATAAAGATAATTAAAGAAAAAATGATTAAAATAAAACTAATGGCTATCCATAATCGCATTTCATAACTTGTTTTTTCGTAAGCAATAATGACAAAACCCGGTAGATTTTTTAACCAAGAACCACCGATTGCACCAATTACTAATGCAATTAGAAGTAGAATTTTCCATTTCATGGTTTTGTCTCCTCAACTTTGAGATTAAGTTTAGGAGCATTTTGATTATCAAGCCATTGATAAAGTTGTTGCTGACTAATGATGTTGAGTTCTTTTTTTGCTTTTAACTGATTTGGGTAATTAACAACAATTATTTGATCTTTTAATAAAATTAACTGTTCAATAATCTTTTGAGATGATTGGTCATTCTTAAAATATTCTTGGATCCATCGAATGGCGTTATTTATATTATCTTGATAGGTCTTTTTATTTCCTTTGGCCAATGAAATTTGCGCTTGCTGAATTGCTAGCTGAATATTACTCGTTAAATTAACGCTTTGTTCGGGCGCTAACAACGGTTTGATCGCTTCATGATGATTTCTGATGACAACAAAATCTTTTAAAAAGTCTTTATAAATTTGCTGTAGGCTAAAATCTTGTTTTTCTTTTGATTGTTGTAATGATTCTTTAATCGGGTTAAGTTGAAATGATAACAAATTTAATTGAGGGATCTGTAAATTAATCGCATTAAGTTGAGATGATATGCCCGTGAGATCCGGTTCTATGATTAAATTTAGTGAGGAAATATCTTGAGCAATGGCATCTCTAACTAATGTTAAACTATTATCGGCTAATTCAACAATTCTTTGATCTGCGGCGGTTAGTAATTGAATAGCGGTTTGTTTGTCTTTTTGTAGACTGAGTTGAAGCTGTGCTATTTTAATTAAGTACTGAGCTTCGGCTAACATCCAATCTTGTTTTTTTCTGCCTGATAGTGCTTTTATTCTTTCTTGTGTTGAAAGTAATGAAGTGACAAATTGTTGGTTTTGTAATTTTAACTGGTTGAGATGATTAAGGTTTTTTTGACTGCTTTGTAAAGCAAGAGAGCTATTACTTTTAGCTTGTAATAATGTTTCATTTTGTTGCTTTAATTGTGTGTTAATTGTTATTTGTTGTTGCTTCCAATTTTGATTAAATAGATATTGCTGGTAAGCGGACCAGCCAGCCGCAGTCATTGTTATTATCATTAATAAACTTAATATGCTTGGAACTAACCAACGATTTTTACTTTTATTCGATGACATTTTAGGTATCGATTTAGCATTAAATAATTTGTCGGACGATTTTTTAACGTTACTCGATTTTATTTCTGCTGTTTTATTGGAATCTTTTTCATCAGTCATGTGATGGAACCTTTATCGAGATCTTGTTTAGTTGAAAATAAAGTGGTTAACACATTTTATTAATTGTTGATCGCTAGCATCAGTTGCTTGGGCAACAATAGTAAAACCTTTCTTATTTGCTTCAGTTGCAATTCTATCACTGCTGACAATTATTTTGCAGTTTTGAATTTTCTGCTGCAATATTCTATAAAGATGATTAAGTGCCTCAATACTACTGATTAACCAATAGGCGTTAAGTTGATTATAGGAGGCTATTTGTTTTTGGGCGATTAAATCGGGTATTTTTCGTTGATAAACGACTAATTCCAAAACTTTTGCCCCAGATGATTGTAATCCTGCTTTGAGTGTATTTCTACCGCCAAGCCCTTTAACGATTAACCATTTTTGATTTTTAATATTTAATAGTTCTGGTAATGCCAAAAAGCCTTCACTGTTCATTTGTAAGGGGTATTTAACAGGCTGGTTGCGCGGCTTCTTTGGCAGTTTATTGATATCTGATTGCAATAAAGCGGCGGTTTGCTGACCGATTGCATAGAGTGGATTTTGTAATAATTGAGCCCATTGTATGCTACTTAATTGTTTCTTTGCTTGATCAATGGCATTGCCGCTAATAAAAATAACGCCATCCAAAGCAGAAAAATCATCAGAGAAGCTTTCTTGATATTCTGCAATGACAATTAAAGGGCTATTAATGACTTGAATAGTCGGTTGAGCATCAAATAATCGGTTTAATCCTGCCACCAAATTAGTTGCACGATTAGTCGGTCTGGTGACTATAAAATTTATTGGGTTAGATAGTTCCATAAATTACCAGAGGTCAATTTAGTACAGATCAAGCGCAATTAATCGTTTGCCAACGCCGCTAAAATTTCACCGGCTCCAGCGTTAAGTAGTTTTGTAGCTAATGCAATACCTAGTTCTTCTGAATTTTCAACAGAGCCTTCAATTTGGTCTTGGATAATTAAACTACCATCAATTTTACCGACTAACGCACGAATGGTGATTTGCTGATTATTAATGGTCGAGAAAACACCAATAGGAACCTGACAACCACCCTGTAATGTTTTGTTAACGGCGCGTTCAGCGGTTATTTGATAAGCGGTTTGGGTGTGATTTAATGGCGCAAGATATTGTTTAACCCTTTTATCATCAACTCGACATTCAATTCCAACAGCACCTTGTCCCGCCGCTGGCATCATCCAATCAGTATCAATTTCATGAGTAATGCGATGTTCAAGTTTTAATCGTTTTAAACCTGCTGCGGCTAGAATAATGGCATCGTACTGACCGTCATCGAGTTTTTTTAATCGAGTACCCACATTGCCCCGTAAATCTACAATGTTAATATCGCCTCGTTTTTCTTTTAATTGACACTGGCGGCGCAAACTACAAGTGCCTACGGTTGCTCCTTGAGGTAAGTCAGCGAGTTGTTGGTAATTATTTGAGACAAACGCATCTCTTGGATCTTCTCGTTCGCAAATAACACTTAAACCAAGTCCTGGTGGAAATTCCATAGGAACATCTTTCATTGAATGAACGGCTAAATCAGCTTTTCCATCTAGCATTGCTTGTTCTAGTTCTTTAACAAAAAGTCCTTTACCGCCAATTTTTGCGAGAGGAGTATCTAAAATTTTATCGCCTCGTGTCACCATCGGAATTAATTGAACTTTGAGATTTGAATGAATTTTTTCTAATTCGGCTTTAACAAATTCGGCTTGCCATAGTGCCAGAGGGCTTTGGCGAGTGGCTATTTTTAGAGTATCGCTCATGAAATATTAACTTATGGTTTGTTGAGAGTGTATATTAAGATCCTAACATTTTATCGTCAATCTGTAATCTCTGGCGGTGATCAAAACTTGATTTTTTAAATCGAGCATATGAATGTTGATATTCTTCAAATAAGAGCTTTATAGTTGATGAATTAATTTTTTCACCTCAGACAAATGCCTACGGCTAATTTCGAGGTGCTTTTCATCGTTTTGGAGCACTACAAAAGAATGGCCTTTAGCATCACGATGAACACCAGTAATAAACTTTTTTGCAACAATCGCATTACGGTGAATACGAACAAAATTTTCAGCAAATTCATTTTGTAATTCTTTTAAGGTATCTTCAATAATCGTTTCACCGTTAATATGTTTTACCGTCACGTATTTGAGTTCTGCCTGAAAATAGATAATGTTTTCAATCGGCACTAATTGAATATTGCCACTAATTTTAGCGGTTATATTTTTACGCCCAGACTGCTGTGATTTTACTGCTGAAATTTGTGCTTGGTTTAGGCTACAAGCTTTTTCAAGGGCGGTTTTTAGATCTTTTTCTCTCACCGGCTTTAATAAATAATCAACGGCATGCACATTAAACGCTTCTAACGCATATTCGTCATAGGCGGTGGTAAAAATAATTGCAGGCGCTTCTTCAATCTTACTGATATGTTGGGCTGCTTCTAAGCCGTCTATACCTGGCATTCGAATATCCATTAGAACAACATCGGGCTTATTCTTTTGGCATGCCTCAATCGCTTGTAAACCATTATTAGCTAAACGAATACTATCAACAAATTCAAAATTCAAAATCAGTTGTTTTAAGCGTTGTTGCGCTAACGGTTCATCGTCCACTATTAATATCTTCATGTTCATTCCTTAATATTCAATAAACTAAAAATAAAGTTTGTTTTGGTCTTGGGTCACAAGCTTAATTTTTCTGGGATCTGCATTGAGACTTTATAGGAACTCTCGAGCTCCTCAATTAGCAAACTCGCTTTACCTTTAAAAATAACCTCTAGTCGCTGACTAATATTATTTAAAGCTATACCATGTCCTTTATGTTGGCTTTTAGCTAATTTGGGGTTTAACACTTCAATAATTACGGCTTCGTTTATACGTTTTATATGAATTGAAACGGTTCCTCCTTCAGGCAACATTTGAATACCGTGATAGACCGCATTTTCTAACAGGGGTTGTACTGATAAGGGTGGCACTAAAACAGAAAGGCAGGATTTATCAACCTGCCAATCAATAGTTAAACGGTCAGCTAACCGGAGGGCTTCAATAGACAAGTATTTTTTGCCGTTTTCTAATTCTGTATTTAAAGGAATTAACTCGCTGCTGGTATCTAACGTAGCTCTAATTAAATCACTTAAATCTTCTATGGCGGTTTCAGCTTTTTTTGCATCAATGCTGGTTAAGCTGGCAATTACGTTCATGCTGTTAAATAGAAAATGCGGTCTTATTCTGGCCTGCAAAGCTTCTAAACGTGCGGAGGTTTCAAGTTGTAATTGCTTGCGATACTGTTGTTGCAAATAAAAATATCGGAGAATTACCGCTCCAATTAGACCTGAAATAACAAAGTTTTTAATTAAAAACTGCTGTTGAGCCGGCATTGTTAAATTAAAATAAACTCCATAATATACTTCTAAAACAACATAACTATAAAAGAAAGTGGATAATAGAATAATAAATAAGCTGATTAATCCCGCATTAATATCATTAAGCTTTGCTAAAGATGGACGTAACAAACATAAAAACGCTACTGTGCTTAGGCTAATGAACTGAATTGAAATTGAAAATAAGCCAAACATTTGCCAAGCATTTTCGTTTAACTGAACCTTTAAAAAGGTGAAAATCACGGATAATAATTCACCAATTAAAACCACCATAAAAACAGATTGGACCTGACAAAAGTCAGGTAAAAAAAACTCTGATGTTGTGTTTTTCTTCATGATTAAAATTCTCAACACAATGATTTATACCCGTTCCACTTCAAGATGCAGGATTCAGCAAGACTAGAAGCCATCCTATTTGAGGCATGGAATTGTAGAGCTAGTCATTCTAGCGCAAAATTCCATAACGAAGAAGAGGATTGCTTATAGCCTTGCCCTTCGGGTGCTCAGCTAATAAACTTGCACCGTCTTGGAAAGGACTAGCCATTCCCTTCGAGTTGCGCCCTGTTCAAGCTTATTAGCTGAACACTAAATCCTGCATCTTGAAGTGGAACGGGTATATAAGTCGTTGATATAATATAGCTTATTATGAGAGTAAGTAACATTCTAATTTCAGCGATACAGATATAAAATGTGTGTTAAGAGTAAATAGAACTGTCCGGATAATTA
>CAYZBK010000063.1:0-12584 GCA_964476655.1 uncultured Kangiella sp. | reverse complement strand
CACTATCATCAAGAGTATTCATACGCAAAACTAAGTAGACATTTTTATCTATAAACCGCGCTCTTAATCCTTGGTTGTAAAATTGGTTAATATTATCGACCTTTGAAATAGCACCTTGCATTATATATAAAACGTCAGTGTCAATGGCATCAGATAGTTTGTTATGGCTCCAAATCCATGAACCATTTGAGTTATTTTTAGGTTGATTAATATGGAAGATAGTTATCGCCAAAAACATGGCAAAAAGAAAGGCAATATATTTAATATGACGGTTGATATAAACATCCTGTTTAAAGTGATTATATATTCTCTCACATAACATATAAATCCCCAAATGCGAGTTGAGTTATGGAGTTTTTAATAGCTGCTTTTTTAACAGGAAAACGTAGCGCTACGAAATACAGTTATTACGTATCACGGTTAATCTAGAAATACCCAATTTATTACAAAATATAATATAAATGAGGCAGTATATTAATCCCTATTGATGGATTAATATTGGTGATTCTATACCATTTATTTGTTATAATTTTTCCCCGTCCTAAAAGCATCTCTAATTTCCTAATATAGCGACTTAATCGACAGAGCAAAAACTGTTCGGTTGTTCTATTATTAGCTGAATAGCAAGAGGTGGTTTATTTTATTTACTTGATATATAAGACTTATTTGGCGAACTTTAATGACTAAATTTATATTTGTGACGGGTGGCGTAGTTTCTTCTCTAGGTAAAGGGATTGCTGCTGGCTCATTAGCCACATTGCTTGAATCTCGAGGTTTAAAAGTAACATTACTTAAACTTGACCCTTATATTAATGTTGACCCTGGCACGATGAGTCCTTTTCAACACGGGGAAGTGTTTGTTACTGATGATGGCGCAGAAACCGATCTTGATTTGGGGCATTATGAACGTTTTATTCGCACCCGAATGAAACAGTCCAATAACTTTACTACTGGTCGTGTTTATGCCGATGTTATTCGCAAAGAAAGAAAAGGTGAATATCTTGGTGGTACTGTTCAAGTCATTCCTCATATTACGGATGAAATTAAAAGTAAAGTCATTAAAGGCGCAGGTGATGCTGATATTGCTTTAGTCGAAATTGGTGGTACCGTTGGTGATATTGAGTCATTACCGTTTTTAGAAGCTATTCGTCAATTAGGTTATGAGCTCGGTAGAGAGCGTGCATTATTTATGCATTTAACGCTTTTACCTTACATTGCAGTAGCTGGTGAGTTAAAAACCAAGCCAACTCAGCATTCTGTAAAAGAATTACGTTCAATTGGCATTCAGCCTGATATTCTTATTTGTCGTTCAGATCGCAACTTACCAGCATCGGAAAAAGCTAAAATTGCTTTATTTACAAATGTAGACGAAAAAGCAGTAATTTCTTTAAGAGATGTCAATAGCATTTATAAAATTCCTTCTATTTTACACGCGCAAGGGTTAGAAAAACTAATATCGGAACGCTTTAAACTACCTGAACAAGATGTTGATTTAACCGAGTGGGAACAAGTGCTTTACGCAGAGGCAAATCCAAACGGTGAAGTAACCGTTGCCATGGTTGGTAAATACATGGATTTAACCGAAGCGTATAAGTCATTGATTGAATCCTTAAAACACGCGGGATTACAAAACCGTTTAACCGTCAATATTGATTTTATTGATGCGCAAGATATTGAAAAGAAAGGCGTTGGTCTACTAGATAATTCAGATGCTATTTTAGTGCCAGGTGGTTTTGGTGAAAGAGGTGTTGAAGGTAAAATATTGGCGGCAGAATATGCTCGAACGAATAAAGTTCCTTATTTGGGAATTTGTTTAGGGATGCAAGTGGCGGTGATAGAGTTTGCAAGGCATTGCGCTCAATTAGAAAATGCTCATAGCTCAGAATTTTGTAGTGAGTCGAAACATCCTGTGGTTGGACTAATTACCGAGTGGATTAATAAAGATGGCTCAGTCGAGCAGCGAAACGCTGATTCTGATATGGGTGGTACGATGCGACTTGGAGCACAACCCGCTTTTTTAACAAAAGGTTCAAAACTCGCCAAAATATATGGCAGTGAAAAAGTTAACGAAAGACATCGCCATCGTTATGAAGTTAATGAAAATTATGTCGCGCAGTTAGAAAAGAAAGGTTTAACTATCTCAGGGCGCTCTAGCCTGAATGATTTAGTTGAAACCATTGAAATTGCCGATCATCCTTGGTTTATTGGTGTTCAATTTCACCCAGAATTCACTTCAACGCCAAGAGATGGACACCCGTTATTTACTAGTTTTGTTGCTGCTGCCGATGAATTTAAGAAAAAGGAAGAAATATAATATGAATCTTTGTGGTTTTGATATTGGTCTTGAACAGCCCTTTTTTCTTATTGCGGGTCCATGTGTAATTGAAAGTGAGCAACTGGCAATTGATACCGCTGGTTATATGAAAGAGGTTACCGACCGTTTAGGCATTCCGTATATCTACAAATCATCTTTTGATAAAGCCAACCGTTCTTCGCACCAAAGTTTTCGTGGGCCTGGAATGGAAAAAGGGTTACAAATTTTACAAAAGGTAAAAGAGCAAATTAAAGTGCCGGTGTTAACGGATGTGCATGAAGATACGCCGTTTCATGAAGTGGCTAGTGTGGTTGATGTAATGCAAACCCCTGCTTTTTTATGTAGGCAAACTAACTTTATTCAAAAAGTTTGTGAGCCAGGGATCCCTGTCAATATTAAAAAAGGACAGTTTTTAGCCCCTTGGGATATGATTCATGTGGTTAATAAAGCGCGTGCTACAGGTAATAACAATATTATGGTTTGTGAAAGAGGTGCATCTTTTGGTTACAATAACTTAGTTTCCGACATGCGAAGTCTTGCTGTTATGAGAGAAACGAAAGCCCCGGTTGTTTTTGATGCAACGCATTCAGTTCAGTTGCCAGGTGGGCAAGGTAGTTCCTCGGGTGGACAACGAGAGCATGTGCCTGTATTAGCTCGTGCGGCTGTTGCGGCAGGTATATCTGGATTATTTATGGAAACCCATCCTGATCCGTCAAAAGCAAAAAGTGATGGGCCTAACTCATGGCCAATGTATGAAATGGAATCACTGTTATCAACTTTAAAAATGATTGATGATGCTGTGAAGCAAAATGGTTTTGTTGAGACTAAGCTTTAATCATTCATTTTAACTACAAATTTTAGAAAATCGTTAAATATTTTTTATTGTCACTTCAATAAATAAAATTAAGTGGCAATAAAAGTTAAATCGTAAAATTATTAGATTGGTTAAATAACCACTAATATTCAAATTTAAAAGAGGCAGAAAAATAATGAGTAAGATTGTAGATATCATTGGACGAGAAGTTTTAGACTCCAGAGGAAATCCAACGGTAGAAGCGGAAGTCATACTAGAGTCGGGAATTGTTGGATTGGCATGCTCTCCTTCTGGCGCATCAACGGGTTCAAGAGAAGCTTTAGAATTACGTGATGGTGATAAATCACGTTATTTAGGTAAAGGTGTTCTTAAAGCGGTTGCCATTATTAATGAGCAAATTAAACCCAAGTTAATCGGATTAGAAGTTTCTAAACAAGCTGAAATTGATCAAATCATGATTGATTTAGATGGAACAGAAAATAAAGAAGTTTTAGGTGCTAACTCTATTCTCGCTGTTTCTCTTGCTGTTGCTAAAGCCTCTGCGGCATTTAACAAACAACCATTGTTTAAAGAAATTGGTAATGGTGTGATGTTGCCTGTTCCTATGATGAATATTATTAATGGTGGCGAGCACGCGGATAATAATATTGATATTCAAGAATTTATGATTTTACCTGTTGGTTCTCCAACTTTTTCAGAAGCATTACGTTGCGGCGCAGAAATTTTTCACGCATTAAAATCAGTTTTAAATGCTAGTGGATTAAATACAGCCGTAGGTGATGAAGGTGGTTTTGCTCCCAACTTATCTTCTAACGAAGCCGCGCTTCAAGCGATTGAAGAAGCAGTAGTAAAAGCGGGTTACAAACTCGGTGAAGATGTTTATTTAGGTTTAGATGTTGCTAGTTCTGAGTTTTATAAAAACGGTAAGTATGAACTGGCAGGTGAAGGAAAATCATTAACTTCTGAAGAGTTTGCTTGTTACTTAGAAGATTGGGTTAATCGTTACCCTATCATTTCTATTGAAGACGGCATGGATGAAGGTGATTGGGATGGTTGGAAAATTTTAACCGAAAAATTAGGTCATCGAATTCAATTAGTAGGTGATGATTTATTTGTGACTAATACTAAAATTTTGGCCGAAGGCATTGAAAAGAAAATTGCGAATTCAATTTTAATTAAAGTGAATCAAATTGGTACATTAACTGAAACTTTAGCGGCTATTCAAATGGCTCATGATGCGGGTTACACGGCGGTTGTTTCTCATCGTAGTGGAGAGACAGAAGATACAACTATTGCTGATTTGTCTGTAGCTATTAGTGCAGGTCAAATTAAAACGGGTTCTTTATGTCGTAGTGATCGTGTTGCTAAATACAATCAATTATTACGAATTGAGCAAATGTTAGGTGATAAAGCAGTTTACCCTGGGAAAAAAGCATTTAATTGTTTTTAATCACATTAAAATATAGCAACGATAAATAGGTCAAATGTTAATTAAAATATTTAGTGCTTTATTAGTTGTTGTTATATTCATGTTGCAATATAACATTTGGTATAGTGATGGTGGTCAAGTAAAACTTGATAGTATGGCTGTCGCTATACAGCAGCAAAAAGAACAAGTTGAATTGTTGAAATCACAAAATAAACAACTGAAAAAAGAAATTGTTTTACTTCGTCGTCATCCAGAAGTACTGGAAGAAAAAGCACGTGAACAATTGGGTTTAATTAAAAAAGATGAAATTTTTTATCGGATAATTCCGAAAGAATAAAACGAGTTAAATTATGCAATGCGTTCGATTTGATTTATCAAAAGTTAAAGGTGCAGTAGCAATCATTACCGCTGCCGGTATTGGTTCTCGTTTTGGCGAAGGTCTAGCAAAGCAATACCATTTAATTAATGGAAAAAAAATATTAGATATTACTCTAGAACGTTTTATCAAAAGTGATAAAGTTGAAAAGATATTATTAATGATTTCAGCCGAAGACACAGAGTTCGAAAAGTTAACGCATATAACAAATGAAAAAATTATTGTCATTGATGGCGGAGAAGAACGCCAACAAACCGTTAATAATGGGTTAAGTTATTTATACGATAATGGTTTGGCTGACTCTATTGCTGTATTAATTCACGATGCAGTAAGACCTTGTTTAACCGAGCATGACTTGGAGTGTTTATTTAGTTATTTTTCTAAAGAGCATCAAGCTTGCTTTTTGGCAAAACCTGTTACCGATTCATTAAAGAAAGTCAGTAACGACAATATGGTAAAAGAAGATGTAAATAGAACTGAAATGGTTCGAGCACTTACACCGCAAATGGCTAACTTTATAGAGCTAAAAAATGCCTCAACGGCAGCCATTAATTCAGCAAAAGTTTTTACCGATGACGTGGGAACATTAACGGCAAATAATGTTAGTGTTGCGGCGGTATTTGGTGAAGATTTAAACCCAAAAATTACGCATAAAAAAGATATAAAATTGGCTGAAGCTATCTTGTTGAGTCGAGAATAAAGTGCATGATTAGAATTGGTCATGGTTACGATGTTCATGCTTTTGGTGGTAATAAACCGTTAGTTTTAGCTGGCGTTTCTATTGACAATCATATTGGCTTGGTCGCACATTCTGATGGTGACGTTATATTACATGCCGTTTGCGATGCTTTATTAGGCGCCGCATCATTAGGTGATATTGGTTTTCATTTTCCTGATACAAGTTCTGATTTTGAAGGTATTGACAGTCGGCAATTACTTAAACAGGTCTTGGCTTTAATTCAAAAAAAGAGTTACAAAATTAATAATTTAGATGTCACTGTTATTGCTCAAACACCAAGAATGAGCCCTCATATTGATGCGATGCAATCCAACATTTCATCAGATTTATTGATCAAAAAAGATCAAGTGAACCTTAAAGCCACCACCACTGAACATTTGGGCTATATTGGTCGCGAGGAAGGTATTGCGGTGCATTGTGTTTGTTTACTTGATAGTCGCTGTTAACAAGAGCTAACCTTTTGATGCCTTCTGAAATTGATTTTTCTTATAAACTTAGCCAGTTTCCTACCGCAAATCCAGTACCAAAAATATTCGGTGACTTAAGAACAAAAAACTCAGACTTTATCGTTGATGAAGTTCTCTCTTTTCAACCAAGTGGAGAAGGGGAGCATTTATTTTTGCAAGTGAAAAAAATTGATAGCAATACGGATTGGGTTGCTAGGCAGTTACAAAAAAAATCAGCTTTAACCAGTAAAGATATTGGTTACGCAGGAAAAAAAGATAGGCATAGTATTTCGACCCAATGGTTTAGCTTGCATCTTCCCGGTAAAGAGATTGACTTGGCTCAACTGGCTGGTGATGAATATGAAATAATACAAGCGGTAAGACATAACAAAAAATTACGACGAGGAAGTTTAAAAGAAAATCGGTTTAGCATTATTATCCGTAATGTTGATGGTATTCTTGATCATAACGCGGTTGCAAACATTACAAAATTTGGAGTGCCTAATTATTTTGGTCCGCAGCGTTTTGGTTTTGCCGCATCGAACTTAGACAAGGCGGAAGCGTTGTTGTCGGGAAAGATCAAAATAAAAAATCGAAATAAAAGAGGGCTTATTATTTCCAGTGCGCGCTCTTTTTTATTTAATTGTCAACTCGCTCAACGGATTAAAAATAAAACATGGCTAACAGCTATTAAAGGTGATTGCTTGATGTTAGATTCTAGTCAATCGTATTTTGTTTTAAACGCCTTATCTTTGGATGAGCAACAAAGAATTGATGATGGTGATTTACACATTAGCGGTTGGTTAGCCGGTAAACAAGAGTCAGAATGTTTAGACGATGCGCTTGCAATTGAACAATTTGAAGTAAAAAAGTTTTCGCATTGGTTGGTCGGATTAAATAAACTAAAGTTAGACTCAGCAAGACGACCTTACCGTTGCCTACCTAAAAACTTTATAGTCGAAAGTGAAGATAAAACAATTCGTTTAAGCTTTTCACTTGCAAAAGGTTCTTTTGCTACATCGGTTATTCGAGAGTTGATTAATATTACAGATAAAAAAATTGCCGTTGGTAAAGTTCCTGAGCCCGTTAGTTAAAGTAAATTAATGATACAAATTTATCCATAAGTAAGAGAAAACTTTGCAAATATTAATCAGTAATGATGACGGAGTTAATGCTTTAGGCATAACCACATTAGCAGAATCAATCAGTGATTTAGCTGAAATTTTTGTAGTGGCACCAAACAAAAATCGAAGTGGTTCTAGCTCGGCATTAACTCTGGATAGACCTTTAAGGGTTGAACAGTTAAGTCATGGTTTTTACAGCGTTTCTGGAACGCCATGCGACTGCGTTCATATTGGTTCACACCGCATTATGGATAACCCGCCTGACATGGTGATTGCTGGTATTAACCATGGCGCTAATTTAGGTGATGATGTTTTATATTCCGGCACTGTTGCGGCGGCAATGGAGGGGCGAAGTTTAGGTTTTCCTGCGGTTGCTATCTCTTTAGTTGGAGGAGAGAAACATTTTAATAGTGCAGGGCATGTGATGAGCCGATTACTAAAAAAGCTTTATCAACACAGTTTAACTTCAAATATTATTCTGAATGTTAATGTGCCAGACTTGCCGATTGATGAAATTAAAGGTTATCAGTTAACTCGCTTGGGAAGTCGTCATCGTGCTGATACAATTGTGCCATCAGTCGATCCTAAAGGTCAAACCGTGTACTGGATTGGACCACCCAGTGAACCGCAAAACATTGGCGATGGGACTGATTTTTCTGCAGTGGCGAATGGTTTTGTATCAATTACGCCTTTAGTGGTTGATTTAACGGCATATCAGAGTTTTTCTGATGTCACCTCATGGATGAATGGACTTTAGTTATCCCTAGCTCCGGTTAGTTATTATTTGATGAACTACATTAATGATGTGACTTAAACATCGACAGTGAGAAAATAAAAATGATAAAAAAAGATCATGTTGGTATTGGTATGACTTCTCAAAGAACACGAAGTCGCTTAGTTGATCGTTTACGAGAAAAAGGCATTAAAGAAGAGTCCGTATTAGCCGCTATTGAATCAACCCCACGGCATATATTTATTGATGAAGCCCTCGCTCATAAAGCTTATGAAGATACCGCATTGCCAATAGGGATGGGGCAAACTATTTCACAACCTTACATTGTGGCTCGAATGACAGAGATATTAGTTGATAGCGGCATTATGGGAAATGTGCTGGAAATTGGTACCGGTTGCGGCTATCAAACCAGCATTTTATCGCAGGTTTCTTTTCAGGTGTTTAGCATTGAACGAATTGAAGCATTGCAAAAACGAGCCATTCAACGTTTTAAGGATCTTGAATTGGCTAATATCACTTGCCGCTACGGTGATGGTTTTTTAGGTTGGCAAGAATACGCGCCTTTTGATGCCATTATTGTTACTGCCGCGCCTGATAACATTCCGTCAAAACTCGTTGAGCAGTTAGCCATTGGTGGGCGAATGATTATTCCCGTTAGTCAGCCAAGTGGAGAGCAAGAGTTACTTTTGTTAGAGAAAACGGAAGACGGTTTATCTCAGATCAACGTTGAAACAGTTAAATTTGTGCCTTTACTCAGTGGAACACTTTGATGAAAATATTTAGTTCAATCTATGAACTTTGCCTTAAATGGGCAAAACATCAACACGCCGTTTATTATCTTGGCATTATGAGTTTTTTTGAATCTATCATTTTTCCTATTCCGGTAGATGTGATGTTAGCACCAATGTGTTTATCTCGTTTAGAAAAAGCTTGGCATTATGCCATGGTAGCAACCGTCACGAGTGTTGTAGGTGGCATTGTCGGTTATTTTTTAGGAGTATATTTGGGTCAGTCTATTGTGGAACCTTTGTTAAATGATTGGGGGTTTGGCAACGCTTTTAATACAACGCAGCAATGGTTTACTCAATATGGGGTATTAATGGTTTTTATTGCTGGTTTTGCTCCAATCCCCTATAAAATATTCACCGTTAGCGCTGGTGCGTTAAGTGTTAGTCCTTTAGGTGATTTAGCTCCGTTTGTTATTGCCTCATTACTTGGTCGTGCAGGTCGATTTTATTTAGTGGCTTATTTACTTCGCTTAGGTGGAGAAAAAATGGAGCAAAAACTACACCAAATTATTGATTACATCGGTTGGGGTGTTGTAATTGTTGCTATTATTGGTTATTTGATGTACAAATACATTTAACAGCTTCTTAAAACAGATAGTTAGAGCTGTTATTTAAAGTAGAATGTCATAATAAAACAGGCTTTACTCTCTTTATTGATTTGTCTCTTATTTATTTAAGTTAGTTTTTACGTTAGTACTTTTGTATGTTTTTTGTAGAGAATGACATGTACAAAACCAAATTAAAATTCATCCTTTCTATTATTACTTTTTTTTTAGTAACCTCTTGCTCGAATAACGCCCCAGCACCGGTTGTTGATCTTAATACGAAACATAAAATCAAGAGTGCTAGCTTTTCAAGATTAGCCGCTTACAACACAGAACACCCTCAAAGCCATGTAGTAAAAGCTGGAGACACCTTATTTTCTATTGCTTGGCGATATTCCCTTGATTACAAAGTGATAGCTAAAAACAACCGTTTAAAGAATTATAGAATTTATCCAGGACAACAACTTCAATTAATGGATCACAACGATGATCCCATCTTTTCTGTTGATTCATTAGTTAGTGCCATTAACCGAGAGATTTTAAATAAACCGGAGGTCGTTAATCGAGCAACGGGTACAGCGTTTAAAACAACGACTCAAAGAAAATCAGTTAAATCATCAAAACGGCAAAGAGCCCTCGTTCATCAATCTAAATCAAGACAAAAACAAGTAGCAAGTCAGCAAGTAAGAACCCATAAACGCTCATCAAATTCATCCATTAAACGTTGGATTTGGCCTGTTAGCGGAAAAATTATTAATCATTTTTCCGCTAAACTCAATCAAAATAAAGGGGTTGATATTGCGGCTAAAAAAGGTGATGCCGTTAGAGCAACGGCTAAAGGGCATGTTGTATATAGTGGAAACGGGCTAAGAGGTTATGGTCGCTTAGTTATCATTAAGCATAACGACAACTATTTAAGCGCCTATGCACATAATAATAAAATACACGTGGAGCAAAATGAATTTGTTAAAGCCGGGCAACGAATTGCCGATATAGGAAGTTCCGGAGCTAACAGAGAAAAGCTTCATTTTGAGATTAGGTACAAAGGTAAACCGGTTGATCCATTAAACTATTTACCTAAAACAGGGCTTCTTTAATGTATTTCAATAGGGTTTATAAAAAAACATTTATAAATCCTAAAGTTATATGAAATCCTGACGATAACACTATAGATCACTTTAAATAATAGTACCTAATCATAAAATATTAGAGTGATACACAAGGGATTGCTGAGAGATGTTAATCAGCGGTTTCGTTCTTTTGGGACAACAGTCCCCACGGCAGAGAGAAGCGAAATGATGAAAAGTAATGTAGCTATAAAAAACGAAGAAATAGAAATTGATAACGGTTTGTTAACTGAAGAGAAAAAGAAACCAACCTCATTAAAGAAACAAAAAGTCGAAAAAAACGAATCCTCACCGAGCAAAAAATCAACCAAAGACAAAAATTTTGATGCCACTCAAATGTATTTGGGTGAAATTGGAGCATCGCCATTATTAACGGCTGAAGAAGAAGTTTATTTTAGTCGCAAAGCACTAAAAGGTTGTGAAAAGTCTCGCGCTAGAATGATTGAAAGTAATTTAAGACTCGTGGTTAAAATTGCAAGACGTTATTCTAACCGAGGTCTTGCATTACTTGATTTAGTCGAAGAAGGTAATTTAGGACTTATTCGAGCCGTTGAAAAGTTTGATCCAGAAAGAGGATTCCGTTTTTCAACTTATGCCACATGGTGGATACGTCAAACAATTGAACGTGGCATCATGAATCAAACTAGAACAATCCGTTTACCCATTCATGTTGTTAAAGAATTGAATGTTTACTTAAGAGCATCTAGAGAATTAGCACAAAAATTAGACCACGAACCTACAGCTGAAGACATTGCTTTACAGTTAGATAAACCCGTTGAAACCGTTGCTAGAATGTTAGGTTTGAACGAGAGAGTAGCATCAGTTGATTGTCCGATAGGAAAAGATAATGACAAACCATTATTAGAAACAATCGCAGATGAAAGAGAATGTGGACCATCTAACAAACTTCAAGAAGAAGATTTAAAGCAAAGCATTGAGTATTGGCTTGATCAACTTGGCGACAAGCAAAAAGAAGTACTTGCAAGACGTTTTGGTTTATTGAGTTATGAGGCCGCTACTTTAGAAGATGTTGGTCGTGAAATTGGATTAACCCGTGAAAGAGTTAGACAAATACAAGTAGAAGCGTTAAGACGTTTAAGATTTATGCTAGAAAGACAAGGTTTGTCATTAGCGAGTATTTTTAACGTGTAACAGTCGTATTTTTTCTGCCTAAAAAAAGGTGCAATTTATTGCACCTTTTTTTGTTTTTGTAATAGAGCAATAATAAGCCAATGACGGAGCTGAAGGTGTAGAAATGATGAGGATGAAACTTCAAGAATAAAAACAGTAGAGGGTGTTATCATTTATTCAGACATGCGATGCCCTCCCATATGCTAGAAAATGGTGCGGATATCCGATTCATTCAAGCCATGCTAGGTCATGAAGATCTATCAACCACCGAGATTTATACGCGAGTTTCGATAGAGAAATTAAAAGAGATCCATACGGCGACTCATCCAGCCAAATCCAAAAAATAGAAAGAGGAATCAGATCCAACCACATGATCTATGATATAGTTTTAACACAGACTCCCAGTAGTGAGGAACTAACAATGGCAAGGTCAATCCAAGATTATACCCAACAACTGCATAATGAAATCGACCAGACTCCGGAAGAATACCGCCCGTTGTTGCTTAGAATTGTCCATTCCTTCCGTGAAGGTGTGGCATTACCGAGTGCCGAAGAAAGCTTCCGTGAAGGCTGGCAAGATGTGGTTGATGGCAGAACTCATCCAATAGAAACTCTATGGGATGGGATCGACGCTTAATGGAGATTATCTACGGTGAAGGATTTCAGCGACAATTAAAACGATTGGCGCGCCGTTATCGGCAGATTAAAAAAGATATCAAACCCATTATCGATGCGCTACAAGCGGATGAAACACCCGGCGACCAGATCATTGGTACCGATTATACGCTTTACAAAGTCCGAGCAAAAAATAGTGATGCCAACCGAGGAAAAAGTGGTGGTTATCGCGTGATTTATTACCTTAAAACTAGTACGCGGTGCACACTCGTGACCATCTACTCAAAATCAGATCAAGACGATATTGCACCTGATGTACTCGACCGAATGCTTAGCGAGATCACGAGAACGATCGATCCTGAATAAGCTAAGTCAGCGGCAAGAACACGCCCGTGACGAGCCG
>CAYZBK010000062.1:0-12799 GCA_964476655.1 uncultured Kangiella sp. | reverse complement strand
TTTTTAATTTATTCACTCTAGTTTAGACCGTTATAATAAGTATGTTTTGTTATTAAAAGAATTAACTTGTGTCTAAGAATTGGTATGTTTATATTATAGAGTCTTCAGATAGCTTGCTATACACTGGAGTAACCACCGATATGACTCGTCGCTGGCATGAACATTGTGGTAATGCGACAGGAATATATAAGGGGGCTAAATTTTTTAGAGGGCGAAAACCTAAAAAATTAGTTTTTTTATCAAAGCGTTTATCTCGCTCTGCCGCTTGTAAAAGTGAAAGTAGTATTAAAAAATTGTCTCGAAAGCATAAAATTAGCTTAATACAATCTAATGAAAATGAATTAGAAAGTTTAAAAATAACAATTCTACTTAAAGATGACTGTTTCTAATGAAAAAAATTGAAAACTTAATTCAAGAAATTCGAATAGAATTAGAGTCTAAATACCCTTTTCTTGTTCATTGGGATGTTTCATTTGATAACGCTAACCGCCGTGCGGGGGTTTGTAAGCTAAGTAACAAACAGATCTCAATCAGTAAAAAACACATTCTTAATAATTCAATTGAAGTGGTTAAAGACACGCTATTACACGAATTTTCTCATGCGATTGCTTTTGAACTGTATCGCCATAAAGGCCATGGAAAAATATGGAAAAATATTGCCTGTGAACTAGGAGCAACGCCAAGAGCAACAGGGATCTTTAACCTGCCTCAAGCGCCATGGTTATTGGTTCACGCTTGCCCAAAAGAAGAACTAATTTTGCCGATTGCGCAACGCTATAGAAGAAACAGTAAAATAAAAAATTATTTCCTAAACGGTCGTCCTGAAACAAAAGGTCAATTGTTTTTTATCGAACTCTCTGAGTTTCAAGCCTATCAGTCAGGCTTAAAATCTCAGAGCCAATTGTCCTTAATTCAATAATTGTCTTAATCCTCTAATACTCTTAATTCCATCACTGCACTATTCAACAGTTGCCGCATTTAGTGCTGCTACGCGGCCGCTAAAGGTGAGTGTAGGGCTAATGGACGTCTTGAAGGGTTTTGTTCATTTGAATATTGTTTAATATCTTCAATCTGATTCATGATCTCCCTTGCTTTGTTAAGAACAACCTGACCTTGAGTCGTAACCCCTGTAAGGTTTTTTCCATTACGCTCAAATATTTGAATATCTAACTCTTCTTCAAGTAAGCGTAATTGTTTGCTAACACCAGGTTGAGAGGTATATAAACGCTCAGAAGCTTGGGTAATGTTAAGGCCGTTGTCCGCAATAGCAAGTATGAATCTTAACTGTTGTAATTTCATCGTTATTCTCCTCTTTGTTTTGATAGTAGGTTAGTTATGTTTTAAAAATTGAAGCAAAAAAAAACCACCGAGCTTTTAACTAGGTGGCTTTTTAAGAATTTTTTAAGATTAAATTCGCTAGAAGACCACCTGTTTACAATGTTTAATTAAAATAAGCGCTTGATTAAACATTGAAAAACACCAAGCACAAACAGTAACGCGGGCAGGTTTTACCAGCATCATTGTTGTTTTAAGCATAGTGTTTAGGTTTGTGTTCATTATCTTCTAGTTAGTTATATGTTGTCATTTTCGGCATTTATAACATGCTTTGTTTTTAATGGTCAAGCTAAAATAATAACTTTATTTTAGCGAAAGATTTTTTTATTGTTATTTTCTGCAGTAAATAACGAAAAAATATGGGAAAATAGGACTTTAAATAAGGTATTCTACCCGCAAATTTTGTCGCATGGTTAAGAAGAGAGATATATGAATCAAAAAGTGTTAATTGTTGGAGCTACTGGAGCTGTCGGCAATGAAATAATTAGGTTATTGCAATTAAGAAACTTCCCTTTAAGTGGTTTGACATTGTTAGCCTCTAGCCGCTCTGAGGGAAAGATTTTTCAATCGAGCCTTGGTGAAGTCAAAGTAGAAACCTTTTCGGAAGAGAAGTTGTCGGGTCATGATATTGTCTTTTTTGCAACGAGCGGGGAACATGCTAAAAAATATGCCCCTATTGCTGCGAAATCTGGCGCTGTGGTTATTGATAACAGTAGTGCGTTTAGATTAGATGATAATGTTCCTTTAGTAGTTCCTGAGGTAAATCCTCAAGCTATTTTTGATCACCAAGGAATCATTGCAAACCCGAATTGTTCAACTATTCAAATGGTAGTCGCGTTAAACCCTATTCATCAGTATTCTCGAATTAAGCGAGTAGTTGTTTCTACTTATCAAGCGGTTTCTGGTGCAGGTCAAAAAGCGATTGCGGAACTACAAACTCAATTGCAAGACGTTCTTGATGGTAATGAGATTAAGGTTGAAGAATTTACTAAACAAATCGCCTTTAATGTTATTCCTCATATTGATGTTTTTCAAGAAAATGGTTTCACTAAAGAAGAAATGAAAATGGTTGATGAGACATGGAAGATACTTGGCGATCCCGATATTAAAATAGCGGCAAATTGTGTTCGAGTGCCGGTAATAAGGGCGCATTCAGAAGCAATCAATATTGAAACAGAAGGTGACGTTTCAGAAGCTAAAGCAAGAGAGCTACTTGAAGCCGCTCAAGGGATTACTGTTATTGATGAAAGAGTTAATGGTGGTTATCCAACGCCGATTGACGCAAGTGAAAGCATGGATACCTACGTTGGCCGTATTCGCAAAGATATTTCATGTGAAAATGGGCTCTGTTTGTGGGTTGTGGCGGATCAATTGTGGAAAGGTGCGGCATTAAATGCCATCCAGATCGCGGAATTGTTGATCAATAGAGACTAAAGATATGAAAGTCTTAAAATTCGGCGGAACTTCTTTGGGCAATGCCGCTCGAATGCAATCTGTTGCAAATATAGTTACTCAAAATCAACCGGTGTTAGTGGTACTTTCTGCTGTTTCAGGCACAACTAATGAATTGATTTCAATTGTTGAGTCGATTAAAGAAGCTAAAATCTCAGATGCGATAGATACAGTCGAAAGCCTTAATGAGCATTATAGTCATTATATTAAAGAGCTTTATTCATCTGAGTTGATTAAAAGTAAAGCCAATAAGTTTTTGCAAGCGCAATTTTCAGATCTTATAAAATTGATCCATAGTCAATTTGAAGCTTCATTTGAATATCAAATACTGGCTAAAGGCGAGTTGATTTCAACAGAATTGTTTCACTTGTACTTGATTGAGCAAGAAGAAAAAGCTTCTTTAATTCAAGCTTTAGATTTTCTTCGATTAACTCAAGAGGGCATGCCTGATGAGATTTTTCTAGAAAAACAGTTGTCTAATTTGATCAGTCAAAATACAGATCAAAAGCTCTACATTACACAAGGGTTTATTTGTAGAAATGCTTTTGGTGATACTTCTAATTTAAATCGAGGCGGCAGTGATTATTCGGCATCACTCTTTGGCGCGGCAATTAACTGCGAAGAGATTCAAATTTGGACAGATATAGACGGTATGCACAATAATGATCCTCGATATATTTGTAATACTCAACCAGTACCACAATTGTCATTTGATGAAGCGGCTGAACTTGCTTATTTTGGGGCAAAAATATTACATCCAAGCAGTATTAAACCGGCTCGTAAAAAGAATATTCCTGTTAGGTTGCTCAATACACTCGAACCGAGTGCTTCAGGAACGCTTATCTGTAGAGATACAGTACCGTCGACGATTAAAGCCGTTGCTGCAAAAAGTGGTATAACGGCAATTAATATTCGTTCAAGTGATATGTTACAAGCGCCAGGTTTTTTACGTAGAATTTTTGAGGTTTTTGAGCTATATCAAACTTCAATTGATATGGTGACAACCTCTGAAGTCGCTGTTTCTGTCACCATTGATAACTTAAAAAATCAAGATGCCATTGTCAAAACATTAAATGAGTTTGGTCATGTTGAAGTTGATAATAATTTGTCAATTGTTAGTGTGGTTGGAGAGCGTTTAATAGAGCGAAGTGAGTTGATTGCGTTAGTGATAAATTCACTGAATGGTATTTCAATTAGAATGATTTCTTATGGAGGAAGTGCCCATAACATTTCATTTTTAGTGCCTGAAAATTCAAAATTGAATGCACTAAAAGCATTACACCAGGGGATATTTGATGTTTAATTCAGATTTAATTAAAAAATTTGAGCTAAGAGAAACACCTTTTTATCACTATGATCTTGCCTTGTTAAATAAGACCTTAACCGAAGTGAAAAGGTTATCAGAGCAATATCAGTTTCAAATTCATTATGCGGTTAAAGCAAACAGTAACGAAGTTATATTAAAAGAAATTTTAAAATATCAATTTGGTGCTGATTGCGTTAGTGGTAATGAAGTGAAGTTGGCGATTGATATGGGATTTGACTCTCAACATATTTTATTTGCAGGTGTCGGTAAAACAGATAAAGAAATTAATTATGCTTTATCTGAGAATATAAAAGCGTTTAATTGCGAATCGATTCAAGAAATTGAAGTGATTAATGAATTAGCTCAATCACATCATTGTGTTACAGAAATTGCTTTAAGAATTAACCCTAATGTTGATGCGAAAACACACAAATATATCACAACAGGATTAGATGAAAATAAATTTGGTATCAATCAAAGTGACTTGCAACAAGTTATTGATAAATTACCGTCTTTAAAAAATATAAAATTAACCGGTTTGCATTTTCATATTGGATCACAAATTACCGAGATGAACGTGTTTAAAGGTTTATGTTTAAGAGTGAATCAAATTTCTAATTGGTTTGTTGAACATGGGATCAATATTGAATATCTTAATTTAGGTGGTGGGCTTGGTATTAATTATCAACAGCCTGATACAGAAAATATCGCTGATTTTGAAACCTATTTTTCAATTTTTAATGAGTTTTTAGAAAGAAAAAACGACCAACAAATTCATTTTGAACTCGGTCGTTCAATAGTTGCTCAATGCGGAAATTTAATTAGTAGAGTCGTTTATATAAAAAAAGGAATTAATACCAACTTTGCTATTTTAGATGCTGGAATGACTGAATTAATGCGTCCGGCACTGTACCAAAGCTACCATCAAATAGATAATTTGGTTAGTGAGAAAGCAAGCGATAAATACGATGTTGTTGGACCAATTTGTGAATCTACAGACTGTTTTGGTAAGTCGGTTAATTTACCTGAAACACTCCGTGGCGATTTGATAGCTATAAGAAGTGCAGGAGCTTATGGTGAAGTGATGATGTCGAATTATAATTTAAGAGATAGGAACGAAGCATTTTATTCATAATTAAAAATAAATTTTATTAATTTCAATTCGTTAACTGTTACATAAAAAGAGCACACATTTATGTCATTTCAACATCTTAAAAAAATAAAAGTATTTTCTAAAGATCTTCAGGTTGGAATGTTTGTTTGTGAGTTAGATAGGGACTGGAGTGAATCGACATTTTTATTGCAAGGTTTTAGTGTTGAAAATCAGGATGATATTGATGCAGTAATAAATCAGTGTGATTATGTTTACATCGATTTTAAAAGTGAGACTCAATTTAAAAAATATCGTTTAGCCACCTCTCAATCCAAGTCGTATTTAAAACAAAGCACAGAAACATCTGAATCAAAAAATAACTACTTGCAAAATAAAATCAGACCAGCCGCGTCACGTTTCAAAAAAACCTCACAATTAATGAAAGGAGTGATGGATAGAATTATGCTCGGTGAAGATTTTGATCTTCATGGAGTAAGAAATGTTGTTAAAGAAAATGTTAAACATGTTCTTGAAAACGAAGATGCAATGTTAATGATGACGTTACTTAAAAACAAAAGTGAATCAAGGGCAGAACATTCACTTAATGTGAGTATTTTGGCAATCGGTTTTGCTCGTTATCTTGGTTATGATGAATTTAAATTAGAAGATCTTGGTATGGGCGCATTACTACATGATATTGGTCAAGTTAAAGTAGATAACAAATTATTATCTAAACCTGGGCGCTTAAATGAAAATGAAATGAATGAAATGCGTAAGCACCCTAATTATGCTTTTGACATTCTTCAAAGTAAAGAAGGGTTAACACCAAGTTGTATTGATATTGCTATCAACCATCATGAACGTCTAGAAGGGCAAGGTTATCCCAGAGGATTAAACGGTGATAAGTTATCTGATAATGTTCGACTTGTTACTATTGTTGATGTTTTTGAATCATTAACAAGCCCACAAGTTTATCGAAAATCCATGTCTGTGGTTGATGCTTACAAAATATTAATGAACGGAAAAGGGACTTTTTATGATGAAAATATGGTGATTAAATTTATTGCCTGGCGTGGAATTTATCCTCCTGGTTCTATAGTGGAAATGGAAAATGGCGAAGTTGGTATTGTTGTTAGTACTAATAATCAATTTAAACTAAAACCTAAAGTTCTATTAGTTTTAGATGAATATAAGCAACAAAGAAAAGAAAAAATTGTTGATTTGTCTAAAATGGATCTTGATGCAGAATCTAAGCCGTATAAAATCATAAAAGCTTATGAAAATACGGCTTTTGGTATTGATTTACAATCTTATGCGGATAAAGGACTAAAAGTTGAGCCAGCAAAATAAGCGCTATATTTAATTAAACGAATACGGATCATAAAATGAAAAAGTTATTAAAAAAAATGGTTAATGAATTATCAGGTAAAGATAAATTAATTTTTAATCAGTTAGCTGAAAAGTTAGATAAAGTTCAAGGTGACATTTCAAAATTGACTAAAGAAGAATTTGAAATAGTATCAACGATGGAAAAAAAATATTCCGATAAACTCGGTCAGTATGATATGAGTGAATTAGATGAGACAGCATTAGATAAGACAGCATTAAATGAGAGCGATGATACAGAATTAGATAATTCCCCGTCAGAACATCATTCTTATGAGTTATTAAAATCGGGTTTTGCGTCATTTTCTAGGCAACTCTTAGCAAGAGATTTAAAAAGTCAGTTTCCTAATGAAGAAGATGCTGTGAAGTTTGCATTTCAAAATAAATGGTTACCACAAGATTTTAAAGATAAAAACAAAGTAGAAAAAATATTTACAGATTATAAGCAAGATATTAGTGAAGCAAACCAGTGGAGAGAAGAGGTTGTCGGCATAGAATCAGATAAATCTATGGCAGTTGGCATGACTTGGTTTATGGTGATTTATCAACTTAACCAGCGTTAAATGATGTTTTTTGTTTTATAAATCTAACCTGTTTTTCCCTTGGTCAAAAGTTAAATCAACAGGAATTTGTGCCTTAGTTAATTGTTGTAAATCTTGCTGAAGTGTTTCATTTATATTGCCGTAACGTTTAATAAAATGTTTGGCCGCCGTATGATCACCATTGCCTTGTAATCGAAGTATTTCATTTGACAACTTTATAGTCGCCTTATTCATTTGATTAAAATCAATTTGATATCTTCCACTTTTTGTTTTTTTGAATGCGCCTTGTTGTAAAAAATAATTAAACCGAACTAAGTTAGCTTTACCATGAGCGCTGGCTACGCCAAAACGAATAGAACGAAAAATGCTGGCTAAGAAAGTGACATAATTATTTCTCAAATCCTTTTGTTTTATCTTACCTAAACGATGAAGTGTTGAAATCATATGCAATCCTAGAACATCTGCTTTTCCTTCTTCAATTGATGAAGCGGTTTCTTTAAGTGCTTTTCTTACCGTTGTAGTTCCATCAATAGTATTTTTTATACCTAAGCCATGCGCTATTTCATGAAACATTGTGTTATTAAAAAAAGCATTAAACGTAACCATTTTTTGCTGATGACTGGCAATTAATTGTTGAGAAATTGGAATTAATATATGTTTAAATTTTTCTTGCATCGTGTTTTTTAGTTGCAGCCTTCGAGTACCTTTTAATCTTTGAACTTCTTCATCATTGGGTAAATTAATCGCAATTGTTTTTGCGCCAGCATTGCTATGACCAGCATAGTAGATTACATCGTAAACAAACAAGTCTGATTTTCCACCAGGAGTTTCGCGCTTGTATTTTTCTTCAACGGGTAGTGATTTTTGTAGCTCAGGTAAATAAGAGGTAATGATGTTTAGTTTTTTGCTCCAATCAGTGTCTTTTATTAATACATACGCCTCGTAGGCTGCACGGTAACCAAACAACAAATCTTCATAGGTTTCTATAGGACCAATAACCAAATCAATTGGGTTGTTTTTCATATCCATCCAATGTAAATCACTTTGTCTAAAATTATCGTTTAATAATGCTTTAGATCGAAGTTTTAAATACTTTTTAAAATCACTATTGTCAGCATATTGAGAAGCTTTGATTAAAAGAGAAGATGCCTTTTGTAAATGTAATTGATATATTTTATGGTAAGCAATAGTAAAAAGCTTGCCTTGTTTATTTCTAAGTACATTGGAATAAAGTGACTCTTTATTGCTTAATGTTGATTCGGAAAATTCTTTAATGCTCATGTCTTTTGGATAAAAATTAGCACCAAGAGATTTTTTTGAAAATCCGTCAATAAAAATACGGTTGTTATTTAATCGATCCCATGGGCCATAATTAATTTCTGCAAAATGTTTTAACTCAGGTTTTTTAATTGAATTAAGAAACTGCTTTTTGTTTCCAAAAGCTTGCAACCAATAAATTTCATCCATCACTTTTGCGGCATCAATTAATAATGAAAGCATTTTTTTTTGATTGATAGATAAATGACTAAGGTCGCTAGTTAATTTAACCGATTTATATAGAGGGTATTGCTCATTAGGCAAACGGGTTTTATTTTGTTGAGAGCATGAAGTTAAAACGGTTACTAAGAGCAGCACAACAATCTTCACATAATATTTTTCGTAAAACATAATAGCCTTCTTAGCTTTTAATGAAAGAGATAATAATACTGTATTTTATGCACCACCTTAATCTAAACAAGTTTATTTTTCAGTCTTTTTTTCATTTTAAATAACACATGTCGATTAAGTTAATTCAGCATTTGTTCAGACAAAATAGGCTTTAATGATAAAAACAAGGTTCAATACGTGCAAGTTTCAAGACGTAAAAGCTAAAGCTGATCTTTTTACTTAAACAGTTTTACTTAAATAACCTTATAGATAGCCAATGTTATGGAGAGATTAATGAAGATCATTCAAAAAGTCAGTGTAAAACGAACGTATTTATTTTTTGCTGTTTTATTTCTCAGTTCATTTAACCTTCTTGCTATAGAAAATCCTAAAGCTGTCAATTTGTTATCCAGTCAACTTCCATCAGTCCATTCTTTATTAACAAATAATATGAGTGATAAAGACGTTACAGTAGCTAAAAAACGTCAATCTATAAACCAAGTTTCTATATCCAGAAGAACAATTGTTGATACGATTAAAAGGAAATTGGTAGCACGTCAACAAGTCAAACAAACGTATAAATTAAGAAACGCAACACCTGAAAAATCTTCGCAAGCGTATGGATTTGAATTTTATTCAGTCAGTAGCTATTTAAACAGTGATTTAGACGGGGATGGTTTTTATAGTGATTTCACTCTTGATTTTGATGTGGATTACGATAATGGTTATGCGGATATTTATGCAGTTCTCTATTATAGTTATGATGGTGGTCCATGGATTGAGTATTATATAACGGATGTTGTCACCATTTTTAATGATGATTCTGCCGATTCTTTTAGTATTAATTCAACATTAAATTCAGATTTTCCTACCGGTGAATACGATATATTGATTGATTTGTATGAACAGGGGAGTGCTGGCATTGTTGCCAGTATAAGTTCAGAAGAGGTTAATGATTTATCTGCATTACCTTTAGAAGATCAACAACACGAATCGAATAGTCAACAAGGTCAAATTAGTTACATTGCCAGTAGTCTTTCTGGTGATTATGATGCGGACGAGTTTTATACTGATTTAACTTTAGAATATGATATTGACAGCGTATACAGCGGAGATACTGTGTATACCGAAGTTGTTTTGACTAACCGCGATGAAGGTTGGTACGAAGTCCTATCAACGGAATATTTTACTTTAGAGTCTCAAACTGAGTTTGTAGATTTGACCTTTAATAGTGGCTTTCCTGCAGGGTGGTATGATATTGAAGTGAATGTTATTCATCGTTTTACTAAGGACGTAATTGCTACTGCTGGTAGTGAATTTTCATCGTTAGTTTCGTTGCCAATTGAATCGGTTGATAATGATAATTATTCAGAATATACAACACACTCTACACAAACTGATGTTGTTGTAACTGGCTCATTTAGTTGGATAGTGATATTGTTTGCTTTTATGGTGCTTGTTTTCAGGCAAGAAAATAGTTAAGAACTTGTTTTAGATATTTGAGCTAATACTTAGTGGCAACAAGCTAATTCAAAATTAACGGGAACTTTAACGGGCGACTTTTTATGTTGCTGATTAAAAGTCATAAAATGAATTGCACTACGGTGTTTACCGCAGCTAAACTCTGGAAAAATAGGCTCATTTTCTAACTTACGAATGCGCAGTAACTTTAAAGGTTGTTGTGAGGCTTCTATAATAAAACTGCCAAGAGGGGCGGTTTGATTGACCCACTGTGCATTTTCTCGTATTAGCCGTAATATCACTTCAATACTTGTTTCAACGCCTTTTATCTCTGCTAGCCAAAGGCTTAAATCATTTCGTCGTTTTTCCGCTGGTTGAGCCAAAAATAAATGTAAATCTGGGCAATCAAAAGAGCAGCTTCCTCCAGGAATTGTGGTTCGAAATTTAACTGTTTCAATAAAAGGATCTCTTCTAATTGATTCACCAAATTTTCCCTGATAATTATATATCCATTGATTTAATTGAGTGATTTGTTGTAAAAAGTGCGTTAATTTAGAATTATCAACATCAGGATTTTTTTTAAGAGACTGAAAATAGTTTAATAAACGAGCAAGCTCTTTTATTAATTCAGATCGGGTATCGCCACGTTCGAGTATTTCTAAAATTTCAAAGAGCACCTTAAGAGCATGAAAATGGCTATCTTGATTTGATAAACGCAAACACCTTTGAAACTGTTTAAATAATGATTCGAGCCTTAAATAGCTACGAATACTTTCTTGTACTGGGTATTCAAATATAACCATTTTAGGCTTTTGATTTTGTTTGTTTGTTGGCAGTATTTGATTCATACAATTATAAGATTAAATTAGCTTTAGTTAGCATCTAACTAGATTATCGTTGATCTTTTAGTGGATCGCAAAATATCATCAACTTTAAGAGTGCAAGCCTTTAGATAGTGTGATGTACTGCTCATGCATTTGTTTAATTTGTTTCTTAAGTTCAATGGTTTTACCATTGTTATTAACTATGTCATCAGCAACCTGGGACTTTTGTTGATTGGATGATTGAGCCTGGATTATTTTTAATGCTTGTAATTTAGTAAGGTTATCTCTTTTTATCAGCCGACTTAGTTGTATATTTTCATTTACTTCAATAACGAGTACTCGGTCAATTAATTTTTTCAAATGATTAGGAATATTGCCATTTATGTCAACCAATAATGGAATATCAATAATGACATAATGTGAATTTAATTGAGAAAGTTGCTGTATGATTTTTTCACTGATTAATGGATGACTAAAATCATTTAGCCATTTTAATTGTTTTTTATTTGAAAAAATAATTGTAGCAAGCGCCTTTCTGTCAAGAACACCATCAGAAGAAAAGATCGTTTTACCAAATTGATCTTCTAATGCTATGAGGTGAGGAGAATGGTCTTTAAAGAGCTCTCGAGCAATTTTATCGGTATCAATAACGTCAACACCTAGCTGATTAAAATAATCGCTTGCTAGAGATTTGCCTGAGGCAATGCCGCCTGTAAGTCCAATTTTTAGCATCATAAATAATGAGTCTGAATGTTTTATAAACCAGCAAATTGCATATAGTTAGCAATAATAACATCACCCCATAAAAGTGTAATCCAGCCTGCCGCCGCTAAATAAGGACCAAAAGGGATCTTTGTTTCTTTACCTTTACCTTGAATAGCTAATAATAAACCGCCAATAACCGCACCAACAGCGGCAGAAAGAACAATTACCAAACCAACGTGTTGCCAACCGACAAAAGCACCTATGACCGCTAATAGCTTAAAATCTCCATATCCCATACCTTCCTTGCCGGTGATGAGTTTAAATAACCAATAAATGCTCCACAAGCTTAAATAACCGACCATAGCACCAACAACGGCTGTGCTTAGTGGAATGTATATGGAATAAAATGAAATAGCTAAGGCAAACCAGACTAAGGGTAATGTCATCGTGTCGGGTAAAATTTGATGGTCAATATCAATAAAACTCATCGCAATAAAATAGGAGGTAATAATTAATGTGGCGACCAAAGGCCAACCAAATGCAAAATGTTGAGCGCTAAGAGCAAAACAGAGCCCTGTCAGTAATTCTACAAAAGGATAGCGAATTGAAATAGGCGCTTTACAGCTTTTACATTGACCTTTTAATAATAGGTAACTAATGAGAGGGATATTTTCAAGGCTTGATATTTTGTGTCCACAATGTGGACAAGCAGAGCGGGGGACTACCATGTTGAAATTTTCTGGTTGTTTATCGCTTGCTTCTTTAGGCGGAGATATTTTAAACCCGCGCTCACTTAATATATCTTTTGCCATCGATTCCCATTCACGAAATAACATGATGGGATAACGGAATATGACCACATTAAGAAAGCTACCAACTAACAGCCCAAATATCAGACAAACGAAGGTTAATATGCTGAGATTTGTTTGTAAAACCAAGATGATGTCTTGCATGATGACTGCTTCCGTTATGATTTATGGCTATTTAAGGGGGAAGTTCTTTTACAATTTTTGAAAGTTACTTTATTAAATAATAGTACGATATTTTT
>CAYZBK010000061.1:0-13251 GCA_964476655.1 uncultured Kangiella sp. | reverse complement strand
GCTGAATTCTGTACTCAAGTTGTTCCAATGATAGGTATAGCGAATATTCCAAAAATAATTGTTATAATCAGTTTCGTTAGCTCCCCACTTATTATCAAAAAGATTGGTTCCTTCATCATATTGAAAAACCCAATCTAAATCGGTCGCTGTTGATAATTCATAAACACCTCTAATAGCCGCCGAAATTCTTTGATAACCATCATTATCCGGTTCACTGTTTTCACTAATAGCAGTCGAATCATCAAGAACATCATAACCACCGGATTCTTCAAAACTTAAAGTCACCGTATTTTGTATTTTTGGTGAGCCAAAACCAAAACTTGCATTAGTGCTTTTAAACTTATCAGAACCAAATGAAAGACCGATTGAGTACTCATCATTAGCTAATTGACGAGTAAAAATTTGGATAACACCGCCTATGGCATCACTGCCCCATAGAGAAGCTCTAGGTCCTTTAACAATTTCTATTCGCTCAATTTGTGCAACTGGAATAGTTGAGAATGATTTGTTCCCAGAAGTGGCAGAACCAACACGAATACCATCAACTAAGACTAACGTGTGATCAGACTCTGTGCCTCGAGTAAACAACGATGAAGACTGCCCAGCTCCGCCATTATAAGCAATATCAAAACCCACCACATTTTCTAATAAATCAGTAATAGATTCAGGCTGTAATCTTTCTATGTCTTCGCGAGTTATAACTTCAATTGCCGCTAAAGAGTTATTGATATTTTGTTTTGTTCGATTCGCGGTGACGACAACGATGTTTTGTTCGGAGGTATTAGAACTTTCAGTATCGGTACTTTCTGATTGCTCTGCCATTGAAACGATAGGAGTTGAAAATAATACTAGGGTGCTAAGACTTTTTAAAAATGATCGGTTATACATGGTATTTTTACCTTATATTTTGCCGCCCGCCGCGTCGTATTAAAAAAATGATGAATAAATATTCATCGACTAATTGTCAATCAAGCCGGTCTCCGGACTTATCTGTTCAATTAATAAGATTCATTAAAAAACCTTAACCATTGTCAGCTTTACCGTTGCGGGGGCAGTGTTGGAATTTCACCAACTTCCCGAATATCCGATTCTTACTCGGAACACTCGACTGTCTTATCTATTCTTTAACTTATGATAAAATAAATAATAAACATCCTTATAAAAACTTCTCCAAAATTTCTATTAACTAATTTTCCTCAATAATTTTATTTCGACATTAAACCAAGGGCCTATCTTGCTCTATCAATTCGGTTACATAAAAGCTCTAAACCATCTAATGCTCTTGGGGTATAACGATGCAATAAATCACCATCTAAAATAAAATATTGGTTATTTTTAATTGCCGTTATCTCAGGCCACTTTTCCCAAATTTCCGTTTTGGCTCCAACGTTCCCTGAATGATGCGGTATGATAATCACTTCTGGATTTTTTGCAAGAACTGATTCTAAAGAAACCTGTGGATAAGGCGTATCACTTTGATCGAATATGTTTTTTCCTCCACAATTTTTGATTAATGATTCTATCCAACCATTAGCGCCTACGCTCATTAATGGTTCATGCCATACTTGATAAAAGACATTCACCTCACTTTTGTTAGAATACCGAGTAACTATTTTTTCATAACGGCTTTTCATTTTTTCAATAATCTTTTTTGCGTTATCTTGTAAACCAGTTAGTTCACCTAAGGTTTGTAGGTCTTTAGTAATATCGATTATATTATTTGATTGCGAATTATGAATGGTTAAACCCAATGACTTTAACTTATTTAAATCTGTGGTTTTATTTCCATTTTTCCAAATCACAATCAAGTCGGGTTTTAATGCCAAAACTTTTTCAATTTTAATACCAACGTAATTACCAATTCTTGGAATGGATAATGCTTCTTTAGGATAATCTGCATATTCAACCGTGCCGACAATTCTATCACCAGCACCTATCGCATATAATAACTCAACTGCATGCGGCGAAAGCGCAATAATTCGTTTTGCTTCAAACGATTGATTCTGCTTCGCCTGACCGTTTATACTGAAAGCCAACAGTAAACTAATAACTAATAGTTTTTGATTTTTTTTAAACAATAGAAAACCCATAATGTTAATCACCAATCAATACCTTTTCTAGCTTTTACACCGGCGGTGTAGGCATGTTTAATATCTTTAATTTCACTCACCGTATCCGATAATTCTTTTAACTCTTTAATCGCACCACGACCGGTAATAACGACCGACTGCTCTGCAGGTCTATTACGGATCGCTTCAAGAATTTCATTCTTATCTAAATATTTATAACCTAACATGTAAGTTAGTTCGTCTAATAAAACCACATGATATTGGGGATCGGCTAAATACTCTTTAGCTTTTGTCCAAACTTCAATTGCTGCTGCAATATCTTTTTCTTTATCTTGAGTTTCCCAAGTAAAACCCGTTGCCATTACAGTAAAAGGTACGCCTTCTTTTTCAAGTAAGGTTCTTTCCCCACAATCCCAAGTTCCTTTAATAAACTGTACAACAGCGGCTTTATAACCATGACCAACACATCGAGTTACTACGCCAAAACCCGCCGTGCTTTTACCTTTACCATTTCCAGTAATGAGTAAAACAAGGCCTCTTTCTTCTTGCGCTTTTGCAATGCTTGCGTCGACTTTTTCTTTATGTTTCTGTGACTTTTTTTTATGTTTTTCTTGTTCTAATTTTTTATTTTCTTCTTCAGACAATTTTTTTTCATGTTCTGACATAGCGTTACCTACCAGTTAAAATGCGGTTAATTAATCATTGATAAAATTTGATTGATATCACAATTTTCTTCAAGCATATCGGCTAAACGATTCAACTCAGCTTCACGGACATCATTCCAATTAAATGCTTGTTGTTGTTTTCCACTGACCCATTCCAAAAGAGACTCAGTTAATTCTTTATTTTCGAATAAACCGTGAAGGTAAGTCCCCATAACAATTCCATCTTCAGAAATAGCACCATCATTATATTTCAGCTCTTGTTGATCTATTAATTGACAAAAAGGACTTCTAAGAGCTTTTCCGCTGGAAGATCCATTATGGATTTCATAACCTTTTAAATCACCGCTGAACTGTTGAAATTGGTAATGGCCGCTCACTTGTTTTAAGGACTTCTCTTTTAACAGTTCTGTTTTCATGGCTAAAAGGTTTAATCCTTCGCTAGACCCTGAATGACCTTCAACAGCAAAACTGTCAGTAATAATTTCCCCTAGCATTTGAAAACCACCACAAATACCTAAAACATTGCCACCGTATCGACAATGTTTTTGGATCCCTTGATGCCAACCTTGAGCCTTTAAAAACTCAAGATCATCTCTAACATTTTTGCTTCCTGGTAATATAATTAAATCGGCACCTGACAAATCACTTTTATCTCTAATGAATTCTATTTTAACTTGTTCGTTGGCAAGTAACGGTTCAAAGTCTGTGTGATTACTAATTCGAGGAAAGCATAATATTTTAATATTAATTACTTCGTTAGCCGTCTTTTGTGAATTCAATTGATTAATATTAATCGCATCTTCAGCATCAAGTTTCAAATCTTGCATATAAGGCAGCACAGCTAAAACGGGTTTATTACTTTTATCTTCTAACCAATCTAATCCGTCTTTTAATAACTCTAAACTACCTCTAAATTTATTAATAACAAATCCTTTAACTAATTTTTTTTCACTTGATGAAAGAATATCGAGAGTTCCCATTAAATGCGCAAACACACCACCTCGATCAATATCACTAATCAAGATAACCGGACACTGAACTTCTTCAGCAAAACCCATATTAGCAATATCATTCGCTCTTAAATTAACTTCAGCAGGACTGCCAGCACCTTCGATTAATACCACATCAAATTGTTTTTTTAATCGAGCGTAAGACTCTAGAACTTGGTCAAATGCCATTTCTTTAATACTACTGAACTGGCTTGATGCTAAATCTGATACAACTTGCCCATGAATAATCACTTGTGATTTCATATCGCTGCTTGGTTTAAGTAAAACAGGATTAAAATCAGTTTGTAACTCCAAACCACAAGCCACAGCTTGCAATGCTTGCGCCCGTCCAATTTCACCACCTTCGGGTGTTACTGCACTATTCAAAGCCATATTTTGAGGTTTAAATGGCGCTACAGAAATTCCCTTTCTTTTAAGCACTCGACATAAACCAGCAACCAAAATACTTTTTCCCGCATCTGAAGTGGTTCCTTGTACCATCAAGCTGCCTTTTACATTGAGCTTTTTATTCATGCTGATTACAACTCTCATCACTTGGCAGTTGATTCATATAAATCATTTGAGAATAAATAAACTCATCTTGATAATAATTAATTTGACTAAGACTTCCATACTCAATCCCCAACTGTTGAAAAGGCGAATTAATTAATTCTGTATCTGATGATGTATTTAACTTTAAACAGTCACCAATGAGACTTCTTATCACTCCGCCATGGGTAACCAATAAAATCTTATGACCTTTATAATTCTCAATCAATTTTGTTAAAGCGCTTTTAACTCTGTCATTAAAGTCTAATAAACTTTCGCCATTAGGCGGAGTATGAACCGCCGGATTATCTAAGAAGCTGGCTAACTTTTGAGGTTGCTGTTGTTTTAATATTGAATAATCAATACCATCCCATTCACCAAAGTTACACTCCTGCCATAAGTCGTCACATATTAGTTCTATGTTATTAGAGTTAGAAAAATCAGTTGCGAATTTTACACAACGTAAAAGAGGACTAGTAATAACTAATGTAATGTCTTTTAGTTTCGATGAAGCTATTTGTAGTTGTTGCCAACCTTTATCAGTTAACAAAGGATTGGTTCTACCTAATAAACAATTACGAATTTCAGGTTCACCATGTCGAAGCATTAATAGTTGAGTTTTCATACTTAATTTAACACCTTAGAGGTATTTTTTAATTCAAGCGGTAATCCGGCTACAACTAATGTTACTTGTTGAGAAACTTGAGCTATTTCTTGATTTAACCAACCGGCATGATCAACGAACTGTCGGTTAAGCGTTCCTAGCGGTATGATGCCACTGCCTGTTTCATTACTGACGATAAGTATTGTTGCTTTTGATTTTTTTAGTTGGCTAATAAATGTTGATTTCTCTTGTTCCCAAGAAGATAAATTATTGACACCATCACCCTCGTTCAAACATAACCAATTGGTGATCCAAAGGGTCATGCAATCAATAATAATCAATTGATTATTATCATTTAATTGGTTCAATTTCTCAGTCAATAATAGAGGCTCTTCAATCACCTTCCAATCTTTTGGTCGGTCTAATTGATGACGCTTGATTCGTGCCTTCATCTCATCATCTTGAGCTATCGCCGTCGCCAAGTAGGAAATGGTTTTGTTTGATGATTCTGCTGCCAATATTGCTAAAGATTCTGCATAACTACTTTTACCTGAACGAGCACCACCGAGAATTAAATGAATCATATTGAACTACCAAACAGGCTGCCGGTAGAGCCTAAAAAAACAACTAACATCATATAAATGACGATTTCAGATATTTGCTGAGTAGCCCCTAAGGTATCACCGGTAAACCCGCCAATTTGAGAGATAAAAATCTTTCTTAAGATAAAAAACGCAATCAATAAAGCAAACAATAAAATCAGAGAATGAATGGCGTGAGTAAGCAGTATCAACCCCATTAACCCAAAGAGCATATTGATTAAAAAATCACTCGTTCGATGAGATTCAGCTAACGGTTTTATTTTAGATTTTTCCTCATCCATGACATAAGGAAGAAAATAGATCATGGCACTTGAAATACTACGACTTAGCGGATGAGCGATTAATAGAGCAATAACAATGGCATTGGTCTCTAATAACAAAAAATATTTAAGGGTTAAAATAAACCATAAAGAAACCGCACCATAAGTTCCTAGTCGAGAGTCTTTCATGATATTTAATTTATCTTGCTTCTTCCAGCCTCCACCAAATCCATCACAAGTATCCGCCAAGCCATCTTCATGAAAACAACCGGTTAGAAAAACACTTATCAACATAGAAAATAATAGAGCAATATTATCTGAAAAATAAATATTCATCACTAAAAAAACGGCACTACTAACTCCGCCGACAATCCAGCCAACCAAAGAAAAATAGCGACTCGATTGATTTAATCGTTGTTGATTAAAATCAGTGAATTTAGCAACAGGAATTCGGGTAAAAAATACCAAAGCAATCAGTAACAAATTCCATTGTGCTTTTATTGATTGATTAAACTTTATGAAGATATTAGACATGTCTGATTAAACCGCTGTTACGCCAGCGCCTTCAAAACTTGCCATATCATTATAAAAAGAGGCTGCCGCTTTAATCAGTGGAATGGCTAATGCCGCTCCCGTTCCTTCACCAAGTCGTAAACCTAAATTTAGCAGAGGTTCAGCTGATAATTCATTTAACATATTCTGATGTCCTTGCTCTTCTGATTGATGACAGAACACCATATATTCTCTGCTGTACGGCTGTATTCTTGTGGCTAATAATGCTGCTGAAGTAGCAATAAAACCATCGACTAAAATTAAAGAACGATTTTCCGCTGCAGCAAGCATAGCTCCAACCATTTGAACAATTTCAAAACCTCCCATTGCTGCCATTAATTGCATTGGCTCTTGTAGTTTTGAGCCTAGGTTTGATTGATGGAATTCGATAGCCTGAGTTATTAAAGTTAATTTCTTCCCAAACGTTTTATCATCAATCCCTGTGCCACGACCCACACAAGCTTCAACTGATTGTTGAGTTAATACACTTTGTATTGCAGAAGCCGATGAGGTATTGCCAATTCCCATTTCTCCGAAAGCGAAACAATTTACACTTTGTTTAATATGCTTTTCAATCACTTTCTTTCCTAACTCGAGCCCTTTATTCACTTGTTCCATGGTCATGGCCGAATCATTAACAAAGTTTTTAGTACCAAAACCTAACGATTGTTGAATGAGTCGTTCATCGTTTATCTTATTTAAGATTCCGGCATCGATAACTTCAAGTTGCATTTGATTGATTTTACAAAAACAGTTTATTGCTGCGCCTCCATTAAGAAAATTATGAACCATTTGTTGGGTAACTTCCGAAGGAGCGATACTAATATTCTCTCTCGCGATCCCATGATCACCAGCGAAAACTAGCATGGTTGGATTACTTATCTCGATTCTGTCAATTTCTTTATTGTCATCAGCTTGATTAACAATTAGCGCTAATTGCAATGCGAGCTTTTCTAATTGACCTAACGAACCTTGAGGTTTTGTTTTTTGATCGATCCTATGTTGAATTTTATCTTTTTTAGAATAATCTACTGGTAATACATTGAACATGTCACTTCCTAAAATCATGTGAAATCATACAAGATCATTATTGACGTCTTGTTTTTAAAATAATAAAGAAAAATAAACTACCAATAACAGAAGTTACTATGCCTATCGGTAAAACCTGATCTTCTAAAATTGAATGTGCAATTACATCTACCCAAATCATAAAACTGCCGCCAATTACTACACACATAAATAACACTCGGTGCAATTGTGCGCCGACTAAGTAACGACAAATATGCGGGATCATTAAACCAACAAAAGAAATGCCACCAACTTGAGCGACTAAAACGGCTGTAATGATTGAACAAATAATTAACATCACTAATCGTAATTGACTGACTGGCACACCCAAAGTAAAAGCACCTTCATCTCCCGCCTGAATCGCACTAATCCAACGTCGATAAATCATAAAGATGATTAATCCTAAAGTGATACTGATTGCAGGAAGAGGCAGTTCATTCCACTCACTATTTGAAAAACTTCCCATCATCCAAAATAATAATGTGCTGGCAGTTTCTGGATCTGAATAATAAATTATTAGGCTGGTAAATGCCCCTAACATAAAAGAAACCGCAACACCGGATAATAATAAACGCTCTACCTGCATCACCGCATTTCCGGCAAGCGTTAGCATGAGTACAACAGAAAACATGCCGCCTAATAATGCGCCAAAAGTAATGGATATCATACTGCCTGAAAAGGTAGAAATCACTAAGACTGCCCCCAGCGACGCGCCTGATGAAATTCCAAAAAGATAAGGATCAGCCAATGGGTTACGCGTCACGGATTGTAAAATTGCTCCAGTAATCGATAAGCCGACGCCGGTTAATAACGCCATAAGAATTCTTGGTAACCTAATTTCCCAAATGATTTTTTGGTAAATGGGGTCAACGGTACAACTTGAGTTTATTTGAGTTTGAATATCAGAAGAGCAAAAGAATAATATTTCGAATGTTTCACTAAAAGAAATGTCAACGCCACCATAACCAATAGCCATCAGCAACGTTACTAACAATAAAATAGTGGAAGAAGAAGCGATTAAAAAATATTTTGACATTAGCTAAGCCTCCTTTTCATTCTTATTTTTATCTGAGTTAAAATTAAAGGTTATTCTTGGATTGTTGTGAAAGGGATTCGCATCGATTTTTGCATTAATATGAAAAATTTCTTTTAAATTATCACTGGTTAAAACTTCTTCACTGGTACCTGATGAGACAATTTTCCCTTGGTCTAATAAAATTAATTGGTCGCAAAAATTAGCGGCCATATTGAGATCATGAATACTGAGTACTACAGTGATGGACATGTTTTTTGCTAATCTAAGTACTTCAATCTGGTGTTGAATATCAAGATGATTGGTTGGCTCGTCTAGTAATAATATTTGAGGCTGTTGAACAATCGCTCTTGCTACCATCACCCGTTGTTTTTCGCCACCGGATAAGGTATTAAATGCTGCGTTTTCTTTTTCACTCAGTTCAACTGAGCTAATCGCATCAACGATTAATTTTTTATCGTTATCGGAAGTTAAAGAGAATAATGAACGGTGAGGGATCAATCCCATTGAGACCACTTCAAAAACATTCATATCAAAATGAGTTGGGGGCTCTTGAACGACAACCGCTATTTTTTGTGCTAACTCACGGCGAGAATATTGATTGATTTTTTTATTTTTGAAATTTAATAAACCACTGGATAATTTATGTTTACCATACAAACATCTAAGCAACGATGATTTACCTGCGCCGTTTGGACCAATCAAACCAATGAATTGGTTTTTCTTAATTTCAAAATTGAGATTTTTTAATATTTGGTAAGAGTCGACCTGCCAACATAGATCTTTTGCTTCAAAAATGACGTTATTATTTTGCTTGTCTGTTTCGACAATACTTTTTTCTATAAGATCTATTTCTATAAGATCTGTTTCGATAAAATCTGCATCTGTGCTACCAACTTCCACAGAAAAAGTGTCAATCTCAGTTAATTGATTAGCTTCATCTAAAGATGGCAAAAATGATGTTTTTTCTAGTGACAAGTTTGATCCAATTTTCTGTTGCAAAGAGGATCAAAGGAGGAAGATGAAAAAATACTACTTAACCATTTTCATCATGCCACCGAGTAACCCGCCCGGAACAATATAATGAGTTTTAAAACTCGAATTTTGTAACTCTTTTCTACTACCAGTTTTCTAATAAATTAACAGGTTTTCTGGCTTAGAGAATTTAACTCTCTTTACAGTTGCGGGTACAGCCATGGAGTTTAACCATGTTGCCCTGTTAAAGCGCCAACATCATAACACAGAGTTATTTTTCCAGATAAGACTTTTAATAAGATCGAAATATTCAGCCATCCTCACCCTCAAGCCAGTACATTATCTAAAAACTGATTAAATTAGACTCTTTTTAGCTAATTCCTACTAAAATACTCAACTATTTTCTCAAATCAATCAAAAACAAGTGATATTTTGCGCCATAATTGAGAGAATACGCGCCCTTAAGCAGAGCCACACAATGACTAACCGCATAATAATTAGCAGACAACCTCGACACGATGATTAGCGCTTCTAAAAATTTATTTTCCTACCCAAAATATTGGGCGGAGTGCTATGGTCGCGCGAAATTTTTGCCGATGTCTCGTGAAGAAATGGACATTTTAGGTTGGGATAGTTGCGATATTATTATTATCTCTGGTGATGCTTACGTTGACCATCCAAGTTTTGGTATGGCGGTTATTGGTCGTTTTTTAGAATCCCAAGGGTTTCGGGTCGGTATTATCGCCCAGCCTGATTGGAATGATGCTGAATCATTTAAAGCATTAGGGGAGCCCAACTTATTTTTTGGCATTACGGCCGGCAATATGGATTCATTAATCAATCGTTATACGGCTGACCGTAAAATTCGCAATGATGATGCCTATACACCTCATGGAGTCGCCGGAAAAAGGCCTGACCGCGCCGTTATTGTTTACACCCAAAAATGCCGAGAGCTTTATCCAAACACACCAACAATCATTGGTGGAATAGAAGCCAGTTTACGTCGCATAGCACAATACGACTATTGGAGTGATGAGGTAAGACGTTCAGTTTTGGTAGATTCCGCAGCCGATATTTTACTTTATGGTAATGCCGAAAGAGCCATGGCTGAAATCGCTCACCAACTTTCTATTGGTCGTCCTATTGAAGAATTAACCGATATTGCTGGTACGACAATTATTAGAGATCAGCTACCCTCAGGCTGGACAGAAGTTGATTCGACTCGAATTGATTGGCCTTCTGATAAACAATTACTGAATGAAATGATAGAAAACAGCCAACCAAACCCATACGATTATAAAGAACCAAGCTCAGATGCTTGCAAAAGTAAAAGTACTCCGAAAAACCTACAGATCCCGATTAAAATTGTACCAATGCCTTTAATGGGTAAAGCTAAATTAGATAACGCAACAACCGTTATTAGACTGCCCTCTTTTGAAAAAATAAAAGGCGATTCTGCGCTCTATGCACACGCATCACGAATTTTACATTTAGAATCTAATCCACATAACGCCAGAGTTTTAGTGCAAAAACATGGCAGCAAAGAAGTTTGGGTAAATACCCCACCAATCCCATTAGAAACTAACGAAATTGATGGTGTATTTGATTTAGAATATGAACGTGTTCCTCATCCTATTTATGGTGACGCTAGGATCCCCGCTTATGAGATGATTCGTTTCTCAGTTAATATCATGCGCGGCTGCTTTGGTGGCTGTACTTTTTGCTCTATCACTGAGCATGAAGGTCGAATCATTCAAAGTCGCTCACATGAATCTGTGATTAAAGAAATTGAAGAAATGCGAGACAAGGTGCCTGGGTTTACTGGTACGGTTTCTGACTTAGGCGGCCCAACGTCTAATATGTATCATCTCAATTGTAAAGATGATGAAATTCAAAAAAATTGTCGGAAATTATCTTGTGTCTACCCTGTTATTTGTAGCAACCTGATCACCGATCATAGTCAAACGACTCAGCTTTATCGCAAAGCACGGGCTCTTCCTGGTATTAAACGCGTTGCGATAGCCTCAGGTTTAAGGTATGACTTAGCCGTTGTTGATCCTGAATATGTTAAAGAATTAGTCACTCATCATGTGGGAGGCTATTTAAAAATAGCGCCTGAACACAGTGAAAAAAACACCCTCGACAAAATGATGAAACCTGAAATGAGTCGTTATAATGATTTCAAGAATATGTTTGAGCAATTTTCTAAAGAGGCGGGTAAAAAACAATATTTAATTCCTTATTTTATTGCTGCTCATCCGGGTAGTGACGATACTGATATGCTTAACTTAGCCTTATGGTTAAAACGTAACAAATTTAGATTAGACCAGGTTCAAAATTTTTACCCTTCACCAATGTCTTTAGCAACCGCCATGTATCATTCAGAAAAGAATCCACTCACTAAAGTCACTTACAAAAGTGAATCTGTTTACACTGAAAAAAATCTTGAAAGAAGACGATTACATAAAGGTTTTTTAAGATACCATGATGAAAAAAATTGGCCTATGTTAAGAAAAGCGCTTATTGAAATGAGCCGAGAAGATCTGATAGGAAGTGGTTCCGAGCACTTAATTCCTGAAGACAAAAATGTTCAACAGAAACGCGCCAGAAATAAAAATTCTACAAAAAATAAAAAACGCCACTAATGACTTTCATCATGACTGTTCGTATTAAATATGAACAGCATTAGGCACTCATGAGCATTATTGACTAATAATCATATCTCGCGCTTGAATGCTTAAATGTTCTAGTGCTAACTAACATATCGCAAGCGTAATTTTCTATGCCATTGGAAGAAACAATTTTATTCAGCTCCGTGGTTAAATCTTGTTTTGTTTTTCCGTGTAATAATGTGTACAAATTGTAAGGCCAATTAGGCAACTGTCTTTGCCGTCTGTAGCACAAGCTTATTTTTTCCTGTAAGCCTAATAAAGCACCAATTTGATCGACTTCATCATCAGGAATGTCCCAAACCACAATCGCATTTTCTTCATAACCAACAGCCTCTTGATTAACAACCATTCCAAAACGGCTAATAACGTTTGAGTCTAATAAATCTTTTACAAATTCAAAAAGTTCACTTTCATCAACACCCGAAACATCAGCCACTTCTTTATATGGGTTTTCACAAATAGGTAAACCACTTGATAGTTGTTTTAAAATCTTTCGTTGTTGGTTGATATCAATCATAAAGTGATCACTCGATCGTTATGGTAAGACTCTAAAATTGGCAAGTTAAGCATCGGAAAATCCATATGTTCTTTTAAATCATCTAACACACCATTAACTTTTGATTCCGATTTGCTTTGAATAACAAACCAAAGGTTATATTCATGTTCACGCTGATAGTTATGAGTAACTTCATCATAAGAGCTAATCAAATGTGCCACACCTTCAATTCTTTCTATAGGAACTTTGAGCGCCGCTAATGTACTAAAACTGTTCTTTTTACGCTTAGCAATAGAACCAAAACGGCTAATAATATCCATATCCTTCAACTCATTCAAACGCTTTATTACCCAATCCTTTTCCAACCCAAGCTCTTTAGCAATCACGGAAAAAGGATCTAAGCACAACGGAAAATTACGCTGTACACGGTTAATAAGTTTAATGTCGCTTTCTGTTAAATTTGGAGACATATAAAATGAGAACCTCTAAGCCAATCACTATTGTTGAGCATTATAATATTTTGAAAGCGACTATAGCAAATTGAACCTTTATTTTTAATAAAAAAGGTCTGAGAAAAATTGTCATTCAATATTAATCATATTTTGCTGGTAAACTCGATTTGAAGAACAAAGTGTGTGTTTTAGCTCATCTAGTATCAGCAAGCTAGCCTATGGACAGAACCTCAATAATTCGTTAAAGTACGCACCATCATTGAAC
>CAYZBK010000060.1:0-13768 GCA_964476655.1 uncultured Kangiella sp. | reverse complement strand
TACACTATCCAGCTCGGGGGCAAGCCGCCCGAGATTTACGCTATGCGGTTAAAAGAACTCAAAAAAATTAATCAAATCAATAACCATCAAGACATTTCTGCATATTTTTCACAAAGCAATAAACTTGCGAGCAATCCTCCGTTCTCTCTATTTATTGACATCGATCCAAAGCAACCTAAAAATTACATTACTTTTTTAACTCAATCAGGACTTGGCTTACCCGATAGAGATTATTATTTAAAAACAGATCCACAATCTACTCAACTTAAAACAGACTATGTAGAACATATAACAACAATGTTATCCATATTGGGATTGAAACAAACCAAGAATAAAGCGAAAAAAATAATGGTATTAGAAACCGCCATTGCAAATATTCATTGGTCTCGTAATGAGCAACGGGATCGTGATAAAACGTATAACAAAATTAAACTTTCGGATTTATCAAAACTTTTCCCTAATTTTAATTGGAAACACTTTATTAATGAATCAAAAATTCCAAATCAGGCTCACATTATCATACGAGAAATATCATATTTCAAACCTTTTACCAGCTTGTTCTCAAAAACATCAGTCAACGATTGGAAGGATTATTTTAAATGGCATTTAATCAATACTTATTCAACTAATTTAACTGAAAAAATTTATCAATCTCATTTTGATTTTTATTCAACAAAATTATCGGGCATCCCAACAAGCTCAAAACGCTGGAAAAGAGCCGTGAATTCAGTTGATAAACTAATTGGTGAAATAGTAGCAAAACCTTACGTCAAAAAATATTTTCAACCACAAGCCAAGAAAAAAATGATTCAACTTGTTGAAAACCTTAGAGCCGCCTATAAAAACGCTATCATTAATTTAGACTGGATGGGAGAAAAAACTAAAAAACAAGCATTAATCAAACTTGAAAAATTTAATCCTAAAATTGGTTATCCCAATAAATGGATAGACTATAGCCAACTAATAATAAAAGAAGATGATTTAGTTGGTAATTACATTCGTGCATCACAATTTCATTATCAACGTGAAATAAACAAACTCGATCAACCAATCAATAAAGAAGAATGGGCAATGACACCTCAAACCGTTAATGCTTATTACAATCCCAGTATCAACGAAATTGTTTTTCCTGCAGCAATATTGCAACCACCATTCTTTAACATGAATGCTGATGACGCAATTAACTATGGAGCCATTGGCGCGGTTATTGGTCACGAAATGGGCCACGGTTTTGATGATCAAGGTGCAAAATCTGACGGCGATGGTGTATTAAAAAATTGGTGGACTCAAGCGGATCTAAATGAATTTAAAAAACGTACACAAAAACTTGCTGATCAGTACTCCTTGTTTGAAGCTTTGCCAAACGAATTTATCAATGGTGATTTAACCTTGGGTGAAAATATTGGCGACTTAGGCGGCTTAACGATTGCTTTCAAAGCCTACAAAATATCTCAGATAAATTCATCCGATAAAATAATCGATGGATTCACCGGCGAGCAACGATTTTTTATAGGCTGGGCACAAGTATGGGCTTATAAATACAGAGAAAAAGCACTAAGAAACCGTTTAACAACCGATCCTCATTCCCCAGCTAATTTTAGAGTTAATGGACCTTTAATGAATATGCCAGAATTTATTAAAGCTTATGATGTTAAAGCTAAAGACAAAATGTTTCGAGAAGAAAAAGATAGAGTTAAAATTTGGTAAGCTCGCTATAATCGCTAACAAGAACCCCGACAAAACACCTCGGGGATGACAATGCTATTTTTATTTTTGGAGTCTCATCCTCATCATTCTTTTTTATTCGGTCATTAGAAACATCAGCCCTCGATTCATGTAGCGCTACTTCCAGTTCACACTCTCTCTTTTTGCTGTGTTTTTTAGAACAACAATCACGAACTGGTCTTTTTCTCGTACACTAATTAACCAACTTATCAACTCCTCAATTAGTTTAATTTGCAATATAATGCTATTGTCCTACTATAGTTATTGTCATTAGTTGGAATTTTGAAAATTATTAGTGAACAATATAACTCAATATTGAGGGGTACAACATGTCTATGAAAATTATTACAATAATGATCTGCTTAATTTGTTATTCCAATTTTTGTTGTGGAGAAGCATTGCAAAATATTAGCGGTGCAACTGAACCTGCGATTACAACGTTAAAAAAGCAAAATATTTTAGATAAAATGGCGCAAACGTTGCGTGTAAAACACACTATAATTGCAAATAAAGAGCGTGATTGCAAAATAACTACAAAAATAAAAAATAAAAACCAGAATAATGATTCGGTTGTTTTTAAAAAAGGCGCTTGTTATGTGAGTCGTATCTCACTTACAAGTAAAATAGATTTTTTATATGATAATTGGTCTATCTATTTTAGCCAAGTCGATCCAGTAGTCGCATCAATTCCTGGTGAGTTAATGATTGAACATATTAATGGAGACCTTCATAGAATAGGTCCAGGTAAATATTACAAAGGTTTAGCTTCAGGAAATGTCATTAACATTGATTTTATTAGCAAAAATTATCATATCTCAGATGCTGAATTTATGCCTAATATGTACATAGTAGTAAAAAGTCTAGACTCAAGGACAATCGCGTCAACAAAAATTTTAATTGACTCAGAGACAAATTTAGAAATTCTAAAGTTTGCAACTCCATTGCATAACTATAAATCTACTTTTTTTCGGGGTAGCCAAGACAAAACAATTCGAGCAACTCCTGAATACCTTTATCAAAAATACGCTACCAACCGCACCATAAATTCAAAAAATGGTAGTGGGATAATTCCAAGACCAAAGTCTATTATTACTACCAATAATGATCTTTATCTTGATTTACACATAGGCGTTAATATACGGCAAAGTGATTTTCCTATGAAACAGCTAAATGCCGCTTTTGATAGATTAAGATTTTTAGGCCTTAGTTTTAACAAAAATGGAATTCCTATTGATATAATCAAAACAAATGGGAAAAAGAGTTTAGGTAGTTACACACTAGATATTACTAGTTCAAAGATAACAATTGCTAGTGATAATGCTACTGGTGCCTTTTACGCCTTGCAAAGCCTTGCTGGATTAAAGTCATTAAATAGCACCATTATACCTCTCATTAAAATTGAAGATAGTCCTAGGTATCAATTTAGAGGCATGCACATTGATCTAGCAAGAAATTTTTTAGGTAAAGCATTCATTCTAGATTTACTTGATCAAATGGCCGCATATAAACTTAATAAATTACACCTACATTTAGGTGATGATGAAGGATGGCGGTTACAAATTAAAGATTTACCCGAATTGACCCTTGTCGGTAGCAAACGATGCCATAATCTAAGTGAGGACACTTGTTTGATTCCGCAATTAGGTAGTGGTCCTAAATCTACGAATGAAGAACCACAATTTTTTTCAATTAAAGAATACAAAGAAATATTAAATGCTGCAACCGCTCGTCATATTAATATTATTCCATCATTTGATATGCCAGGACATTCGCGCGCAGCAATAAAATCAATGGAAGTTCGATATCGCCATTTTATGGCACTTAATCAGCCAAAATTAGCAAAAGAATTTTTACTTACCGACTATGAAGATTTAACATCCTATGAAAGTATTCAGTTTTACAATGACAACACATTAAATGTTTGTATGGCATCTACCTATCGATTTATCGAAAAGATCATTAAGGAGTTAAAAAAGGTCCATACCAAAGTAAATCACCCTCTTACTGTTTACCATTTAGGTGGTGATGAGACTGCAGGAGCATGGACTAAATCACCCCAGTGTAAAAAATTTCTGTCAAATAACTCTGTAGGAGTAACTCAGGCCGACCAATTAACAGGGTACTTTATTCAAAGGGTATCTAATTTTTTACTTAAACAAGATATTCAGCCTGCAGGTTGGAGTGATGGAATGAATAAAGCCCATGACAAACTACCTCAAGATGTTCAATCTAACACATGGGATGTTTTATCATGGGAAGGACATTTAGTTGCTCATAAACAAATTAACCAAGGTTGGGATGTTGTATTGTCTACACCTGATGCACTATATTTTGATTTCCCCTACGAAGCAATTCCAGAGGAAGGTGGTTATTCGTGGGCATCACGGCATATCAGTAGCAAAAAAGTATTTCAATTTATGCCAGATAATTTACCAATTCATGCTGAGATTTGGGTAGGTTCAGATGGGCGTCATTATTCCATAGATGATAGATTGCAACGAGATGAGTTAGGTCATATAACCCATTCCCCCCTAAAAAAGGGATCAATTGCCGCAGGGATTCAAGGACAACTATGGAGTGAGACTGTACGTACTAAAGAGCAAGCAGAATATCAGATCTATCCTAGGCTTCTTGCTTTGGCTGAAAGGGCTTGGCATAAAGCTGATTGGGAGGTTGCATACAATAATCAAGGTGCTTTGTATAATAGAACATCTGATTTCTTTTCGGCAACCGCAAAAATAGACCAAGAGGTGGATTGGAATCGGTTTGTTAATATCCTAGGTCAAAAAGAATTACCAAAACTTGAAAAATCAATCATTAATTATAGGTTACCGTTAGTTGGAGCTAGAATTGAAAAACAAAAGCTAATGATGAACTTGGCAATTCCAGCCTTAACCATAGAATATCAACAACAGGGAAAACCTTGGAAACCATATATTAAACCTGTTAAAGTGTTACCTGATTTAAAAATAAAAATTAGGAGTGTCAGTCGAAATGGAAAAAGAAAGGGATTAACTACTACATTAAATTGAAAGTAGAATGTTTAAGATTCTTTGTTAAACATGCCAACAATAGCATAGGCTATTGGCAGAGTCATGAGGAATTAATTAAACAGCAAATATCGTAACTTTAAAATTTAGTTTTTAATCTGCCAAAATTATCGCAACTGATAATTTTGGCTTTTTTAATCTAAAACTTATGATGGTAATTTTTATGATGTCGTTTGGTAAAACGTGTGATTATAATTTGCTAAAATGAAAAAAAACTACGATCATAAATACGAATACAGGTCAGGCTCATTTTACAACATCTAACTCCTTTTCGTTCTTCTCTATCGTTTCCGACCACTGCCCGTCTGCCATTTCCTTTCTAATACGACTCAATGACTGAGAAATACTCTCACTATGAGACAAAGCAAAGTAATAAGCAATGGCATTGCGATTCTGCCTGACTACATTGATGGTAGGCATAAATCGAAAATGCGCGCTATCAAAGACTTTGAAAACAAGACATACACTATAAAAAACACATCCCTCTAATCTTTTAAAGCGTTTGAATAAGTGTTAATCGTTTTCCTTTTTGTCGAAACTCTAACTGTTTAAGAGCGGCCATGCCTAATAATATTTCTTTACCTTCCATACTGGGATTAATAGAAGCTCGAACATGATCAAGTTTTATATCGCCTATTTCAATGTAATTGATTTTGCTTAAATAAGCTTTTGCTGTACCGTTAGCTGTATACACGTCAACAGCATAACCTCTTTCAAGCTGTAAATAATTTTCTAACTCTCCAGGTATTGCAACATCAGTTGCACCAGTATCAAGTATAAAAGTAACGGCTTTACCATTAACTGTACCGTTAACAACATAATGTCCATAACGATTTTGAGTCAACTCAACAATGATCTGCTGATTATTTTTAGAACTTAGTGGCGATTGGTTGGGATTGTTTTGTCTGTCTTCTATTCCTCCAAAAATCCATGTTGCTAAACCAATTGCAATAATCCAAGCAATGGTCATCATGTTTTTACCTAACGGTTCGGTCGTATTATCAGGCTTGTTGTCGCTCATAATCTCATCTTATTTATTTTTTGAACGCCTAGGTTTTCTTTTTCTATCTGAAAAGCTTTTTTTGTCATCATCACTTTTTCCTGACTTGCTTTTATAATCTTGACCTGATGATTTATTTAATTTATCAACACTAAAATCAGCCGCTTTAGTGATGTTCATTGCTTTTCCACAAACTCTCACTTTCTTTAAATGACCAAGCGCATCTTTTGGTAATTTTCCTGGAAGATCAACGGTGGTAAAGTCATCATAAATTTTTATGTGCCCAATATATTTACTTTCAATATCAATTTCATTCGCAATGGCACCAACAACATTTCCCGGTTTAATGCCAGCTTGAAAACCAACCATCAACACATAACGTTGCATTTCTATGGTTGGGTGATCCGATAATTTTTCTGCGTCTTTAGGAAAATCTTTTCCTGATCGGCTTTCTCCATCTTGCCCTTTTCTATGTTTTTTTCTATCTCTATCTCTGCCTCTACTACGGTCATTATCGGAACGCTCTCTTTTTTCCCTTTGTTGCATTTTTGGTGATGGTAAATCTTCAACCAGTAATGGTGATTTATCATGCGCTAAACTGGCTAATGCTGCAGCAATTTGAATACCTGTTTGGTCGGTTTCTAATTGGTAATTTTGCAGGATTTCTAAATATGGGTCTAACTTTCCCGAATTGATTTTTTCTGTAATTTTTGCTTTAAAACGATCTACACGCTGATCATTAATTTGATCCGTTGTTGGTAATGAAATTCGTGTAATCTTTTTCCCTGTCGTTTTTTCAATTAAAAATAACATACGCTTTTCACGAGGCGTAACAAATAAAATCGCTTTTCCTTCTTTACCCGCGCGACCAGTTCGTCCAATACGATGAATATAAGACTCTACATCTTGAGTAATATCATAATTTATTACATGAGAGATTCTAGGTACATCTAATCCTCGCGCAGCAACATCTGTAGCAATTAATATATCTAAACGACCATTTTTTAATTGAGCAATTGTTTTCTCTCTAGCAGACTGTTGCATATCACCATTAATTGCAGCAGCGGCAAAACCTCTTGCAGATAATCTATCGGCTAAATCGACTGTTGCCGTTTTAGTTCTTGCAAAGATAATGATGGCATCGGTTTCTTCAACTTCTAAAATACGTGTCAACGCATCTAATTTATTATGATGCGATACAGATAAATAGGACTGCTCTATTGTTGGTGCCGTCGATGTTTTCGTTTTAATTCTAATTTCTTGTGGTTTATTTAAAAACTTGTCTGCAACTCTTTTTATTTCTTTAGGCATGGTTGCAGAAAATAATGCTATTTGACGATCACTCGGAGTTTGTTCTAATACCCACTCAACATCTTCCAAAAAGCCCATTCTTAACATTTCATCAGCTTCATCAAGCACTAAAGTATGCATGTGGTCCCAATTGATTTTTCCTTTACGCATATGATCCATTACACGCCCAGGCGTACCAACAATGACTTGAGGTCCTCTCGCTAATTGTTTTAATTGAACTGGAAAAGATTGTCCGCCATAAATAGGTACTACTTGAAAACCCTTTAAATATTTTGAATAGGTATTGATTGCTTCGGCAACTTGTATAGCAAGTTCTCGTGTTGGTGCTAAGACAAGTGCTTGAGGTTTTCTAAGGTTAACATCTATTTTGGCAAGTAACGGTAAAGCAAAAGCCGCCGTTTTTCCTGTTCCTGTTTGAGCTTGACCAATAATATCAGCGCCACTTTGTAATACTGGGATACTTGCCGACTGAATAGGTGATGGTTTTTCATAACCAATGTCATCTAATACTCGTAGAAGCTCTTTGGGTAAATTTAAATCACTGAAAGTGATTTCGTTAACAACTTGATCGTTGGTAGTGTCAGACATATAAATTCCAGGGGGGTAAAGTAAGTGCTAATTATAGTCTAATAATTGAGCATTTTTTTGACTAATCGATAGTCAAACATCATAAAGTGATATAAATTAATCTCTATAATGCATCAAATCATCTGAAAACATAGGGATTACATCAGTTTATATAAACAAAAAAGCTCTCATAGTAATATGAGAGCATGTAAGGGTGTAACTTAAAATACAACTACATTAAAGCATCTTGGTCTGCGCCTTCTTTGTCGACGACGATGGGCATTAAATCTTCTTTAGTGATACCTAAGGTTAATGCCACGTTGCTTGCCACATAAATTGAAGAGTAAGTACCAATAAATACACCGGCAATTAATGCCGTTGCAAAACCATGAATTAACTCACCACCTAATGTGAACAATGCCACTAAAACCAATAGCGTGGTGATAGAAGTCATTAATGTTCGTGATAGAGTTTCATTTAATGAGGTATTAACAATTTTTTCAGCATCTGATTTTCGTAACTTTAAAAAATTCTCACGAATTCGATCAAATACGACGATTGTATCATTCAGTGAGTAACCAATTACGGCAAGAATAGCGGCTAAAACCGTTAAGTTAAATTCCATTTGAAAAACTGAAAAGAGTCCCGTGGTAATAATCACATCGTGAGCAAGTGCGGCAACTGATCCAAGGGCAAACTTCCACTCAAATCGAATAGAAACGTAAATCATTATAAACAATAAGGCGACCAACATTGCTGTGCCGCCTTTTTCAGCTAACTCATCACCAATTGCAGGACCAACAAATTCTATACGGCGCATTTTAATTTGGCTGTTATCACCTTTTCGTAATGCTGATACAACCTTATTACCAATTTTTGCCGCGTCTTTATCCGCTTGAGGCATTAGACGAATGGTGACATCTTTTGAGGTACCAAAATATTGAACAACTGTTCGTTTAAAACCAGCTTCTGCTAACTTTTTTTGCACTTGCTCAAGGTTAGCATCTTGTTCAAAGCGAACTTCAATCAATGTTCCGCCAGTAAAGTCTAAACCAAAATTTAAGCCTTTTATGGAAATAGTCGCAACAGAAGCAATCAACAAAATAATTGAAAAAATTGCGGCGGCATTTCTGTATCGATTGAAATTAATATTAAGATTCGATTTTAAAATTTTCATACTTTGTTCTCTTTGTACTTGTAAGCTCAGTAAGAGCAAATAATTGATTTGCTCAATGGTTTATTTGTCGCTCATTAAATCGATAAACTCTTAACCGATTTACCACCATAAATTAAATTAACAATCGCTCTTGTGGCAACAATTGAGGTAAACATAGAGGTTAAAATTCCAATCAGTAATGTCACCGCAAAACCAGCAATTGCTCCAGAACCAATGGCAAATAAAACCATAGCGGCTATCAACGTGGTAATGTTTGCATCTGCGATTGTTGAGAACGCTTTGTCATAACCATTGTGAATAGCCTGTGCAGGATTAACATTATCAGCTAACTCCTCCCTAATCCGTTCAAAAATCAAGACGTTAGCATCAACCGCCATACCAACGGTTAAAACAATGCCTGCAATTCCTGGTAAAGTAAGCGTCGCCCCAGGTATTAATGACATAACAGCAACAATAAAAATAAGATTACTAAATAATGCGATATTGGCAACCAAGCCAAATAATCGGTAATAAACTAACATGAAAATTAACACCGCAACAAATCCCACAATAATAGAATTCATTCCCATCTTAATATTTTCTGCTCCTAGGCTTGGACCAATTGTTCGTTCTTCAATAATAAATGTTGGAGCACTCAGTGAACCCGCTCGTAATATAAGCGCAAAATCACTCGCTTCTTTTGGTGAGTAATTACCCGTCACCACAAAACTTGCACCAAAAACACCATTGATTTTTGGCGCGCTGATGACTTCTTTAATGGTTTTCTTATCAATCACTGTTAATTCACCGGCTTCATTTTTTCCATAAATGGCTTTAGTTTCAACCATGATGATTGCCATCAATTCTTGTGTGTGTTTAGTGGTATTTGCAAACATTTTAGCACCACCTTCCCCATCCAATTTCACATTGATTTGAGATTGACCGCTTTGAGGATCAAAGCCTGGAGTTGCATCAATAATTTGAGTTCCACTAACTATCACTCTTTTTTTAACCACCCAAGGCATGCCGGTTTCTTGATCTTTTAATATTTCAGAACCCGCTGGTGCTCTTTTAGCATTTGCATTGGCTCTTTGATTAACCATTCTAAATTCGAGTGTTGCCGTTTTTCCTAAAATGATTTTAGCTCTAGAAGAGTCTTGCACTCCAGGTAGTTGAATTAAAATTCTATCGCGCCCTTGTTTTTGAATTAAAGGTTCCGCCACGCCAAGCTCATTAATTCTATTTCTAAAAGTTGCTATGTTTTGATCAACGGCATAATCCTGTGCTTCTTTAATTTTTGCATCACTGATATCTAAAACCAATTCGTAAATAGAATTAACCTCACGGCTTCGAGTACTAAAATCAGCATACTTTGTTCTAATATCAATTTCGGCTTTTTCCCGTAATTCGGCGGTTCTAAAACGGGCAATAATTTGATGATTACTGGTTTTGACAATCGATGAATAACGAATTTTGTTTTCTCTTAATAACGTTTTCAATTCAGTGACATAACGCTTCATTTTTTTAGTCATTACAGAATCCATATCTACCTGCATAAGAAACTGTACACCACCACGTAAATCAAGTCCTAAGTTAAGAGGCGTTCCACCAATAGATTTAAGCCATGAAGGCGTTGTAGGTGCTAAATTAATGGCAACAACATGCTCAATTAAATTTTTACTGGCTAAAAATTTTGGCACTTCATCGTTGGCTATAAATTGATCATCTTTATTATGAAAACGGATTAATGATTTACCCTCTTCAACTTTGGATGATTTAAGAGATAAACCTTTTGTTGTAAGATCTTGTTGAATTTCTTTGAATAAACTAGCATCAATCAAGCCACCATTTTCTTGAGTAATTTGAATCGCAGGATCTGGCGGGTAAATATTAGGCAACGCAAACAAACTACCAATAATTAATAAAACAGCCAACATGAAATATTTCCATGCTGGATAAGTATTAATAGGACGTATATGGGGTTGACTAGTAAACATAGTTTTTATTCTCTAAGTATTTACACTAATTTCATCAGTAATATGATTTTGCTGCTGTTAGAAAATTAATAGTTAAAATATCTATTTTAACTATTAATTTCTTTAATCGTACCTTTAGGTAACGATGCTGTTACAGCATGTTTTTGAAATTTCATTTCAACACCTTGTGCAACATTAAGGATCATAAAACCATCAGTAATTTTACTCACTTTACCGATAATGCCACCATTGGTAACCACTTCATCTCCTTTTTGGATCGATTCAATCATCGATTTATGCTCTTTGGCTCTTTTGCTTTGAGGTCTAATAAGTAAAAAATAAAACACCACAGCAAATAATACCATCATTACAATTGTATCGATGCCGCTTGATGAACTTGTGGCTGGAGCTGTTTCAGCGGCGGCCTGTACTGTACTAATAAACATAAATATTCCTCTATTAATTGTTTGTTATTAATTTTTAATTTTAATTATTCACTGAATCAATATCATCAATCGTCGGTACTTCCATACCTCGTAATTGATAAAATTCCGTTATAAATTGTTCAAATTCATTCGCATCAATCGAGTCTCTAATGCCTTGCATTAAATCTTGGTAATAATGCAAGTTATGGATAGTCGCTAACTCGGCACCAAACATTTCTCCGCATTTATCCATGTGATGCAAATAGGCTCGGCTGTAATTTTTGCAAGTATAACAGTTACAATCCGGGTCGATAGGTCCAGAATCTTTTTTATTGGGACTGTTTCGCAATCTTACAATGCCTGTGCGTGTAAATAGATGCCCATTTCGAGCATTTCGTGTTGGCATTACGCAATCAAACATATCAATCCCACGACGAACCGATTCGACTAAGTCTTCAGGCTTTCCAACCCCCATTAAATAACGCGGTTTATCTTCTGGCATGTTGGTGGTTAAATTATCCAAAATCATTTTCATTTCTTGCTTGGTTTCACCAACAGACAACCCACCAATAGCATAACCATCAAAACCAATCTCTTTTAAACCGTTGAGTGATATATCTCTTAATTCAGGATACATTCCCCCTTGAATGATACCAAACAAAGCGGATGGATTTTCACCATGAGCAACTTTGGATCGTTTAGCCCAGCGCAAACTTAATTGCATTGAACTTTCGGCTTGTTCAAACGTTGCAGGGTAAGGGGTACATTCATCAAAAATCATCACAATATCAGAGCCTAAAGCGGCTTGAACTTGCATGGATTCTTCAGGGCCTAAAAATACTTTATCGCCATTAATAGGCGAACGAAAAGTAACACCCTCTTCAGTGATTTTACGAAGCTCGCCCAAGCTAAATACTTGAAAGCCTCCAGAATCGGTCAAAATAGGACCTTGCCAATTCATAAAATCGTGTAAATCGCCATGTAGATTAATCACTTCAGTGCCAGGACGTAACATCAGGTGAAACGTATTACCAAGAATAATTTCTGCCCCAGTATCTTTTACACGCTCAGGCGACATTGCTTTAACAGAGCCATAAGTACCAACTGGCATAAATGCAGGTGTATTGATAATACCTCGCTCAAATTCGATTTTTCCTCGTCGAGCTTTTCCTTCAGTATTTAATAAGCTGTATTTCATTTAAACTTTTTCTTTAACCTCTATGCTGACTGTTTATTTTCAATAAACATGGCATCGCCATAACTAAAAAATCGATATTGAGATTCTATCGCTTCATCATATGCTTTAAATATAAAATCTTTACCTGCAAATGCGCTCACCAACATGATTAACGTTGATTCTGATAAGTGAAAATTAGTCACTAAAGCATCCACGCTTTTAAACGAGTACCCTGGGGTAATAAATATATCTGTTTCACCACTTACGGCTTTTAACTCCCCACTTAAAGATGCCGATTCTAAACATCGCACAGAAGTTGTACCTACAGCAATAACACGGCCACCTTTAGCTCTAGTTTCTTTTACTAAATCAACTACCGATGGTGATAACTGAAACCATTCAGAATGCATTTGATGGTCGGCAATATTATCAACCCTTATTGGTGAAAAAGTCCCAGCACCAACATGTAAGGTAACAAAATCATAAGCAATGCCTTTTGCTTTAATTTTTTCAAATAATGACTCTTCAAAATGTAGCCCCGCAGTAGGAGCCGCCACAGCCCCGGCTTGTTGGGCATAAACGGTTTGATACCGTTCAATATCAAAGGCGTCTGATTTTCTTTCTATATAAGGCGGTAAAGGCATACTACCAAACTCTTCTACCAACTCCATCAACGGTTTTTCCGATAAGTTCTCTAATACAAAAAAAGCCCCTTCTCGACCTGTCACTCGTAATAGAAAGTTTTTCGCTAAAATTATTTTTGTCCCGGCTTTAGGCGTGTTGCTTGCTCTTATTTGAGCAATACAACCTTCTTTACCATTTATTTGTTTTACTCTCTCAATTAATACTTCAACCTTCCCACCACTTTCTTTTTCACCTAACAAACGAGCAGGTATTACTTTGGTATTATTAAAAATCAAACAATCATTTTCATTAATAAAATCGAGTAAATTAAAAAATTGGCGATGAACAACCTGTTGAGTTTTTGGATTAATCACTAATAAACGGCTATGAGATCGCTCTTCACAGGGTTTTTCTGCAATTAATGATTGCGGTAAATCAAATTGAAAATCTTGTTTGCGCATTTAATTAAAACCAAAAACTCATATTTATGCTAATAAAGAAGCATAAGGTAAAACCAAATTAAAAATTAGCCGCGCATTCTAACAGAAATCAACCTTTAATACGCCATTTGAAAAGTGCTTTTCAACTTTAATCCACTAAATAATGGTAAAACGGGGTAAATAACTTCAGCACGGAATAAGAGTAGCCATCAAGCACAAGTATTTAAGCGGTTATTTTTTCGTTGTTTCTGAGAAATTCTCAGATTTCCTTATCCCGAGTTGAGGTAAATACAATTAATTTCCTCTAAAAATTGCAA
>CAYZBK010000059.1:0-14154 GCA_964476655.1 uncultured Kangiella sp. | reverse complement strand
GTTGGAGAAACTACACGGCCGTTTGCTTTTCTCTAAACGCTAGTAGCTAAATTCTGGTACTTACTTAGCCGAAACCACTGTTGGGACAGAACAAACTATAAAATATTCCATCGAACACATGATTTGTATTACCTGCCCTATTACGGTTCGTAAAGCGATGGGAAAGGTTAATGGTGTCATGGAAGTGATTGTTGATTTCAAAGCTAAAACAGCCGTTGTTAAATTTGATTCGTCAAAGACAACTATCCAAGAAATCGGTTTGGCTTCCACCAATGCAGGCTATAAAGCAACCGTAATTTAATAAAATTAAGCTTGGAACAAATAGGAAAGACTATGAGCGAAAAAAATACTGGTAGTTATTGCTCTAAAGAACAAACTTGCAATAAAACGGATGAACAATTACATGTTGCAATAATTGGTAGCGGCTCTGCTGCATTCGCAGCTGCAATTAAAGCCGCCGACCATGGGGCGAGGGTGACAATTATTGAAGCTGACAAAGTGATTGGAGGCTGTTGCGTCAACGTTGGTTGCGTGCCCTCCAAAATCATGATTCGCTCAGCACATCTCGCTCAGCATCAACGAAAAAATCCCTTCTTCGGTTTAGAAAATCATCAACCCGTTATCAATCGCAAATTATTAGTGCAACAGCAACAATCAAGAGTTGATGAATTGCGGCTAGCCAAATATGAAAACATTTTACAAAATAATTCAGCGTTAACCTTGCTCAAAGGGTTTGCTAAATTTAAAAATAATAAAACATTAATAATTACTAAGTCCGACGGTTCAAAACTAGAGTTAACAGCTGATCGAATATTAATTGCCACGGGATCAAAAGCCTATATTCCACCGATTGAAGGCATCGAAAAGGTGCCTTATTGGACATCAACTGAAGCACTCTTTGCTGAAATATTGCCGAAACATTTAGTTGTCGTTGGATCTTCCGTTGTCGCTGTAGAAATTGCCCAAGCCTATCAACGGCTTGGTAGCCAAGTGACACTACTGGCTCGCCATTCATTGCTTTATGGTGAAGATCCTGCTCTTGGTGAAACTTTGCAACAAGTCTTCGAATCAGAAGGCATGACAGTGTTGACGAACACCCAAGCACAATCAGTTTCTTTTTCAAATAATCAATTCGAAATATTATTGAACTCTCTTACTTTAAACAATAGAAACAAACTTGAATGTGATCAATTACTGATTGCCACCGGCCGAAGTGCCAACACAAGTAGATTGAATCTAAACGGACCTGGTGTTGCGGTAAATGAACAAGGGGTAATTATTGTTGATGCAAAACTAAAAACCAATGTTGACACTATATATGCAGCTGGAGATTGTAGTTCAATGCCACAATTTGTTTATGTAGCTGCGGCAGCAGGAACTCGGGCTGCTATTAATATCACCGGAGGTGATGCCTCTTTGGATTTATCCACCATGCCAGCAGTTATTTTCACCGACCCGCAAGTGGCGACAGTGGGTTTGACAGAAGATCAAGCACAAGCAAAAGGGATCAATACCATTAGCCGTCATTTGGATTTAGAAAATGTTCCCCGTTCACTGGCGAATTTTGAAACACAAGGTTTTGTTAAACTGGTAGTTAATAGCGACAACCAGCAAATTATTGGCGCTCAAATTCTTGCAGCAGAAGGCGGAGAAATGATCCAAACAGCGGCATTAGCTATTACTAATAAGATGAGCGTTGATGCACTGGCAAGCCAATTTTTTCCGTATCTCACAATGGTTGAAGGTATTAAACTTTGCGCGCAAACATTTGCTAAAGATGTCTCTCAGTTGTCATGTTGTGCTGGATGATTCCTCAATAAGGCTCTGATACGTGCTGATAAATTGAAATAATTCTTTACAACAATTGACTTGGGCTTAAGTGTGAAATTTGCTAGTATTCATTAGCTGAATTTTGTGGTTTTTGAACTTCGCTTATATTTAAACAAAATAAACATGAAATATGATGACTAAAAATCTCATCATTATTAGAAACAAACTATATATGATCAAAAAAGTCTTCTTAATCATTTTCGTTATGTTGTTTGCTTTGCAAACATCAGCGGCAATGATGGATGAGTATCAACCACATGACAAAAACGATCACTCGTCATCGTTTGATCATGGCCTCGATTCCGATAAATATAAGCAAAAACAATTAATGGCGTTAGATAAAAATTTAACAGAAGAGCAAGGTGATAATCATCATTGTTGTCATTGTCACGCCAATATGCAAATCACCTCCGACCACATAATCCGTTTCACATTAGAAAATAAAACGAATAGTCTTTTCGAATTCGAATTTATTTACCCGTTAGTCGCACTCTCAACAAATCTTCGACCTCCAAAGCATAAATCTTTTTCATAGTGTTCAACACATCATTTGCTGTACGCAGCAAACTCTAAATTTATCAATTATTTTTAATCATTAAAACAGCGTTTTAATTTTTAAAAATTGAAATGATTTTCACTATAATGAGATTTTTATGAAATTTATCACTAAAACTAAACTCAATTTCATGAGTTTAGTCATTTTGTTATGTTATTCATCTGTGTCTTCAGCTGTTGTTCCATTACAAAATCAACAGTTAAAGTCATTAATAAAGAATGTAACAGCCCTGCACCCATTGGTTCAAGCGGCCAAAGAAAGACTTAAGCAAGCTAGTTTTGATGCCAAGGCAAAAAAACAGCCTTTATATAATCCAGAAATTTCGGTTGAGTATGAATCCAATGTAGAAGAAACATCTACTATTGGTTTGTCTCAAACGATAGATTGGTCAAACAAACGTCGAGCAATGAGCCTCATTGGAGAAAAGAATAAGGCTGTCGCCGAAGCCCAGCTTAGATTAACTAAGCAGCAAGTTGCGGCAACCTTTTTAAAAAAAATCAATCAATATCAAACATCGCGATTAACTTCTCAGCTTAATTTGAAGCAAAGCTCAACACTTGATCAATTTGTTGATATTGCTAAACAGCGTCTAAAAGCTGGAGATATCAGTCAAATAGAGTTCGATTTAGCTTTATTAGCCGCCGGTGAAATTCAGATGAATTCAGCAAAAATTCAAGCAGATTATTTTTCAGCTGAAACTGAGTTAACGGCATTTTTAGATTTTGAGAAAATTCAAATTCCAGAAATTTCGATTAAACTCATACATTTAGATAACACCTCCGTAGAAAAATTGCTTATTGATCATCCACGTATTAAGCAATTACGTTTGAAAACTCAAACGGCTAATGCCCAAATAAAATTGGCTCGTAGGCAAAAAAGTGCGGATCCCACTTTGTCATTTAATGCTGGCAAAGAAGGTGATGAAGATATCTACAGCTTAGGTTTTTCAATTCCTCTAATGGTACGTAATAATTTTAGTGCCGAAGTGGATACAGCTATAGCCAATGCAGCAGCCGTAGAACAAGAATATAGAAATAGTTATCGCAACATTTTAGTGGCATTAAAAACCAGTAAAAAATCATTACGTTTAACTTTTATGGCTTATCAAAACTGGCTTAAACAAAGTAGTTTTGGATTAGAGCAACGCGGTACACTTTTACAAAAAGTATGGAAAAGTGGTGATCTTAGTACCACTGATTATTTAATACAAATTCAGCAGACATTAGATACTCAAATTTCCGCTGCGCAATTAAAGGCCGACGTTATTAATACTTGGATCGATTATTTAATGGCATCAGGGCAAATTGATAGCTGGTTGAATTAAATAATTGAAAATATAGCAATATAAAACGAAATAACTTAAAACTGTACGATGCACTCCTCAATGAGAAATAGCTCTACAAGAAATTAATAAAGAGAATATATTATGAAATTAAATAAATGGATCAAAAAACAAATATTAATAAATAGCTTTTTTATAGGCTTATTTTCTGCGGCAATAGTTCCAAGTTATGCGGCTGAACATGGTGATGAACACGATGAAGAAAGCGAATCAGGCATGGTTGAATTAAAAAACAACAGCGAAAGTTTGTACAAAATAAAAGTTGAAAAACTTCAGTTATCTGACGTAGCCAAACGGTTGACAGCACCCGCTGAAATTAAATTAAATGCCTACAGTACGGCTATTGTAGCACTTAGAATTGACGGACAGATCGTTAAAAGGCTAGCGAAACTAGGAGACATAGTTATTAAAGGGCAGCCACTAGCGAGTATTTCAAGTATTCCTATGTCTGAAGCTCAACAAGCTTATATTCTAAATGTGAAAGAATGGCGAAGAGTTAAAGAGCTTGGCAAAAAAGTAGTTTCTGGCAAACGTTTTATTGAAGCTCGTGCAAAATGGCAATCATCTTTGGCGCGTTTAAAAGCTTATGGATTAGATGATAAACAATTACAACAATTAGAAAAACAACAAAACCCCGAGGGCTTATTTAATCTTAATTCACCAATTGATGGCGTAATAATGAAAGATGATTTTCTTGAAGGTCAATACGCCGCCGCAGGAACTCAGTTATTTATGGTTAGCGATGAGTCTGTTATATGGGCAGAAGCATCCGTATCACCAGCTCAAGCAGCACTATTTAAAGCCGGTGATTTAGCTGAAATTAAATATTCTTCTACTTCTTACTCTGGAAAAGTCATTCAAATAGGGCACACTGTTTCAGAAACAACCCGCACTCAAATTGTAAGAATAGAAATTGATAATTCAAAGGATAATCTGCATCCAGGTCAGTTTGTAACAGCTACGATGAGTCAATCGAAAAGCGAAAAAAGAATGGTTTTACCTGAGTCTGCGGTAGTCAGAACTGCCGATGGTGATTGGGGGGTATTTATTGAGGTGAAGGCGCGTCATTACAAACAAGTTGAGGTTGAAGTTGTTGACTTGCATGGCGAACTAATGATTATTGAAGGGTTATCGTTAGGCACTCCTGTGGTAGTTGAAGGAGCGTTTTATTTATCGGCTGAGCTTGCAAAAGCTGGCTTTGACCCACACGGCCATTAGGAGTCATTTCAATGTTAAATTCAGTTATAGATTGGTCGGTAAAAAACCGATTATTAGTAATATTATCCATTGTCATTTTAATGGTGATAACCGTGCTGGTTTTGCCAAAACTTAACCTTGATGCTTTCCCTGATGTCTCTAATATTCAGGTCACTATTAACACAGAAGCTCAAGGTTTAGCCTCAGAAGAAGTTGAGCAACTCATTACTTATCCTATTGAAGCGGTTATGTACGCTTTACCAGATGTGGAGGAAGTTCGTTCAATTTCTAAAACAGGCTTATCAGGCGTTACCGTAGTTTTTAAAGAAGGGACTGACATCTATTTTGCACGTCAACTTGTTTTTGAACGCTTACAAGATGCAAAAGAGCAAATTCCCGAAGGTGTTGGCACGCCAGAAATGGGGCCAAATACTTCAGGATTAGGTCAAGTTTATCAATATATGTTAACTACGGATAATCCAGAAAAGTACGATGCGCTAGCACTGCGAGGACTTAATGATTGGGTCGTAAAATTATTATTAATGCCGGTTGATGGTGTCACAGGAATTTTATCATTTGGCGGAGAAGTTCGTCAGTACCAGGTTAATGTTGAACCGCAAAAGCTACTGGCTTATGGTATTACCATTGATGAGCTATCTACAGTCATTGAAAATAATAATCGCAATGCAGGTGGCTGGTATTTGGATCGCGGCGCGGAACAGTTAGTTATTCGTGGTGTTGGCTGGGTTCGTTCAGGTGAAAATGGTTTGCGCGATATTGCCAACATTCCTGTTAAGTCTGAAGATGGTCGTGTAGTTAAAGTCAGCGATTTGGCCGTAGTAGAATATGGTGGAGAGATCCGCCAGGGTGCGGTAACAATTACAATGCGGGATGAAAAGGGTAAACCAAAATCAATGGGCGAAGTGGTTACAGGTATTGTTATTAAGCGACTTGGAGCAAACACAAAAAACACTATTGATGGGGTTTCTGAAAGGATCTCAATTGTTCAGCAAGCACTCCCAGATGGTGTCACTATAACCCCTTTTTATGATCAAGCTGATTTAGTTGATAAAGCAGTAAATACTGTAAGTAGTGCGCTACTGGAGGCTTTTGTATTTATTATCGTGGTATTAATGTTGTTTTTAGTTAATGTTCGCGCAACGGTTTTAGTTTTATTGTCCATTCCATTATCTATAGGCATGGCATTAATGGCAATGGTTTACTGGGGTGTTTCTGCTAATTTAATGTCTCTTGGAGGTTTGGCAATTGCCATTGGCATTATGGTTGATGGTTCTGTGGTTATGATGGAAAATATTTTTAAACACCTGAGTCACCCAGATCCAAGACATAAAGATCACCTAACCGATCAAAGCTCAATTGACGCAGATAAATTAAAATTAAAACAGTCCGAGTCGGGTATGGCATTGCGTATTCAAGAAGCCGCCAAAGAAGTAGCTAGCCCTGTTTTTTATGCCGTATTAATCATTACGGTGGTTTTTTCACCGTTATTTTCACTCGAAGGCGTTGAAGGAAAGTTGTTTCAACCCATGGCAATTAGTGTTGTTTTAGCCTTGTTGGCGTCAATGTTAGTGGCTTTGGTGATGGTACCCGCTATGGCTAGTTATGTGTTTACCAAGCAAGTAGTTGAAAAACATAGTCCTATTATGAAACCACTTGATCGGCTTTATCAAACATTTTTGCCTAAAGCATTAAAAATGAAAAAAACTATTGTGATTGGCGCTATTGGAATATTTGCTAGTTCAATGATGGTTCTACCATTTTTGGGTACCGAGTTTGTTCCGGAACTTGAAGAGGGAACAATTAATGTCAGAGTCACTTTAGCACCTTCAACTAGTATGCAAACAGCCCTTGAGCTTGCACCAAAGCTTGAAAATGTACTTCTTGGTTTTCCTGAGGTGATTTATGCTTCCAGCAGAATTGGTAGAGCAGAGCTTGGAGGCGATCCTGAACCAGTATCCAATATTGAAATTTTTGTTGGTTTAAAACCTATTGATGAATGGACATCAGCAACTAATAGGCTTGAATTACAAAAATTAATGGAATTAAAAATGGAGCTACATCCTGGCTTGTTATTTTCATTTTCACAGCCTATAGCGACTAGGGTCGATGAGTTGTTGTCTGGTGTTAAAGCTCAACTTGCAATTAAACTTTTTGGTTCTGATCTTAAAATTTTGGCAGAAAAGGGCGCTGAAATTGAAAGTTTAGTTAAAACAGTTGAAGGCACAGTCGGTGTTGCTCTAGAGCAAATAGCAGGTGAAGCTCAGTTAGTAATCAGACCAAATCGTGATTTGATTGCCAGCTTTGGTATTCCTGTTTCTAAAGTAATGGATTTAGTTGAAGATGCCATAGGTGGTCGAACGGCAGGTAAAGTTATTCAAGGCAACGAACGATATGATATTTATGTTCGTTTGAATAAAGCAAGTCGCAATAACATAGATGCAATTCGCGATTTACATTTACAATCAGCCACCGGTGCTTGGGTGCGTTTAGGTGATGTAGCCAGTGTAAAAATAGAAAGTGGACCACCGCAAATTAGACGTGATGATGTTCAAAGGCGCGTGGTGATTCAAACAAATGTAGAAGGGCGTGACCTAGGAGGGTTAGTAACCGAGCTTGAACAAAGAATTGCTAGCGAAGTAAAATTGCCTGCTGGTTATTCAATCGTTTTTGGCGGCCAATTTGAAAACCAAAGGCGGGCTAATGCTAGGCTCATGGTTGTTGTTCCAGCATCTCTCGGTTTAATCTTTTTGATTTTATATTTTGCTTTTGGTTCCGTTTCGCAAGGCCTATTAATTATGGTGAATGTACCACTCGCCCTTATTGGTGGTATTTTTGCACTAGCTATTTCCGGCCAGTATTTATCGGTTCCAAGCTCCATAGGTTTCATTACTTTATTTGGAGTAGCTGTTCTGAATGGCGTTGTAATGGTTAATGCGATAAATAGGCGGTTAGAAGATGGGGTCAATATTTCAATAGCTATTATAGAAGGCGCAACCTCTAGATTAAGGCCCGTGTTAATGACTGCAACCATAGCGGCTTTAGGATTAATTCCATTGTTACTTTCGTCTGGTGTTGGTTCAGAAATTCAAAAGCCATTAGCAACGGTGGTAATAGGGGGGCTAGTGTCTTCAACGGTATTAACGTTATTTGTTTTACCGGTTCTATATGCTGGATTTTCTAAATCTAAAATATTAGATATTCGTTAACTTAGCATTAATTTAATATTCTCCACCTGCGGCTAGTTTTCATTTTTAGTCGCAGGGGAGATGTTTCTAGCTTAAGGTTTTGTTAAGAGCTTTTTTAATTCTTTCTTCAGTAAAAGGCTTAGTAATCCAACCTGTAGCACCTAATATTTTAGCTTTGTTCTTTTTATGATCGGCTGATTCAGTGGTTAACACTAAAATAGGGATTGTTTTATAAGTTTCAATCTTATTTAAACTAGCAATTAAAGTCATTCCATTCATTACCGGCATATTTAAGTCTGTAATAACTAAATCTGAACTTTCTTTACGACAATAATCTAAGGCCAGTTTACCATTTTCAAAATCAATTACCTCATGTCCTAGTTCTTCAAGAATTAGTCGTAGCGGGCCTCTAATCGTGTAAGCATCATCAACAATAATAATTTTAGACATTAGACTTTCTTCCTTTTTGTATTGGTTAGTTACGTAATGAATAAAGTGTAGTAGTCATTAGAGCTATTTAACAACTATTTTTGGCTTCAATATTATCACTACCAATTTAACATAATATACATTATACGTAATTACATAAAACCATTAGGGAGTCATTAGGAACACTTCAGTTCACTTCATACTCGACAAGAGCATTTAAAATTTCAGGAATCTATCAATGATTTCACTCAAGAATGCTTACACTAATTATAATAACAAAAATCCTTACAACCCTTGACTATATTGCGCATTGGTAGAGACAGAAATCATTTTATTTAGATGAACAGCAGAATCTTTATCACCATTCAGTAAACCTTCAAAATATTGAACCAGTTGAACCTTATTTTGTTCAGCTTTTGAGCCTGCACCAATATTAGTTAAATCAATAAAAAACTCATTAAACAAATCAGATAAATCATCAATCACATTGAGATTTAAAAATTGTTCATCATTGTAAATACTGGGGTAACCACCCTTCTGTTTATCAATGGCAAAAGAGATCCCTTTAACGTTGGTAATGGTTGTCGCCTTTTGACACTTGAGCATACATCCATCTTCAATGCTGGGCTTTTTACAACCGACCGTTTGCTGAAAAAAACATTGACGGCTCGTCATCATCAAAATGGGATGATAAATACTGTAAAGTAATTTGAAATTTTTTGGACGAGAAATATGTCTAATCTGATTACGGCTAATTTCATTTGAAATAAATGCGCCAGCACAATTAAGTGATTCTTTCATGGTCAATAAAGCGTAAGAATTAGTGGTATTCAAAAAAGGCCCCGCAATCCATTTAATCTCTTTTTTATAGGCTTGGTAAGCAATGCCGGTGTTGTTAGTTACAATACGTTGAGGTTTTACTTGCTCAAGAATTTTAACCGCTTCATCATAATCCTTGCCAATAAGTACGGCTGGAAACCAAGGAATTAAACGAGGATTATCTAATAATAATTGAATGTATTTAGTACAACCTTTTTTAAAACTTTCGGGCAGTTTAAAATAGATATCTGCATGAGTTACCTCACAAAGATTGAGATCTTTTAGCTCACTTATAAGTAAAGATAGTTTAGGTTTTTCTTCTACCTTAGAATATTTTTTTAATGCGGAAATTTCAACTGGGGCAATCACCTCAATCGAATTATTAAGTAAAAAAGCCGCTTTATTTTTTAAAGCCGTTAGTTCTTTAAAAGGTAGACTTAAATTGTTAGTTAACTGTTCAAAGTTGAATTCCTCAATAATATAATTAGCATCATTAAAACTCTTAAAACGTTTTTCTAAAGTGGTTTGATCTATCGTTGATTTGTCTGATGGGGTTAATTGATAATCAGTACAAACTATATAGGATTTATTTTGATGTTTATTTGAAACTAAACCCGAACCTGAATCTAAATTTAAGTCAGGTACAGATTCATCACTAATTCCTGTTTCAGCTTTTGCATTTAGACCCGAGTTAGCAATTGAAATAGTTAATGTTAATGGTTGATTGGCCTGTCCAGAAAATGTCAGTGTGAGTTTTTGTTTTTCAATAGAAAGAAATTCTATTTTTTGTTTCAAACTGGCACCTAATTTATTTCGATCTGAATGAAGTTCTTGTCTCGCTTGTTGAATTTGAACAACAGAAATGGCTTTGTTTTTTTCAATACTATATTGAGCACTGTTATCTCGAGGGTTATCGATAAACATTTTTTTAGTTAAATTACCTTTTAAAAAGGAATTGGTAAAACCACGATTGAATACCTTGTGAAGGTTAGAGTCATCTGTTAATAATTTTCCAGATCCAATAAACTGATTAATTTGCTTACGCCAACTATCAACAACGGTATAAACATAATGCGCACCTTTTATACGGCCTTCAATCTTTAACGAATCAACCCCTGCATCAACAAGTTCAGGTAAATCGAAATAAGCCGAATTATCTTTTAAATTTAAAGGGAATCGATTACCTTCATTTGTCGGTTCATATTCGTCACGACATGCTTGACTACAACGCCCCCTATTACCGGAATTACCTACACTCACAGAACTTGAATAACATTGGCCGGAAAATGCAATACATAAAGCGCCGTGAACAAAAACTTCTGTCAGTACACCTTGATCATGCGCTAATGATGTCAGGCTTTTAATTTCACCAAGATTAAGCTCTCTTGATAAATTAACTCGAGATGCTCCAATTTTACTTAGGAACAAAATTTGACCTTCATTGTGAGTAGTTAATTGAGTTGATGCATGAATAACTAAACTAGGAAAGTAGTGATTGACCAAATAAAACAAACCTAAATCCTGAACAATAATACCGTCAATACCTGTATTAACGAGCTGGTTAAGCAATTTAACTAAGCCTTTAATTTCATGTTCTAAAATAACAATATTTAAAGTTAAAAAAACTTCACAACTATATTCGTGCGATAGCCTCAAAATGCCGTTAAGATCATCAAATGATAAGTTAGCCGCACGATTACGGGCATTGAACGTATCTAAACCACAATAAACCGCATTTGCACCAGCAACAATAGCGGCTTTAATCGCTTCTACATCCCCACCTGGAGCCAATAATTCAATTTTTCTACTCATACTTAATCCGCTAACAAAAATATTACAGTTTCTGGTCGCGAGTGTATCGGTAAACCTTTCCGAATACTATAAAATTAAGCGGGATATACTTGCCTTGATTGAGTTCCGAGCACTCTGTATTACAGCACAAAATGCAGTATGAATTACAATTTATATAATAGAGAATGTTTTCAAATTAGTAGTTGCCAATTACCATTAAGGATTTATACTGAACAGGTGTCTGTTATATTTGAACTTAATCAAATATCGTTGTAGCTAAAAGCCACCTACTAGGGATTAAGAATTACCCATGACAAAGCAAAATTTATTAGTCATCTCAGCCATTGCCCCCAATAAACAAGGTATCGCCAACGATATTACCGATCTAATTGCTTGCTGCGGTTGCAATATTCAGCAAAGTAAAATGAAGGCTATGGGAAACAGCTTTAGTTTAATTTTAATGGTTTCTGGTGAATGGAATGCTATTGCAAAATTAGAACACATTTTACCCACAAAGGCTCAATCTTGGGGCATGATGACAATGCTACAAAGAACTGAAATACAAGCGCCTCGACCTAATAAATTACCTTATCGAGTAAAAATAGTGGCTCTGGATAGCCTAGGTATCACTAAAGAAGTGACAGCGTTTTTTGCAGAGCAAGATATCAATATTCGTGAAATGAGTTGCGATACTTACAAAGCGCAGCATACTAATGCGCCAATTGCAGAAATAAAATTAACCATTGGTGTTTCAACAAGCATCTTAATTTCATCTTTAAGAGAGAAATTCACTGCTTTTTGTAAGAAATTTAACCTAGATGCTTCACTTGAAGCGATCACAAAATAATCTATAAAACAGGACAAGAAAATATGAAATTTGGTGATAACGCACCTAACATAACTTTGCACATGACAAGTGACAGTCAAGTTAATTTAAGTTCGATTAAAGACAAAAATATTGTTGTCTACTTTTATCCTAAAGACAGTACACCCGGCTGCACAACTGAAGGCCAAGACTTTCGAGATGCCATTAAAGATTTTGAATCATTAGACACCTTAATATTTGGTGTTTCAAGAGATCCCATTAAATCCCACGAACGTTTCAAAGAAAAACAACAATTCCCTTTTGAATTAATTAGCGATCCCGATGAACAATTATGCAAAGCATTTGATGTGATCAAATTAAAAAAACTTTACGGCAAAGAATATATGGGGATTGAACGAAGTACCTTTTTGTTTAATAAAAAAAATAACTTGGTTAATGAATGGAGAAAAATAAAAGTAAAAGGTCATGTAGAACTTGTATTGCAGGCAGTCAAAGAATTAGCATAAGCTATTTATCTAGCGGTAGTTATTTGCAAATTTAATCCACGATTAAGTGGCAAACAATGACAAAATCAGGCAAACAAATTAAACAACTTTTTGTATTAGATACTAATGTATTAATGCATCACCCTATTTCGGTTTTTAGATTTTCTGAACACACATTTATATTCCTATTAAGGTTTTAGAAGAACTAGGCACAGTAAAAAAGGGCTTTCCGAAGACACCCGTAAAGTAAGACAAGCCTCTCGATATTTTGATCAATTGAAGCCTTGTAGTCGTAAGTAAATTGAACAAGGAATTCCACTTGAAATCAATACCAGTTAATCTTAGTTTTAAGCGACCTACTACTGTTTGTAATTTAAGAAAATGGGCTAAAACAAACTAGAATAGTCTAAAGTATTTTTAACACATCTTAATTTTTCATGTTTAACACCATCACGATTAAAATATCTTAAAAATGTGTCAGCGATTGACTATTCAGTGACTGTCTCTAATTTTTTTCTACAACCCATTTGAGAAATTTAAATACGTAGTTCTAGAGCTATTTAGAACTACTTTTATTTTCGCTGGCACTACAACTCCAGCCTCTTCTGCAATATTTAGATACTCTATAGCTTTAGTACGATCATATAATTTCTTTGTCAAATGACAAAGTCCTAGATAATAATTAACATAAAGGTCTTTTGGGTAGTGCTCGTAGGAGTTCAACAAATACAATGTGGATTGTTGGCAGTTCCCAACCTTGTAGTTTGACATACCTAATATTTTTTGCTAAGTCGATACCACACGTTACTATATTCATCTTGGACCCCTAACTTTTAACTGAATGTTTGATTGATTGTCATCTTTCAGTTTGGCTCATTTGAAGCCGTTTTGTTAGTGGGTCACGGCACTAATTTTTACTTCTTTCTCCTTAAAGACCGCTTTTTGGGGGTGAAAATAGCTGTTTTAGCCTATTTATGACCCTACATTCTCACCTTTATATATATAGATTTCAAATGCTTAGTTCGGTCCGACCCGAAAATTTTATAATAGTAACTTATCTTAAGTCTTATCGATGTTTATAGATTATCTTTATCTGAATATTCGTCTTGCCTTTGCTCATCCAACTCCGCTGACATACAATCCAGTTTTTGTTGAGATTGGGATGTAAGCTTGTGTATTTCTTCCCTAAATTTACTAGTTCCTACTTTTATCGCAACCATTGACCGTTCTATGATTATTAATAATTTCTTGAAAAACATATAAACATCTTTTATTACTTCCATTTTTTTCCCCGTCGAAATGTTATTTATCTCAATTTTCTCACAAATTCATCGAATTGAGAAAGTGCATGTGTAGTGGTCAACTAAGAGAATTCAGCGCTTTTCTTACTCGACGACAACCGTATGTATAATCACTATCGATGACTATTTTTTTAACACATTCAAGCATTCCTTCATGTAACGGATCCCCAAGCTTATTAGCTTGGCGTTTCTGAAAACTATAATATCCGCTACGGTTAACTCCCAAAACTCGGCACATTAAGCCGATTGGCCAGGTCTTCTTATGTTGGGCTATAAACCAATATTTGACTTGGTTTCTTTAATACGAATACGGGTGTAGATCTGCACGGCTAGCGCATTTTAATCCCTTGCTGCATAAGGCTTGATCTAAAT
>CAYZBK010000058.1:0-15121 GCA_964476655.1 uncultured Kangiella sp. | reverse complement strand
AAACTACTCATGCAAGTAGCTTTTGTGTGTTTTTTCCGCTAGAATCACATCACCCCTGAAATTTTGTCTTGTTGCTATGCTTTTATCTATCGATATTCGTAATTTTGCTATTATCAAATCCTTACAGTTGGACTGGCAAGCTGGTATGACGGTTATTACTGGCGAAACAGGCGCAGGTAAATCAATTGTTATTGATGCATTAGGTTTAGCATTAGGCGGAAGAGCTGACCCAGGTGTAATAACCGCAAATTGCCAACAGGCTGAAATTAGCGCGGTATTTAAACTTTCTTCTGGTTCTACTGCACACCAATGGTTATTTGAAAATAATTTAATTGAAGACGATGATATACAATTAGACCATTGTGAATGCATTTTACGCCGAGTAATTGTTAAAGAAGGCCGCTCTAAATGTTACATTAACGGTAGAAACTCAACTCAATCACAACTGAAAGAACTCGCCAGCTCTTTAGTCGATATTCATGGTCAACACGCACAGCAATCGTTATTAAAAAATAAAGAGCAATTAAATTTGTTGGATCGATATGCCAACCATAGCGATTTATTAGATAACGTTAAACTGGCTTTCCAACAATTAAAAACATTAGAAAACAGAAAACAATTGCTTAACGAGCAAAAGCTCGCGCGGGATGCAAAAAGAGAATTGCTCACTTATCAAGTGGAAGAGCTCATTTTAGCCAACCCTGAACAAGCTGTTTTGGACAATCTTGAAAACAAACACCGTCAAGCCGCCAATTCTCAAGACCGTTTAGAGTTAAGCAGCCAAGCGTTATTAAGTTTATCAGAGGATGAAACACATTCATCATTAATACAGCTTAACCAGTGCATTGCTCAACTCAATCAATTAACGATTTTAGATCCCAGCTTAAATAATTTAGTCGAAACTTTAGGAGATGCTGAATCATTATTGCAAGATGCATCAGCAGAGTTAATTGATTACAGTGCACATTTAACATGTGATCCTGAAGAGCTAAACAAGTTAGATCAACAACTCTCACAATTCCATGATTTAGCCAGAAAACATCATGTCACCTTAGCTGATTTACCAAGTCATTTTTTACAATTGCAAACCGAATTAAACCAATTGCAGGCTGATGATGATGAGCTAGATCAAATTCAGCAACAATACGATCAAAGTTTTTTGCTATATAAACAACAAGCCAATCTACTCACTGAAAGTCGAACAAAAACAGCAAAGCAATTAGAAAAGTTAGTCACAGACAAATTACAACCTTTAGCGATGGAAGGCGGAAAATTTTCAATTCAACTTAATAAAAAGACGGCCTCATTTTTTAAAGATGGCATGGAGGAAATTGAGTTTCAGGTTTCTGCAAATCCTGGACAGCCATTGCAAGCATTAAATAAAGTCGCGTCTGGCGGAGAGCTATCGAGAATTAGTTTAGCTATTTCTGTTATTACTTCTGAACAACAATTATTTCCAACTATTATTTTTGATGAGGTTGATGTCGGCATTGGCGGAGCAACCGCTGAAACCGTTGGAATATTATTAAAACAGTTAGCAAGAAATAGGCAAGTATTATGCGTTACTCATCAGCCGCAAGTTGCTTGTTGTGGACACCAACATTTAATTGCCGCTAAAACCAAAAATGACAAGACGACTTCAACATCAGTACAACCATTAAATCAACAACAAAGAATTGATGAAATTGCACGCATGTTGGGCGGCAAAGTCATTTCGCAAACAACCCTATCTCATGCTAATGAAATGTTAAATATGAGCTGAACTTTTATAACCAAGCAATTGATTAATTATTCTATAAATTAGTTGTAAACGCGGCTTCAATTCGTTGAACAAAAACATCTGCATCTTCAAGACCTATTGCTCTTAAACGTTTATCTTCAAAACCATTTTTATCAAAAAATAAAATACTCGGTAATGCAACTACCCCATAATGTTTCATTAACGCTTTATCGATTTTATCATTAGCCGTCACATCGGCTTGCAGTAATACACTATTCGACAACGCATTCACCACTTGTGGATCTGGAAAGACCAATGCCTCAAATTCATAACAAGCGGTGCAACTTTCTGCAAAAAAGTCAAACATCACAGTTTTACCTTCTGCATTTGCTTGAGCAACCTGTGATTGCACATCAGCAATGGTTTTAACTCGAATAAAGTGACTGTCATTTTTTTTGTTGGTATGATTTTCCGCCGAGTTTGTTGCTGAAAAACTTAACCCTTGTAATGGTTTCAATAACTGTCCATTACCCATTGACGCACCAACTAATAATAACAACCCGTAAAAGAAAAACACTAAACCAATGCCTTTCCATAACTTCGCACTGTTATTTTCAACCGATGAAAATGCGCCCATATAAGTTGCCGTTACAACCATCAAGACTGACCATAAAACCATACTGACAACATCAGGAATAATATGTTTTGTAATATATAAAGCCATTGCAATCATCGCGACACCAAACGCCGCTTTCACACTATTCATCCAACCACCAGCTTTAGGTAATAGCTTTCCGCCACCAATTCCTACAAGCAATAATGGAATACCCATGCCAACGGCTAATGAATATAACGCCACTCCGCCAATCATCATGTCACCGGTTTGAGCGATATATAATAAAACACCAGCAACAGGCACAGTTACACAAGGTGAAACAACTAGTGCCGACAAAGCGCCCATAATTGCGGCACCAAATAAGGTTCCGCCTTGTTGATTATTTGAGAGCTTTGCAAGCCTATTTCGCATGCCTGCAGGTAATTGCAGTTCATAAAAACCAAACATCGATAAAGATAATAATAAAAAGATGATTGCCGCAGGAATAACAAAAATAGGCGCCTGTAAAGTATTACTATTAATATCTGCACCAAAAATTTGGCTTGCTCCACCAACAATTAAACCAATACCAGCAAAAGGAATTGCCATTGCTTGAGTGTAAGAGAGTGATAATAAAAATGATTTTTTAGTCGTAATCTCTTTACCTTGGCCAACAATAATACTTGATAAAATGGGCACCATTGGCAGAACACAAGGAGTGAATGCTAAACCGACCCCTAACAATATCATGTAAAAAACAATTTCTAATAAACTTTTATCCGATAAAAAGTTTGATAACTTTTCTTGTTCTGGAACAAAAACTTCTTTGCTCGTTGACTTATTCTCTTTCTTTTCAACTAACTCAGATTTCTCTACATTACTTATTTTACTTGCGAGCAAAATAAATTCTTTTTGCTCTGGCGGATAACATAATCCCGCCTCTGCACAACCTTGGTACTCAACGCTAAAAGTAAACTCTTTTTGCTGCGCCGTAAATGGAATACTAATTTCTAAATTGTGATAATAAACTTCAACATCGCCTAAATATTCATCGACCTTTTTTTTGCCATCAGGAATATATGCCGTACTTAATGTTGCATCTGTCGCATTAAATGAAAACCTTTTTCGATATAAATAATACTTGTCAGCAATCTCAAATTTAACAATAATCTCATCATCAAGAATTTCTGTTTTTAGTTTAAACGCTTCATCAACATCTAAAAATTCTGAAGGTCCAGCAAATAAACTTGAAATATCATCAACCTCAAACTCTTCTGCACTGAGATGAAGGTTGAATAACAAAACAAATATGAATATTAATTTTGTTGAATATGCGGTAATAATTTTCATTTAGCTTCTCTTTTTCTTTTATGCGACTCTTTTCAGACTCACTATATGTTCAATTGTTACTAGATCAATTGTTTCTGTATCAATTATCTGAGTCTTTCCAAATTAAATTTGATGGCCCTTTTTCAATGGCTTGGTTTAGCGCATGACTACTTAACTCAAACCACTGATGCGCATTTAAATCTAAGCTTAATTTTGAAACACCAATGCTAATCGTTAAAGGTTTACTCTCATTTTGTAAATGAAATGGCAATAATGAAAATTGTTGTTGCACTGTTTCCATAACATTAACCCAATCTTTTTGTTGTCCTGAAGTTAAAATAACACCTAATTTACCTTCATCAATATGCCCTATAATATCGGTTTTTCTTAAACGTTTTTTTAACAGTTGAGCCAACTGTTGTATCGCGTTATTAATAAAAGAATAACTGGCCGTAGATTCTAAATTACTTAATTCATCTAAGTAGATAATGGCTAAAGCAACTGAAGAAGGGTTACGAGTCATTCGTGCCGTTTCAAGTGCAATCATTTGCTTAAATTGTGCACTATAAGGCAAGTTCGTTTCAGGGTTAATCTCTATTTGTGGGTTAATATTTCTGTAACGCTGAGTGTACAAATTGGTCAAAAACATTAATTGTTCTTTTTGCACTGGTTTCACAATAAATGCGGTACCGCCTGACATTAATGCTTGGTTTTGTTTTCTAAGGTTTTCTTCTGCGGATAAAAAGATAATGGGCAAATGCGAATAACGAGGGATTTGTCGTATAATTTGAGTAAGCTCTACCCCAGATGAATCAGGCATTTGCATATCCATTAAAACGGTTTCAGGATCAAAGCCTCGCAAAGCCTCTAAAAAGACTGAAGGATCATTAACAACTCTAACGGTAAAAGGCCCTTTGTTTAATACTTTTTCGTAATAACGCGCTTGCGCTTTCGAATCTTCCATAACCAAAATTCTTTTTGGCGTATCAACATGAAGATCAATCAAACTTTCTATTTGTTCACATAGATTTGATATCGATACTGGCTCTGTAATAAATCCAGTACCTCCGTTTCTTACCGCTCTCGCTCTGTTTTCTTGATTATCTTCATCGGCAGTAAAAATTAGCGGAGTTCGTATTTCCTCAACACTTTTATCATCCAAAACTTTACATGATTCTGTTTGTTGTAAAGAAGAAACAATAATACAACCTGGTTGCTCCTTAGCCTGATCTAAAGCGATTTCTAAACTGTTAACTAAACAACAATCAATGCCTAAAGAATGAAAATAATGACTTAAGTGTTCATTTTGTGAATTAGTATCAGAAACAAGAATAATTTTGCTTTTGTCGGTATAAAAGCCAAGGTTAAGATCAAACTCATCATCCGCTAAATCGTTAGTATTTGACTCGTCTTTATGATCCTCACTCACTGGCAATAATGTTTTTTCTTCAGTTTTCTTTTTGGCTTTTTCTTTTTGAGGTTTAACGCCAAGTTCTAATTTTTCAGCATGCTGAAGCAACTTTTTTGATAATCGTTTTAATAATGGCACTTGTGAATCCAACGAGCCAGTACTCATTGAAAGCTGTTTCATTAATTGATTTAAAAGACGCGCAGTTGACTCAAATTGTTGAGAAATACAGGCTTCTCTTGTTTTAGTCACTTGAGATAGCAGTGCTTTTATCCTTAATGGATCAACACTTTCTTCAACCATATCATTTAATAATCGTGAAAATTGTTTTAATTTAATGGGGGTGCGTCGAAGAAATTGGCGTTGAACTTCGTGTGTAATTTGATGTTTTTTTTGATCGCTCATTATTTAAATATTACCCTTACAGACTATCTCAGTGAATAGATTAATCATTCAAAATTTCAACTGGCTCTAATTATCAACCATTTATTATTGAAATCAAATAAAGGATGTTAAAACTGTGATTCAACAACGATATACATACACTATTATTGTCAATTCGAATGAGTCGAGCCTACACTCATTCGCTCAATAACGTCTTATTGTGTATCATCACCTAACTTAGCTTAATGGTTCTCCGTTGAAAATCGCTTCAAAAGACCCAATTAAGCCATTATTATCGTCTTAGTTCACTGATTATTAAGTAAAAAATATGTTTCGTTTATTAGTCACTCTATTTATTTTAGTTCCAATCGTAGAAATTGCGGTATTTATTCGTGTTGGTGATCAATTAGGCCTACCCTTAACCTTATTTGTTGTCATATTAACAGCAATTATAGGTGTTAACCTATTGAAACAACAAGGCTTGATGGCATGGCAAAATATTCAACAAAATATCGCTCAAGGTCAATTGCCCGAACTTGAAATGGCGGCGGCGGCACAACTCTTATTTGCTGGTGGATTATTACTAACGCCTGGGTTTTTTACTGATTCAATTGGTTTTGTCTTAATGATCCCTCAAGTTAGAATGTTTATTGCCAAAAGAATCATTCACCAACGATTTCAATCACCACCTCATGTTAATCAATCTCAAAGTCAAAACCAGCACCAATACCAACATCACGCAGATCATCATAAAAACTCAAATAAACTTTCAGGGCGTACCATCGAAGGTGAATTTGAGAAAAAAGACGAATAAATTTTCTTTTATAGCCTTCTATCGACTGAAAGTTTAACCGTAACTAAAAACACTCAAATTATCCTAATTTTATATTCAATTTATAACATTAGGTCGGTATAATCCGCTCACTTATTAGCCAGTTCGGTTAATCAGATCTCATTATTGTAGTAGGTACTAGTTTCATGGGGCAACAAACACCCTTTTATCAAAACCATTGTGACTGCAACGCAAAAATTGTTGATTTTGGCGGCTGGGATATGCCATTACATTATGGCTCTCAAATAGAAGAGCATCATATTGTGCGCCAAGATGCCGGAATGTTTGATGTATCACATATGACCGTCATTGATGTCACCGGTGAGCAAGCTAAAAGCTACTTGCAATACCTGCTTGCTAATGATGTCGATAAATTAACTCAATCAGGCAAAGCGCTTTATAGCGGCATGCTTAATCAACAAGGCGGTGTGATTGATGACTTAATTGTGTATTTCATCAGCCCAACTAATTATCGTATTGTTGTTAATGCATCTACTCGACAAAAAGACGTTGATTGGATGAAACTTCAGGCCACCAATTTTAATGTCACTATTGATGAAAAAACTGACTATGCCATGCTAGCCATTCAAGGGCCTAATGCTCGTCAAAAAACTCATCAAATTCTCTCATCAAACCAGCAAGATGCTGTCTCGAATATGAATGTATTTTTTGCGGTAGATTGTGAGGGTTATTTTATCGCCCGCACCGGTTACACTGGCGAAGATGGATATGAAATTATTTTACCCGCTAAAGATGCCAATAAACTTTGGAAAAAATTATTAAATGTTGGAGTAAAACCTTGCGGTTTAGGTGCTAGAGATACTTTACGCCTAGAAGCTGGCATGAATTTATACGGCAATGAACTCAATGAGACAACTTCGCCTTTAGCCGCCAACATGAATTGGTGTATTGCTTGGCAACCGAATGATCGCCAATTCATTGGCCGAGATGCACTATTGGCTGAAAAACAACAAAGTAATGGCAATAAACTCGTTGGCTTGGTTCTTCAAGGTCGCGGAGTGATTCGAGCACAAATGAAAGTTATCATTGAAGGCATTGGCGAAGGTATAACAACCAGTGGCACGATGTCTCCAAGCTTAAAAAAGAGTATCGCTTTAGCAAGAGTACCTGTTGAAACAACCGATACAGTGTTAATAGAAATTCGCGGAAAATTGATCCCTGCAAAAGTAGTTAAACCATCTTTTGTTCGCAACGGTAAAGCTTTGGTGTAAAATGCGGAACATTGGCTACTGAGTAAAAAACTGTCACAACAAATGGAGAACTGAAATGAGTAATCTACCGAGCGACTTAAAATATGTCAGCTCACATGAGTGGGTCCGACTTGAAGATGATGGTAATGTCACCATCGGTATTACTGATCATGCTCAGGCATTATTAGGTGATGTTGTTTATGTCGAATTACCAGAAATAGACAGTGAAGTCGCGTTGGAAGATGAAGTCGCCGTTGTTGAATCGGTTAAAGCAGCCTCTGATATTTACGCCCCTATTTCAGGCACCATTATTGAAATCAACGAACTATTAGATGATTCACCTGAAACCATGAATACATCACCTTATGATGATGGCTGGATGTTTAAAATGACACCCTCAGAGCCTTCTGAAATAGACGGTTTATTAGATGCCGAGTCGTATCAAAACGAGATTGAAGACTAAGTCTATTCAGATAAAAATAACCTAGATTAATTAAAGCCTCAGCTTAAAGCTTGAGGCTTTTCGTTTTTTATTACTGAGCAGATCCATTTTTAAAAAATTAATCGCTTTAGAGAACTAACATGACGTTGTCCACAAATCAGCCCCTAGAAAACCAGCCTTCTTTAATTCAACTGCAAAATGAGCAAGAATTTTCACAGCGCCATGTTGGCTCTGATCCACAAGAAATAGAGAGCATGTTAGCCGAACTAGGCGTTGATTCACTTGACGAATTATTAACTCAAACAGTCCCTAATAAAATTCGTTTAACTAAAACGCTAAACATTCCATCGGCAAGAACCGAACAACAAGCGTTAGACGACATTGCAAAAATCGCGGAAAAAAACCAACTCTGCGATAATTATATTGGCATGGGATATTACCCAACCATTACCCCCACAGTCATTTTGCGAAACGTTTTAGAAAACCCTGGATGGTATACCGCTTACACACCTTACCAACCAGAAATCGCGCAAGGTCGTTTAGAAGCAATTATTACTTACCAACAAATGACCATTGATCTAACGGGTATGGAGTTAGCAAGCGCTTCTTTACTTGATGAAGCAACAGCCGCTGCAGAAGCCATGGCTATGGCAAAAAGGGTCTCTAAAAATAAAAAGTCTAATTGCTATTTTGTTGATAGTAATGCGTTTCCTCAAACCATTGATGTCGTTAAAACCCGAGCTGAACATTATGGTTTTGAACTTATTATTGGCAAAGCTAGCGAAGCGCACCAACACAATGTATTTGGTGCATTTATTCAATATACCGATAAAACAGGGCAAGTCATTAATCTTGAACCTATTATTGAAGCGCTACATCAACATAAAGCCATTGTTGCTGTTGCCGCAGATATTATGAGCTTAGTGGTGCTCAAATCGCCTGGTGAACAAGGAGCGGATATTGTATTAGGTTCTTCACAACGGTTTGGCGTACCAATGGGATTTGGAGGTCCTCATGCGGCCTTTTTTGCGACCCGCGATAAATTTAAGCGCTCTCTACCTGGTAGAATTATTGGGCTATCAATCGATTCAAACAATAACCCCGCATTACGCATGGCAATGCAAACCAGAGAGCAACATATCCGACGAGAAAAAGCGACCTCAAATATTTGTACTGCGCAGGTATTACTTGCTAACCTTGCCGCATTTTATGCGGTATATCACGGTCCTGATGGTTTAAAACGAATCGCCCAACGCATTAATCGACTTACCGCTATTTTAGCCACCGCTTTAAGCTCAAAAGGTATTTCAATTAAAAATGATAGCTACTTCGATACCATTACATTTGACTGCGGCGAACACTGTGACGAGATTATGGCAAGAAAATCTCAAGCAGCAGTTAACCTAAGAATTGACGGTAACGGTCAAATAGGATTGACCCTTGATGAAACCGTCACAGAGCAAAAATTACAACAATTATACACCGTCATTACAGGTGATGAGAGTGCATTAAATTTTAGCGCCCTTGATTCTCAAATTAAAAAACAACTTAGTTTTGCTCCAAACTTACAAAGACAATCACACATTTTGACTCATCCAGTCTTTAATACCCATCATTCAGAAACTGAAATGTTACGTTATCTAAAATATTTAGAAAACAAAGATCTATCGCTTACTCATGCCATGATTGCTTTAGGTAGTTGCACCATGAAATTAAATGCCAGTTCAGAAATGCTACCAATAACTTGGCCAAAATTTGCAGACATTCACCCTTTTGCCCCAAGTTCACAAACTAAAGGTTACCAACAATTAACCGAGCAACTTGAAAGCTGGCTAGCAGAAATCACCGGTTACGATGCAATTTCTTTGCAACCAAATTCAGGCGCACAAGGTGAGTATGCAGGCTTAGTTGCTATTCATAAATATCACCAATCAAAGGGGGAAGGTCATCGCAATATTTGCCTTATTCCAAGCTCTGCGCATGGCACTAATCCTGCGAGTGCTCAAATGGCTAATATGAAAGTGGTAATTGTTAATTGTGATGAACAAGGTAATGTCGATTTTGAACATCTAAAAAATCAAGTTGAAGAGGTCTCTGAAAAGCTGTCTTGTTTAATGATTACTTATCCTTCAACTCATGGCGTATTTGAAGAGTCGATTAAAGATATCTGCGCACTTATTCATCAACACGGAGGTCAAGTTTACATGGACGGTGCCAACATGAATGCCCAAGTCGGAATTACCTCTCCAGGGCTTATGGGATCCGATGTTTCCCATTTAAACTTGCACAAAACCTTTGCTATTCCACATGGCGGCGGCGGACCCGGAGTTGGTCCAATAGGCGTTAAAGAACACTTAAAAGCTTTTTTACCCAATCATAGCGTGGCTAAAATTTCAACCGTCACCGATAATAATGGCGCCATCTCTGCAGCCCCTTTTGGCAGCGCAGGCATACTACCAATTACTTGGATGTATTTGGCAATGCTCGGTAAAGAAGGCGTAACATTATCAACAAAAATGGCTTTATTGAATGCCAATTATTTAACTAAAAAACTCAGTGAGCATTACCCCATTCTCTATCGCGGCAGAAACGATAAAGTCGCCCATGAATGCATTATTGATTTACGCCCTATTAAAGCAGAAACAGGCATCACCGAAGTCGATATAGCCAAACGGTTAATGGATTACGGTTTTCATGCACCTACCATGTCTTTTCCTGTTGCTGGCACGTTTATGATTGAACCTACAGAAAGTGAATCTTTATGTGAGATAGATCGTTTTATTGCCGCCATGATTGCCATCAAGACTGAAATTTTAAAAGTCCAAAATGGTGAATTTGAAGCTAATAATAACCCATTAGTGAATGCTCCACATACACAAGCCGACCTATTAAATTGGGATAAACCTTACTCAATTCATCAAGGTGCTTTTCCAGTAAACGGACAGCAACACCACAAGTTTTGGCCCAGCGTTAATCGAATTGATGATGTTTATGGCGATAGAAATTTAATGTGTAGTTGCCCAACGCCTGATGATTATCGTTGAAAAACTAACAATAAATTGACGACTAACTTATAGCTAACTACTAATATGTCGAATACTCACTTTTGCTTTATCTTCCGTCTTAGGATGTTTTTTTGGCATTAAAATAAGGCGCCCAAAGCCGAATAGAAATAGGCACTAAAATATTAAGAATAAACGTTGTGAACATTAAAGTGTAAAAAACTTCTGAAGTAAAAATCTTATTGTGAACATAACCAATATCAATCACAACAAATGCTAACTCTGCTCTTCCAAGCATACCTAAACCAATCATCACTGATTCTTCCATCGAATACTTGCCTGTATACCTAGCCGCTAAACCTGCGGAGCTTACTTGCGCAATAAAGATAACTAAAACTAATAATAGCGTTTCATCAATCACACTGATAATAAGCTCAAAATCAAAAATCAACTTTGCGCCCAAGGTGACAAAAAAGACAGGTCCAATCCATGAAAAAGCGACATCATCAATGATTTTTCTGGTTTTTTTATAACGGTTGATTGGCTCACCTTTTTTCTCAATATAAAATAAAGCCGGGGTCATAATTAAACCCGCCATGTAAGCGCCTACTGCCACGTGCAACCCCATTAAATGTGCAATAACACCAAAGATAACGGCAACCAGCAAAATGGCTAAAGTAGACTCTTTACCCTGATTAACAGCCAATAAATTATTTAATCCATAACGTTCAAAAAAAGACTGCTCGGCTCGCTCTGGTAATTTATCTTTAATTGGAAAAATAGTTTTTGCACACAGAAAAATAAACACAAAAAAACCAACGGCTTTTAATAAGATAGTGCCAACACCTAACAAAGTAGGAGCTTCATTGCCTGCAACAATTGGTACTAATACCGCCACCAAAACCAAAGAAGCCACGTCATCTAAAACAGCTGAAGTAATAATGCCTGTTGCGGCTTTAGTTAAATGAAGTTTTTCATGCTTAAGTACCATCATTGTTAATGAAACCGCTGTTGCCGTCATGGTTAAACCAACTAACAAAGCAATATTCTGATCATGCCAAAAATGTAAAGACAATAAGTAGGCCGCAAAAAATGGAGCAATAGCACCAAACAATGCAATTCCCCAACTACGTTTAGCACTTCTTAAAAATGCTGTTGGATTTTCCTCAAATCCAAGCGCAAACATAATTAAAACAATGCCGAGTTCTGAAAAACCTTGAATAAAAGGAGTTGGTTCACTGGGTAACCAGTGAAAATTAGCTAAAATACTGCCAGCAATTAAGTAATAAACTAACGGGGTTAGCTTCGTTTTATTTGCAAACCATGAGGATAAAATAACACATCCCCAAATCAGTCCCAGTGACAATAAATTTTCCATTTTAGTTAGCATCGCCCCTTTTTAAAGTCGTTTTTATTGTTATTTATAATCTTCTTAAAACCATAACCTAACATAGCAATCGTTCCTTTTAAGCATAGTTGAAATTAACACAATGGCGAAACAATGTTAAAACACTGGTTCACAAAACTATTCCACTTTTTAATCATTGCGTTTATGATGAACGATTTTAGTGCTTATTATAATAATGCCGCACCTAATCGGTGCGCCAGCTTAATTATTTAACGAGTAAATGCACTTTTTAACTAGCCTAAATCCCCAATGATCCTATAGAATAGGACATAATTCGCGATGAAGGATAATGACCTTTAAAATTGGCATTATGATTGCAGTTAGAGGCGAAATACTTATTTAGTTTCACTAATTTGATTCACTATTTTTTAATTTATTGTTTGAGGAAAAAAGCATGTCAAAAAACAAAATACTTTCTATGATGGAAGAAAACGATGTTGTTTTCGTTGATCTTCGATTTACAGATACAAAAGGTAAAGAGCAACACGTGAGTCTTCCAGCTCGCTGTATTGATGAAGATTTTTTAGAAGAAGGCAAAATGTTTGATGGTTCATCTATTGCTGGATGGAAAGGTATTAACGAATCTGACATGGTATTAATGCCTGATGCTGATTCAGCGGTAATGGACCCTTTCTGTGAAGATTCTACATTAAATGTTCGTTGTGACATTTTAGAGCCTGCGACTATGCAAGGTTATGATCGCGATCCTCGTTCAATCGCTCGTCGCGGTGAAGCTTACTTAAAATCAACTGGAATCGCTGATGTTGCTTATTTTGGACCAGAGCCAGAATTTTTCCTTTTTGATGATGTTAAATTCAAAATTGACATGCAAGGCGCGTCTTACCAAATTGATTCAGACGAAGCGGCTTGGAACTCAGACAAAAGCTTTAAAGATGGCAACATGGGACATCGTCCTGGCGTTAAAGGTGGTTATTTTCCAGTACCTCCTGTTGATTCTTCACAAGATATTCGTTCACAAATGTGTATCGTTCTTGAAGAAATGGGTGTAATGACCGAAGCTCATCATCATGAAGTTGCAACAGCAAACCAAAATGAAATTGCGACTTTGTTTAACACGTTAGTGGTTAAAGCAGATGAAACTCAAGTATTAAAATATGTTGTTCACAATGTTGCACACGCTTACGGCAAAACAGCGACTTTCATGCCTAAACCAGTTGTTGGTGATAATGGTAGTGGAATGCACGTTCACCAATCTTTAGCTAAAGATGGCGTTAACATTTTTGCTGGAAATAAATACGGTGGGTTATCTCAAGAAGCACTTTATTACATTGGTGGTATCATCAAACATGCTCGCGCAATCAATGCATTCACAAACGCTTCAACTAACTCTTACAAACGATTAGTTCCAGGATTTGAAGCACCAGTAATGCTTGCATATTCTGCTAAAAACCGTAGTGCATCTATTCGTATTCCTCATGTACCAAGTGAAAGAGGTCGTCGTATTGAAGTAAGATTCCCAGATCCAACAGGAAACCCTTACTTAGCATTCACAGCAATGATGATGGCAGGTCTAGACGGCATTCAAAATAAAATCAATCCAGGCGATGCAATGGATAAAGATTTATATGACTTACCAGCAGAAGAAGCTGCAAACATCCCAACAGTAGCGTCATCTTTAGAGCAAGCCTTAGAAGCATTAAGCGCAGATCGTGAATTTTTGACTCGTGGTGGTGTATTCAGTGATGACTTTATTGATTCATACATTGAACTTAAATCTGCTGAAATCACAACTCTTAACATGACAACTCATCCAGTTGAGTTCGAAATGTACTACAGCTTATAATCAATCGATTATTTTCAACGTAGTGAAAAAGCCGATCAATTGATCGGCTTTTTTTTGTCTGCAAAATCATAAACCGTAGATAGCACTGTTAAAGTAGCCTAACTTTTGCTAACTTAGCACTACTTACTCATTTAGTTATCTTTTATTATGATTCAATTTAATATAAAAACTTGCCTATTTTTGATTACTTTTATTACTAGTATGTTCACCACATTTAGTTTTTCTGAAGAAAATACTCAGGCAACTCAACAACAAAGTAACAAACAAAAAACTCATTCAAAGAAAATAAATAAACTTTATCGAGTAGAAGATGCTCATGGAAATATCTCATACAGTGATATTCCTTCCAAAAATTCAAAAGAAATCGTTCTACAAGAAAACATCTCAATAAACATTAAAATACCTAAAATTACGTTTATACCCATTGTAGAACGAAATGATATATTGCGAGATCCTAATGCTGGTTATTACGATAATTTAAAATTTTCTGCACCTGAAAACAATGGCGTGATAAGAAATAACGCCGCTTTGGTAGAACTCACAGCATCCGTGTTACCAAAGCTCGATGGAGGGCATTTTTTAATCTTTTACTTAGACGGAAAAGCAATTAATAAAGCCCAGTTATCCACTAGCGTAACCGCTAAAGAAATTGAATATGGACCACACGTAGCTTATTTTGAAATTGTTACTGGTCAAGGAGTTAAAGTTCAAAAAAGTGAAACAATTCAATTTGATCTATTACACACCGTTAGAAAAAAAGCGCTTAACAATAACAAAAATAACAGCGGCCAATCACCCTTTCAACTACCTCAATTACCACAAATAACAAATTACGAAGCAATGAGAAAAACTGATAAGTAAGTCTCAAAAAATAGTTAGTTAGTATCATATGATATAATTAACAGTCGCAGGGAGCAGTAGAAAAGTTGTAGGATAATGCAAAAATGCTCGCTTTATGCGGGCATTTTTTATGGACGCAAGCATTG
>CAYZBK010000057.1:0-15231 GCA_964476655.1 uncultured Kangiella sp. | reverse complement strand
AAACCCATACTCCCTTAGCAGGGGAGCGCCTTCAGCCGCTCGGCCATCTCTCCGGAATGATATAAAATATCAAATAATTTCTATCGAATGATGCTTCAAGAAATGCTTAAACTGCAAAAATATTATACAACCATTTTTGCTACTTTTGCGGGGAGGAATGTTACCTGATTGAATCTAAAAATCAAATACTTTTTCACCAATCGAGGCAATCATTTCACAAAGGTTTGAAGGTGTTCTTATTCGTCGGAAGTCATTTCCTTTTCACGCTGAATTCGCATGTAAATTTCTTCACGATGAACGGATATTTCTTTTGGCGCATTAACGCCAATTCTTACTTGGTTACCTTTTACACCTAAAACGGTAACTGTGACATCGTCACCAATCATTAATGTTTCGCCAACTCGACGGGTTAAAATAAGCATTGCCAATCTCCTTTACAAAATATGGCTTTTTGACTTTTTTGCGTCCTTTGCTGTTGAGTCATACATAAAAAGGACTGCTATTATAACAATAGACTAGTTTGCAGTCACTCGTTAAATTATTTTAGTGGAAAATAATTTATTTCTTTAAATTCTATTGATTCTGTACAACCCAATCTTTGACTTCATTAAGTGTCTGTTCAAGCCCTGCGATGTTAGTACCGCCACCTTGAGCCATATCAGGCCTTCCTCCACCTTTACCATCTAATTTAGCGGCCAACTCTCGCATTAAATTGCCTGCATGATATCGATTGGTTAAATCTTTGCTTACTGCGGTAATCAAACTGATCTTATTATCTGCTATAGAGGCTAGTACAATAATGCCCGATCCCATTTTGCTTTTAATCTGATCATTTAATACTCTTAACGCTTTTGCATCCATACCTTCAACTTTTGTGACTAATAATGCAACATCTCCCACCATTTGCTTATCACTCAGCAAGTCATTTCCTTGATTAGAAGATAATTTTGTATTTAACTGTGCAATTTCTCTATCTTGTTGTTTTGATTTTACAATAAGCTGATCAACTTTATCGTTTAACGATAATCGGTCAGTTTTTAATGAAGATGCGAGTTTAGAAATTAACCAACCCTGTTTTTGAGTATATTCAATTGCACTATCGCCTGTAATAGCTTCAATTCGTCTTACCCCAGATGCTATACCTTGTTCGCTAATGATTTTAAAAGCGCCAATGTCTCCTGTGCGGTCAACATGGGTACCTCCACAAAGCTCAACAGAAAAATCAGACATGGAAAGTACTCTGACAGTATCACCATATTTTTCACCAAATAACATCATAGCACCTAAATCCTTGGCCTTTTCAATCGATGTCTCTTCCATCTGAACCACGCTATTTGCTCTGACCTGTTGATTAACAAGTTTTTCTATTAAAACAAGTTCTTCCGAAGTCACCGCGACAGGATGTGAAAAATCAAAACGTAAATGCTCACTATCAACTAACGAACCTTTTTGCTGAACATGTTCACCAAGTATATTTCTTAATGCGGCATGCATTAAATGAGTGGCTGAATGATTCAGTTCGGTATCTTTTCTTTTTTGTTCATCAACTGTCGCCACAATTGATTCTGAAATTTGAATTGTTCCAGAACGAACGACACCATTATGTAAAAATGCGTCTTTGATTTTTATCGTGTCTTGTACTTCAAACTCAAAACCTTCTCCGGTTAGCAAACCGCAATCACCAACTTGCCCTCCCGACTCGGCATAGAATGGTGTTTCAGACAGAATAACGCTTGCCGTTGTTCCACTAGTAATTGCATCAACAGTGCATCCATCAATAAGCAGATCAATCACTTTTGAATGTTCAGTCAATTGATGATATCCAACAAACTCCGTTTTACCTTCTACATTAATCTTTTCATTGTAATCAACAGCAAAACTGCCTTGCTCGCGACCACTTGCTTGCTGTAATGCGAGTAATTCATCAAATTTGTCTTTATCAATCGTTAATTTTTTCTCTCGAGCAATGTCAGCGGTTAAATCATCAGGGAAACCGTAAGTATCCTTTAATTTAAAAACCATTTCTCCATCTATCATTGTTCCTTTCATTTCATCAATGTATTGTTGCAGTATTTTCATACCATTATTTAATGTGCGGGCAAATTGTTGCTCTTCTATCAATAACGTTTTTACAATAAAATCACGTTTGCTCACTAAATCGGGGTAAGCCTCTGACATCACGTCAATTAAACCATCCACTAAACAATTGAAGAAAGGTTCAGTGGCGCCTAATTTGTTTCCATGCCTTACAGCCCGTCTAATAATTCGTCGTAAAACATAACCTCTGCCTTCATTTCCTGGCAAAACACCATCTAAAATCATAAAAGAGCATGAACGAATATGGTCGGCAATGACTCTTAGCGATTGATTTTCTGTATTATTAATCGACAATTTTTCGGCAATGAATTTAATGAGTTGACTAAAAAGATCAATTTCGTAGTTATTATGAACCGATTGCATCACTGCAACAATTCGCTCAAGTCCCATCCCAGTATCAACCGAAGGTTTAGGCAAAGGCTCCATTACGCCATTTTTATCTCGGTTAAACTGCATAAAAACTAAATTCCATATTTCTATATAACGATCACCATCTTCTTCTGGTGTACCTGGAGGTCCACCAACAACAGATTCTCCGTGATCAAAAAATATTTCACTACAAGGACCACAAGGCCCAGTATCACCCATAGACCAAAAATTATCTTTATCGCCTAACCTTGAAAATTTAGCTTGATCAATACCAATTTCTTCAAACCAGATCTTTTCAGCCTCTTTATCATTTTCATGAACAGTCACCCATAATTTTTCTTTTGGTAAACCAAGAGTTACGGTTAAAAATTCCCAAGCGAATCGAATGGCGTCTTGCTTAAAATAATCACCAAAACTAAAATTACCTAACATTTCAAAAAAGGTGTGATGACGAGCGGTATAACCAACATTTTCTAAATCATTATGTTTTCCACCCGCACGAACGCATTTCTGAGAACTTGTAGCTCTAACATATGGGCGTTTATCGGAACCTAAAAAACAATCTTTAAATGGCACCATACCGGCATTTGTAAATAATAATGTAGGATCGTTACTAGGCACTAAAGAGGCAGAGTCTACGCGTTGATGACCATTTTTTTCGAAATAGCTTAAAAAAGCTTCTCTAATATCACTGGTTGTTTTGTTCACTCTTATTGAACTCCTAGTTTGCAAATGATTGATTCATTGCTATTTGTATTTCTTCATTTGAAAAACCTCTGTAGCGCAGAAAGTTTTCAAGCTTTAATCTAAAATTTTCGTCTTTTTTACCGATATCAGTCACAGGACTATTCATGGAATAACTCTTTGTTGATGAAATTATTCTTATTTTTTTTAATAAGTGTTTTTTACAAAGGGCTTGCCAATCGACCGCTTCATTTTTAAACTCAGTATCTATAACTGTCTGATCTATATTTTGCTGCTTTAATTCTTGAGTAATTCTTAAGGCGCCAAGCCCCTTATTTGCTTTTGAACGGATGTAACTATTACAAAAACGCTTTTCACATAACCAATTTTCACTAATTACATATTGGAGACATGGTTCAATAACATCTTGACTAAAGCCTTTTTTTAATAACTTCAAAACGAGTTGTTTTTTACTGTGTTCTCGAATACTCAGCATTCGACAAGCAGATTCAATGGCTTTTTTTAAGTCCTTACAATGCTCAATTTTAACTGTTTCTTGGCTTCTAGGAGCAATCATGGCAGTATTTTAATTGAAGGATCGTCATTCGGCTAGTTAAATTAGAGTTTAATCTTGATCCTAGTTTTGAGTCTTAGGTGGAAAGCTGCTTAATAAGTTTTGCGCTCTCTGTCTGGCTTTTTTGACACGCACTTCAGGTGTTGACCTTTTGTAAATTCCGGACTTAGCCGACAAAGACCCTCGCCATATCATTTGTTTATTTTGAGGATCTATCACATCTAAAACGAAAGTATTTACTTGATATTCTCTCTTAACAGTTTGGTTGAAATTATGATGCCAATTATCATAAAACGGATAATAGCCCCAAGTTCGATAAAACGAATCAACATCTGTTTTTTTATCTTTAATTATATGACTGCTAAGTACAAAATCGGCTTTTTCCCTAGATGTCACTTTATTAAACCCTTTTTCTTTTAAAACTGCATCAATTGCATTAATGCTACGACGCTCGTCAAGGCTAATCACTTGTTTAGGGTCTTTTAGCTTCATCCAAGCATAGTTTTTAAGCTTTAAATAATTGAAAGATGTATCATAATCGGTATTGACTGGCGCAATAGTTTTACAAGCAAACAGTAGCAATATTAACCCTGCCAAGGTGAATAGCTTTAATTTCATACAATACATTTGATACTCCATAGAGTGCATTACAGTAATATCAATATAATCCTAGATTATTTCTAAAATAGCAACAAATCATATTTATCAATGACTTAATCTTTTTCATTAAATATAAAAAAAGGAGCCTAAGCTCCAATTTTTATACTGCAGACTGTAAACAAAAAAATATTATTTAGAAACAGATTCCTTTTTTTCCTTTTTATTCTCATCGGAAGGCAATAATTCCTCGCGGATACGTTTTTCAATGTCTTCAGCTATTTGTGGATTAGCCGTTAAAAAATCAGCTACTTTCGCTTTACCTTGACCAATACGGTCACCATTATAACTGTACCAAGCTCCCGCTTTATCAACAATATTCTGTTTAACACCTAAATCAATGATTTCCCCCATTCTTGATGTACCTTTACCATAAAGAATTTGGAATTCTGTTTGTTTAAAGGGCGGTGCTACTTTATTTTTTACAACCTTAACCCTTGTTTCATTACCAATAATTTCATCGCCTTGTTTAACTGCACCAATACGGCGAATATCTAAGCGGACTGAAGCGTAAAACTTTAAAGCATTACCGCCAGTCGTTGTTTCCGGGCTACCAAACATAACACCTATTTTCATTCTGATTTGGTTAATAAAGATAACCATACAGTTGGTTCGTTTAATATTACCGGTCAATTTTCTTAACGCTTGTGACATTAAACGTGCTTGCAGTCCCATGTGAGAATCACCCATATCACCTTCAATTTCAGCTTTAGGGGTTAACGCGGCAACCGAATCAATTACCACCAAGTCAACAGCACCCGAACGAACTAGCATATCGCAAATTTCTAATGCTTGCTCTCCAGTATCAGGCTGAGAAACGAGCAAACTATCAAGGTCAACTCCTAAAGCTTCTGCATAAATGGGATCAAGTGCGTGCTCTGCATCGATAAAGGCAGCCGTACCTCCTTGTTTTTGACATTCAGAAATGGCTTGCAATGTCATGGTTGTCTTACCTGACGATTCTGGTCCATAAATTTCAACAACGCGCCCTTTAGGTAAGCCACCAATTCCCAATGCTATATCTAAACCCAATGAGCCTGTTGATATTGTATCCATTTTTTGCAATTGAGCTTCACCCATACGCATAACGGAACCTTTTCCAAATTGACGTTCTATTTGGCTTAACGCGGCAGTGAGTGCTTGTTTACGATTGTCGTCCATTGTCTTCTCCACTTAATCTTTGTTTATTTTTGTTGATCAAAAACTTTTCAGCATTCGATTAAGTAAAGCTTAATTAAACCACTTAATCGCAGGGGTTGTATTATTACCATTAGCGGTTATGCCTATCACAATCACTAATGGTAATAACACTATTCATACTATACCTACTCAAACAAGTAGGCAAGTTTTATTTTAACGGTTTTATACAAAATAATATTTACTCACATTATACCTATCGCCATCTCCAATCAAGATGCATCTTTCAGCAAATTAATAACCATACTTTTTATATTTTCAAATCGGCTCTATTTCACGTAAAATAGCTTCATCAGTCTGATTTAGGTAAAAAATAGATGGCCATAATTATCAAAACTCCAGAACAAATCGAAAAAATGCGTATTGCAGGTCGATTAACGATGGAAATTTTAGAGATGATCAAGCCTCATGTTAAAAAAGGCATTAGCACCGAAGAGCTCAATCAGATTTGTCATGCTTACATTGTCGATGTACAAGATGCTATCCCTGCTCCACTTAATTATCATGGTTTCCCTAAATCAATCTGCACATCGGTTAACCATGTAATTTGCCACGGCATTCCAAATGATAAAAAATTGAAAGATGGCGATATCATTAACATTGATATAACGGTGATTAAGGATGGTTTTCATGGTGATAGTTCTGCGATGTTTTTTATTGGTAAAAAATCTATTCTCGCTGAACGTTTAGCAAAAACATCGCAAGAATGTTTATACATAGGGATCAACATGGTTCGTCCTGGTATTCATTTAGGCGATATTGGCCATGCCATTGCTAAACATGCCCATGCTCAAAGGTTTTCAGTGGTTGAAGAATACTGTGGTCATGGAATTGGTGAAGGTTTTCATGAAGAACCACAAGTTCTACATTATGGGAAAAAAGGTACAGGTCCAATATTAAAAGAAGGTATGATATTTACCATTGAGCCAATGATTAATGCAGGAAAGCGGCATTCACGTGTTTTGCAAGATGATTGGACCGTTGTTACCAAAGATAAAAGCTTATCTGCTCAATGGGAACACACCTTATTAGTTACCGCAAATGGCGTTGAGGTGTTGACTAAAAGACCTGATGAAGTTATTTAACCATTGAATGGTTACCCTGATAAAATTCACTTTCATTTTAATAAAAATTTCTGCCAATTTTTGACCATAAAATAATGACTGATATTCAAAATCTCAAATTATCCATTGACCAAAAAACTGATTTACTTCAGCAATTAAAAGCGTTTGAAACTCGCTCTAGCAACCTCCTGCGTGAAGAATTTATTCAAAAATCGAATATTCGCTCTTTAGTTGTTGCTCGATCAAAACATATTGATTGTTTGTTAATGTCATTATGGCAACATCTAGAAATTAATCATGAATTCTCTTTAATTGCTGTAGGCGGATATGGTCGTGGCGAACTGCACCCTTTTTCTGATATTGATTTACTCATATTAACTAAAAAAACGCCTAACAAAGAGCAATCAAGCAAACTGTCTACTTTTATCACTTTATTATGGGATACAGGATTAATCATTGGCCATGCCATACGCGATTTAAAACAGTGCATTAGTTTAGCCAAAGAAGATATTACCGTAGTCACCAACCTCATGGAGTCTAGACTTTTATTGGGCGCTCCCAATCTGTTTGAAAAAATGCTTGAGTTATCTTCACCCCATAACATTTGGAATGCCACCGATTTTTATAATGCAAAAACAGAAGAAAAAGAGCAACGCTATAAAAAATTTGATGGCTCTTCGTACGATTTAGAACCTAACGTAAAATCAAGCCCTGGTGGATTAAGAGATGTACAAACGGTGACTTGGATTGCCCAAAGATGCTTTTTTCCAAAAACACTTTTTCAGCTAGTAAAACAACGAGTTATCACCAGACAAGAATACCAATCATTAGTAAAAAGCCAACAATACATCTGGAAAGTTCGTTTTGCATTACATTTAGTCAGTGGAAAACCTGAAGATAGACTGTTGTTCGATTATCAGAAAAAAACCGCAGAAATGATGGGGTATGAAGATGAAAAGAACAAACTTGCTGTCGAAAAGTTAATGAAAAAATATTATCGAAGTGCACGTATTGTAAGAAACATCGCAGATATTCTCTTGCAGGTTATGGAGGAGAATTTAAATAAAAGCATTATCGACCAAAACGTCATTTCTATTGATGATAATTACCAAATTCTTAATCAACGGATCCATGCGATCAATCCAGAAATATTTAATGAAAAACCGAGCCACTTATTAAAAGTTTTTCATTTAGTGGCAAAAACTAAAAATATTCGTGGTTTATCGGCAAGTACTTTACGAGCCATACGAGCGTCACGCAATAAAATCACTCGCCAATTTGCTAAAAGCAAAACTAATAAAAAACTTTTTATCGACTTTTGGAATATTCAACATCATTCATCAAGAGCAATGTTTTTAATGAAGCGCAGTGGAGTGTTATCCGATTATCTTCCCAGTTTTAAAAAGATTACAGGGCAAATGCAGTACGATATGTTCCATAGCTACACAGTTGATGAGCATACATTATTTTTATTAAAAAACTTGGTCAATTTTACTAACCCCGAAAAATCTCAAAAATTTCCACTGTGCATGGAAATAATGCAGCGTCAAAGCCAACCAAGTAATATATATTTAGCGGGTTTATTTCATGACATAGGAAAAGGTCGCGGAGGAGATCACAGCGAATTAGGCGCTCAAGAGGTCAAACTATTCTGTGAAAAGCACAATATTCCCAAAGAACAAACTGAATTAATTAGTTGGTTAGTGGCTAATCATTTAACCATGTCACTTATCGCACAAAAAAGAGATACCTCCGATCCGAAAGTCGTCGGCAATTTTGCGGAACTAGTTAAAACAAGCCAACGTCTCGAATTACTTTATGTTCTAACCGTTGCAGATATAAGAGCGACAAGTCATAATTTGTGGAACTCGTGGAAAGATTCATTATTAAGAGAGCTTTATCTCAACACATTAACTCATTTAACAGAAAAAAGCTTAATCGATAATCAACAAATTAAAGATCAAAAACCATCACTTGAAATTTGGGAAAAAAATAGAAATCAGGCATTAGACACTCTCATTACTAAAGGATTTACGCATTCAGAAATTAACAATTTGTGGCAACAAGTTGGCCATAAATTTTACTCAAAACGTTCACCGCGAGCAATTGTTTGGCAAACACAATTAATTTTGGAATCAAGAAAAAACAATCAAGAAGATATTGTTATTGGTATTAGAGATGTAACCAAAAGAACAAGCAGTGAAGTCTTTGTTTATACAAAAGATAAAGACGATTTATTTGCCACCTTAACAGCAACGCTTAACCAGTTAGGAATTAACATTAATGCGGCTAATATTTACACTGATAAAAATGGTTATTGTTATGACAGTTTTTTAGTACTCGATGAAAAAAACCAAACCCTAAAAGATCAATCCTTGATACAAAAAATAAAACAGAGTATCAGAGAAAATATTAACAAAATTGATACAACTGAAATAGAAGTTCGTCAAAGAACGCCTAGGCAATTTAAACATTTTAAAGTAAAAACAAGTGTGAAATTTTACGATGACGAATTTTCAGGATTTACAGGTTTAGAAATAAAAGCTCGAAGCCAGCCCGGTTTTTTAGCCGCTGTTGCTAGAGCATTTAAAGACTGCAATATTAAAATTCATGATGCTCGAATAACAACTTTAGGAGAAACGGCTGAAGATATATTTATTGTCAGCCATAGAAACAATCAACCAATTACCGACTTAAAACTACGCAACGAAATTTGCGAAGCAATAAAACAACGCTTAGCCATTTAATAATTAGCTAATTTACTTAAATAATTAATTTTATCACTATTTAATTTACCGTTCATAATTAGGAAACTGAAACAAATGAATAACCTCGAACCAATCATTAATAAAGCTTTTGAAGAGCGACAAAACATCACACCTAGCACTGTATCCAGTGAAGTAAAAGATGCCATATTAAAAACTATCGAACTTCTTGATAGTGGTGAGCTAAGAGTTGCTGAACCAAGAAATGACGACTGGCACGTCAACCAGTGGGCAAAAAAAGCCGTACTACTCTCATTTAGAATTAGAGACAACAAAAAAATTGATGCGGGTCATACAACCTACTTCGATAAAGTCCCGTTAAAATATGCAGAGACTGATCAACAAACTTTTGAAGAAATGGGTGTTAGAGTTGTACCTCAAGCGATTGTTAGAAATGGCTGCTGCATTAAAAAGAATGTTGTTTTAATGCCTAGCTATGTCAACATTGGTGCCTTTGTTGACGAAGGTACCATGGTAGACACATGGGTAACTGTCGGCTCTTGTGCTCAAATTGGTAAAAATGTCCATCTCTCAGGCGGCGTTGGTATTGGTGGTGTTTTAGAGCCGCTTCAAGCTAACCCAACAATCATAGAAGACAACTGTTTTATCGGCGCACGAAGTGAAATTGTTGAAGGTGTTATCGTAGAAAAAGGTTCAGTTATTTCAATGGGTGTGTTCATTGGTCAAAGCACTAAAATATTAAACCGTGCCACAGGCGAAGTGACTTACGGTCGAGTACCAGCGGGATCGGTTGTTGTGTCTGGTAGTATGCCTTCAAAAGATGGTTCTTACAGTCTTTATTGTGCCGTTATTGTTAAACAAGTTGATGAAAAAACACGTTCAAAAACATCCATCAATGAATTATTGAGAATGGACTAATCAATTCATAACATTTTGAATTAAAAAAAATTGAAATAACAAGGGAGATAATGATGCCAACAAAGATCCAGCTCTATGGAATTAAAAATTGCGACACGGTTAGAAAATCAATTAAATGGTTATCTGAAAAGCAAGTCGACAGCGAATTTCATGACTTAAAAGTTGAGTCATTATCTCCATCACTTATTAAAGATTGGTTGCAAGATGTAGGGAAAGATAAGTTAATTAACAAGCGAGGATTAACCTGGCGAAAAATCCCATCGGAAGAAAAAGACTTAAATGAAACACACCAGTTGGTAACATTAATACAAAACTATCCAACGGTAGTCAAAAGGCCGGTTCTTTTTAATGGACAATTTTGGTCTGTTGGCTTTAATGCTGAGAGTTGGGATGAGCTTTTTTTGTAAGTCTTTTTTAAGGCTTTTTTAAGGCTTTTTTAAAGCCGTTTTTTTGTAAACATACCCTTGTAAGAAACAATAAATATGATGACATCAAAAACATTAAAAATTGCAATCGAATTACTCTCAAGAGAATCTGTTACGCCAGAAGATGCCGATTGCCAAAAATATATTCAATCATTACTTCAAGACTCAGGCTTTGAGTTTGAAGAAATGAATTTTGAAGATACAAAAAATTTATGGGCAATAAAAAAATCAACCAATCACCTTAATTCACAGCAGCAACCTGTTTTTCTTTTTGCTGGCCATACCGATGTTGTTCCCCCAGGAAATTTAGACAAATGGAATACTCCGCCGTTCGAACCGACCATCATTGACGGTGTTCTGTATGGCAGAGGAGCCGCTGATATGAAAGGCTCTATCGCCTCTATGATTAGTGCAACAAACCGTTTTATAAAAGATTATCCTAAGCATAAAGGCGACATTGCATTTTTAATTACCAGTGATGAAGAAGGGCCTTTTATTAATGGTACCGTTAGAGTAATAAAAGAATTACAAAAACGAAATCAACGAATTGATTATGCTTTAGTCGGTGAACCATCATCAACCAATCAGCTCGGCGACGTCATAAAAATTGGCCGCAGAGGTTCGTTAACCGGTTACTTAAAAATTCATGGTAAGCAAGGCCATGTTGCTTATCCTCACTTAGCGAGTAATGCTATTCATATTGCCGGTGATTTGATTCAAGATGTTTCTAAAATAGAATGGGATCAAGGTAATGATTATTTCCCGCCAACCAGTTTACAAATCACTAATATAAAAGCGGGAGAAGCCAGCAACGTGATACCCGGTGAAATTGAAATTGAATTTAATTTCCGCTTTTCTACAGAGTTTACGCCCGAACAGCTGAAGCTGAAAATGCAAAAGATTATTGATAAATATGCGCCAAACAATGAGTTAAATTGGCTTTTAAATGGTGAACCTTTTATCACACAATCTCCCGAATTAATTGACGCTACTCAGCAAGCAATTATGGAAGTGTGTGGCATTGAAACCTCAAAAGAAACTAGTGGCGGAACTTCTGACGGACGTTTTATTGCTAAAACAGGTGCTCAAATTGTTGAGTTAGGCCCTATTAATAAAAACATTCATCAAGTCAATGAAAGTGTCACGGTTGATGAGCTAAATAAATTATCTGATCTTTATTACCTTATTTTAAAAAACCTGTTGGCTACAGAGTAATGACGCTAAACTGGCAACAAGCTATTGGACTAGAGCAACAACATTTAGTTGAGTTTGTTCAATCAATCGCTACAGCTAATAAAACACCATCACACTTAATCCATAAGAATATTGAAACTGATTTACAAAAACTTTTTACTGCCGCAAAAAATGATGGTGTAGAAATAGCTATCGTTAGTAGTTATCGCTCTTTTGAGCAACAATTAAATATATGGAATGCAAAATGGTTAGGCAATAGAGCTATTTATAATAAAGACAATCAGAAGTTATCAGTCTCTAAACTAACTAATCCCGAAAAATTACATGCGATTAGTTTATGGTCGGCCTTACCGGGAATGAGTCGTCATCATTGGGGAACTGACATTGATATATTTTCAACAGCGGCAATAACTCAAGGCTATCAAGTTAAATTAATACCTCAAGAATTTTCTAAAAAAGGAATATGCAAACCGCTAAATGATTGGTTAGAAGCAAACTTAGAACAATATGGTTTCTTTAGGCCTTATAAAAAATATCAACAGGGAATATCTGAAGAGCCGTGGCATATATCCCACCGTTTAGTGAGCCAAAAAACGTATAATAATTTTCCATACGAGCGTTGCATAAATACGCTTAAGGAATCAAAAATAGAATCAAAAGTATTTATTAACGAACAATTTGAATTATATAAAAAACAATATTTTGAAAATATTTGTCTTTAATTCACGCTCTTAACTCGAAAGAAGAGTTGAGATAAATTAACTCAATAAAGAAGCTAAATCATGTGGACTGCAATCATTATTATTATTTTAGTTTTTTTATTCATTATTGGTGGCATGATGACGTTATTAAAAAATAAGGACTTCAAATTACCCAAAGATTATGATTCCTCAAAGTCTGGTTATGATGACGAAAATGATGATGACACTTCAGGCTATTAATAACTTATGAATCATGCTAGTTATTTACAACAAATCCCATTAGAAATAATATCCCTAAAACGTTTTCCATTATCAAACGATCAAAGTTTAAAAGCTTGGAATTCGGCAGATGAATATTTAATTAGCTGGCTAACAGATAATTATTTTTCTAAAAACATTGAACTTCAACCGAAAGAAATATTAATTATTAACGATCAATTTGGAGCGTTATGTTGCAGTTTAGGCAACTTTGAACCCTATTATTGGACAGATTCATTTTTATCAAAAACCGCCATCATCAAAAATTTAGAAAGCAATCAATTGCCGACTAACCAAAATCACATTAACCAAACAACAACAAAAATTCCAGAAGACATTCAGTTCAAACTAGTTATTATTAGAGTCCCTAAACATAATAGTTTACTAAAATTTCAGTTAGAAACTATTCGTCATCATATTAATGAAAAAACCATTATCGTTTCAGCAGGAATGACCAAAGACATCCATAAATCGAACCTTAGTTTTTATGAAAATATTATTGGAAAAACAACCACCTCATTAGCCGTTAAAAAGTCACGGTTAATTTTTAGCTCGGTTAAAAATGATTTTTCTCCAATAGAACATCATACAAAAAAAGAAACCACGACAAATTACCAACTACCTCATCATAATTTCAAAAGCATTGGATTACCTGGTGTATTCTCTAGAAAAAGTTTAGATATCGGAAGTCGTGTTTTACTAGACCATATGCCAAAAACATTCGTCAATAAAAAACTAATCGATTTAGGGTGTGGAACAGGCGTACTTGGCACCATTGCGTTATTACAAAACCCTCAGCTCCAAGTAACATTTACAGATGAATCTTGGTTAGCCATTGAATCGGCTAAACAAACCTTTAAAACTAATATAAAAGAAGATAATAACATTCAATCAAACCAAGCAGAGTTTTATACAACGAATGTTTTGGACGGTTTAAAAGAGAACGAATATGACTATATTCTATGTAACCCTCCTTTTCATCAGCAAAATGTTCAAACATTAAGTATTGCCAACAAAATGTTTAAAGAATCCGCAAAAAAGTTAAATTCAAATGGTGAATTAAGAGTTGTGGCCAACCGTCACTTAAAGTACCGACCTTACTTAGAAAAATATTTTTCAAAAGTGAAAGTAATTTCAAACCATCCAAAATTTATAGTTTGGCTTGCAACTAAAGTGAGAAATGATTTATAGGTGATGGACTATTCTAAAAGAAATCTAAACAAAAAAGCGGCTATCGAGTTGCCTATCCTATTTTGTTATATATTTATGCCCATGTTAAATTTTCGGGTAATTCATAATTACTATACTCGATGTGAACTACACGCCGATGCTTAGGATTAACGGATTTACTGGATGAATGCAAAATATGAGGCTTCATCATAACTAAATCTCCCGCTTGAACCTCACACAAATAAGGCTTTTGTTTTTTCGTTATTTCATTTATTCTTTTTTGAGTAAGTATTCCTAAATTATGACTTTTTGTAATCACTTTTAAGCAACCATTATTTTTATCTGAATCATCTAAGTGAAGTCGAAAAGTGATCATACTATTTAGTCAGCACTTATTACTTGAATTCAAGAGAAGCTCGATAGCTTCATGAAAAGCTCGAATAATAACTATAATTTCATTTAAAACATATAGCTAAAGTTAACTCCAAAACTTTCTTGTGAAACATTACCCATATCTAAAAACAATACTTCGAGACCAATACCAAAGCCGCTACGAGCTCTAAAATCAAACCCTGTAGCTAATAATGATCCAAAACCATTTTCTGTCAAACTAACTCTATCGTCACCTGAAAACTCATAATTGTAATGATTCACGCCTAACTTACCAAACACTGACCAACGATTATTTAGAGAATATGAACTTTTGACACTTAAAAAATAACTGTTGAAATCCAACGTGCGGTCATTATTATTACTGCAAGTAAAAATGCATAAGCTGTCGCCAACTATTACGCCAGTATTTAGAGTCCAAGTTGAGTTAAATTGGTAACCATAAAATAGTCCACCAACATTTTCAGAATCAGAAATTTCTGAAGAAATGTCAGTACTAGCTCTACCTATACCTATATTAACGCCTACTATATGTTTGTTACCTTCAGAGTTAGGATTATCTACCTGTATATTTTCATTAAGGTTAAGATTATCAACAGCAAAAGACGGCGTCGTGAGAGTAAGCAGCACTAGAGTAATACATATTTTATTCATTTATCTTCCTTAGTTTAGAGTAATTGTTCTTATTTACAATCAATGAGGTTCGCGTCATTGATATTTTGTATTAAATAGGAATTACTTTCAGTTTTAATTCATAAAAAAAAGTCAATATAATAGTACCTCAGTTAATATGTAAACTCAAAGTAT
>CAYZBK010000056.1:0-16271 GCA_964476655.1 uncultured Kangiella sp. | reverse complement strand
AAATCCACATAAGCCATACAGGAAAAAACAGCGGCTTCATCGAGAAGCGCTTGAGTGTTGATAAATAGACTGCTTCATAAAACAATAAAGGGGTCTGTTTTACTACAAAATACTCTTTTTCAGTAAGTATCAAACTCGGTTCAATAAATTATTGCAAAGCTATATGGATGCTCAAATATCACCTGTTACGGTGGTTCTGTCTATTGAATGTCGAATGCTCTCTGTTTCTCGAATACCTTGAAGACATTGCTCAACATATTGAATTAACTTTTATTATTAAAAAACTATCGGCTAAAATGGTTATCAATTTTTCAAAATGATACTTCAGTAACATTTATTGAATGAGATAATGCTAAATTAAAGGCTCTTGAATACATAATTTAAGTTATTTAATCCCAATATTCATCAATATATTGTCACAATTTTTAAAATTATGGCAATGATACTATTGGTAAAAAGCCAATTATAAGCTATAGTTAGCGCAATATTATAAAGAAAGTTCTTAAGACAACCGCGTAACTACATGGAAAAAATGAATATTTTAATAATAAATGCTCATTAGGATTAATCGTATGCTTGCTAAAAAAATAATGATCTCGACTCTTTTTGCTGTTTTATCTGGTAGCGTTTTTGCTGTTGGTTTAGGAAGCATTAATAATACTTCTGGTTTGAATCAACCTTTAAAAGCTGAAATTCCTTTGCTTTCTTCGGGTGATTTAGCTGAATATGAAGTGATAGCTTCACTGGCGAGTAATAGCGAATTTGAAAAAATAGGTATCGAAAAAGTATTCTTTTTAAATAGCTTAAAATTTAAAACTGTTAGGGATGATAATAACCAAATTGTTATTCATGTCACTAGCAGAAAAGCCGTAAAAGAACCTTTTTTAAATTTTGTTGTTGAGCTTAACTGGCCAAACGGTCGTATTTTAAGGGAGTATACTTTATTACTTGATCCTCCCGTTTTCGAAAAAAAAACTTCATCAACCATTAACCAATCAACAACTCAATCAACTTCTTCTTCAGTAACGACTTCGCAATATCAACAGGCTCCTCAAAACGCGGCTTACGATGGAGGGAATGATACTTATCAGCAAGAAAGCTATCTTTCTTCTAGTCAATATGGCCCAGTAAAAAATACTGACACGCTTTGGAGCATTGCATCAAAAGTTAGACCAAGTCGTTCGGTTAGTATTCATCAAACTTTAGTGGCTATTTATCGAGCAAATCCTGACGCTTTTTTTAAAGGCAATATAAACAACTTATTAAAAGGGAAAATTTTAGAGATCCCGACTGAATCGACTATTCAAGGTGTTCCTCAACGTGCAGCATTACAAGACGTTGTTATGCAAAATCGCCAATGGCGCTCTGGAGGTGCTCGTAAAATTGTTGATCGAACGGCTAAAAAAACAAGTCATAAGATCCAATCAGGTGGTTCACGTTTAAGTTTATCTACGGCGGATCAAAGCGGAGAAGCTGATGGATATGGTTCTGATGCAAGTGAACTAAATAATGTAAAAAACGAATTAATCCGTACTCAAGAAGAATCAGCAACCTTACAAGCTGAAAATGAAGCATTAAGATCTCGATTAGCTGAAATTCTAAAAAAAGCAGAAAAAGTCAATAAATCTGTTGGGATTAATGTAGAAGATACTGAAATGGCGGCTTTAGCTCAAGGCTTAGGTAAACAAGATCCTGATTCTGATGATTCTTATGCGGATGATGATGCTACGGATAGTGCGACTGAGCAAGACTCAAGCATTGAAGAAATATCACAAGATGAAAATTTAGCGGATGATGAAAACGTATTTGCTGATGACGCTGAAAATCTAGTGGTTGATGATGATGAAACTACCATTACAACGGATCAAACCGATACAAAAGAAATTGCAGAGGTTAAAAAAGAATCTACAGCTCCAAGTCTGTTTAAATCAAAAAAAGAGAAAGGTTTTTTTGATGAAATATTAAATAGTGGTGCTTTGCTTTGGGCGAGTATTGCGGGCATTATTGCCATTTTGCTGATGGTCGTTTTTTGGCGTATGAAAAAACGTATGGAAGACGATGAGTTTCAAGATGAGCTTGTTGCCTCTGCTGGTGCCGGTTCTATGGATACAACTGAAACATTTGAGTTGCCAGATGTTGGTGATGATATGTTAGTCGAACTTGATATGGATGAAGATTCTGAGGATGCTAATAATAGTGATGAATCTTTTGATCCGCTAGGTGAAGCGGATATTTATATTGCTTATGGTAAGCATGATCAAGCTGAAAACATCTTGTTAGATGCGATTGAAGAAAACCCAGTAAGAGCGGATCTTAAAGTTAAATTAATGGAATGTTATGCTCAAAGTGATTCAAAAGAAAAGTTTGAAGCTTTAGAGGCAGAAGTTTTAGAAAGTATTGATGCTGATGAGTGGCTAGAACAAATCAAGGAATTAAAAGCAAATACTTGGGCTGATAGTGAGATTGAATCAGATGACTTGCCATCGACTGAAGATATTTTTGGTGAGACCGATGATGAGTTAGATATTGATTTTGATGATGTTGATAGTTCTGAAACAGAAGATGATGCGCTTGAACTCGATACACTTGATGAAATTGAAAGCTCGTTAGATGATTCGGCAGAGCCGTCAGAAAATTCAGATGATTTATCTGGGCTGGATGAGTTAGATAATATTGAAGAAGATTTTTCTATAGATGACGATATTTCCGATACCGATGAAATTTCTGAAGTCGATGATGTGTTAGAGTTAGACACTATAGATGCCGATGATACAAACACAGATACCCTTGATGATTCGGATGAATCTTCTCTTGATATAGACAATGATTTTTCTTTTGATGAAGAAGACGATGGTGAATTTGATGAAAATTTTGCTGATGATAGCGATGAGATAGCGACCAAACTTGATTTGGCAAGAGCTTATGTCGATATGGGGGATTCTGAAGGGGCAAAAGAAATTCTTCAAGAAGTTGTTGCTGAAGGTAACGACGAACAAAAACAAGAAGCTCAATCTTTAATCGATAAAGCCGATTAAATAAAAAGGCGTGTTTATTAGAGACTAAAAGGCGGCTTGACCGCCTTTTTTAATGCATTAAACTTTAATTGCTAGGAGTTATTATGCGAATTGCATTAGGCATAGAATATTCTGGAGAAAGTTATTGTGGTTGGCAATCACAAAAAAATTCACCATCGGTTCAACAAACAGTTGAAATTGTATTAAGTAAAATAGCCAACCAACCGATTAAATTATTTTGTGCAGGTAGAACCGATACTGGCGTTCACGCTACTTTTCAGGTTGCTCATTTTGATATAACGGTTGACCGACCGATGTCAGCTTGGTTGCGTGGCGCCAATAATACTTTACCTCAAGATGTCTCGATTATTTGGGCTCAGCAAGTTAATGAAGACTTTCATGCTCGTTTTAGCGCTGTGAGTAGACGTTACCGATATATTATTCAAAACAGTGAACATCCACCAGCTATTTTAGCGAATAAAGTGAGTTGGTACCGTAGAAGGTTAAATGCAGAATCAATGCATCTTGGTGCCCAATATTTATTAGGAAAACAAGATTTTAAATCATTTCAAGCCTCATCCTGCCAAGCAAATACCTCTATTCGTACTATTGGTTCTGCTCAGGTAAAGCAACATAACCAACTGATTTTTATTGATATTGAAGCCAATGCCTTTTTGCATCATATGATTAGAAATATTGTTGGAGCTCTATTAAAGGTAGGGGATGGTTGCGAACAGCCCCATTATATCGAAAAGATTATCGCCTTCAAAGATAGAACAAAAGCTCCAGATACGGCTAAGCCTCATGGTTTATATTTGGTTGGCGTTGGTTACCCAGAAGAGTTTCATATACCAAAAGCAATTATAGCTCCGTTAAACCACTCTATGAGTTAAGAATTATAGAACGTATAGGTAGAAATGTTTTCAGCATTGTCTATCCTATTTGCTAACAGTGAATAGAACTGCATTACTAAATAATGATAGAATAGACAACTGAACTAAAATTGATTGATGAAGAGAATTTAGAATGAGTTGGTTTGAACGAATTATTCCAAAAAGAAATACCTCGGTTGCTGATAGAAGAAACAGTGTTCCAGAAGGCGTTTGGTCTAAATGTAAAAATTGTGATGCAGCGATTTATCGAGCTGAATTAGAGCGTTCACTGGAAGTTTGTCATAAATGTTCTTTCCATATGAGGATCGGAGCTCGAAAAAGATTGGAAAAGTTTCTTGATGAAGGTGTTAAAACGGAATTAGGAGCTGATTTAAAACCAACGGATATTTTAAAATTTAAAGACTCAAAACGCTATAAAGATCGTATCGTTGCTGCACAAAAAGGAAGCGGTGAAAATGATGCTATGGTCGTTCTTGAAGGGCAATTAAAAGGAATTCCTGTTGTTGCATGCTCATTTGAATTTAACTTTATGGCTGGCTCAATGGCTTCTGTTGTTGGTGAAAAATTTGTTCGGGCGGTTAATCAATGCCTAAAAGATAATAAACCATTAGTTTGTTTTTCTGTTTCTGGTGGAGCAAGAATGCAAGAAGCATTGACTTCATTATTTCAAATGGCAAAAACAAGTGCCGCCTTAGCCAGACTTTCTAGCAAGGGATTACCATTTATTTCTGTTTTAACGGATCCAACTATGGGGGGAGTCTCTGCAAGTTTGGCGATGTTAGGTGATGTTAATATTGGTGAACCTAATGCATTAATCGGTTTTGCTGGTCCTCGAGTCATTGAACAGACGGTAAGAGAAACATTACCAGCAGGATTTCAGCGCAGTGAATTTTTACTTGATCATGGAGCTATCGACATGATTGTTGACCGCCGTGATATGAGAGACAAAATCGCTTCATTATTAGCTAAAATGATGAATGTTGAAGCCGCATAACTGGCGACTTCTTTATTAATAAATCTAAAACTTAAATTAATGAGCCTGCGGCATGACCTGATGCCCAGGCCCATTGAAAATTGTAACCGCCTAAATGTCCTGTGACATCTAGTACCTCGCCAATCATGTAAAGCTTTTCTTGTTTTAATGACTCAAAGTTTTTCGAAGATATTTCGTCTGTATTAACCCCACCAATGGTTACTTCTGCAACTTTATAACCTTGTAACCCGTCTGGATACAGTGTCCAGCTGGTGAGAAGCACTTCAATTTGATTAAGTTGGCTGATTTCTAGCTGTTTTAATTTATGATTAAAACCAATGTCTTGACATAAAAAATCGGACATTGCATGGCTAAAATGTGTTGATAGTAGTGTTTTTAATTGAATCTCTGGGCGTTGTTTTTTGTTTTGTAATAACCATTCTGCAACATCAATATTGGGTAATAAATTAATAATTATTGCGTCACCGGGTTTCCAATAACTGGATATTTGTAATATCGATGGCCCACTTAATCCCTTATGAGTAAATAATAGGGAATCAGAAAATTGTTGCCCATTACAACTAATTGCAACATATTGAGAATTACCTGGAAGTGCTTTTGTTTTATTTAACCACTTTTGACTCATTATTAAAGGTGATAGAGCAGGCGATGTTGGAACAATGTTATGACCAAATTGCTTGGCTATTTCATAACCAAAGCTTGATGCGCCCATTGTGGGAATTGATAAGCCGCCAGTAGCAATAACTAGAGACTCACACTGAAATTTGCATGTAGACGTTTTAATAATAAATTCTGAATCGATTTTTTCTATTTTTTCAATGCTCGTGTTTAATTGAATATCAACACAATGTTTATCACACTCAGCTATCAACATATCTCGTATTTCTTTAGCGCTTTTTGAGCAAAACAGTTGCCCAAGGCCTTTATCAAAGTATTCAATTCCGTAACTTTCTACTAGTGCAATAAAATCCCACTGAGTGTAGCGACTTAAAGCTGATTTACAAAAATGAGGATTGGCGCATAAATAGTTTTCAGGTTCTATAGAATAATTAGTAAAATTGCAGCGGCCACCACCAGACATTAGAATTTTTTTACCAATTTTATTGGCATGATCGATAATTAATACTTTTTTACCGCGTTTTGCTGCGGTTATTGCACACATAAGCCCTGCGGCTCCTGCGCCAATAATAATCACTGAAAATGGTTGATTCATTTGAATAATATTTTCTTTTAGAATAAAGAAGAATTCTACCGTATATTTTGTCAAAGTTAAGGATAATAGGCTAAGCTTTATGAAGAATATGTTAATCAATTAGATAGTCACATTGCTAAATTAGTTAAAAGGGGATTAATTGATGTATAAAGAAATGTATTATCACGATGATTTAGAAAATTTGGCAGAAGAAGTTGTTTTCGAACAAATTCACTTACTGATTGAAGGTGATGAAGTTGATGTGCCGACTTCAGAAGTTTCAATTCAAGATATAGCCGCAATTGCTTTAAACAATATGCCTGCAAAATATGTTTGTAATTTTCTTGAAAAAAGAGCTCCAGGTGAACAATTGGCCGATGAGGTTAAGGATTTGCATCGTTACGCTAAGCGACAAGTGCTTAAAGCGATAAAAAAAGTTTTAAATACTCCGCATGATTAAATACGCTTATTAAGTCATAATGTTGCATGATTGAGTACAAATTAAAACTAGCCGGTTGTGAATGCAGTATTGTTGAATGGAACCCTCAGGCAAAAACGATTGTTTTTGTCTTTCATGGTTGGCTAGACAATCTTGCTAGTTTTGAAACTATTGCACAATATTCACCAAATTTAAGACTTATTGCCGTCGATTTTCCTGGACATGGGCATTCTGACCACATTGAGGCCGGGCTTGCATATCATTTTATTGATGGTGTATATCTGGTTGATGATTTGATTGAACATTTTCAGTTAGATCAAGTCAATTTAATGGGGCACTCTATGGGAGGAGCTGTTGCTATGATTTATGCCGCGGTTCAACCACAGCGAGTAAAACGCTTGTTATTACTTGAATCTATCGGTCCATTAACCTCATCAGTTAATAGCGTACAATCATCGTTAGACAAGTCGATTTGTAAGCGACGGTTATTAAAAAAGAAACAAAAGCGTATTTATTCTAATTTTGAAGATGCTTTAAATACTAGAGCTGAAGCATCAGAAATTTCTCCTCAATACATCAAACCTTTAGTAGAGCGTGCTTTGATGGTTGTTGAAGGTGGTTTTATCTGGCGAGCGGATCCCCGCTTAAGAATACCTTCGGGGTTTAGAATGTCTGAAGAGCAATTGCATCGATTATTACCTAATATAAAAGCCTCAACACTATTAATTGAGGCGGATAAAGGGCTGATCCAGTTCATTAGTAAAGAGGCGTTAGAGCAGCGAAAAAAACTGATCAATAACATTGAATGTCATAAATTATCAGGCAGTCACCACTTGCATTTAGAATCCCCTCAAAAAGTTGCACAATTAGTGGTTGATTTCATCAAGAAAATGTAACTATTTATCAATTTGTCACTATCGCTATAGGCGCTAGATTCACTCTTTAGTATACTGCCCTTAGTATAACGTTTATGTGTATCTAACAATATTCATCCCAGAGACGACAATGTTACTGATCATGTTATCAAGGATTAGCAGGAGAGTATAAAAAATGAAGAAAATTTGGTTAGATTCTTATCCCAAAGGTGTTCCCGCTGAAATTAATGTTGATGAATACCAATCACTTATTGAAATATTGAACGAAAGCGTTGAAAAATACGGCGATAAACCCGCTTTTGAGAATATGGGAACAACCTATAGTTTTAAACAACTCGATCAGAAATCAACTGATTTTGGCGCTTATTTACAGCAAGAATTAGCTTTAAAACACGGTGATCGTTTGGCAATTATGTTACCGAATTTACTACAGTATCCTGTAGCTATTTTTGGCGCGATGAAAGCCGGATTAACCATTATTAATGTTAATCCCTTATACACCGCTCGGGAGTTAAAACATCAATTAAACGATTCAGGTGCCGATGCTATTTTAATAGTTGCAAATTTTGCTAATACTCTGGCATCGATTAGAAATGATGTGGATTTAAAACATGTGATAGTGACAGAGTTAGGTGACGCATTATCGGGCTTTAAATCCTTATTAGTTAATTTTGTTGTTAAAAGAATAAAAAAGATGGTGCCTAAATACAACTTGGCTAATGCGATAAGTTATAAAAAAGTAATGAAAAAAGGAGCTTTATTAACTTTAGAACCTGTAGTCCTTTCTCAAAAGGACGTTGCTTTTTTACAATATACTGGCGGAACAACTGGAGTTGCTAAAGGCGCGGTTTTATCACACGGTAATATGGTCGCAAATTTATTGCAGGCTGACGCATGGATAAAAGGTTTAATTGATGATGGAAAGGAGGTCGTTATAACCGCATTACCGCTTTATCATATTTTTTCTTTAACGGTTAATTGTATGTTATTTGTTAAAGCGGGTGGAAAAAATATTTTAATTACCAACCCAAGAGATATGGTTGGTTTTGTAAAAAAACTATCAACCGTTAAATTTTCTGTTATGACGGGGGTCAACACTTTATTCAACGGTTTATTAAACACCCCAGGTTTTAGTGATTTAGATTTTAGTCACATTAAATTTTGTTTAGGTGGTGGTATGGCGGTTCAAGAATCTGTTGCTACCGAATGGGCAACCACCACAGGAGCCATTTTGTTAGAAGCTTATGGTTTAACAGAAACATCACCAGGTGTATCGATTAACCCAATGGGGCTTAAACATTATAATGGCTCTATTGGTTTACCCATTAGTTCAACAGATGTTTCTATTCGTGATGATAAAGGAAATGAAGTAGAGCAAGGGGAGCCTGGTGAGCTGTGGATAAGAGGACCTCAAGTTATGCAAGGTTACCTTAATCGACCAGAGGAAACCGCTAATGTTTTAAAGCCGGGAGGGTGGTTTACATCGGGTGATATTGCCGTGATGAACGAAAAAGGTTTTTTAAAAATTGTTGATCGTAAAAAAGATATGATATTAGTTTCTGGATTTAACGTTTATCCCATTGAAATAGAAAATGTTGTCTCATCTCATGAAAAAGTTATGGAAGTTGGCGCTATTGGTATTCCGAGTGAATCCAGTGGAGAAGTCGTTAAAATATTTGTTGTTAAAAAAGATCCGTCGTTAACTAAAGAAGAACTTTTGGCTTATTGTAAACAAAATTTGACGGGTTATAAAAGACCTAAAGAAATCAGTTTTATTGATGAATTGCCCAAATCAAATGTTGGAAAAATATTGAGACGGGAGTTAAGAGATTAATTCACTAAATAGTTTTCAAGCTGGTTTGACTAATCTAATTGATTTAACCGATGTCAGTGAAGCCGCGATAGACTGCCCAGTTTATTTAATAAACAATACTGAACAGTTAAATGAAATATCAACTCACTGGTTTAATAAAAAAGTATTAGCAATTGATACCGAGTTTGAGCGCCGAACAACCTATTATGCTAAGTTAGCATTAGTGCAAGTTTATGACGGCGATGCCATTTATATTATTGATCCTTTAACGGCTGAATGCCCAGACTCATTAAGAGAAGTTTTTTTAAATCCTAAAATAAAAAAAATACTTCACTCAAGTAAAGAAGATCTAGAAGTGTTGTATACCGCATGGAATTGCAAGATATTTAATTTATTTGATACTCAAGTAGCTTATAATTTTTTGCATGGTGAGCTGTCTATTGGTTATGCGAAATTGGTCAAAGAAATAACCGGTATTTTTATTGATAAACAAGAAACAAATTCTAATTGGTTAAAACGCCCTCTTAAAGTTCAACAACTTCATTATGCGGCAAATGATGTTCGGCATTTAATTGAAATATGTCAATCATTAGAAAAAGAATTATTGACTAAAGACTATAGCGCCTATTTTTTATTAGAGTGCATTGAGTACTGTGAAGCCGCTTATTTTAAAGTTGATTCTTTACCTGATTATAGAGATGCAAAGGACTGCTGGCAGCTCGACAAATTTGAATTAGCTCTTTTTAAACAAATATTTTATTGGCGAGAAAAAGTGGCAAAGTCTACAGATCGAACTAAAAATCATATCATTAGGGATAATGAGATCGTACAATTAATAAAGATGCGAGCAACATCTGTTGAGCAGATAAAAAGTATCAAAGATATACATCCTCGCTCTATTAGATTATTTGCTGGTGAGTGGATAAAACTTATAGCTAATTGGAACAACGCTGAAAAAATAGCCATGCCGATTGTGCTAAATCCTAGAGATGTGAATAATTTAAAACCTTTTGCAACACTTTTAGAAAGTAGCGTTAAAGTCATCGCTAAAAAAAATCATCTACCTCTAACATTGTTGTTGAGCAAACGAATAATTAAGAAACTGGCTTTATCGTTATTAACGGCGACAAAAGCTCCAATACAATGGCAGGGCTGGAGAAAAGATTTACTTAATGAAACTGTAAAAGAACAGCTTAATCAATTTACTAAAATTTAAGAGAAATGCCATGTTAGCAAGTGTTTATAGAAGTAAAATAAAAGATCAAATGTATTTGTACGTACCGGTTAAAAATGAATTTTCATCTGTGCCAGATACCTTGTTGAAAATGTTTGGAGAGCCCGAGTTTTCTTTGCAATTAAATTTAAGCAAAAGAAAAAAACTAGCGAGAGTTGAATTGACAGAGGTTAAAGAAGCATTTGAAAAAGATGGTTATTTTTTGCAAATGCCTCCAGTTATTCATGAGAATAAAGCGGGTTCTGTTTAATCATGATCCAAGTTATATTTTTAAAAATGATAAACAGTGAAGGAATAAGATGTTGTTAACTAAGATGACTCGTTTTTTTGATTTTCGAATTGTAGCGATACTGTTTGTTTTTAGTGGAATTGAAATAGGATTAGCTGCTGAAAATGTCGTCACAGTTGAAAAAGAAAGTATTAATAGTTCAACAAAAAAAAGCAGTAAAAATGAACATCTTATGGATTTTAAAAAGAATGAGAAAGAATCATTCAAAACTTGGAAGACAAGCTTAAAACCTTCAATGCTTTCTCAAGGGGCAAATGAAGAACTGGTTAATAGAATTATTGCATCTTTAGTCTTTATTCCAAGAGTCATTGAGTTGGATAGACATCAGCCAGAAGGAACCATGACTCACGAGCAATATTTAACAAAAGTAATCCCCGTATGGAAAGTGAAAAAAGCTAGAGAGGTATTTAAAAAGAATATTTCTAAACTCTTAGACGCTGAAAAGAAAACGGGTGTTCAAGCTCAATACATTGCTTCACTTTGGGGAAAGGAAACAAACTTTGGAACAGTTACAGGAAACTATTCTGTGCCTAGTGCATTGGCGACTTTAGCTTACGATGGTCGTAGATCGAAATTTTTTAAAAAAGAGTTAATGGCCGCAGTTAAAATTTTAGCACAAGGACATATTGAACTAGAACAAATGAAAGGTTCTTGGGCAGGCGCAATGGGCAACTGTCAATTTATGCCTAGTAGCTTTTTGCAATTTGCTGTTGATGCAAATGGTGATGGCAAAAAAAATATTTGGTCTGATAAAGATGATATTTTTTCATCTATGGGTAATTACTTAGCCAGTTATGGCTGGGATAAAACAAAGAGTTGGGGCAGGCAAGTTAAATTGAATTTTGATATTTCAAAATATAAACTAGGAAAAAAGAATGCTCAATCCTTGTTACAATGGCAAGATTTAGGCATAACTCGAATGGATGGACGCGATTTACCTAAGGTAGATTTACAAGCCTACCTAATTGCTCCAGGTGGTGAAAAAGGACGCATCTATTTAGTCTATCCTAATTTTGATATTATTATGAAATGGAACCGCTCTCACTACTTTGCAACAGGTGTTGGCTACTTGGCTGATAGAATAAGTTATCCAAAAATTATATAAATATTTAGAGTAATTGTAATGTTATGGCTGAAATAAAACGATTTTGGGAAACCATCCCATTTGACCAACTTAATAAAACTCAATGGGAATCTCTTTGTGATGGTTGCGCTCAATGTTGCGCCCATAAATTGGAAGATGAAGAGACCGATGAAATTTTTTATACCAACGTCGTCTGTGAATACCTTGATAGCAAAAAATGCCAATGTTCAGTTTACGGAAACCGGCATAAATATGTACCTGATTGCATAATAATAACGCCTCAAAACGCTAAAAATCTTTCATGGATACCTAAAACTTGTGCGTATAAATTGTTAGCAAATGGCAAACCATTACCAGAGTGGCATCCGTTAGAAACTAACGATAGAAAATCGACGATTACGGCGAATATGACCGTAACGAACAAGGTAATAAGTGAAGCTGATATTAATATGGATGATCTCGAGGATTACATGGTAGAGGAGGATTATTTCTCAACCCTTTGCAAAAAAATTGGAGCTGAATAATATTTATTAGTGAAATAGAGCTGTCGATTGATTCATTGAGGCTAAAAACGCGTAATTTATCTTAATGAATGGTTTAAATATTAGAGCTATCTTGCTGAAAATTATGACTTATTCTAAAATTAGTCTAAACTTATGTTGCTACTCTATAACCCCTAAAGGCTGGTAATATGACCAATATAAAGTCAACAAGCATTTTTTTAACTTTGCTACTATTAAGCTTGTCCTTGCAAGTCAATGGTCAAAGCCCGTCTTCCTCAAAAGTTAAAACAGATGTACGATTATTAATCGATATTTCTGGCAGCATGAAAAAGAATGATCCTAAAAACCTCAGAGTTCCCGCATTACAATTAGTCACTAATCTATTACCTAAAGGCGCGGATGCTGGTGTATGGGCTTTTGGGCGTTATATCAATATGCTGGTTCCATTATCTAAAGTAGATTCAAACTGGCAAATTAAAGCCACTAAAACGGCTAATAAAATAAATTCTAGAGGTCTTTATACCAATATTGGCGCCGTACTAGAAAAAGCCTCTTATGGTTGGAATGCACCTGACTCTAAAGAAAAGAGAAGTTTTATTTTGTTAACCGATGGCATGGTTGATATATCAAAAGATCCTAAGGTTAATGCGATTGAAAGAAAAAAAATACTTAATCGTATTTTACCTAAATTAAAAAAAGCGGGTGTTTCAATACATACTATTGCACTTTCGCAAAATGCGGATCATGAATTATTAAAAAAATTATCAACTGAAACTGATGGCTGGTATCAAGCGGTTAATAATGCAGATGAATTACAACGAGTTTTTCTAAAAATATTTGAGCAAGCGGCCGCTAGAGATAACCTTCCAATTACCGACAACCTATTTTCTGTGGATAAAAGTATAGAAGAAATGACGGTATTAATATTTCGTAAAAATTCAAAATCACATACCAAACTCATTTCTCCGAGTGGTAAAGTGTTTGATAAAAAATCCAGCGGAAAAACTCTTCGATGGTTTTCAACGGACGGATATGATTTAGTGACATTGCAAAAACCGGAAACAGGAAATTGGAAGATTGATGCCGATGTTGATCCCGATAATCGCGTTATGGTTGTTAGTAAATTAGGCTTATCAATTGTAGAATTGCCTAATAACTTGTTAGCAGGAGAAGCGATTAGTTATCAACTGCAATTGTTAGAAGAAGGAAAAGTAATCGATAATACGGATTTTTTGAAATTAGTTGATGCGACACTTGATCAAAATAAAGAAGGCAATATTAGTCGGCTAGCAATGTTTTATGATGAGGCTAATCTTGCCTTTAAACAAAACTTTTTTACAGATAGTTTTACTGGGGAGCTTAAATTAAAACTGAATGTATCAAGTCCAACTTTTGAACGAGTTAGAAATCATGCAATTAATATTTATGGTTCACCACTGATCACAGAATTAAAAATGTCAGCTGATAATATAGAACCTCATAAAGTGATGATCTCGATTAGAGATGATATTGTAAAATCTGACAGTGTTAAGATCAATGTTACAATCTCACAACAGGATGGTGAAAAGCAGTATTTAGTTATTGAAGAGCCGACTGAATTTATTGATGTTTCCGCAAACTTAGACGGCGGGGAATATCATATTTCGTTTAAAGTTACTGGCAAATCAATCATGGGCAGAAAATTTTCAGTTACCCCTAAACCAATAGTGTTTACTGCTAATATATTAGAGAATAGTGAGCTTATTGAAGAACCAAAAACTGAGGAGCCTGAAGCTAAGGAATCTGAAATTAAGGAGCCTGAAACTAAAATTGAGTTGCCCATTGAAGTTATAGAAAAAGAACAAGAGCCTATCGAAGAGCCGATAAAAAAAGAGCCAACCCCTGAGCCTGAAGAGGTTGTAGAAGGTGAAGGTATCAATTGGATATATGTTGGTATTGGAGGTAATTTTGTTCTTGGATTAATTGGTTTTTTTGTTTGGCGTTTGATTAAAAAACGGACATCACAAGGAACTTCTCAGGTTGCAGATGAACTAGGTATTGACGATGACGATGACGATGACGATGACGAAGAAGACGATGATGATGAAAAAGAAGATAAAAACGAAGATAAAAAAAATAAACAGTGAGAGATGAAATAAGTGATATCAAATAATAACTATGTGCCATTACTTCAACAAAGCTTAACGACTTTGAGGATTGTCTTATTATGAATTCTATGGATTTATCTTGGATTGTCATCTTAGAAGCGGTTCTACCATTTCTGATTTTATCAATATTGTTGATATTACTGATATTGTCAGGAAGAAAAAAATTAAAACAAGCTTCAAAACTTTTAATTTTGAATGTTAAAGCGAATGAAGAAAAAGAAAAACAGGCTATATTAGACTTTTTAAAAACAAAATTAGGTTTTGATGAAAAAATAGCTAAGAAAACCAGCAAAAACATTATCAAAGAAAGAAAGTTTTTAATTAGAAATTTAGTCAGTGGTATATTAAATAAAGATGTAGAAACCATTGGGCAACTTAACGAAGATCTTTGTCGAATATCAAAGCAATATCATCAACTAGACATTAAAATTCCTGAACCAGAAGTTGTTGATGAGGGAGTCTCTGAAGAGCAGCTAGAAGCAGAAGGGGAGCTTAAATCTGAAATAAAAGGGCTTAAGCAAGAGGTTCATATTACCTTAACAACTCTCAACAATATTTTTAAAGAATTTAGTTCAATGTTTGGAGAGGACGATATTCCTGAAGGTGAAATGTCGGTCGATCAAATCATAACCGCTATGGAATCATTTTCTGGTAAAAGTGCTCAAAATGATAGTAGTGATGATTCTAGTGAAACGATTTCCACTGATACGACTTCCGTTGAAGAGCATGATGAGGTCGTTGGTATAGATGAAGAAGAAAGTGAAACAATTGAAGATGAACCTTCTTCAGATACCTCTGAGGATGATGAGGCGTTAAACTTTGCGGTTGATAGTGCAATAGATGATATTGATAATGCGTTAGACGGTTTAGAGCTGGGTGAGACTGATTCAGACTCCGACTCGGATTCTGACACAGAAGAGCCTGACTGGGGTGATGCTTTTGCCGAATCGGGTGATACCATGGACGAAGATAATTTAGAAAAATAATACAATTTTTCATTAACTAACTTAACAAATTGGCATGATTTTTAACCATCAGAAAAATAAATGAACAATCTGATGATTTATTGTTGACAGCTTACGCCTCCAACCGTATTATTGCGCCTCGCTGAAAGGCGGAAGCAAAAAGATTTTCTGAACGAATCTTTTTAGAATTAAATTTCAAGCTTCAACCGGTGCGGAGTGGTAGTTCAGCTGGTTAGAATACCGGCCTGTCACGCCGGGGGTCGCGGGTTCGAGTCCCGTCCACTCCGCCATTATTACTGTTCGTAAGAACAACAAAACCTGAAAAGCTAATATTCAAAAAGCTCTTCAGGTTTTTTTATGTCTGCTTGTTTTTAAGGCATTTGTATTTGCGAATTTGAAGTTTGTCCTGGAACGACAATTTTTGATGCTTGTTCCCTTTGGTACTCTTGTATTTCCTTCATTGTTTGTTCCATCGACTCTTTAGCCGCATCACCAAAACCTTCAAAAGCATCTGCCAAATTATCCGCTTTTAGGTCAAAGTTTAATGGAATAGCTCCACCTGGAGTCATCACTTGAGTCTGTCCAAAGTAACTGGTTTTTCGCGAAGGATCGGTCTCACCATTTGCAAGTACTGGGATTAGTGCTCTAACACTGCCTACTTTTTGGTCAGAATAGACCTCTTCTTTAACAAGTGATGTTGTGTCAATTTTTATATCTGGAAGTGGTTGGTTCATAATCATCTCTATTTAGGAATTTATTTCGATTATTATAATCTTTTTAATTTATTCACTCTAGTTTAGACCGTTATAATAAGTATGTTTTGTTATTA
>CAYZBK010000055.1:0-16598 GCA_964476655.1 uncultured Kangiella sp. | reverse complement strand
ATGAATATGTTTGTTATCGTAGGGAATAAAAATAAGGCTGAATGATTATTCAGCCTTATTTTTTGAATTCTGTGATCCTCAAAGTGTTTTATTGGGGATCTATTATTCTTTAATTTGTGACAGTAGTTTTGAAATCAGTGATTTGCAGTATCTCTCGTTAAGAGACTACCCCATAAACATGGTACTTAATGAGGCTTCTTCGTTAATGCGTTTAATCGATTCGCCGAGCATGTCTGATAAGCTCAAGATGAATATTTTTTCACAGGTTTTTGCCTGATCAGACAATGGAATGGTATCTGTAACCACTAGTTGGTCAAGTTGAGAGTTGTTGATATTATCAATCGCTTTTCCAGAAAGTACGGCGTGAGTAGCGTAAGCTGAAACACTTTTAGCGCCATTTTCTTTTAACGCACCAGCTGCCGCACATAATGTGCCTGCAGTATCAACCATGTCGTCAACAATAATACAGTCTCTTCCTTCAACATCACCAATAATATGCATGACTTCTGATTTGTTTGCTTCAGGGCGACGCTTATCAATAATGGCTAGTTCTGAATCATTTAATCGTTTTGCAACCGCTCTTGCACGTACAACACCGCCGACATCGGGTGAAACAACCATTTCGTCACCGGTTGCATTTTTTTGGATGTGTTGGATTAATATGGGAGTGGCATAAACGTTATCAACCGGAATATCAAAAAAGCCCTGAATTTGGTCAGCATGTAAATCAACGGTTAATACACGATTAATTCCAACAACGGCCATCATATCGGCAACAACTTTTGCACTGATTGGTACTCGAGCACTTCTTACACGTCTGTCTTGTCGGGCATAACCAAAATAAGGGACAACGGCTGTGATTCTTCCTGCAGATGCTCTGTGCAAAGCGTCTGCCATAATGACTAGCTCCATTAAACTTTCGTTAGTAGGCGCGCAAGTCGATTGAATAATGAAAACATCCATTCCGCGAACATTTTCTAAAATTTCAGTGTTAACTTCACCATCGCTAAAACGAGAGACTTTGGCTTTGCCAATATCTGTTCCTAAATAATCAGCTATTTTTGCCGCAAGTTCTGGTGTTGCGTTTCCGCTAAAAAGCATGAGTTCAGACATGGTTATTCCTCGATGGTATTAACTAATTTGGATATGATGAAAGAATAGTACATTAAGATAGGTCTGTTTTCTTTATTTTTGTACCAATGTTAAAAACATACTTTTAAAAAGTGCAGGTCAAAGAAAATGGCTGGGATGGCAGGATTTGAACCTGCGCATGACGGGATCAAAACCCGTTGCCTTACCGCTTGGCGACATCCCAGCAATGTATTCTCAATCGAATGATTAACATTGATTAAGTTGTACTTTTAGAAACTAGTGATAAAACCGTTACTAAATATTAGTATAACCTAATTTTTTATGCAATCCTGATTGACTCGTTCCCCGAGCAACAAAAGTTAGCCAACTCGGTTCGCATAGGGCGGCTATTTTACTAGCATCTTTCAGATTGTCAAAGACAGAAAATAGACTACTTCCTGAACCTGTCATTCTGGCAGTGCTTGAGTGATTACTTAACCATTCAAGTGTTTGCTTAACCTCTTTATAGTGAGTTACGACTAAGTGTTGCATCGTATTAACTCCCTTAAAAGGTAGTCCCAGTGCTTTGAGGTCGCGTATTGTGATAGCTTTGCTATTTCTTGTCAACAGAGGATTTGAAAAAATTTCATTTGTGGCAATATGACAATCAGGTTGAGTGACTAAAAAGTAGGCTGGAGGCAATGAAAAAGGGGTGATTTTTTCTCCAATACCTTCAACAAAAGCGCTTTTTCCTCGCACAAAAAAGGGGACGTCCGCACCTAGTGTTTCGCCTAATTGCGCGAGTTCATCAAGGCTTAGAGAGGTATTCCATAAATGATTTAGTGCGACTAAGGTGGTGGCGCAGTTTGAACTACCACCACCAACGCCACCGCCTACGGGCAAATTTTTAATTAAATGTAATTTAGCGCCTTGTTTGGTTTGGCTGTGCTGTTGCAAAAGTTTGGCGGCTTTAACGACTAAATTATTTTCATTATTGAGCGTTGTTTGATCACAACTAAAATGAATTTTGCCATTTTGGGTTGGCGTAATTTGTAATTCGTCTGCAAAGTCTAAAAGTTGAAAATAACTTTGTAATAAATGATAACCATCATCACGACGGCCAATAAAATGAAGAAATAAATTAAGTTTGGCAGGGCAAGGCCAACAGCTCATATTGTTTTTACCGGAGCTTGATAACATTATTTATTCCCAAAAAGTCCATTGCTTAGCAACAATTTTTAATTGAATATCAGGGTGATTAACTTTAATCATTTTTGGTAGAGAATAGCCTTGAAAATATTGGTATTTAGAAAAATGGATTTGCCAAAGTCCCGATGTTATTTTACTAAGTTGATTTTTTTTATTATAACTAAGTTGCTCGTCAGCATGACCAGAAGGTAATCCTTTTACCCAATATGATAAAGAATGAATAGGAAAATCCCAACCTAATGACTCTTGCAATAATTGATTGGCGTCAGTATGAATAAGTTTGTCTTTATCATGAATTTCTAAGCTGGCATGATTTTTTTCTTGAATTAAATGCGCATAAGTAATACCAAAAGCACCACTGATTAAAAAATCAAACTGTTGGTGTTTTTTTTTCCAATAAAGACTTGCGGTTATATTTTCTGTTGGAGTGTTAATGGCAATTCTAGCGTTTAAGTGCCAATGATGTAGTTCAGATAAACTGAGGCCCATTTTGACATCAACTTTTTTTAATGTGGGATTAGTGGCACAACCACTAAAAAAAAGCATGATAAGGATGAAGAAACATTGTCGGAGGTTAACTAAGTGCACGGATATTTCCTTATTGATTTTTATTTTAATTTAACATCAAATCGTTTAAGAATATCGAGTAACAAATAATTGTTAGGATCAATGTTTTTTGCTTGTTGCCAAATAATGACGGCTTTTTCTTTATCACCAGATACCCAATAAACTTCGCCAATGTGTGCCGCAACATCGGCACTAGGAGACAGCTCATAGGCGGCAATTAAATAGGTTAACGCCTGTGGATATAACCCTTGTCGGTAAGCTAACCATCCTTTACTGTCAATTATTGCTGGATTGTTGGGTTTAGCTAAATAGGCTTGATCAATCAATTGACTGGCATAATCGAGTTCTTTATTACGGTCAACGAGTGTGTAACCAAGCGCATTAATGACATTAATATTTTCAGGTTCTAAGCTGAGTAATAATTTAAAATCTGCAATCATTTCATCATAATGACCTAACGGTTCTTTGTATAATGCTCTCGTGTATAAATAATCGTTATTATTTGGTGAATCTTTAAGGGCTTCATCTAACCATGATACTGCTTGTTGATAATAATTTTTGGAATGTAAATAAGCCGCTACAGCTAAGTTAAACGATTGAATTTTTGTACTTTCTTTTATTTGCTTTTTTGCTAAAAAAAGTAGAGGGATTAATTCATTTGGTTTATCCGCGAGCTCATTTATTTTTATTTTTTTGATCAATAAATTCATATTGTCGGGGTGGTTGACTAGCGCTTTATTTAATCGCTGTTGAGCTTGCAGCAAGCCGACATGTTGATAAAGAATTTCAATTTCAAGATTGATCAGTTGTATTCGTTTATTTTCATCGGAGGCAAACTCAACATTTCTTACGGTGGCAAGTGCCTTATCTATTTGATCTGTTAAGCTGTAAATTTTAGCTAATTCGATTTTTGCTCGAGTAAGGTATTTTCCTGCGGTTACTTTTTTATAACAATTAATGGCTTGTTGATATTCTTTTAAACGGCTCGCCGCATGACCACAAAAAACATAAACTAATTGCGTTTGGTAGTTTGTGCCCAACATTTTTTGATAATGTTTTAAACTTTGTTGGTATTTTTCTTGAGCATAATAAGTTGCGGCTAGGTAAAATCTTGATTTGAGATCTTTTTTGTGTTTTTTTAGCCATTTGCTGTAGTGCGTAGCCGCCTGAGGGTATTTTTTTAAATCGTAAAGAACTTCTCCTAATATCGTATTGATCGCTTTAGAGCGAGGATATTGAGAAAATAGCTTTTGCAAATAAGTTAGAGCCTGTGTGGGATTTTTTGATTGAAAAAGTAGCTTAACTTTTAACTCTACTGCGGGTATGAAGTTCTTTTTTAAATTAAGTGCGGTTTGCAAATAGAGCAAAGCTTGGGATGTTGTTGCTCCAGGGTTTCGAGTTTTATTAGCCATTTTTGCATATAAAGCCGCTTGTCCAGTATGAATTGAAACCATTTTAGGATAAGAAATACTCAATTGTTTTAAATAGGCATTAACCGCCGCAGGATGTAGCGTGCTGATGATGTTTTCGAAATGTTTAAAGAGTGTTGTTTGAGAAATACGTTGGTTAAATAATACCTTTGTAAATTGTATGGCTGATTTAATATTGTGGTGAGAGAGTAAGCTCGTTATTTTTAGTAAAAGCGCTTCCGTATTATTAGGGGATATTTCTAACCAGATATCTGCCGCTTGTATTGCGGCTAACTCGTCTTTGGTATTTTTAGCGGTCTCTATGCAGAGTTTGATCAGGTAAATGTTTTTAGATAGTCGTGCTGCTGCGAGATAATAGCTTGTAGCTAATTCATATTCGCCATTGGCTACTGATAGATCGCCTGCAGTAATATTTTTAAAGAGCTCTATTTTTTCTTTTTCAGTTAAATGAGAAAGATTGTCGAGCTGATGAGTTTTATGAGCTGTAGAAAATAATTGTGGCTTGTTGGCTTGAATTGCGCAACTTGATAAGTAAATACAGCTTATTATAAAAAAAATGATGCGATTAAAATTTGATTTTTTCATTGGCAAATTACAGAACTCTTTAATATGTCATTTAATAAGGGATGCAAGCTCAGCATATTGGCTATGTATCCCAGTGTGTTTTTTATCAAACCTGAGTGAGAGTAAGTATAATATAATTTAGTTGAGTGAAATACCAGATTTCTCTTTGGCATGAATGTTTGAAATATCATTGAGTTAAGCACAAAATATTGAGTAGTTTGCTATAATTTGTACCTCATACAGGATAGAATCACATCAAATTATATCGACATATTTTTATCAGCCAGCGAATGACTGATTAATTAGAGCGAGTACCCTTTGATTTCTGCTATTTTCCAGTTAACGATAAGTCCAAATACAGGCATTGTGATGACCATAAAATGTGCTCATAAAATGGTGACCAATAGAGGTCTGACTCGCTTATTTTCTTTGATTTATTAGCGTTTATATCATGCCTGTTTCAATTTTAGGAATTAATCATAAGACGGCGCCTGTCACGGTACGCGAGAAAGTCGCATTTGAACCTAACCGGCTTGAACAAGTTTTGAAATCCTTAAAAAAGGACTTAGAGTTAGAAGAAGTTGCGATTATTTCAACGTGTAATCGTATGGAAATTATTTACCGATGCCCACATCACTTGATATCTAATGATTCGACTTTTTGCGCAGAACCCCCTGTTAAACAACAACTTGCAGATGATCAACCGTTACCTATAAAAGAGGCACTGACTCAAACAGAAAGAAAAATCATTGATTGGTTAGCACAACATCATCAAATTGAGAGTGGTCAAATAAACGCTCACTATTATGTGCTTTCAGGCTCGTCAGCGGTTTCTCATTTAATGTCTGTTGCTTGCGGGCTGGACTCGATGGTGCTTGGTGAGCCTCAAATTTTGGGGCAAGTAAAAGATGCTTATGGTTATGCCTGTCATGCCGGTAGTATTGGTTTGTATTTGAATCGTTTATTTCAACAAACCTTTAGCGTCGCTAAACAAGTTAGAACTGAAACTCAAATTGGTGAAAGTGCGGTGTCTGTTGCCTATGCAGCAATTACATTAGCAAAAAGAATTTTTTCAGATTTTAGTCAATTAACGGTATTGTTAATTGGTGCCGGTGAAACTATCGAGCTCGCGGCTAAACATTTATTGCGCCAAGGGGTTACAAATATCAATGTGGCAAATCGAACGGTTGAAAGAGCTCAAATTTTAACCAGTGAGCTTAATCAGCAAAACCAATACGCGCAAGCCTACAGTTTGTCTGCGTTACCTGAGCTAGTGACTCATGCAGATATTATTATTAGTTCAACGGCAAGCCCTGTACCAATTATTGGTAAAGGTTTAATGGAAAAAGCGATTACCGCCAGAAAGCATCGTTCGACTTTAATGGTTGACCTTGCGGTACCAAGAGATATTGAAGCGGAAGTTGCAGAACTAAGCGATGTTTATCTTTATACGGTTGATGATATGCAAGGCGTTATTCAAGAAAATTTAAAACAGCGTGAAGCGGCAGCAATTGAAGCAAAAGAGTTTGTTAGTTTTCATACTACAAAATATCTTGCTTGGCTGCAGTCCTTAAATTCGGTTTCATTATTAAAAGAATTTAGAACAACTTTTGAAAAAATTAAAAGCAGTGAAGTTAATCGGGCGTTAAGCAAGTTAACTTCGCAAAGTGAAGATAAAAATACCATTAATTCTGTCGATTTTCAGGATGTTGAAAAAGTAATTTTAGATATGGCAAATCGTTTGAGTAATAAATTTATGCATCAACCGACCCAAGTGATTAGACAAGCGGGTGAAAAGAGTGATCAAAAAGCTTTAAAAGTGTTATCAGATGCTTTTACTCTGGCCGATAAATAAGTCTTTCATTTGGCTTAAAACAAATTTAAATAAATAAAAAGATAAATATTATGAAAGATTCAATTTTAAGAAAATTAGAAACCCTTGCTGAAAGACATGAAGAAGTCGGTCATTTATTAGGTGACCCTGAAGTGCTGGGCGATCAAAATAAATTTCGTGATTTATCAAAAGAGTATTCTCAACTTGAAGAGATCGTCTCTTGTTTTGTGAAATATAATGAATTGGTTGAACAAATTAAAAATGCTCAAGAAATGATGAATGATTCTGATGAAGAACTGCGAGAAATGGCACAAGAGGAATTTAAAGAAAGTAAACAGCAGCTTGAACCTATAGAAATTGAATTACAAAAATTATTATTACCAAAAGATCCAAATGATGGAAAAAATATTTTTCTTGAAATTAGAGCCGGTACTGGTGGTGATGAAGCCGCATTGTTTGTTGGTGATTTATTTCGAATGTATAGCCGTTATTCAGAAAAAAAACGCTGGCAGGTTGAAGTGATGAATGAAACGCGTAGCGAACAAGGTGGTTATAAAGAAATCATTTGTTTAATTTCTGGCGCGAATGTTTATTCAAAATTAAAATTCGAGTCGGGAGTTCATCGCGTTCAACGAGTTCCAGAAACAGAATCGCAAGGACGAGTACATACCTCAGCTTGTACCGTGGCAGTTATGGCTGAAGCGGATGAGTTAGATGAAATAGAAATTAAGTCGTCAGACCTTAGGATTGATACTTTTAGAGCATCAGGTGCTGGTGGTCAACATGTAAATAAAACCGACTCAGCTATTCGTGTGACTCATTTACCAACGGGATTAGTGGTTGAGTGCCAAGATGGCCGCTCGCAACACAAAAATAAAGCGCAAGCTTTAAGTGTATTAAAGTCTCGTTTATTAGCCGCGCAAGAAGAAAAAGCGCATGATGAACAAGCAGAAGAGCGAAAGAGTTTAGTGGGCAGTGGAGATCGTTCTGAAAGAATTAGAACTTATAATTTTCCACAAGGTAGAATGACCGATCATCGAATTAATTTAACACTCTATAAACTAGATGAAATTATTCAAGGTGATTTGGAGCAGTTGTTAACGCCCTTAAATAGTGAATACCAGGCAGATCAACTCGCATCATTGTCGGAAAAAAATTAATTTCATATGAGTGCTTTTGATACCAAAAAAAATATTGAGAAGGTACTTTTAGTTGGTGGAACTCATGGCAATGAATTAACCGGCATACACCTTGTTCATCAGTGGAAAAATAATCAACAAGAAAAAGAATATCCATTGGTTGATTTAGACTATTTAATTGCAAACCCCGAAGCGGTGAAAGCCAACAAACGTTATATAGAACACGATTTAAATCGGTGTTTTAAAAAGAGTGATCTTGAGAATGAAAGCCTTAATAGTTTAGAACAGTCTCGCGCAAAAGAAATCAATCGATCATTAGGTGGAAAAGGCAACTCTAAGATTGATTTTATTATCGATCTTCATACCAGCACCGCGAATATGCAAACGAATATTGTTTTGACACGTCTTGATATTTTTCATTTGAGCTTAGCTTCATACTTAATAAAAACATTACCCGAAATCGTGATTACTTCCGAAGCTAATTTAATGGCAGATCATCACTTTCTGGAAACCGTTGCAGAAAAAGGAATTTTAGTGGAAGTAGGCCCTATTCCTCAAGGGTGTTTAGACTATGATTGTTTTAGCAAAACAAGAAATGCCGTTAATGCTTGTCTTGAATTTGTTGAAAAATATAATAATGGTGACCATTTAGATTTAAATGATAACGTTGAGATTATGAGTTACACCTCTAAAATATATTTTCCCACGGATCAGCATGGAAATATATCGGCTTGTGTTCATCCTGATTTAATTGGTATTGCTTATCCTAAAATAGTTAAAGGCGATCCATTATTTATATCATTTAGCGGAAAGGTGATTCATTATGAGGGTGAAGAAACATTTTTGGCTTTCATTAATGAAGCGGCTTATTACGATCAAAAAATTGCCATGTGCTGCTGCCAAACCATATCATATCCATTAAATTTGTAATTCAATTATTCCGATGAATATCACTCAATTACTTGAACAAGCTAAGTCAACTATTGGTGGCGATGAAGCATTAATTGATGCGAGATATTTATTAAGCGACTTATTAAAAAAAGATTTCACCTGGTTGAAAACTTGGCCAGACTTTGAGTTAACTTCGCAGCAATATCAAGATTATATCGCGTTAATTGAGCGCCGAAAATCAGGCGAACCTATTGCTTATATTACTGGCGAAAAAGAGTTTTGGAGTTTACGACTATTGACTAATTCGAGTACCTTAATCCCAAGGGCAGAAACAGAATTGTTGGTTGAAAAAGCGCTTGAGTTTTTAGCTGATAGCGATCAATCTCGTATTTTAGATCTGGGTACTGGTACAGGCGCTATCGCTTTATCCATTGCTAGTGAAAAAATCAATTCGCAAGTGACGGGTTGTGATTTTCAACAACAAGCGATTGATTTAGCAAAAAAAAATGCGACGTTAAATAACATTACTAATGTTACATTTATTCAAAGTGATTGGTTTGAGTATTTTGAAAAAAAATTAAAAAAACCATTTAAATTGATTGTTTCAAACCCCCCTTATATTGATGAAACCGATAAACATTTGACTCAAGGTGATTTGCTTTATGAACCAAAAAGCGCTTTAGTTTCAAAAGATAATGGGCTTTATGATATTAAAATTATTATTTCGCAAGCACGAAATTATTTATTATCGGGGGCGGCTTTAATGATTGAACATGGTTATCAACAGGGAGCTGATGTGAGAGAGATTTTTGCTCAATCTAATTATTCGAAAATTGAAACCTTTGTTGATTTAGCTGGCAATGAACGTGTAACGATAGGATTGTTTCAATGTTAACTGACCACCAATTACTAAAATATTCTCGTCAAATTATGTTGCCGCAAATCGATATTGAAGGGCAAAATAGATTATGCCAGTCTCATGTTGTTATTTTGGGCTTAGGCGGTTTAGGATCTCCCGTGGCTATGTATCTTGCTACTGCGGGTATTGCAGAGCTAACATTAATTGATGACGATCAAGTGGAACTCTCTAACTTACAACGTCAGATTATTCACAAAGACAGTTCTCAAGGTGTTGATAAAGTTGATTCTGCAAAAAAGACTTTGCTCGAATTAAATCCTGACTTAAAAATTAATATAATTAATCAGCGACTTGATGAAAATGATTTATCGAAAATTATAAGTGCATGTCATGCGGTTGCAGATTGTTGTGATAATTTTGAAACACGTTTTATGTTGAATCGAGTTTGCTTTAAACAATCAGTGCCTTTAATTTCTGGTGCGGCAATTCGATGGGAAGGGCAGTTAACAACTTTTGTTATGAAAGAGAATTCGCCTTGTTATTGTTGCTTGTATGATGAAGGTATGTCGGTTAGTCAAACATGTTCACAGAATGGTGTGGTCGCGCCAGTTGTTGGTGTTATTGGCAGTTTACAGGCGTTGGAGGTTATAAAAGTAATTAGCCAGTCTGGCAAAGTTGCATCTGGAGAGTTGACTTTATACGATGGTTTGGATTGCTCTTTTACCAAATTAAAATATGCTAAAAAAACAGATTGTCCAGTTTGCTCTGGTTGAATTGTAAAGCTCTGATAATCTTTTTTAGAGCAGCTGAACGATTCTTTCTCCGCCGCAGTTATTTTTTGCTTTAAAAACTGATTTAGGTTTGCTGTAAATGCGTTTTTCATTGAGTTCAATCCAGTCACCAACCTTTATTTGATCACTTCTCATATTAACCGGATAAGCGACCGCTTGATTTTTATATGTTTTTATAATCTCAATTTTTCCTGCAGGTAATAAACTTTGGTGTTTTATTGTTGGTTGATAATATATATCAAGTTTCTCGCCTAATGTAAATTGACCTTTTTCTGCGACAATGAAAATTTCATTCTCAAATTTACTGATCACTTTTGCCATTGCTTGTCGTTGATTTATTTTTTGTATTGCCTGTAAAATTAAATAATTACTTGCCGCCACAAAGGATTGCCCTGAGGTGGTTTTTAAATACTCTCTCACGGTTTTATCTTGATTAATATTTGATGTTAACGGTTGAATTTGAAGGTTTAAATCACAATCGCTTACTCGTGTTTCAATTGATTGATGCCATGGGGAAATCCATTTTTTTCCACTGCTAATGGTTAGTGATAATTTAATAATTGAACTCTCAGGTTTAATTAACCAGCGGTCAACATCATCATGCATTTTTTTCCACCAAGAATCGTCAGCAGCGTATTCAAAAGGGAGTTGATAGTTATCAATGGTTAATTGAAAATAGTAGTCTGGAACCGCCGAAGGTGATGGTTTTTGATTGGCATATTGATAAGGGACTTGTAAATAACGGCTAGCGCTCACCAAGTCAGAAAAAATTGTTAAAATTTGTTGCGGTATTTTTCCATGAGAAAAATAATCAGCGGTTTCTTCTCGCCGTTCAATAGGGATCCCAGAAAGATTTTTAATAGGCAAAACTTGGATATTAATCGCTTGAAGAGAACTGCTTTGCCAAGCTAAATGAGAGTATTCGATGATTGTATTTTCTTCGTGAGTAGGCTTTTGATTTGAATCAATCTCAATCTCAGAGGCCGATAATGGCGCGGTTATTAATAACAAAACCGTCATTAATAAAGGGGTAAGAATAGAATTATTCACATTTAAAGACTTATTTTTTCTACTGGGTATAAGCTTATCGGCAGATAATTAGGTGGTCTTTAATCTTGTTGCGATTTTATTTGAGTTATTGGCATGGTTCAGCTTGGTAAGATATAACGCTGGGATCGGAACATGCCGTGCAACTGTTGGAATAAGTGACCATTTCCGTTGAAGGGCAAGGGCGGCTAATGCATCTTATTTTTGTTTCTTTAACCGCGCAAACGGGTTGGTATATTGTTATGCACATTTCGGGTCGAGGATTTTTGCATAATATATTTTCACTTATGATTTCTTTAGATGCCGTATCTTTTGAGACAAGCTTTTCAGAGATAAGTTTTTCAGAGTTAAAGTCCTCAGATTGAGGATTTGAGCAAGCCGTTAATAGAACAATGCTAAAGCTAGTGATGATTTTTAGGGTGTATTTCATTTCAGGTTAGAGTCGAGTTTAAAAGCTTGTGGTTCCTCAATAAAACACTTTGAGGATAACGGGATTCCAATAGGATGACAGATACCAATAGGTTGGCGGCATTCAAACAAGATAACGGCATTATAGAACCCTGTAAATAATTCTAGTTATAAACGTTGAGATAATTTTTCTCTACGTTTGGCAACCAGTGATTGCATGGGATCGAGTTGAGTGACATCTGCTGAGATTAATTTAATTTTTTCTTGATTAATCATCTCTATTAATTCTTGCTGCGAAGGTTCTGATATCTTTTTTTCATTCTTATCAATAAAAATATATCGTTGGGTGGTTTTAGACATTAACATTAAAGAGGCTTCTACCCAACGTTTTGGTTTGACTAATATTGCTACTTTTGAGCCTGGAGATAGTTTTCGTAATATCCCTTTTGCTTTAAAACGTTTTTCGGCTTCAATTAATTCGAGAGCCATTTCTTTTTCATGAATTTTTTTCTTTTCTTCTAATAAAGAAAGTCTGCGTTTTTCTGCAATTTTCTTTTCTTCTTCTTGACGGTCGAGCATGGCTTGTTTGGTTCGTTTTTCTAATTGTTCTTGTTGTTTTTTGTCGATTAATTCTTGTTGCTTAAATTTTTCGTATTCAAACTCTAATACCTCAATTTTTGAACTGAGTTCATTGGACAAAAAATTAATGGCATAATCAAAATGAGCTTCGTCAACGCCAATAAAAGCTTCTAGGTTAGAAGATAAATAATCGGTTTGGTTAAATTCGACGGTTAATAACTCCTCTCCAGAGAGGTTTACAAAATAGAGTTTTTCAGAAAATTGATGGTTAAGCAGCAGTTGACCTCTAATTTTATTATGGTCAATGGTTAAATAGTACCAATGAGTTTCTTGTAAGCTTTGTATTTCGAATTTTTTAGACGGGACACTGTTCCAACTTTCAACGTTATCAGAATCAAGATCTTCATCTACAAATATGTCCGCACATATCATGACATCTAAATGGACACGTTGACCATCTAATTTTTTTCGATGCAAATCTTCGACTTCAAAAAAGAAATCTTGTACATATTGATTATTAAGATCACATTTTTTAAAGCTATCAAATATTCGTGTCATTGTGGATGGCACATCTGACTCAAAGCGACTATTGTAATCAGGATCGCCATAAGGGCAGGTGATGCTCCAGGTGATGGTATCCATATCAGTTAGTAGTTGTTGACACTGTTTGCTTTGAGTACCATATTTTACAATGGTTTGATGTAAAACTAGAGACAGTTGATTTTCAAAAAAATCAAGTAAGAATATTGGAACCTCATCACCTTCTGTTTTTGCTTTAATTAAGCTTGAGGTATGGAAGTCCGCTTCAATCTTTCGTGATTTTTTTTCGACTTTTTTGATTAAGTTGTTTTTATTGTGATCAACTTTTTCATTGTAGCTTTGTAGGTATTCGTCAAATTTTTTCTCTGCTAGTGAAAATGTTTTAACCGATATTTGATCGTTATTGGCCAAGCGGTTAATGAGTAACTCTATTGCACGAACAAAAAATTCGGTTAACTTGCCTGCATTAGCATCAAAGTGATAACCAATATCTAGCAACTTCTCAAGAAATGTAATGGCGGCATGTTTGGGATTATCTAAAAAGCTGAGATCATCTAATGCCAAACGGGTAAAGGCGAGTTGTAAGCTGTTGAGTATATGGTAAAATTTTTGGTCAAACTGAGTATTAATCCGTAAATAGTTAAATAAGATTTCTACCACTTGTAGCGCATTTTTTTCGTAAGAACCTAAGGGGCGACCAGTGATAAAATTAACATCATTGAGCATGCTGAGTACAGACAACTCTTCTGACTGATTTTCTGTAATTCGATTAGCTAAACAGGTTAACGCATCTGCAATTTCTTTAGGGGTGATTAAATCTTTTCGCCAATCCGTTCTTCTTGGTTCATAGAAAATTTTCTCTTCTAAGCGTCTATTTTGTTTTAATAATGTACGTAACTTCCTAGACATGGCCGATATTTTCCAACGATGATGGTAAAACTAAGTTTTGTTGCTGAAACTCTTAGGTTTAAAGGGTATTTTCTTACTTATTAATATAGTCTAGTCAGGCTAGAGATCCAATGAGAACCGGTGATATTAGCGGACTATTTGTGATGATTGTGAATTAGTACTATAAATACATCTCTATTTCACCACAACATTGATGTTTCTGTGTTCTATAAAAAATACGATTGAATTAGTGTTAATAGGTGCTAACAAAAAGAAAAAATTTAACGAAATGAGCCAATCAGTGCGACATTGATTTTGATTAAAAGCTAAAAACGGTTAGAATGTCGCAGAATGACACGGATCGGCTATTTGGGCCTTGCGTGAGTGATGATTGAAAGTATTAAAAGAGAAAATAGAAATTATGACTTTCCTAGAATTTGAACGCCCTATTGCGGAAATGGAAGCTCAAATAGAAGAACTACGCCTAATGGGCGATGATAGTGAGATCAATATTAATGAAGAAATTGAACGTCTTCAGCTCAAAAGTAAAGATTTAACGACTCAAATCTTTTCGAAATTAGATGCTTGGCAGGTTGCTCAATTAGCGAGACATCCGTTAAGACCTTACACACAAGACTACATTAATTTAATTTTTACTGATTACAATGATTTAGCGGGTGACAGACATTTTGCTAATGATTTAGCGATTATTGGTGGGCCTGCCAGACTTGATGGGCAGCCGGTAATGATCATCGGTCATCAAAAAGGCCGAGATACTAAAGAGAAAGTGGCTAGAAATTTTGGAATGCCAAGGCCAGAAGGATATAGAAAGGCATTACGTTTAATGCAAATGGCAGAAAAATTCAATTGGCCAATTATCACCTTTATTGATACACCAGGAGCATATCCAGGGGTTGGAGCAGAAGAGCGAGGCCAAAGTGAAGCGATTGCACAAAATTTAAAAGTGATGTCTGAGCTCAAGGTTCCGATTATTTGTACGGTTATTGGTGAAGGGGGGTCAGGTGGTGCATTGGCGATTGGAGTTGGCGATAGAGTCAATATGCTCCAGTACAGCACTTATTCTGTTATTTCTCCAGAAGGTTGCGCTTCTATTTTATGGAAAGATGCGGGCAAAGCATCTGACGCCGCAAAAGCCATGGGTATTATTGCAACAAAACTAAAAGAATTAAAATTAATTAACTCAATTGTGCCAGAACCTGAAGGCGGGGCGCATAAAGATCACCCGACAATGGCAGCGTCTTTAAAAACTCAATTGTTAGGTGATTTACAAGGTTTGCAAAAGCTTTCTAAAGATGAATTATTAGATCAACGTTATCAACGCTTAATGTCTTTTGGTGTTCAAGCTGATTGGGAAGAATAAGCTTTTGTTAAGTTAGAGCTGTTTTGTTAATGATGATATGTTAACGGTAATAGGTTCATGCACATAATTGAAACAGCTCTACTCAATCATTTTAATCAATGTTGTCTCCGCTCATCTCAAAGTAATTCTCAAACATCTTTATTAACTCAAAATGATTCACTAATTATTGCCTTCAGCGGTGGGTTAGATTCCTCTGTTTTATTATTTGCCGCCATTCAGTTGTATCGTCAAAACAAAATTCCAAATTTAGCCGCGGCTCATGTTAATCATGGTTTGCAATCCTCTTCTAATGATTGGCAAAATCATTGCCAACAACAATGTGATAGTTATCAAATTGCTTGTTATTCAAAACAACTCAATTTATCTCAGTTAAATAAAACAAGTGAAGAAGATGCTAGAAATGGTCGTTATCAATTTTTTAAAGAATTAGTCGAAGATGGTCAAACAATGGCATTTGCTCATCATTTAAATGACCAAGTTGAAACGCTTTTATTTCGATTATTTCGTGGTACAGGGATCCATGGTATGTCGGGGATCCCTGCGAGCCGTAAACTTTTTAAGGGGCAATTAATTAGGCCGTTATTAGATTTTTCGAGAGAGCAATTAAAAGCCTATGCTGTTGATAATAAACTTCAATGGATTGAAGATCCTTCCAATCAATCGAGCCAATATCATCGAAACTTTATTCGAAATAAAGTAGTCCCATTGATCCAAACAAAATGGCCAAAAGCATCAAATTCGATTGCAAACTTTTCATTACTTGCTAAAGAGCAAGTATCTATTCTGGATGAAGTTGCTAAAGAAGACCTTAATCAAATCGAATTAACACCTAAGACACTTTGTTTAGAAAAATTAATCAAATTGTCTATAGCCCGTCAAAAAAACCTTCTTCACTTTTGGATTAAAAAGAAAACAGCTTCACCGACTAATGGTTCTGATATTGAAGAGTTAATCAAACAGCTTGGACTTGATACTGAAGATAATAATTCTAGTGATAGCGAGCTAAAACAAAAACAAATCGAAATAAAAATTTCTAGTGGTTTTTTACGTTCGTATAATGGCGAGTTGTACTTTTGTCATCAACAAGAACCTGTCGCTTTAACTGAAAAGGTTGACTGGGATGATCTAAAAGAAAACCTTCAATTAGATAATGGTGTTGAATTGACTGCAGAGTTTTCGAATGAAAATACTTTGCAGATTAGACTTCCAAAAGAGAATGAAAAAATAACTGTTCGACCAAGAGTCGGTGGAGAGGTTGCACACCCTTTTGGTAGAAATCATTCAACGGATTTAAAGAAAATTTATCAAGAGTTGAAAGTACCTCCATGGCAAAGGAAGTGGTTGCCGATTATTTATTACAATGATCAAATTGTGGCCGTGCCTAACGTGTTTGTTGATCA
>CAYZBK010000054.1:0-16948 GCA_964476655.1 uncultured Kangiella sp. | reverse complement strand
ACCCTATTTGGGATCAAGTTTTAATTTCAGAGTTTGCCAGGCAAGCTAGTGTAAAAAAAGGAAAGTACTTTTTAGAGGGGCACACACAACATAAAAAAGTGGCGTTAACTTTCGATGATGGCCCCAGCCAAACCTACACTCCTCAGGTTTTAGCTATTTTGGCTCGGCATGGGGTCAAGGCTACTTTCTTTATTACGGGGGTTAATTTACAAGCTTATCCACAAATAGCGAAAGACACATTAGCGGCAGGTCATGTGTTAGGTAATCATTCTTATGCTCATGGCCATAATGCGTTGTTAACCGTTCAGCAACGTTGGAAAAACAGTATAGAGCGTACAAACCAAATATTTGAAGAGGAGTTAAATTTTAGGCCTCGTTTAATTCGGCCTCCTTATGGTGAAGTGACTGATGAACAAGTTGATTTTATTTATGATCAAGGAATGCAAACCATCATGTGGTCTATTGATACTCGCGATTGGGATACTCAGGATTTTAATTCTGTCGATATTATTAATGCCGCAACTAACAATATTCATCAAGAGGCAATTATTTTAATGCATGATGCACCACAAAATAGGGAAAATACCATTAATTCTTTAGAGAGCATTATTGATTTTTATAAAAACAATGATTACGAGTTTGTGACTGTTGATGAGTTAATTGGCGTTTCAGCCGTTTTATAAAGCTCTGTGTGAGCTGGTAGATATTTAAAAGAAATTACTTGAGGACAAAAAACCGGTATTAAAACCGGTTTTTATTTTTTAGGAGCCGTCTATAAGCCTAATTGTTTTTCCAATTTGGCATTTTCAGACTCAATATATTTATAATAATCAGGGTCTTTTAATTGAGATGCAGCAGCATCATCCATGATGACGACAGCGTTTTGATGAAACTGAAGTGCTGATGCTGGGCAGGCGGCTGAAAGTGCGCCTTCAATTGTCTGTTTTATCGCTTCTGCCTTACCTTCTCCAGTTGCGAGTAGTATAATTTGGTCTGATTCAAGAATTGTTCCAATTCCCATAGTAATCGACAAGTTTGGCTGGAACTCGCCTTCTTTAAAGAATCTTGCGTTATCTTGAACCGTTTCTTTGGTTAGCGTTTTTACGCGTGTTCGAGAGTGTAACGAAGAAAACGGTTCGTTAAATCCAATATGACCATTTCGTCCGATACCTAACAACTGAATATCAATGCCTCCTGCTTGTTCTATCTTTTCTTCATATTCCTTACAAGATTCCAAAGGATTATGAGAATCTCCTGGCGGTACGAAGGTACGTGATTTATCAATGTCGATATGATTGAATAAATTTTTATCCATAAATACTCGGTAGCTTTGAGGGTGATCTTCCGGTAAACCAAAGTATTCATCTAGATTAAAAGTTGTTACATCTTTAAAGCTAATTTCGCCACTTTTATTGGCATCAATCAGTTTTTGGTACATGGCAACAGGTGTTGAGCCAGTGGCTAAACCTAAAACAGAATTTTTCTTTTTGTTAAGTTGTTTTATCAGTACTTTAGCTGCGTATTCAGCGACTTGGTCTGGATTGTTTAAGATCACTACTTTCATTGGGGTCTCCGTTAAATTAGTCGTGAGTCATATCATTTAAGGGCTTAAAATGACTCATTTTATAGCGCTAATTTGTATTTCTAAATTGGTGGATAATATCGACAATATTGTCTATTTAACTAAGCTGCCGGTTAGATCTTAGTTTGCTATCGCATTCGGTGCTACATTTTAACTGTCTATTTGTAAAAATTAAAGAAATTAATACGGATAGAATGTGATTAGTTTTCAGTTTGAATTTTTTGAATCAAAGCTTCAACATTTTCTTGAATAAATAAATCGCCACTGGTTGGCAGGCAATTGATGTCAATTAGCTGATTATTCCAATTAAAAAACAATCGATATGCATGTAAATATCCTCTATCAGCTTGTGTCCCTTTATAGCGTAAATCCCCCAATATAGCGGAACTTATTGATTTTAGCGCCACTCTTATTTGATGTGTTTTACCTGTTGAAGGTATTATCCAAAATAATCGTAAGCCGCTAACCAGTGAGTAACTTTTGAAAAAGGTCTGAGCAGGGTTGTTTTTTGAGTGGCAAAGCTTCCAACTGCCAGAGCGTGTTTTTTTCATATCTCCGGTTATGTGGCCTTGCTTTTTTTTAGGTTTTTTGTCACTAATAGCGATATAAGTTTTATGGATTAATTTTTGTTCAAATAGATGACCTAATTTTGCTGCCGTTGATTGAGATTTGGCAAAAATCAATAATCCTGAAGTTAATTTATCTAATCGGTGAACGGGCCAAAGTGGTCGATTTAATGCCGCTTTAGTTTTGTTGAATAACCCTACTTCTGTTGAGTGGTTATGAAAAGAAATACCTGCTGGTTTATTGATAATAATAAAATCTGAGTTTTCAAACACCATGTTTATGCTGTCTGCGGTTGATGATTCTCTATTTTTCGTTACTAGCATATTTATTTTTCACCCGTTTCTTCAAATTTTAAAGCAACGGAATTAATGCAATATCTTATGCCTGTCGGTCCGTCGTCAAATTTATGGCCAAGATGTGCCTGACAGTTTTTACATAAAACTTCAATTCTATGCATATTGTGGGAATGATCGTGTTTTTCCATTGTAGAATCCTCTAATGCTAGAGAAAATGCAGGCCAACCACATGATGAATAAAACTTATCTCTTGAGTAGAATAAGTGGTTGTCACAACAAATACAGCAATAATTACCATTGTTATTAAAGTCGTGGAACTCGCCAGAAAAAGGGGGTTCTGTACCATGCTCTTGAGTAACTTTATAGGCGAGAGGTGTGAGTCTGACTTTGAGTTCATTTTTATTCATGATGTTGGCCAATGACGCTATTATTATGCTGTTATTGTAACTATTTTTTTTAAAATTGGTTGATATTTATTACCTAGAGAGATATTTTTAATGATAAATCATTGTTATTACGTTTAATTACTATCATACTACTATGAAAAATTAGCGTATTTAATATGTTTAAATTGATTATCTTCATTCTTATTAAGAAACGCTATAGTCTAAAAGAAATTATTTTTTAAGAAAAGATTAATAGGGATGTTAAGTAGAGGATGAGTTTTGGCATTAATATTATTAGTTGACGATGATCCGCAAATGTTAAATTTGTTGTCAGACATCATAGAGTTAGATGGTCACGTTGCAGTCATGGCTGAAGATGGTGAACAAGCTTTGAATGTTTTTGAACATCAAAAACCTGATTTAGTCATTACCGACCTTTTAATGCCAAATAAGGAAGGTTTGGAGTTTATTTCTGAAATTCGTGAAATATTCCCAGAGCTAAAAATAATCGCCTATTCTGGTGGTGGCTCAGGCAATCCTGAAAATTATTTAGAATTTGCTAGAGGCATGGGAGCTGATAGAGTTTTCAGTAAACCAATGCCTCTGGCGAGCTTAAGAGAAGAAATTAAAATCTTGTTGAATGAAAATAATGATCAATCTTTATAAGTAATAGTGAACCAAAATTGGCTGCCTTGCCCAATTTGACTAATAACACCTATTTCTCCCCCCATTAATTCTGTTAAATGTTTAGATACAATCAATCTTAAGCGCCCAGCAAAACTACTATTACTTAATTTGGTGGTTTGCTGAAGGGAATCAAATATTTCTTTTTGAGCTTCTGTAGACATTCCTATTCCAGTGTCAGCAATGGTAAACCTTAGAAGCTTATTGCCGCCTTTTGCAGACATGTCGGCATATAAAGTGACTTCGCCTGATTTTGTGAAACGAATGGCATTGCCTAACAAATTTCGCAATATTTGCCTAATTCGAAAAGCGTCGGCAGTGATCATGTGTGGTACATCCATATCGCTACTGGCTTGTAGTGAAAGCTCTTTTTCATTGGCAAAATGGGATAATTCAGAGGATAAGTCATCGATTAACTCACGAACATTAAAGCTTTTAGGTTTCAGATGTAACATATTGGCATCTAACTTAGAAAAATCTAGAATGTTATTTAAATTGTCGACAAGTGTTCTGGTAGAGCGTTTTGCAATGTTTAGTAGTTGTTTGGGTTCATCTTCAAATGGATATTCGGAAAGCAGCTTTAACATACTGACAACAGATTTCATCGGGGTGGTTATTTCGTCACCCATTCGTGATAAAAATTGCGACTTTAAGCGCGGAGCTGCGACAGCCGAGTCTCGTTGCATTTCAACTTCACTTTTGTCATTAAGTAGTTTTGTTTCTCGTTCTTGGAGCTTTCTAACTTCTAAAGATAATGATTTTTTCTGTTGGATTAATTGTTGAAATCGATTTCTAATTGATTGAGTACAGCTAAGTAAAAAGGGGTCAGAATTATTATTAGCGAGATCATTGAGTTGTTTGATTTGCTCAGTAATTGGTAGTTCTATGTTGAGAGAGTTGCTCAATAAGTGAATGGCATTTTGGATAATTCTCAGCTGTTTCCAAATAAGAATAATAGTGGTCACCGAAATTAAAAGTCCAAAAAACAAACGCCAGAAAGAAAGCACTAAAAAACCAGTCTTTTTTTCCATTAAAACCATTCTCCAAACAGAAGATTTAATGGTTTCTGGCCACTCTATTTCAACTAAGTTAAAGCTTGATACATCTGGCGATGTATCAATACTTAATTGAAAAATATCATTATTGTGGATGATGGCAGTTGGAAGTTTTGAGCGATAATGAAATGTTTTTAACAGCGAAATATCTAATAATTTAATGCCAATTAGGCTTCCAATTATTTCATTATCAACGGTTTTTATGGGGAATAATAAAACAACTGCTGGCTGCTCTTTGTAAGTTTGAATTATTTGTACCGAGACCTTGTTTTTATACAATCGTTGTAGTGGTGTTTGAAGTTCAAAAAACTGCCCAGGTCTATTCATTTTTTGCATATATAAAATATCGGAAGATTTAGCGTGAACGCCTAAAAGACTTAATCCTGCTGCTTTGTAGATTGACTTTTGAGTAGATAACAAGTGCGGCCATTCTGCAATAGGCGTATTTTGCCAAGATGAATTATTTGATAAATCACTGATCCCCAAAGAAAGTGCTTTTATATTATCTCCAAATTGTAAACTGAGTTGTTGAGCTGCGGCCGTTGAATTGACTTCACTATTCTTTGGCTGGCCTAAAGTTAATAGCAGGGTAAATAGCAAACCTGAAATAAGTAAGATTAATAGCGTCTTATTGATTGGTGACATTCAAAACTCCAAACGATTGTTTAATAAACGATGTTCAATATGAGACTGATATTCCTTTGACGTTTATTGGTACTTTGTTACGCCATGTAATCAAACATTCTATCTGTTTCTTAATATTTAAGAATATCAGAATTTTTTAATTTCATCTGGATCTATTTATTAATTTGTGACCTGGTTAGGGCTTTAAATTTGAAGTTGATTCCAGTTTTTTGATTTGACTGAATAACTGTTGATGGTTAGCTAGCTTAATGCCGTGATTTTTGGCTAACATAAGCAAATACCCTGTAATAAAATCAATTTCAGTTTTTCGTCCCATCAAAATATCCTGTCGCATTGATGAACTGTTAGTGTTGGTTTTATTTGCAATATTTTCAACCAGTTTAAAAATGCTTAGCCAGTTAGTATGAGATAGATAGTAATGGATTAATGGCTGTAATTCTTGTGTCAGTTTTTTAGCTCGTTGATTAATTTCAATATTTTCAATGAGTTGTCCATTGTTTACATTGTAGATCGCTGTTAAAGGGTTAAGGATGGCGTTAATAAGCAGTTTTTTAAAGAGAGATTGACGATGATCTTCATTCCATGTTGTTTTAGTGAATGCTTTATTTAACAGTTTTATTAATGGTGAAATAGCGCCTTGTGTTTCAAGACTGTCATCAAATATTTTACCTATTAATGTTTCTCCTTGCCCTGTATGGTGAAGTTGATTGTTAACTAACAGCGCGCCATGAGTGGTTGAGGCTTGGTAAATTAATGTGGTTGGTAAATGCTTTTTTGCTATTTCAATAAGCCCCATACCATTCATCATTAATACGATGGGCGTCTGTTTATTAGCTATCTTCCGTAATTGCATACATAAATCTTCAAGCGCGGTTGCTTTTACACAAATAATAATGAAATCAGCCGCTTGCCATTGATTTAGTGTTTTTTTTTCAACAAGGTATTGAATTTTTTCAGTTGGGCTGGTGAGTTGGTAGGTTTGTTTTTTGCTTGGTTGTTTGGCGTATAAAGTGATGGAAGCAGGGGTGCTTGATAAATAGGCCGTTAATAAATGACCGATACTGCCAGCACCCACAATATTTATAGAAAGAAGACTCATCAAAAAGTACACACTTATCTTTTATTCGTTTTAAGATACACCCATTATCAATCAAGGTGTTGGTTAGTCTCAGCTCGAAAATTCTATCAACTGTGCTGCATTCAATTGTGGTCGCGGGCTTTTCTCAATCATAAACCTAGTAGATAATAATTATCATGCTAAAATTCCAGTCTCTTGATTGAAACGGTTATACACGGCACACATAGATTAATAATTTATCGTCATTGAATGACTAGTCTGTAGAGATTAATTTAAGGAAACTGATTGCAAAATAATAATAACATTTTATTGTCTTTTTTAGGTAATAAAAAAATGCTGGTTTGTTTGTTTACCGGATTTGCATCGGGTTTACCTTTGTATTTATTGGTTCAGCTAATTCCTGCATGGCTAAGAAATAATGGGGTTGATCTTTCCACGATTGGTTTATTCTCCATTATTTTATTTTCGTATAATTGGAAGTTTTTGTGGTCGCCATTAATGGAGCGTTTTACGCCGCCTTTTTTAGGTAAAAGACGAGGCTGGATGGTGATTACTCAGGTGCCTTTAATTGTATTAACGCTGCTGTTAATTTTTCTAAAACCTGACTCTCAAATTGGATTAATTGCTTTAGTCGTTGGTTTTATTGGATTTTTTAGTGCAAGCCAAGATATTGTTTTAGATGCTTATAGACGAGAAATTTTGTCGGATGATGAAATGGGAATGGGGACTTCTCTTTTTGTAAATAGTTATAAATTTGCCTCTATTATCCCTGGTGGATTAGGCCTAATTGTTGCCGATTTATTGACTTGGCAGTGGGCAATCGCGAGTTCATCAATATTTCTATTCGTTGGTTTAATAACGAGCTTTATTATTAACGAACTACCAAAAGTGCAATACCAACCATCGTCGCTTCAAGAGGCTGTTGTAGAGCCATTTAAAGAATTTTTCTCTAGAAATGGATGGAAAAATGCTTTAGTTGTTTTGTTATTTTTAGTTTTGTATAAGCTGGGTGACAATATGGCGACTGCTTTAGAAACGCCTTTTTTTTATGATTTAGGTTACTCAGGAACAGAAATTGGATCAATCGCAAAATTATCGAAACTTTGGTCGGCAATTTTAGGCTCTCTTTTAGGTGGGATTTTATTGACTTATTTGGGGTTAAATCGCTCTCTCTGGATTTTTGGTGTCTTTCAAATAGGTTCAATTATTGGCTATGCTTTGTTAGCTCAAGCTGGTCACAACATCTGGGCATTGTTTGCGGCAGTCAGTATGGAATATTTAGGTGTAGGATTTGGAGTGGTTGGTATTTCAACTTATATGGCACGAATCACTAACCAACAATTTACCGCAACTCAATTTGCACTGTTAACTAGCATTGCTACCGTGCCAAGAACCTTTGCTGGAGCGACAACCGGTTATATTATTGAAGCGGTGGGCTACGAATTGTTTTTTGTGATTTGTTACGCCTTGGCAATCCCTGGCATGTTATTACTGATTAAGATCGCTCCTTGGAATGGCAAAGCCGCGGGTTGAAATTGCGGTGGATCTTCCAATAAAAAAGGTCCGTCTAGTTAGACGGACCTTTTTTATTAACTTTAGTTTTATGAACGGTAATTAAAAGTGGAAAAACACACTAACGTAGGCACCTTTAAATTTAAGGTCTGAAGTGAAATCTGATTCTTCCACATCCATATTAAATGTTCTATATCCTGCTTTACCTCCTAAACCTATCTCGCTTTCATAACCAACAGCAAAGGCAGTGTCTGATAATGAATTGCCATCATAATCAATGATATTAATCACGCCATCAACAAAGAAACCCGTGAGAGGCAAATCAACTCGCCCTTTTAGGTAGACCAAAGGGATGGTGAAATCTAAAACTTCTTTTTCATTGACCGTGGTATTAGTATTTGACTGAACCGCAACTTCTCCATCATATTGCCGGAAAGTTAATCCGGCATCTAAGTTGATCCAGTTATCGAGTAATTCATAATATAAGGTGTATTCAACATTGCTCATATCAAACTGCGTGGTTATTGCTTCGCTAGCAGAAAAACTTTCGTTACCAAATGTAATATTTCTGTTCAACGTCGAAGATGCAGAAGTATCTAGCTGAGAAGACACCAGTTTGAAGTTGGGTAAAAAAGGTACAGGGTGTTCAAATGAAGCCCACACAATATTGTGCTTGTTATCGGTAAAACCAAGATCATCATTAATATCGAGATCATTTGCTGTGGTGGTTCCATCATCAACGGAAACGGTACCTTTATAATCAGGAGTCCATTGATAAGCTCCGACCTCTATACCTACAGAGTCGGCTTGAGCAAAACTCGATAGGGAAATTAACAAGGCTGTTAATATACGTTTTGAATACATTATATTTTCCTATAAATACGTCTAGATTCGACTAATTATGGACCATGAAATAAAAAATAGTTAGAAAATGATCACAAATTTGAAAGTTTTATTAAAAATAGACTTTATATTACTCTTTTTTAACGAATTCTAATAAAGATTTATCAGCAAATAAGCTAGATAACTGTTGGCTCAGCATTTGGTTGAGTACTCCTGTGGCATCAATATTATTCGCCGGATTAGCCACTTCTTGTGTTCTGGTTGCTTTTTTTATCTTACTCCATTGCTGATTTTTTTTGTTAACGGTTATTTTGATTTCACTTTTGCCGTAGATTATACTTTTAAAAGTTGTTTTTTTGATGGTTAGATTTAGCTGAATAATTTCTAGGTGGATAGCAAGATCGGCTAATAAAATATTATTAATGATCTTATATTTTTTTGTTTTTAATTGATTAATTAATTTATCTTGTAATAATTTTGCTTCGTTAATTGGACCAGAAATTAGTTGGCTTTGGTCGTTATTCAATGGTTTTCTTGAATCACTGACTTTTAAGGCTACCATTTTTGCTTTTGAAGCCAATTCATCAAGGTTTACAATTTCTGGATCAAGTTGATATTTTAACGGCATTTGTTGACAGCCTATCATTGCTATACTGATAGAGATTAAGACGAATTTAGTTAATGATTTTTTCATTGTTGTTTAACCTTAATTTTTTTTAACGTTAATGTTTTAACGTCAACATTTTAACATTTATTTTTTAAATTTATCTGATTGTTGTTTATTACACACCGCTATTTTTTCTAGTATACCTGAGGCATTGTTTTAAAACTAAAAATTAATCATTCGTTTAAACTTGATTCTGCTGTAGGTAGTTTAATATCAAATTTCACACCACAGACATCTAAAGCTTTAAAAGTTAACTGATGATTTTTTTTAAACGGCTTTAGTGAGATATTCCAGTGATTAATTAATTCTTTAGATAAACTACACCATTCAAATTTTATTAACTGATCAATGGTAGGAGAATATTCAGAAGGATTATATTTCTCCGTTTCATTGTTATAACATTGTAACTCAATTGAGGTAATGGGAATGTTTGTGTTAATGATAACGTCATCTTGCCATTCATTCTCCTCATCTAGTTTAGTTTTTATTCTATGGTTATCAAAAAGGGTATTTATTTTAATCGATTTATTTTCTCCACTCGCTAATACTAACATTAGTAGATAGTCGCATTGGGTATTTTTTATATTAATTGCCTCAATGGTGCCTTGGTAGCCTTTTACAATTTCACGCGAAAAGAATAGCCCAAGACCTTTACCATGATGAATTTTATTTTTTTGTGAAGATTTATTTCTGGTAGAAAAACCGAGCTTGAAAATGTCGTCAATATCTTCAGTTTGAATATGAGGCCCTCTGTTATATATAGATAAATGAGCATTATCACTTTCTGGCTTCAACACAATAATAATACGATCACTTTTTTGTTTGTAACGGGTTTTATGTGAAAAGAATTGGGCATTTTTAATTAGGTTTTCCAATAACAATATAACGTGGTTATGATTGCCGAGTAACTCAGGTGTATTTTCTAATGAAATTCTAAATTGTTCATTTTCAAAAAAGAAAGGTTTTTCAAGAATCGAGGGATTTATTTTTATTAAAGCAATTAACTGTTTAATTTCACTATCGTTTGAAATCATCGCCAAGGCCATTAACGTTGCGGTTTGAGGATGAAATGTTGGCAAAGTCGGAATGCTCTGCGTCATATCTAAAGACTGCTGAGAGTCAAGTTGCAATTGATAATAATGCTCTTCACATTCGATTAATTGATTACTTATGTGGATTGACATATTGTCTGCCGTTGAAAGGTCTAACAGCACCCATAAATACCTCATTGCATCTAAAGCGCTGCGATAATCAGTTAAAGCATTTATTGTATGTTTGTTTGGTTCGGTTGAATCAGTGTCGTGAGATTGCTCGTAGAGTGATAAAAAATTTTGTTGCTCAATGGCTGTGTGTAAAGCAGTCATTACTTTGTCGTAACTTATCACGCCATTGTGCCTTACTTCAGAGGCAATACCTTTAAAATGAATAAATTTTTCATCATAGTCCATGTATTCAATTAATTTATCGCTAATAAATAGTTTCAGTTTCTCAGTATGGTCAGATGAGGTATTCGCTCTAAGCTGCTGTTTCTTTTTGCTTTGAGTGACTAATTTTAGTTGTTCTTTTATACGAGAAATATGTGAATTAGTTTGATCTCTTCTTATCATAAAAATCTTAGCATCTATCCAATAAACAAGACCAACAAAAACAATAATAAAAATATTAAAGGTTATATTAGCTACGGAATCTTGCATGTTATAAAAGAGTTTTAATTCGGGATCATTATTGATTAATAAATAGGCGATGATAAACAGAGATACTATGCTACTAAACCACGGAAAATAGGGTGATTTAAACGGCTTTGATAGTTTTTCTATTTGCTTATTTTCATCTAACATCATGTTATTCTCAAATTGAATCGTGTTTAGATATTATTATAAGTAAAGACTATTTACTCTAACCAACAGTAAGCGCCATCATCACCAAAAGTCACAATGCCTTTGCCATTTTTACATATTTCGAGAAAACTTGTTTTTCCTGCAGCTAATGATGCTTTGTCAAATGAGTGTCTTAATGTTTTTATATGTTGACGGTAACTAGCGTAATTAAAACGGTCGCTTTCAAGTTTTTGTTCCATTTGTAAAGTACTGATGCTTCGAGGTGAAGCTTCGACTAAAAATTTTAATATTTTTCTGGGAGTGGGGGCTAGTGGTCTTTGTCCATTATTTGGATTCATTAATCTTTCACCATGCCAGTATACATTCCAAGTCGCTAAATCTATGGTTAAATCACCTTTTATCAGGCTATCATTTGAGTTTGTTTGAATATTAATATTTTTGTGTCGCAGTAATGCTTTAATTCGCCAACAGAGAACCTTATCAATATTTTGTTGGTGTTTAGCAATAAAATCTTGAGTTGCAGTTCTTTCAAATACTTTTTCTTCTATACCTGTACCGCTGTGCTCAGAAAGAAATATGATGGGTAGATCGGGCCATTTTTTTGCGAGCAAAGAAGAAACGGTTAACCCCGCATCATCATTTCCATTCATATTAGCATCTAAAATAGCAATATCAGGAGGTGATTTCATCTGATTGATCCATTGACAGGCGGATTCAACAAATTTATGAATAATTAGCCGATTAGGCTCTTTTTTGTCCTGTTTAACTGGATCGAAAGAAAAGTCAGCGTTTTCAAGAGTCGATTTAAACTTATCAATCCAATGATATTGGTCTTCAACCCAAAAGATAGTTGCCATGGCTTAAAACTTTGTTGGTAAATTGTTTAAAAAGAATTCTAACATTATTTAAAAGTTTTTTTTCTCACCAATTTTTCACAGCCGTACGTCACACTTAATGGGTTGTTTCATTTTATCCCAAATTGGAGGTTTCCATGAATAATCAGCTTTTAACACTTTGGTCAAACAGTGTGGCTTTATCATTAGTCATTTGGTCATTAATTATTATCGTCAGTTTTTACTTAGGGCGAAGTCAAGCACATCATGTTTTTAAAGTTTCAGGAAAAATTATTTATTCAACAATGAGAATGTGGGCTTTTAGTTTAAAAAAATTAGAATCGCGTCTCATGTTGAGGAACAGAGAAATATTGTTAGCTAGTGGTGCTAGAGCAATAGAAAAATCAATAGAGCGTGAATTTGTACGAGTCAATGATATTGTTAAAAAAGATTTGTCGAAGTACCCAAATTTGCATCGCCAAATTGCGGAATCAATTAAACAAATAGAAGTTGATTACCAAAATTCATCCGATGCAGCACCACTGCCTCCAGCATGGGGAGATGTTGTACAAACTATAGCCGCATTACCAACAGGTGGCGACCCCACGATTAGTAAAATTTTAATCAACATTAAAAAAGCAGTTGAAGAGTCACACCAACAAACTTTAAAAGCGTATAAAAAATCAACTGCAGAAAGTCATCGTTTACTTAAAAATATGCAGCCTGAATGGCGTGCTATTGATGATAAATTAAATGAAGTCAGTTGCAAAATTAAAAGTTTAGATCAATGTTCAAACAACATCGATTTTCAAATGAAAACTTATCGTGAGATTTTGCAAAACCAAGACAATGCAGCCACAGCATTAGCTTCATCATCATTAACCCAGTTCTTTATTTCTGGTTTAGTCTTAATTATTGCCGCATTAGGCGGGCTAATTAATTTTCAATTAATTGCATCGCCAATGGCTGAAATGGTTGGAGGCACCAGTTATATCGGTGAATTAAAAACATCAGATATAGCGGCATTAGTGATTATATTAATTGAAGTGGCAATGGGATTGTTTTTGTTTGAGTCATTAAGGATCACAAACTTGTTTCCAATTATTAGTAGTTTGGATGACAAAATGCGTCGCCGTATGATGTATGTTACTTTTTTCATTCTTGTTGTATTAGCAACAATTGAATCGTCATTAGCCTACATGCGTGACCTATTAGCCTTAGATCGCGAAGCGTTGCAACAGTCATTAATTAATGCGGGATCTTCAGGAGGCGTTGTAGAGGCACAGTTTAGATGGATACCCTCTATCGGACAAATGATCATGGGATTTATTTTACCCTTTGCATTAGCTTTTATCGCTATTCCATTAGAGTCATTTATACACTCATTAAGAATAGTGATTGGTCAGCTTATTATTGCCGTTGTTCGAGTACTTCGAATTGTCATTAGAATGTTTGGTGGTTTCTCACAACACTTGTTTAATATGTTTGTTCACTTATTTGACTTGATTATTATGGTTCCATTAACGATAGAAAAACTAATGAAAGATAAGTCGATAAACAAAAACAAAGAAATGAATTTGCACTTAGATCCATCCATTGATTAGTCAATCTAGGAGAAATAACAATGAAAAATTTAATTAAAGTAAATAACATGAGAGATAAGATCAGCAAAAGAATATTGATAGTTTTTATATTGGCTAGTAATTTATTCATGGTCGCTTGCGATTCTCATAAACCGTCTAATAAAGCTGTATATTTATTATTAGACACATCAGGTACATACACTCAAGAACTTGTTAAAGCACAAGCCATTATGAACTATTTGTTGGCGACGCTAAATAGCGGAGACTCTATTGCAATTGCTAGAATAGATAGTGGAAGTTTTAGCGAAAAAGATATTATTGCAAAAGCTACTTTTGATCTTAGGCCTAGTACTGCAAATAATCAGAAGCGATTGTTTAAACACAAAGTTGACGAGTTTGTTGCCAGTGTAAAATTTGGAAGTCGAAATACGGACATTACAGGAGGTATTATTCAGGCATCAGATTTTGTTAAAGAAACACAAGCAAAAGATAAATATGTGTTGATATTTTCAGATTTAGAAGAAGATTTGAGTAAAGAACTGGTTAGAAACTTTCCCATTAATGTGACAGATATTAACGTTGTTGCGCTCAATGTTACTAAACTTCGATCTGATAATATTGACCCTAGAGATTACAAAAAACGATTGGAACATTGGAAAGCAAGAGTGCAAGATGGTGGAGGTTATTGGCGTGTTTTAAATGATTTAGAGCGATTAGATTCCTTAATTGGTCAATGATATTTAAAATAACCTTCGAGTGACTCCTTTTATAGGAGTCGCTGATTCAATAAAATGTAACGAGGTAATTTTCCATTTTTCAACCGGTTCTACTTGTCCTTGCAGAGCGCTATGATCGGGATTAAATTGATGAAGTTTATTTTTAAAATACGTTTCTAAATCAATCAACACTTTTGCTTCTCGCTTATTACCCACATTGAGTAAGTCACTTACGGCACTTTCGTTAATTAATATAACAACAGTTTTTGAGCGCTTAAAGGGGCGTTCAGGATCAGAATGCAGTAGCCAATTGAATTCTGCTTTATAAAATAACTTTGAGTCAGAAACGCTTAGATCTGCCGTTTCGGGTAGCAAAAAAGACAATGTTTCGGTAATCGTTTGGTGATTTATCATTGAATAAACCATTTTAAATTAATAGGGGAACGTTAAAAAGAGAAATTCACTTAATTCAATTTATTGAGTGAGCCTATTTTCTTTCAAAGAGCTGGATCTATTTATCTTTAGTTAAGAATAGCAAATTAATTTAATTATCTCTTAATATTATAGTAGTATCTAACTAAATAATAATAGGTATGTGAAATTATGGATCTTATTGAACTCCTGGCTGCCATGGTTGTGCAGCAAGCTTCTGATCTTTTTATTAGTGTTGACTGTGAACCACTGGTAAAGGTTGAGGGTAAAATGCGTCCTATTCGAGATATTCGTCTCGATGAGAAAATGAATCATGACTTAATTTTTTCAATTTTAGATGAAGCAGAAATTGCTCAGTTTGCGATTGAAAAAGAACTGAATAAGTCACTAAAAATAGAATCACTAGGGCGCTTTAGGATTAATGTTTTCCGTCAAAGTGGTCAACCGGCAATGGTTATCCGTTATATTAAAAAGATCATCCCATCTATTGAGGAATTAGGTTTACCTGAAGGTTTAAAAGATTTAATCCAATTAGAACGAGGCTTAGTTTTATTAGTGGGCTCAACAGGGACCGGTAAGTCTACAACACTGGCATCAATGATTGATTACCGAAATGCCAATAAAACAGGTCATATATTAACAATTGAAGATCCGATTGAATTTACTCATAGCAACAAAAAAAGTCTGGTGAATCAAAGAGAAGTTGGATTAGATACCGACTCATTCGAAATAGCATTAAAAAATGCCATGAGAGAAGCGCCAGACGTTATTCTTATTGGTGAAATTAGAGATAGAAAAACCATGAAGCAAGCATTAACCTACGCTGAGACTGGTCATTTATGTTTAGCAACGTTACATGCTAGTAATGCAAATCAAGCATTAGAAAGAATATTTAACTTTTTTCCCGAAGATGCAAAACAACAAATCCTTCAAGATCTTGCTTTAAATTTGCGTGGTATTGTCGCTCAACGGTTATGTATTGGTATTGATAAAAGACGGATAGCCGCCATTGAAATGATGCAAGTCACACCTTATGTTAAAGAGTTGATTGAATTTGGAAAAATAGAAGAGATCCGAGAAGCAATGGAGCGGGCTGAAGATACGGTTAACCAAACTTTTGATCAGGCACTCTATAAACTAATTAAAGAGAAAAAAATAAGCTTAGAAGAAGGATTAAGAAAAGCCGATTCTAAAAATAATTTGGCATTAAAATTCCGTTTAGAAAATGAACCGTCTGAAGAGAAAAACATTCCCAAAGAAGTTGAGTTTTCTCTTAATAAGAACGTTAATTTTCAGAACTTTCGCACTTATTCAATTAGAGCTTTAAAAGTTAGAGAAAAATCAGGAACAATTAAACAGAAAATTTCGACCGCAATCATGATGGCGTTGGATAATAAAGGTTTACGTATGGTTGATCATGGAGCAGATTTAGACGTTCAATTTGCTTTAGGGATTAAAGTAGAAGAAAGCCTAAAACTTGAGCCAGTCGCAGGACAAAAAAGTCAGTTTAATTATATTGATGCTAATGATAAAAAATTTAGAATACTCATGATTAATATCGTTGACATAGAAAGAAAAACAGCAGTTTATCGAATTACGGCAAGTAAAACGCGAACCGCTTATGAAGAGAGTCAAAGGGAATTAAACGTAAGTATTAGTGACTTGTTGAAAAAGTTTCCTATCAAAATAACTTGATCTATTTAAATGACTGATATGTTCAATAAGAACAGTAATAATTTAAAACGGGTAAAAAGTTTGTCTAAAAAAGTTTCTATTGATATAGCGACAGTAAAAATAATATTGTTTATTATTTTTACTTTTTCTCTTTTTGTTATTTATCTTAATGATGTTTTAACAGACTCAACTAAAGATCAACTTTCAAATAATATCATTTCTCATCCTCTGCTAGTTGAATCAAATTATAAGTTATGGCTGATTGATTTAGAGACTGAATTAGAGACTGAATTAGAGACTGATTTAAAAAGAAAGCTAGAACAGAAAGGCTTAAAAATAACGGATAATTTTATTAGTGAAAAGAATGCAAGCTTTTCAACAAATGGTCAGTACATCGCTTATCTGTCTAATAAGAGTGGTGAGTTTCAAATTTGGTTACGGAACAATAAAGGTTTAACTCGCCAATTATCAGATAGCCCTACATCGTTAAACAGTCATTATTTAAAATGGTCACCAGATGATCAAAATATATTATTTGATTTTAATGATGAAGTTTT
>CAYZBK010000053.1:0-18221 GCA_964476655.1 uncultured Kangiella sp. | reverse complement strand
CATATTGGAATGATTAACTCCCTTCAGGCTCATTTCATATTGGACAATACTAAAAATACCATTTTGCATATCAACAATGTAATATGAATTAGGACTATCGAAGATAAAAGCAATGCTGTAATTCTTGTTTGGTGGTTATTCAATGGTTAATTGGTTTGTGCAAATGCTGATTTAATTGCGGGCAAATACCTAGCCGAGGGTGACTGATAAATCTTATAGTCAATCAAGTGAAGTAGCGTAAAATGTATGACAGCATGTATCGCTGCAATAAAGTTAGCTTGCTAAGGCCTCTAATTAGCCATATAACCAAAATATTGCTAATTTTTAAGCTATTTCGCTTAATCATAAGGCGTGAGCCTATCTCTTAACCAATAAAATCGTTAAAATCACACCTCTTTGAGAAAACCTAAGTTTTCTTGTATGACAAATCTTTATATTTAGCGTTTGACGGTAGAGAATAGCCAGTATGCAATCACAGAACAATCCAGCTTTAAACGATCAAGTTGTTAATGATCAATCAGACAATGAACAAGCCGAATACAATCCACAAGAAATAGAAACCCGTATTCAAGCTCTTTGGACTGAAAATAGCGTGTTTAAAGCGGTTAAAAATGCGAACAAAGAAAAGTTCTACTGCCTTTCTATGCTTCCGTACCCGAGTGGGCGCTTACACATGGGTCATGTTCGTAACTATACCATTGGCGATGTGATTTCTCGTTTTCAACGAATGAATGGTAAAAATGTGATGCAACCAATGGGTTGGGATGCGTTTGGTTTACCCGCTGAAAATGCAGCAATTAAAAACAAAGCACAGCCAAGTACTTGGACAACTGAAAATATTGCTTACATGAAAAAACAATTACAAAGCCTCGGTTTCGCTTATGATTGGGATCGAGAAGTGACTACTTGTCAGCCAGAATATTACAAGTGGGAGCAATGGTTTTTCACCAAGTTAGTCGAAAAAGATCTCGCCTACAAAAAAACATCAGCGGTTAACTGGTGTCCTCATGATGAAACTGTTTTAGCTAATGAGCAAGTCCATGATGGATTATGCTGGCGATGTGAAACCCCTGTTGAGAAAAAAGAAATTGATCAATGGTTTATCCGAATTACGGCTTATGCTGAGGAATTATTAGAAAGCATTGATAGCTTAGACGGCTGGCCTGAAAGCGTTAAAACTCAACAACGTAATTGGATCGGGCGCTCAGAAGGCGTTGAAATGCAGTTTCCATTAGAAAGTTCGGACGATAAAGCGCAATCTGTCAGTATTTATACCACTCGCCCCGACACGTTAATGGGCGTGACTTATCTTGCAGTTGCAGCTCGGCATCCCATTGCTGAAAAAGCGGCAGAAAATAATTCCGAACTCGCCGCATTTATTGCTGAATGTAATCAGTCTACAACCGCTGAAGCGGATATTGCCACCATGGAAAAGAAAGGAATGGCTACCGGCGTTAAAGCGAAACACCCAGTGACTGGTGAATTAGTTGAAATATGGGTCGCTAATTTTGTATTAATGGATTATGGCTCAGGTGCCGTGATGGCTGTACCTGCTCATGATCAACGCGACTGGGAATTTGCTCATAAGTATGGCATTCCAATTAATCAAGTGATTGCTCCTAAAGAGGGTAGTGATTTACTGTGTGATTTATCTAAGGCAGCATTTATTGAAAAAGGCGTGCTCATTAATTCTGCTGAGTTTGATGGATTATCGTCTGACGATGCGTTAGAAGCTATTGCATCATGGTTAGAAAATAAATCATTAGGCACTAAGCAAGTTAATTACCGAATTCGTGATTGGGGAGTTTCTCGTCAACGTTTTTGGGGCGCACCCATTCCAATGATTAAATTGGAAAATGGTGAAATGGTGACGGCTAAAGAATTTCCTGTTGTTTTACCTACAGCGTTAACATTGGATGACGCTAACTCGCCACTGATTGGTAATACTGATTTTCAAGATGTGGTTGTTGATGGCATTGCTGGCAAACGAGAAACCGACACCTTTGATACTTTTATGGAGTCGAGTTGGTATTACGCGCGTTATACTTCGCCCGATTGTGATACCGCCATGTTAGACAGTGAAGAAGCCAACTACTGGTTACCCGTCGATCAATATGTTGGCGGAATAGAACATGCGACTATGCATTTATTGTACTTCCGCTTCTTTCACAAATTAATGCGTGATGCGGGATTAGTTAATTCTGATGAGCCTGCTAAAAAATTATTAACCCAAGGTATGGTGCTTTCTGAAACCTTTGTTACTAAAGATGAAAAAGGAACCAAGCAATATCATAGCATTGAAGAAGTGGACGTTGAAAAAGATAGTAAAGGAAAAGCCATTAGCGCTAAGTTAAAAACAACAGGCGAGCCTGTTATTTTGGCGGGAATGGAAAAAATGTCTAAATCAAAACTCAATGGTGTTGATCCTCAGGCGTTAATTAATCAATACGGCGCCGATACTTCACGACTTTATACCATGTTCGCATCACCTCCTGAGCAAACATTAGAGTGGAAAGAAGATGGCGTGAATGGTGCATTTAAATTTTTAAAACGTTTATGGAAAATTTATAATGACTATGCATTGGTTAAATCCGTCGCATTTAAATTAGATGAACTAAATAAATCTCAAAAAGAAATTTATAGAAAAACTAATCTAACCATCGAAAAAGTTACTGATGATTATCAACGTCGTCATTCATTTAATACCGCGATTGCGGCAGTGATGGAACTCATTAATGCGGTAGCAAAAGCTCAGGTGAAAGAATCGCTTGATAAGGCGGTTGTAAAACACGCACTAGATACGGTGGTGTTATTACTTTCTCCTGTTGTTCCTCATATTAGCCAAGAGTTGTGGCAGTTATCAGGACATGTTGAATTAGTGGTTGACGCAAAATGGCCGAGTTGTGATAAAAAAGCTTTAACTAAAGATGAAGTACTTATTATATTACAAGTGAATGGCAAAACACGCGGAAAAATTGAAGTGTCTGCAAGCTCGACTAAAGAGGCGATTGAAGCTTTAGCCATGCAAGATGAAAATGTTATCAAATTTGTTGACGGAAAAACCGTTCGCAAAGTGATTGTTGTTCCTGGTCGCTTAGTGAATATTGTTGCTAATTAATGGTTATATTTTTTTAAAGAGCACTTTATGAATACCGCTAAAATAACAATTGTTTTTTTATTATCATTACTGATTTTTGGTTGTGGTTTTCATTTACGTGGGCAGGATCCAAGCGCTGATTATCAAGGGCTGGAGAGTCAGAGCATTTTTCTCGCTAGCGCTATTCATCAAGGTAAATTATTTACACAGCTGAGAATGGATCTTCAACTAGCTAAAGCAGAATTAATCAATGACGCTAAAAAGGCTAAATGGCATTTAATCCTTTTATCTAACAAGCTAACAAAACGAGTTGTTGGTTTTGATAAAAATGGACGAGCTAATGAATATGAAATGAGTCTTCAAGTTGAGTACATTATCAACCCTGCAAAATGGGATAAAAGCGGCGCTGTGCAAGGAAATGAGAGAAATAAAAAAGTGGTATCAAATCAAACTAATTTGATTAACGATAATGAGATTGAACTTAAACAACGTTTAATGGTAAATCGAAATTTTTATTTTGATAACCAAAAATTGATTGGTCAAAGAAGTGAAGAAAAAGCTATCTTAGAGTCTATAAATCAGCAAGCATCTAAGCAATTAATTAATCAATTATTAATTAAAATCAATCATGACTGAAAGTAGCATTAATTAAATTTAAGCATAGATAAAGCAACTATAAATAAAGTAATTATAATATAAAGTAACTATAAACAAAATGATATCAGCTATTAACATTGTATCAACAGATGAAGTTTTACTTCAAAAAGAATGTTGTGATCAAATTATTTCTGAAGCAAAACATCAGGGCGTGAGTGAGCGAGAAATTTTTGATGTTGTAGATAAATTTAATTGGGATGACTTAATAGCCTCTAGTCATAGTCTCTCTTTATTTTCAGAAGTGAAATTAACGGATATTCGTTTTAGTAAATCACCAAAAAAAGACGCTCAACAAGCGCTAGTGACACTTTTAGAAACAGCAGATCAAGAAAATCTTTTTTTGATCAGATTACCCAAATTAGAAAAACGGCAAAAAAGTACTAAATGGTTTAAGGCAGTTAGCAAAAATGCAAAGCTTCAAGAACTATGGCCACCGCAAGCTTACGCTTTTAACGATTGGATCCAAACAAGAGCCATAAGCTTGAGTTTAAATCTAGAAGCAGAAGCTTGTGCTATGTTAGCTCAACAAACCGAAGGTAACTTATTAGCGGCCAGTCAAAGCTTGGAAAAACTAAAATTATTATTTCCTGATGAATTGATTAATTTAACCATGTTGAATGAAGTGGTCTCAGATAATGCACGTTATTCAGTATTTTTATGTTTAGATGAAGCGCTTTTAGGTAAAGGAGAACGTGCAGTGAGAATGTTGAAGAAATTCCAACAAGAATCAATAGCACCAATATCAATACTGGTTAATCTAACACGTGAAATAAAACTTTGTAACGATGTTTCTATTTCAACAAGTCGGGGACAATCCCCCATGCAAGCTTTAAGTAAAACTTTTTTGTGGGATAGTAAAAAGAAAATGATTGTTTCTGCAGCGGCTAGATTGCCATTAGCTATCTGGCAAAAACTGGTTATACGTTGTGCTTATTTAGATAGAATGGTTAAAGGTCAGGAAAAAGGTAATGTTTGGCAAGAATTAGAGTCTTGTTTATGGTTATTAAGTGGGAAAAAAATTTGGGGCGTTAAACGTTAACATGAGAATTGTCATTTGACATGAACATTGAGTTTGTATTTGGTGGAAGTTTTGACCCCGTGCATTATGGGCATCTTAATATTATCAAATCGTTAAACCAATTTTTTCCTGAATGGCCGATCCGATTGTTACCTTGTTCTGTTCCACCATTAAAAGAAAAAAGCAATGCCAGTTTTAATCAACGGGTTTCGATGCTGAAAATTGCAATTGCCCCATTGTTAAGTAAAAGTTCAGCAGTGCAAGATAATATTATTATTGACGAAAGGGAAGGTCAACGGGCTGGAAAATCTTATACGTTAGATAGTTTAAAAAGTTTAGCACTAGAAGAACCTCTAATAAATAGAGTTTTAGTGGTTGGAATGGATACGCTTTTAAACATGTTGCAATGGAATCAATGGCAAGAGTTATCGAGTTTTTGCCATTTAATGTTGATTGCAAGACCTGGAACAACGGATGTTGGCGTTGAAAAAATAATGCACAAATTAGCATTTAGTTGTACAAAAGATAGTCACAAATTGGAAATAACGCCTTCAGGGCGCTATTATTATTTAAACATTAAAGAACGCGATATTTCATCAACAGAAATCCGTTCACTTTTAAAAAAAGACTCATCGGTTTTTGAGTTAATTCCTAAAAGTGTTTACGATTATATGAATGAAAATCAAATTTATCAGTAGCCGAGTATTTATTTAAATGAAAAATGTTCAATTAAAAGATTTTGCCGTTAACGAACTAGAAGAAATTAAAGCGAAAGATATCAAGGTGATTGAATTACCTGATGATAATACGATAGCCGATTATATGATTATCTGTAGTGGTACTTCATCACGCCATGTAAAATCGATAGCGGCATTACTGGTTAAATCGTTAAAAGAAAATGATACACCACCAATAGGTGTTGAAGGTGAAGACGCCTCTGAATGGGTTTTAGTCGACTGTGGTGACGTGATTGTTCATGTAATGCAATCAGTGACTCGTGATTATTATCAACTCGAAAAACTATGGGAATAGTTTTTGAGTCGAATTAACCATGATTAAAACTGTTTTAGTTTAAGCTAATGTTTAATTGTCGCGCTATGAGAAAAAAATGAAAATAAAAATAATAGCGGTCGGAACTAAGATGCCAGCTTGGGTTGAAACTGCATTTAAAAATTATATTCAGCGTTTACCTCACGATTGTCGTGTTGAACTTATTGAGATTCCTGCGTCTAAAAGAACTCGTAATCAGTTAGCCAATCAATGGATGGAAAAAGAAGGTGAACTGATTTTGAAAGTTATTAATAAGTCTGACTGGGTAGTGGCTTTAGAAGTAAAAGGAAAATCTTGGACAACGTCTCAATTGGCTTCACAAATAACTCGTTGGCAGTCAATGGGGAATAATATTGCCTTATTAGTTGGTGGGCCAGACGGCTTATCTCAAAACTGTTTATCTCGGGCTAATCAAAGTTGGTCACTCTCTGCATTAACCTTACCTCATCCTATGGTTAGAGTGGTCTTATCAGAAGCACTTTATAGAGCTTGGTCAGTAACCACTAATCATCCGTATCATCGAGAATAATTGATGTTAAAAAACAAAAGTCATATTGCAAATGATTTTGCTTTTAAAGATCATCGTCACGAGCGAAGAATATTAGTTTCTCGAATTATAGTTTCCTTTGTTGTTGTTTTTATTTTGATGATTTCATTACTTATTCGCAATTGGCATTTACAAGTGATAAGGCATGAAGATTATCAAACACGTTCAAATGATAATCGTATTAGTGTACAACGAGTCGCGCCAAACAGAGGATTAATTTTTGATAGAAATGGGATTTTGCTGGCGGAAAATCGTTCTGTTTATTCGTTAGAAGTTATACCAGAAAAAGTTTTAAAAATGGCAGAAGTTTTTCAGCAGGTAAAAGAATTAGGTTTGATAGATGATAAAGATATTGAACGATTTAGAAAACGGCTGAAAGGAGTTAGGCGCTTCAAAAGTGTCACATTAAAATCACGATTAAATGAAAAAGAAGTAGCGATTTTTGCAGTTAACCAACATCGATTATCAGGTCTTCGTGTTGAGGCTCGTTTAGTTCGTTACTACCCTTATGGTGAAAATATTGTTCATGCTCTGGGATCTGTCAGAAGAATTAATGATCAAGATCTGTTACGTATCGATCAAGTTAATTATCGAGCAACTCGTCACATTGGTAAAGTTGGACTAGAAAAATATTACGAGGATATATTACATGGAACCATTGGTCGCCGTACTGTTGAAACAAATGTTCAAGGTCGAGTGATTGGTAAACCCTTATCGGAAACTCCGCCTATACCAGGGCATAATTTAAAATTGTCTATTGATATTGATTTGCAGCTGGCTGCGGCAAAAGCGATTAAAGGCTTCAGAGGATCTGTTATTGTTGCTGATCCGAGAAACGGTGATGTATTAGCCCTTGTTAGTAATCCTGGTTACGATCCAAATGATTTTGTCACAGGAATCTCAACAGAAAAATATTCTGCGCTAACTAAATCAGCAGACCAACCTTTATTTAATCGCGCATTACGAGGTTTATATTCGCCAGGTTCTACCATTAAACCAATGCTTGCTTGGGTGGGTTTAGAAAAAAAATTCATCACTAAACGAACAACTATTAATGATCCTGGCTATTGGGTAATTCCCACTAAAGAAGAGCGAATTTATAGAGACCACATTTCATGGGGGCATGGCAGTCAGGTTAATGTTAATACCGCAATTGTTCAGTCCTGTAATCCTTTCTTTTATGATTTAGCTTACCGTATGGGTATAGATGTTATTTCGGAAAATATGTTTAATTTTGGTTTTGGTCAATCGACCGGTATTGATATGGGTGAAGAGTTGACAGGTATTATGCCTTCAAGAGAATGGAAAAAGAAGAAACGAAAGACTGATTGGTATCCTGGAGAGACCGTGCTAACGGGGATTGGGCAAGGCTACTGGAATGCGACACCATTGCAATTAGCTAATGCCGTTAGTCCTATTGCAACCGAAGGTAAAAGACATAATTTACGTTTAGTGACAGCAGAATATGTTGATGGACAATGGGAAATTAAACCGCCAATATTAGCAGAAAGGCAAATTGATTTTGGTAATGGCAAAAATTTGTTAACCGTAAAAAAAGCGATGGAACAAGTCACAAGAGAACCTTACGGCACGGCTCGTAAGGCGTTTCGTAGTGCAGCATATCGTTCAGGGGGAAAGACAGGAACCGTTCAATTAAAAACACAGGCGATCGACGAAAAAGGTAAAAAAGTCAAACCTAGTCGTAAAATTTTTAATGATAATGCAGTATACATTGGTTATGCACCGATCGATAAGGCAGAAATAGTAATATCAGTTGTTACTGAAAATGGCGGACATGGTGGAGAAAGTGCAGCACCAATTGCTAGAAAGGTTATGGATGTATATTTTGATAAAAGAAATAAGCAGTCTAAAAGTAATAAGTTTGCTAAAAAACATCTTAATCCGCTCAAAGAAACTTACTCCACTCAAATCAAGGAGGTCAATTAATGGCTTTTATTGATGGCGATATCTCTGATCGGCGCGGCAAAAATTTGGCGACCCGTTTGCATATTGATTTACCTTTGTTATCAGGTTTGCTGGTATTAATGGGGTTTGGTTTGATTGTTTTATACAGTGCGTCGGGGCAGAGCCAAGTGGAGTTGGAGCGTCAATTAGTTCGGTTGGCTTTAGCTTTCTCTGCAATGTTATTTTTAGCTTGGATACCGCCAAGAGTTTATGAAAAATGGACGCCGTTTATTTTTGCTAGTGGAATTATTTTATTGTTGGCCGTGGTAATTTTTGGTGAAATGGGTAAAGGAGCTCAACGCTGGCTCAACTTTGGTTTTTTTCGCTTTCAACCTTCCGAAATATTAAAACTTGCGGTGCCAATGATGGTGGCTTGGTATTTTCGTAATCGCAGACTACCACCTACATTTAAAGAGTTAGGGGTATCTGCCGCTCTTATCGGTTTACCGACTTTTCTTATATTAATTCAGCCTGATTTAGGTACATCAATCTTAATTGCGAGTTCTGGGGCGTTTGTTATATTTCTCGCTGGTATTAAATGGCGGATATTATTGTCGTTTATCTCTGTTGTTGTTGTCTATGCACCAATTCATTGGAATTATGTAATGGAAGCTTATCAAAAAAAACGGGTACTGATTTTTCTTGATCCAGAGCAAGACCCACTAGGAAGTGGCTATCATATTATTCAATCACAAATAGCTATTGGCTCCGGTGGAATAAATGGTAAAGGGTGGCTACAAGGCACTCAATCTCAATTAGAATTTTTGCCAGAACGAAATACCGATTTTATTTTTGCTGTGTTAGGTGAAGAATTTGGTTTTTACGGGGTGTTATTATTAATTAGTATTTACCTGTGGATCATTGGCCGAGGTTTTTATATTTCAATGAAAGCGCAAGAGACTTACACGCGATTGCTTGCAGGAGCTATTACTTTAACTTTTTTTGTTTATGTTTTTGTGAATATTGGCATGGTGACGGGAATATTGCCTGTGGTAGGATTACCATTACCGCTAGTAAGTTATGGAGGTACATCAATGGTGACATTAATGGCTTCTTTTGGAATATTGATGGGAATTCATACCCACAAAAAATTACTACCAGGATAACGCTGAAAAGCTAGCTAATAGTAAAAATAGATGATGAATTTAGGTTGTTAAAGAGGTGATTTTGAATACAAATAGACGATTTAAATTAATTTTAGTTGCATTATTAGGGCTATCATTTTCCAGTTTTTCAATTGCTTCTAAAGATATTAAAAATAAGGATAAAGATCCATTAAAGCAATTTTCGCTAGCGTTAGCGGAAAAATCATCGCTGAAAGCCGATTCGATTTTGTCAGTGCTAAAAACACTCAAGCCCAATAAAAATATTATTAAAAAGATGAATCGACCAGCGGAATCATTAGACTGGCATCGTTACCGTCCGATTTGGATGAAAAAAAATCGAATCGAAGCGGGCGCTAAATTTTTAAAAAAACATCAAGCAACGCTAGAAAGAGCCGAAAAAGTTTATGGTGTCGACAAAATGATTATTGTCGCCATTATTGGTATTGAAACCTTTTATGGCCGTCATAAGGGAACTCATTCAGTTTTGGATGCACTGTATACTTTGGCTTTTCATTACCCAAAGAGGGCAACTTTTTTTACAAAAGAATTACAAGAGTATTTTATTTTAGCTCAGGAACAAAATTGGGATCTTAAGAAAATTAAAGGTTCTTACGCTGGAGCTATGGGGATTGGACAATTTATTTCTAGCAGTTATCGTATGTATGGTGTTGATTTTAATGGTGATGGAAAAATAGATCTACTGAATGATCCTGTCGATATGATAGGAAGTGTCGCTTATTATTTTAAACGACATGGTTGGAAAAAAGGAAAGTTTATTGCAAAAAAAATCATAATGACTCAATCGCAAGCTAAAGCATTAGTACAAAAAGAACTACGATTAAATCGCACAGCCGCGGAATTGAAACAGTTAAAAATTAATGTCGATGAAGTACAGGATCAGCAATCAAAGGTTGGAGTGTTTTCATTTAAATTAAAAAAAGGAGAAGAGCATTGGTTAGCGGCTAATAATTTTTATACTATTACTCGTTACAATCATAATGCGATGTATGCGTTAGCTGTTTTGCAATTAAGCGTCGCGATTAAAAAGCAGTTAAAGAAAAAATTGCCAACAGTTAATCCATGATGAACATTAATTTAATAAAAAATATTTTTTACCAAGATGATTCATTTATCTTGGTATCTAAAAAATATAACCTGTCTATAAGAAATTATTTAGCTGTTTTTTTTCTTTGTATTTTATTTGGTTGTTCATCGCATCAAAAAAAAGACCAAGATTTCGCTCCCCAACATCCTGTTGACTGGACTCAAGTAAAACCCGTAAAGCCTAAAAAAGAAAATAGGAGCGCCTACGGTAATCCTGAATCATATGAAGTGTTTGGAGTAACCTACAAACTTTTACCGTCATCATCTAAATATAAACAAAAAGGTGTTGCTAGCTGGTATGGTTCAAAATTTCACGGTCGTCGCACTTCAAGTGGAGAAACTTATGATATGTTGCAATTGACCGCGGCACATAAAACACTGCCTATTCCTTGTTATGTTAAGGTCAGTAATTTAGATAATGGAAAATCAATCATCGTTAGAGTGAATGATAGAGGGCCGTTTGTAAAATCAAGAATCATTGATTTGTCCTATGTCGCCGCTCACAAAATCGGAATGACTGAAAAAGGCACGGCGAATGTGGTTGTTGAGTCGATAGATTTTATTTCAGAACCTTCTTCTAACGCTCGCTCTAAACAAAACATTCCTGTAAGTCCGCGCTCAGTCAAAATAGCCGCCGCTTCTTCTGATCAGCAAGGTCAATATCGTTTTGTTCAAGTGGGAGCCTATTCAAATTCTGAAAACGCAAAAAAGCTAGCCAAAGTCTTGGACCGTGAAATTAAATTACCTGTAACACTATCGTCTATTAAGCGTGGAGGTAAAATGTTATACCGAGTCAGAATTGGTCCCATTAAATCCTTAAAATTAGCAGAAAAACTGGCTAAAACACTTGATATAAAAGAGTTAGGTAAACCTAGGATCGTTTATCAAGATTAGTGTTATAATTGCCTCTTTATAGAGCCAAAATTAGTTGGCTGCTCCTGTTTTTAATCATGCTTAAATTAGGTACTTCAATGATTCAACGCTTTAATAGTTATATATTTTTAACGTTATTGTTAACTCTGTCTTCATCAGTCATGGCAATTATTCCTGCGGCTCCAGAACTTAATGCAAAATCTTATATATTAATGGATTTTCATAGTGGAAAAGTCTTGGTTGAAAATAATGCTGATATTCCATTACCTCCGGCTAGTTTGACCAAATTAATGACAAGTTATGTTGTCTCATCAGAAATTGCAGAAGGCAATTTAAAGTTAACCGATATGGTGCATATTAGTGAAAATGCTTGGGCTCAAAATCCAATGTTTAAAGGAAGCTCTTTAACATGGGTTAAAGTTGACACAGAAGTGACTGTAGAAAATTTATTAAAAGGAGTCATCATTCAGTCTGGTAATGATGCATCAGTTGCTTTAGCTGAACATATTGCTGGAAGTGAGTCAGTGTTTGCCGATCTCATGAATCAACATGCCGCCGAGTTAGGTATGGATCATTCGCATTTTAAAAATTCTAATGGGCTTCCCGCTGAAGGGCATCTCTCAACCGCGAGAGATTTAGCCATTTTGACAGCGGCAATGATTAAAAACTTTCCTGATGAATATGCTTACTATAAAGAAAAATGGTTTACATATAATGGAATTAAACAGCCTAATCGAAACTCTTTGTTATGGGACGAAAGTTTAAATGTTGATGGTGTTAAAACGGGTCATACAGAAGCAGCGGGTTATTGTTTAGTTTCATCAGCGACTAAAAATGAGATGCGTTTAATTTCTGTTGTGATGGGCGCAAAAAGTAAAAATAGTCGTAAAGTAGAAGGTAAAAAATTGCTCTCTTTTGGTTTTCGTTTCTATGAAACGGTTAAACCATTACCGGCAGGAAAATTATTGCATGAAAAGAAAATTTGGATGGGCGATAAAGATATTGCCAAGCTAGGAATTGCTAAAGATATTTATTTAACTATTCCTCGTGGAAAAGCGGGCAAATTAAAAGCGCGTTATGTAGTAAAAGAATCATTACAAGCACCAATTATTAAGGGGCAAATTGTTGGTAAGGTGTATTTTTCTTTAAATGATAAAAACTTAGCTGAGCACCCATTAGTCGCATTAGAAGGAATTCAAGAGGCAGGGTTTTTTGGTAGAATGAGTGATTCGATTAGTCGTTGGTTTGGCTCAATATTTTAACGGGTAATCATTTTGATTATTTAATGGGTATCAATAGATAATCGTTTAATTGAGATAAATTTTAGTGAGAAAAATATGACCGATATACAAGAGGAACTTTGGGATTTTCCTTGTGATTTTATGTTTAAAGCAATGGCTCATGCAAACCAATCTGCAGAAAATGAAATAATTTCGGTTATTCAAAGTTTTGTTCCTGGAAATTATGTGGCTAAATTAAATCCGAGTAAAAAGGGAAACTATGTTGCAGTCTCTGTTACTTTTGTAGCAAGCTCTAAAGAGCAGTTAGATACTATTTATTTAGCCGTAAATCAATTGGAATGTGTCAAAGTCTGTTTGTAGGTGAGTTTATGGAAAATATTATTCACCAATGTGTTTTTCGTCAATTAGGACTCCAGCATTATCAACCTGTGTGGAAAGCGATGCAGGATTTCACCCTTAATCGAAATGAGAATACCTCAGATGAGATCTGGTTTGTTGAACATTATCCGGTGTTCACACAAGGGCAAGCAGGTAAACAGGAGCATTTATTATCCTTAGGAGATATTCCATTAGTTCAAGTGGATAGAGGAGGGCAGGTAACTTATCATGGTCCTGGCCAACAAATTGTATATTTTCTTATTGATCTTAAACGCAAAAAATTAGGTGTTAGGCAACTCGTTGCGTTGATTGAAAAAGCAGTCATTGAGTTATTATCAACGTTTAATATAGATGCGACAGTTAAAGACAAAGCGCCAGGCGTTTATGTTGATGAAAAAAAAATATGTTCTCTTGGTTTGAAAATTAAAAGGTCTTGTTCTTTTCATGGTTTAGCGCTTAATATCAATATGAATATAGAACCCTTTCTAAGAATTAATCCTTGTGGTTATAAGGGATTAAAAATTATTCAGACCGCTGATTTAGGTGGGCCTAAAAACTTATCAGCAATTGAAAATGATTTTAAAAATATAATATTAACTCAGTTAAACTATACATCTTTTAACGAAAGAGATGCTTTAGTTTTTTAACGCCTTGTCGCCAAAATGTTTAATCATTCTAAAACTCCAACAGCTTGATTGATTACGGGTATATATGAAAAAAGACCAACAAATTCCTATTCAAGTAATACCGAGTGGTAAAAAATTTAAAACTACCCAAGGTTTTTCTGCGATTAAAGACGGTGTAAAAAATCGTTCAAATGAACATAAAAAATTGTTAGGTGGAAAACCCGAGTGGTTAAAAGTTCAATTGCCAACAGGCAAAGGTTACCAACAAGTTAAACAAAACGTGAGAGGAAACAAACTCAGTACAGTTTGTGAAGAATCAAAATGCCCTAACATTGGTGAATGTTGGACAGCAGGAACCGCCACGATTATGTTGATGGGTTCTGTTTGCACTCGTGCCTGTCGCTTTTGCTCCGTTGATACAGGTAATCCAAATGGTTGGTTAGATCATGATGAACCGATAAATGCCGCAGAGTCCGTACAATCAATGGGACTTAAATATATTGTTTTCACCTCGGTTGATAGAGATGATCTTGAGGATGGTGGGGCTCATCATTACGCTGAATGTGTTAAAGCCGTAAAACAATTAAATCCATTAACTCATGTTGAGGTTTTAACACCAGATTTTAAAGGAAATCTACGGGCTGTGGAGGAGGTTCTCGATTCTGGTATTGTTGTTTTTGCACAAAATATTGAAACCGTTAAACGTTTGACTCATCCGGTTCGCGATCCAAAGGCAAGTTACCAAACAACCATGAAGCTGTTAGCTCATGCAAAAAAATATCGTGCTGATATTTTAACTAAAACAAGTTTAATGTTGGGATTAGGTGAAACGGATGAGGAAATTAAAGAAACACTTCAAGAGTTAGCTGACATTGGTGTTGATATTGTCACTTTAGGACAATACTTAAGACCAACAGTTAATCATTTACCGATTGATCGTTATGTTAAGCCTGCGGAATTTGAGGCATACCGACAGTGGGGATTACAGTTAGGTTTTAAAGAAATTGTTGCTGGTCCATTTGTTCGTTCGAGTTATCGTGCCGAGCGAGCTTTAGAAGGCAATAATGCGGGGATCTCTAATTAGTGTTATTAAATTCTGAAAGCCTTTTGCAGTTTATTCAGCTTCACTCTCAGTGGGCATGGTTAGTTGTTTTTCTTATAGCTTTTATAGAATCTATCGCTATTTTAGGATTGTTAATGCCGGGTTGGGTATTACTGGTGGGCATCGGTACTTTAATAGGGACGGATGTTTTAGATTTTTTTCCTATTGTTGTCGCTGCCTATTGCGGAGCTGTTATTGGCGAGTATTTAAGTTATATCGTGGGTTATCATTACCATCAAAAAATTCTTAACTGGAAATTTGTTTCTCGCCATCAACAGTTGATCGAACAAACGAAGTTATTTTTTGAAAAGCATGGCATCGCAGGCGTATTTTTTGGTCGTTTTATTGGCCCCGTTCGTGCGGTTATTCCACTGGTGGCAGGCATTGCGGAAATGCCTAAAAGGACTTTCTTGTGGGTTAATATCACATCAGGTTTAATTTGGGCGCCACTTTATTTAATTCCGGGCATTTTAGCTGGAGCGGCATATCAAATAGACCAAGAGCTGTTTATTTCGTTATTGTTATTATTATTGTTGATAGGATTAGTTTTATGGTTTGCTATAAAACAAACCAGAAGAGCCATTCAAATGAATAAAAGTCATTTAGAGGCAAATTTGTTCTTTGCTTGGCTAAATACTGGTTTGGTTTGGTTAGTGCTGTTGTTATCAATTACGGCGTTAGTGAATAGTCAATACGCCCTATTTATGAAAGAAATTATTTCGCTCGTCTTCAAGCAACTTGTTTAAGCTTGTTGTTTTTCTAAATTAGCGACAGCCATTTCTTGATCAAACATTTTCATGTTTTTAGTCGCAATACCCTGCATTTGTGAGCTTTGACTTGTGCCAAGCATACTATTTAATGGGCTTTTTAAATCAGCGCGTTTAGACATAAATAATTTTACGCTATGTTCTAAAAATCGACTCATCATACCTTGCATTGAATCGCCATAAAAACACACTAATTCTTTTAGAATATCGGTTGTTAAAATGTGGTTCCCATTGGTTTCTTGCTCTGCAATTAATTGAATCAGAGTGCAACGAGTAAGATCTTCTCCCGTTTTTGCGTCAATAACAACAAAATTTTGATGAGACATTACTAATTCTTTGATATCTAATAGTTTTATGTAGCAACTAATTTTGGTGTCGTACAATCGGCGGTTAGGGTATTTTTTAATAAGTCTTATTTCTGACACAGATAACTCCTTTTGGGAGGTTAATTATTATTATTGACTATATTTTGTGCAGTTGAGTGTAGCAACTTATTTTGCTGCGTACCAGCATTTATTAAACGAGAGTATTAGCAGTGGTTTTATTGAAGAAACGCGGTTTATTTGCGGGAAGCTATTGGATTTATTTGAGGGTTAAAGGCCTTGAGAAATAGATTTTTAAAGCGCTAGTTAAAAAATAAAAACTCACCTTCCACTTATTAAAAGGAAGGCGAGCTTATAAATAGTCTAACGATTATCCATTAAATTTTCTACAACGGATGGATCGGCAAGAGTTGATATATCACCTAATTGGTCAAATTCATTAGAAGCGATTTTTCTTAAAATACGTCTCATAATTTTTCCAGAGCGTGTTTTAGGTAAGCTTGGAGCCCATTGAATGACATCAGGTTTAGCAATTGCGCCAATTTCTTTGCCAACAAAATTACGAAGCTCAATTTTTAATTCGTCAGAAGGCTCTTCACCATTCATTAAAGTGACATAGCAATAAACCGCTTCACCTTTAATTTCATGAGGAAAACCAACAACTGCCGCTTCAGCAACTTTAGGGTGTAAAACTAATGCACTCTCAATTTCTGCCGTTCCTAAACGGTGTCCAGAAACATTTAAAACATCATCCATTCTTCCAGTGATCCAAATGTAACCGTCTGCATCACGTCTTGCGCCGTCACCAGTAAAATAAAATCCTGGGAATTGCGAGAAATAAGTATCGAAGAATCGTTTTTCGTCACCGTAAACGCCTCGCATTTGACCCGGCCAACTTTGAGCCATTACTAAACTACCAGCCGCTTCACCTTTAAGTTCATTGCCATCGCTGTCTAATAACATTGGTTTAACGCCAAAGAATGGTTTACTTGCTGCGCCAGGTTTTAAATCGTGAGCTCCGCCTAATGGGGTAATTAAAATACCACCAGTTTCAGTTTGCCACCAAGTATCAACAATTGGGCAACGGCTTTCACCAACCACTTTGTAATACCACTCCCAAGCTTCTGGATTAATCGGCTCACCAACTGTTCCTAGTAAACGTAAACTCGCTCTCGATGTTTTAGTGACAGGTTCATCGCCTTGAGCCATTAATGCTCTTAATGCAGTAGGTGCGGTATAAAAAATAGAGACTTTATGTTCGTCAACCACATCCCAAAAACGTGATACCGATGGATAAGTTGGTACACCTTCAAAAACCAGTGTTGTTGCGCCATTGGCTAATGGACCATAGAAAATATATGAATGTCCTGTGATCCAACCTGCATCAGCAGTACACCAATAAACATCGCCATCTTTATAGTCAAACACGTACTTGTGAGTGATGGCTGCATATAATAAATAACCACCAGAAGTATGTAATACCCCTTTTGGTGTACCTGTAGAGCCTGATGTATATAAGATAAATAATGGATCTTCAGCTCCCATTACTTCCGGTTCGCAAGTTGTTTCAGCGGTTTCACGTAGTTGTAAATAATCTACATCAATCGCATCATTCCAAGCGACATCGGCTTTAGTATGGCGAACAACAATCACAGAATGAACGTTAGGACAATCTTTTACTGCCGCGTCAGCGTTGGCTTTAAGAGGGACTCTTTTACCACCTCTTAAACCTTGATCTGCGGTGATAACAACTTGGCAGTCTGAATCAATAATTCGGGATCTTAATGCTTCTGGAGAAAAACCACCAAAAACGACCGAATGAACAGCACCAATTCTGGCGCAAGCTAGCATTGCAAAACCGACTTCAGGGATCATTGGCATATAAATACAAACACGATCACCTTTTTTAACACCGCGCTGTTTCAACACATTAGCAAAACGACAAACTTCATCATGAAGCTCTTGATAGCTAATGTGGCGGGAATTGCCTGGTTCATCACCTTCAAAAATAATTGCCGTTTGATCGGCTTTTTCTGCTAAATGCCGATCGATACAATTGTAAGAAACATTAAGCTCAGCACCTTCAAACCAACTGATTTTTGCTTTGTTATAGTCAACATTACTGACACTGTCCCAAGGTTTGTACCAATCGATGAATTTTTCGGCTTGTTCTGCCCAATATTGATCAGGATCATCCATTGATGATTGGTATTCACTTTGGTATTTATCCGAATCTATCAGAGCATCTTTAGCAAACGATGGAATGACAGGGTGGCTATGCACTTCGCTCATTTTATTATCCTATTTTTCGGGTTCAATGATGGTGCGTACTTTAACGAATTATTGAGGTTCTGTCCATAGGCTAGC
>CAYZBK010000052.1:0-18624 GCA_964476655.1 uncultured Kangiella sp. | reverse complement strand
TTAGATATTATCTTAACCAATCAATATCAAGATATTTTAACCGAACAGATTGATGTGGCAATAAGAATAGGTCCTCTTAAAGATTCTCAATTTATCGCTCAGTATTTATTCAGTTCAAAATTTATTTTGTGTGCAAGCCAAAAATATATCAATCAATCATTACTCAATATCACACCATTTAATAATTGGCATGAAAAGCATTTATTATTATTACAGCAACATGCTAATAAAATTGAAATGACTCATCAGATCACTAAAGAAAAAAAACAATTTAATATTAAAGCAAAGTTGCATTCAAATGATATAACAGTGATAAGATCTGCCGCCTTAAATAATATAGGTATAGCATATCTACCCAAATTAACCGTAAATGCACAATTACAATCGGGAGAATTAGTCGAAATACTAAGTGATTATATACCTTCTTTAAAAAAGGATATTTTTGCTGTCTATCCAAGTAAAAAACATCTATCACATAAAACAAGATTGTTTCTTGATTATATAAAAGAAAGGTCAATCGCTATGAAAAAATAATTTACAAAACTTTATGATTATTTAACCATTTAATTGGGTATATTTATTGATTGTTTGATAAAGCGCTTCACTATTAGTTAAGCCATCAAAGTTAAGCTCTGCTCTTGCCTTTGCTTGTCCCATTTGAATGCTTGCTGTACCAGGCGTAAACACTTGAACATTCCAAATACCAAGTAGACGTTCAATAATATTTTGAGAGCGTTGAATGTCGGTAATCTTTTTATAAGGAACGGTTCTTTCAATTCTTTTTAAAATACCACCAATAAAAATACAGCGCCTATCGGTAATCACATAACGATAAGTTTGTCTAAGATAAATTAAATAGGTTTGTACCAAAATAAAAGCGAATAGAGCCATCGTTAGAGCATATATCCAATAATTAATGATCAAGTCAAAAGGATTATACTTTTTTGATTCTTGATCTTTTTGCTTTGAAATTTTTGGTTTCGATTCTTTCGACTTTAACTCCACTTGCTTAATATCGCTTTGTTTGTCAGAAACTTCAACGACATTCTTTTCTTCTAGATCTAAGGTCGCATTAACGGTATTGAAAAAGAACAATGCCATAAAAATAAAGAACATCGAGACAATGGAATATGGAATAGTTTTTGTAAAAAACCAAATCACTAATATAGTTTTGTCTGGTCTCACTTCTGTTGTAAGTGTTTCGTCTTGATCAAGTAACATAGTATTTACCTTTTATTATTGATAATTTTGTAAAACGAAGTAACTGAGTAATTATTTCATTGTTAATATAATTTCAAAACTCTTGAGCTAATAACTTCAATTGAATTTATCGCTTTCTCTCGAAGGTCGGTAAGTGTGTTAAAACGTCTGTCAGAACGATAATTGGAAAAAGAAAGTTCATCAGGAAATTCTAGCAAATGAACTTCTTGACCAGTTCCATCGTCATTTCTTTGTGTTTCAAAAGCTGTAATCATTCGAGCGTTATACGAACTCATAATCTTAACCGCTTCAGTTTCAAAAGCGGTTAATGAGTTAAAGTCTTTAACTTCTATTGTAACAAGTACATTAATCATGAGAATTCCTTTTTAAATTCCCTCTCAAAATAAAGAATCAGATTAATGTAACAAATAAAATAAATCAACTGGCTATTTCAGAACGGGTTACTTCAAGAAAGTTATATACCTATCAAGATGACTTGATATTTATACCCATCTCACTTGCAGACAATTGTTTCAGTAGACTGGGGATAGATGATCTCTCACAATACCTTAGGAAGACACGTATTATATTAAGTTAACCATCAAGGTATAATGGACAACGAAATACTAAAAAGGAACTAAAGACAATGATTAGGGAAAACGATGCAATGACATTTACTAAACGACTCAACTACCCTGTAAGTGAAGTAACTCTTGATGAATACCTTACAGCCGTTTCACTTCATGAAAAAAGTAGCAAAAAAACCTCACTCAATGATGAGCAGTTTGCCATGCTTCAACAAAGCTATCTCAAGCTTAAAAAACAGGCCTGAGACGCTCGCTGCCGTAAAAATAGAAAACAATCTAAAAATTTACAATTAAAGCTCAAACGGATCTCGTCTAACAATGGTTTCAACTCTGTCTGGACCAGTAGAAACAATATCAACGGGAACACCAACAATCGCTTCAACTTTAGCAATATAGTTTTTAGCGGCTTGAGGAAGTTCATCCCAATTTTTCACGCCAAAAGTGTTTTCACTCCAACCAGGCATTTCAATGTATTGAGGTTTTGCTCTTTCATAGCCTTCTGCTCCAACAGGTGTGGTTGTCAATTCACCATTTTCAGGGCATAAGTAAGAAGTACAAATCTTAATAGTTTCAAGGCCATCTAAAACATCCAGTTTTGTTAAACAGATACCGGTTACACTATTAACCTGAATAGCTCGGCTTAAAGCAACAGCATCTAACCATCCACAACGTCTTGGACGACCGGTAGTCGCACCAAATTCATGGCCTTTTTCACCAAGATGCTGACCAATATCATCAAATAATTCTGTTGGAAATGGTCCTCCACCAACACGAGTTGTGTAAGCCTTAGTAATACCTAAAACATAATCTAAGTAAAGCGGGCCAAAACCTGATCCAGTGGCTGTTCCACCTGCAGTGGTGTTTGATGAAGTCACATAAGGGAAAGTACCATGATCAATATCTAGCAATGTACCTTGTGCCCCTTCAAACAATAATGATTCACCATTAATCCTGGCTTTATGTAAAGTATGAGGAACATCTTCAACCAAGTTTTCTAACAGTTTTGCATAACCTAGACATTGTTGAAAAACGGTATCCACTGAAACTTCAGGCCGTTTAAAATAGTTGGTTAAAACAAAGTTATGGTATTCAAGAATTTCAGTTAATTTTTCTTTTAATCGCTCAGGATAAAATAAATCGTCTACTCTTAAACCCCTTCGAGCAACTTTATCTTCGTATGCAGGGCCGATGCCTCGACCTGTGGTACCAATTTTTTTGCTATCACTTTTAGCGGCTTCTCGCGCTTGGTCGAGTGCAATATGATAAGGAAGAATTAAGGTACAAGCAGGGCTGATCCTTAAACGTTCAGTCACTGGCACACCTGATGCTTCAAGCATATCCATTTCTTCTGCTAGAGCCTCTGGGCTTAGTACAACACCGTTACCAATTAAGCATTTAACATTATCCCGTAATATACCTGATGGAATGAGATGTAAGACTGTTTTTTTACCATCAATAACTAAGGTATGGCCTGCATTATGGCCTCCTTGAAAACGCACAACAGCGCTTACTCGGTCGGTTAATAGATCAACTATTTTACCTTTACCTTCATCACCCCATTGGGTACCTAAAACTACAATGTTTTTTGAACTACTAGAATTTTTAGACATATTAGTAATATTTAAATTGTCATTTGGCAAGAAACCGCGAATTGTACTCTCATCGCAAAAGAATTTCTGCCTTTTTTTGGTGTTTTTTTAGCCTCTAGAGATGTTGGCCAAAGAAATAGAATTGAAGAGTAGAGCCAACAGCTGTGACTCTACTCAAATATCAATAAATTAGTTTATTTAACGATACCTTTAGCACTTTTAAAATATTTGAAAAAATCGCTATCCGGACCTAAAACTAAAACATCATTCTTACCACTAAATGAGGCTTTGTAAGCGTCTAGACTTCTTAAAAAAGCGTAAAATTTAGGGTCTTTATTATATGTCTCCGCATAAATTTTTGCTGCGTCTGCATCAGCTTTACCTTGGATAGTTCTAGCATATTCATCGGCTTCCGCTAAGGTTCTTAACACATTTGCATCTGTTTTCGCCTTAACGATATTACCTTCTTGTTTACCATCACTTCGAATCAAAATAGCTTGAGCCCGTCGTTCTGAAATAATTTGGTCATATACATTACTTAAAACTCTTGATGTGTAGTTAACCTTTTTAACTCGAATATCGATAACTTCAAGACCATACTCAGGCACTTTTGAGTTAACAAACGTTCTAATGTCACCCATTAACGCTTCTCTCTCACCAGAAATAGCCTGTTCTAAAGTTCTTTTACCAAACTGATTTCTTAAACCATTATCAACAAAGCCTTCAATAAAACCTTCTGCTTTTCTGAAATTACCATTGGTACGAATATAAAATTTAGAAAAATCTGTCACTTTCCATTGAACATAGGTATCAACATCTAAGAACTCTTTATTTTGAGTTGTAAAGACATCAGGCGTGCCATCCATTAGTTGAACTCGAGTATCTATCAAAACCACCAAATCAACAAAAGGAATTTTTGTATGTAAGCCGGGTGAAAAAACTTCTGGTTGGTTATTTTCAGCTCTTAACACTTTACCAAATCGAAGGATTAAACCTTTTTCAGTTTGTTCGACAATGTATAACGTTTTAGAAACAGTCACAAAGATCAACAATAGTGCCATGAAGCCAAACAATGCTTTATTTGACATAATTACTCTCCTTACTTTTCTTCATCATCTGATCTAATGGTAGATAAATCATGTTGTTGCCACTTTTGGTATCAATCAACACTTTACTTGAATTAGACATTACTTCTTCAACCGCATCGAGGTACAAACGAGTTCGTGTTACTTCTGGTGCGGCAACATATTGAGGTAGTAACTGTTTAAAGCGCGCAACCTCACCATTCGCTTTTGCTAAAATAGTCGCTCGATAAGCGTCAGCTTGTTGTTTCATTTTTTCCGCTTCAGCTCTTGCTAATGGAAGTTTTTCATTTTGATAAGCTTCTGAATTTTGAATTTCTCGCTTAGCGTCTTGTGCCGCACGGTTAACTTCTTCAAAAGCTTCATTCACTTCTCTTGGTGGGCGAACACGTTTAAGAGTAACTGTTCTCACGCTTAGGCCACTTTTATATTGAGCTAATACTTGGTCAATATCGACTTTAAGCTCATCTTGAATTCTTTCTTTGTCCGTTGTTAAAATAGCATCAACATTAATACTACCAACTACCTGACGTAAAGCACTTTCAGCAGCTTGTTCTAAGGTTGATTCAACATTGCCAAGTTTAAACAAATAATCAACTGGTGACTCAATTTGATATTGAATACCAACATCCACTTCCACAATATTAATATCTTTCGTTAGCATCACGCCATTAATTGATGCGTTAAGCATTTCATCTGTATTCACTTTTATAATTTTTTCAACCCCTGTTGGTAACCAACCTAAACCAGCACCAACCGTACGGTCATATTGACCGAAGTGAAGAATAACGCCTTTTTCTGCTTCATCAACCGTGTAGATCCCTGTGGCAGCCCATAATAAACCAAGCACAATTAATGCTGTTGCAAGCAAACCTTTGCCGCCACCTGAAGAACTATTATTTCGGCCATTACTGTTGCCAAATAAGCCAAAAAACTTTTTAAACAATGCCTCTAAATCAGGCGGGCCATCTTGCTGATTACGCTTACCCCACGGATCCTTATTGTCATTGTTACCTGGTTCATTCCAAGCCATAATTTTCTCCACTTTTAAATAAGTATTATTTGTAATGAGTGTTGTTTTATTTAATCATCCGCTATTGAAAAATTGGGAATTTCTCCACAACAGCATTTTTCTAAGCGTTTATCAGTTTGACGATTGAGCCTTCGCCAATCGGCGGCATCAATTCTGATGGTTATTTCAATGTCACCACTTTCTGAAACTGTTTCATTGGTAATAACATGTAAATTGTATAGCTCACTGCGAATGTCTTGATCTTGGGGCAAAATCTGTAAATTCAAGTCTAACCATTCTATTTCTAATTGCTGACTAATGGTTTGTTGGACTAAATCTAAACCCAGACCTTTTTTAGCAGAGCACCACACTCGGCTTACTATTTCATTATTGCTTTTAGATTCATGAGTCACCGGGATCGACAAACCATCGGTTTCAGCTTCAATTTTTGCTTTAACGTCTTTTAATTGGTCAATTTTATTGAAAACCTCAATCACCGGAACATCTCCCGCTCCAATTGATTCAAGTACTTGGTAAACTTGTTCAATATTGTCCTCTTTTCTAGGATCTGAGGTATCTATAACGTGCAACAAAATATCCGCTTGACGACTTTCTTGTAAAGTTGCTTTAAACGCGGCCACTAAATCATGCGGCAAATGACGAATAAAGCCAACAGTATCAGATAAAATAACTCGCTGTCCTGGTGAGACTTCAACTTGTCTATGTGTTGGATCGAGTGTTGCAAATAACTGATCTGCTGCATAAACTTTTGATTCGGTGAGTTGGTTAAACAAGGTAGACTTGCCCGCATTTGTATAGCCAACCAAGGCAACGGTTTGAATGTTACCTCGCTTTCTCGCCCTACGTGATTGTTCCCGTTGTTTTTCAACTTTATCTAAACGTTTACGAATATTTTTAATCCGATCGCCGAGTAATCGTCTATCCGTTTCTAACTGAGTTTCACCAGGGCCTCTTAACCCTATGCCACCTTTTTGGCGTTCTAAATGAGTCCAACCACGAATTAAACGCGTCGATAAATGTTTTAGCTGCGCCAATTCAACCTGTAATTTACCTTCATGCGTTTTTGCGCGCTGAGCAAAAATATCTAAAATGAGCCCCGTTCGGTCAATCACTCGGCAACAAACTAGACTTTCGATATTTCTTTCTTGTGCTGGTGATAAACGATGGTTAAACAGAACAACATCCGCATTCAGGTCTTCAACTATTTGCCTAATTTCTTCTGCTTTACCTGTGCCTATAAAAAACTTTGCATCAGGGCTTTTTCGACTACCGCCCACCATTCTTTTTATGGTTAATCCTGCAGACACCACAAGATCGATAAATTCATCTTTATCTTCTTTATTATGAGAATCAGGTAATTCAATATGGACTAAAACGGCATTTTCGCCGCCTGAATGACGATCAAACAATAGAATTTAAACTCGTTAGTATTTTAAGTTAAGTTTTGAATTATAAAGCAATATGAACGATTTGTAAGAGAAGTTTTTATGTCGCTACGCTTCTCATATACCATTGTTCCAAATACAAACATTTAAAGCTCATTTATAAAAACACTTGATAAGCAGAAACTAACAATAGAAAAATATGAGGATAGGCAATAGTTGGTCTTACCGCTTGGCATAAATACTCTTTAACCAAACCAAAAATACCCGGTCTGTTTTTTTCATATTCAAAATTAAATTGATAGGCTTTTAGGGCTTCACCTTTATTCAAACTAGTTTCAATTGCTAATAACCTAATTTCAATCCTAGACTGAAAGGTTTTCCAAATGGCATCTTGCATCCATAAAATCAATAATATGATTATAACAATAATTGTAAGTTGATTTGAAAAATATGCCACCGACAGAATAGCTGTATTCACTAATTTTATAAGCAAGGAAAATTTTTCATAACTATCAAATTGATTTTGAAGCAAACACCATTCATTTTCTAACGAATGGCTGTTTTGATCATTTGTTTTCATTTAATTCACTCGTAGCAGGTTCAATATTTTCACTCAGCGTGTTTTTTACAAAGGTCAACTTTACTCTCTCCGAAATAAGCATGTAGGGAACCCAAATTACCACAGCTAAAATCGTTTTTAAAAATTCTTTCATAGTTTCTGGATCAAACATTGTCTCACCAGGCAGTACTTTTGTCACAATCCATGCGTCTAAAGGGATAAAAATTAAAGACAGAAGGATAAGGCTTATATACACTTTGGGGAATAAATAATGTTTCTTAAAATAGTAATATATTAAAGTTAAAGCCCCGATGAAAATTATCGCATTAATGATTATTTCTCCTATAATTAAATACGATAAAGAAGGGTTATAAAGTTCGGAAGTCATCACCGATATGGCTTCCCATGATCCATCTTCAAAAATAGGCTTATAAACAGGCACTAGACTATATAACATCCTTACTGGAGCTGCGACAATGCCAATGCCAACTAAAATAAGCCAACCCTGTAAACCTTTTAATTCATTTTTTTCAACCATATTTTTCTCTCATTAATAATTATATTTTTCATATTTATCGATAGACAAAACACTTCTAGCGGGTTTTGGCTGGTAATCTCATCGAGAGCTTTCATACGCTTTTGGCGAAGCCTTTAAATAAAGGTTTTTATTATATAACAGACTCCAACAAACAATAGTGCATTAGCTAATTTTTTTTAAAATATTCCAACTAATATCCATATTACTCAAAGCATTTAAATACTCATCTCTTGTAATGAAACCAACACAAGGAAAAGCACCTCTTTCTTTTACTTGTTCATTCGCCAGCTTTTTTGCCATAAGTATTGCTGGCATTGATGGAATGTAGGGTCCATCCCCTGAACGAGCCGTTAGTTCAAAAATGATACTTTTATTTTGACCTTTTTTTCCTTTACCAGGTTTTTTTCCGGTTCCTGACAGCTCCATATAAAAAGCACTATTATCGCTACCGAGCCAATCAAACAGAGATGAGAGCTTTAATAACATCCGTGCTGTACGTTGTAAATTTTTTATTAATCCAAAGCGTACAAGCCATGATATTACCCATAGCACAAAATGAATTAAAGGAATTTCTAATCCCGCATAGAATCTTATATTTTGCAATTGCGGGTAACGTTTTGGAAATAGAGCTAAATCTGGAACATCGCAATAACTTAAAAGTTTCCATCCTAACTCTCTAAATTTTCTAAGATGAAGGCCTTGCCAACCAAAGATCTTTGATTTTTTTCCCGCTATCAATGTCTTAAATGGTTTCCCGGTATAACCTAAAATAGCAGCCGTTGTCGCAAGTCCTTTTGCCGTTTTCTGCGCAGTTGTTATTCCATAATTAAGACAATCAAGTTCTTTGAATTCAGGCTTGTGGTAATCCACTAATGCAGAAGTTAAGCATGGTACGGAGCTAGCCCCACTAATAACTAAAACACCTTGTTCTTTAGCAAACATATCCAGCTCCGTGATACCTTCAACAAACTCCCTTCCGTCGGCTAAATCAATATAATGAGCTTTCGCATGAATACAGGCTTTAGCGACTTTATAGCCTTGTTGCTGAAATGGACCCGATGTATGAATGACAATATCAGGATTAATTGCCTGAAAAGCCTTATCGAGATCGGCATGAATATTTAATGCTGATGCTTCAACGTCATTAACGGCATCTAACTCATTAGACAGCTCAATAGCTTTTTCAATTGAACGACCTGCGATGATAACTTGAATGTTTTTTTGTTTGGCTAGTTCGCATGAAATAAAACGTCCAAAGTTTCCATAACCACCAATAATGAGAACCCGTTTATTCATCTGCAATACCTATTTTAAAACGACCTCGATACTGATAAATAATGCCCCACCAAGGGTGAGTAATGGTCACCTTCATATCGAAATGATCATCATCAATAGGTATTTCTTCTGCATTGCCTTCGCCCAATAAAAAGGTTAATGGTAAAGGTATAAAAAAACCAAAGAAATACAAAATATAACCTTTATGTTTAAGTTTCACCTGTCCATCTTGCCATACAAAATTCATCTTCCATCCCAAACGAGACCGCATAATTTCTATGACTTCACTACCTTTAATCTGAACCATGCGAGACTTAAAACTATAAAGCTTTCGTTTTTTAAAGTGAAAAGTTCGATTAAAATGAAATGATTGACTATTAGCATCACTTTCAAAATTAACCTTGACCAAAACATCATTTTCATTGTGCGGTGGTATGCCTCTCAAAAGCCAAAACAACCAAGAAAACCATTTAATTGGTCCACGACACATCACATCTAACGTCCCTTCAACAACGGTTACATCGGTTGAATAGGGACGATTAGCATAGTGCTTTCGCATAACCGGAGGAAGGTTATCCCAGTCCTTACCAAAAATACTTTTAAATATTGGTTGTTCACTCATGTTTTTCTCAAATTTTTAAGCCATATTATTTACTGTTGGTATTTTAAATGATTAGATCGGCTTAAAAACCATTAAGAAGAATACAACCACTAAAGAAATAAACGCAGGCCAACCCAATAAAAACCAAATTTTGAAAAGCTTATTATACCGAGCAGGTAGCTCTGCATGATCATCAATACTTTGTATTAACATATTTTTTAATTGAATTTGGATCCAAACAACAGGTAACCAACAAATACCTGCAAAAATATATATCATATAGGTTACGAAAAGCCAGTAGTCCATCCAATAATAACCACCTTGCCATACTAACCATGCCCCAGAAATAGGTTGAATAACTACGGCAGGAAAAGTAAACAGATAATCTGCTAATACAGTATTGCGTGCTGCATAGAGTTTTTCATCAATGTCATCAGTAAAATATGAGCGAAACATGAAAAAAGCAATACCTATTCCTGTACCAAATAAAATAGTTGAACTTAAAATGTGTATTGTTTTTATAATGAAATAGGTATTCATAACCTTTTCAATCCGCGATTAATGTTGTTTAGAATTCTACCCTAAAAAGTTGAATAAAGCTGGGTGAATCACGTGGACTAGTTGTTATCTAACACGGCTCTTTCAATTAGCGCTTTGAAAAGGATTAAATATACTGAAGTTAAATCATTAACCTCCAAGTTTGAAGGTTAATAAAGGAATAAATGGTTAGATCCATTTATTTTTCTTGATTAATCATTGAAAACAAATCTCTTGCCCAAGTCGTCGCCTCTAAATTAGCGTTCATCAATGCCTTTATGTTTTGAACTTTAAGTTCATCTAAACGTTCTAAACTTCCTTTTTCTAGCTCTATGACTTGTTCCAGTATTTTTCCAATTGGCCCTTTAAACTCAAGAATAGCATCGCTCATTTCTTGAGTAATACCAATTTGTTGTAGCAACCAAACTTTGTCAGACTGCATCACAAGATCAAGCCCTGAAAAAAGCCCTGCGGTATAACTTTTATCAAAATCGTTTCTTTCAAGTTCTTTCGCATATAACTCACATGTTTTTGCTCGCTCAAGTAAAATACGAAAAAGTTCTGGTGGACTTGATGAGCACCCCGTCAGCGCCATAACAATCGCCCATTGCTTTACCTGTTTGAGTCCAAGAAAAATAACGCCCTCTTGAATGCTTTGGATTTTTCTAGGTAAATTACAAATTGGGCTATTAACAATTTTTAAAATAAGATAACTTTGTTGAACGTCTTGAACAATTAAATCGCATACGGCACTAATAGTAATATCTTCCTGCTGTAATGCCGCCACTAATCGTAATGCGTTTTGACCACTTGGAACTAATTTTTTACCATAGACCATTTCTGGCCTTGCTAAAAAATAGCCTTGGAATAATAAAAAGCCTATATTTTTACAAGCTTGATGAATGGCATGAGTTTCGATTTTTTCAGCTAATATTGTGGGCATTTTTTCACACTGACGCGTGTGTTCCAGCAGCCTGCTATATCGCTCTTCAATTTCATCGGCTTGCAATGAAACAATATCCATCTTGACGTAATCGACCAAAGTCAAAAGATCATCAAATCGAGCATCAAAGGTGTAATCGTCTAAAGCAAAAGAGTAACCATTCTCTTTTAATTCAGAAATTCTCACCAATAAATCAACGTCGACTTCGACATCTTCTAAAATTTCTATAACAATGCGATCCGGAGGTAAGGGAATGAAACTACTCGAAAAAATAAGTTCTCTTGTCATATTAATGAATATTTTTACGTAGGGGCCAATCGCGTCATCAATAAGCCCACTACAGTAATTCACTAATAATTCTGAGGTAGCTAATTTTCCATCAGAAAACACCGCTTTATTACTATCTTCATCATTTCGATATAAAATTTCGTAGCCATATAGGTTGTTATCCGCATCAAATATCGGTTGCTTGGCAAAAAGCACGTCCTTTGTCATATGATCCCACTCTTATTTATTCAGATTTTGGATAGCTGTAGTTAATATTAGACTAAAAAAGTTAAATTAGGATGAACTTTAACCGGCAATTAATTTTTGAATGACAAATTTTGCTATAAAATATATTCATTTAAATGTCCATTAAGCTAAAGTCGGAATTAGTACCGCCGATTCAAAGGTATTAGAGTTTATTTGAGTACAAATCATGTTAACGCCAATACCACCGTTTTCCTCATTGTATGATCCCAACAACACCAAGGCATCAAATGACTTTATTCCATTAGCCAATACAAACATTGATACAAATCCTAGCTTTAAAAGCCGCCGCCAAGACAGCTTTGAAAGATTCAATGCTATTTTACAAAATGCTTTCCAGCGCTCACAAAAAAATCTATCACGCAACTCCCAACCTTCAATTAACCCACCAAAAGTTAACATAGAAAAAACATCTGATTTGCCAAATGAAAAATCATCAAGAGTACAACAATCATCTAATGCAATACTTGGTTTTATCGATCGAAGATTAAAATCTGACGAAGCCAATGGAGCAAATCAAGAAGCCTTATTAGAAAGGCTGAATCAAGGTTTACAAGGATTTATTAAAGGCTTTAACGAAGCAAAAGATCAGCTAGATGATATGGGCCTATTAACTCCACAATTAAGTGATGAAATTAATGAAACCTATCAACAAGTTACCCAAGGAATAGAGCAATTAAAAAATAAAATTATTGGCGTCACATCTAATCCAGATCCAACGGAACTTAATGATGCTACTAATACAACTCAACTGAATCAAGTATCTCATGTAGAAGCTCAAGCTTCTCAGAGTTCCAGTTTTTCATTATCTTTAACCACTCAAGATGGCGACAGAGTCAATATAGAAATATCTCGTTCAAATCAATTTAGTTTATCGAATGATTCTTCTTCTAATGGCAACCGAGCATCTTCAAGCACTATTCAACACAGTAGCTCTTCTCACTCATTTCAATTAAATGTCACAGGAGAATTAGACGATGATGAATTAACGGCGATTAATCAATTACTTCAAGACATCGATTCCATTGCCAATGATTTTTATTCCGGTAGATATGATGACGCATTTGAACAAGCTTTAGAATTAGAGATTGACCATAGCCAGCTTAATAGTCTCGATTTGCAATTGCAACAAACCACTACTGTCAAAGCATTGGCGGCTTATCAAACTAGCTCAGCGGGCGATTTGCTCACACCAAACAGCTCAGCAATATCAGAACTTAATCAGCTATTAAACTCTTTAGAGCAGATAATGGAAGATGTTAAAAAGCTTTCTCAACCATTACAATTAATCAATGACTTAACCCGTGGTATAGACCAACTACAGCAGGAAAATACATCATCTAAAATAAGCTTTAGTGAACAACTGAATAAGCTAATATCTCAATTTAATCTATAACTAAAAATAATACTTAGTGTTCTTAAAAAGATTTCCAAGAGGGTAATCTAACGCTCATTTCTTCCACATTTTTGGGTAAATCATTTAATATTCTAAATTATTTAAATTCTAAATATGCTATCTTTGGTTGTCTCCATTAAGAGCTCTCTAATCAATGAACACATCATTACAATCCATTAAAATTGTTTTACTCAACACTTTTCACCCAGGCAATATTGGTGCTGCGGCACGTGCGATGAAAACCATGGGGCTTCATGAGTTAGTATTAGTTGAACCTTGTGATTTCCCTTCTGATGAAGCGACTAGTAGAGCAGCAGGAGCCGCCGAATTATTAACTAACGCCAGAGTGGTCACTAGCTTTGCAGAAGCGATTAACGATTGCACACAAGTATTTGCAACAACCGCCAGACAAAAACAAAGTTATGCTGGACCACAAAAATCATGCCGCCAAGCGGCTGAATGGATAAAAGAAAACCATCAAGAAAAAATCGCCATTGTATTTGGACGAGAGCGTAGTGGATTAACAGCAGACGAAGTGAGTCAATGCCAACAAGTATTATACATTCCTGGAAATCCAGAATATGATGTACTCAACATGGCTTCTGCCGTGCAAATTGTTTGTTATGAGCTTTTCAAAACCTTAAACGTAAAAAGTGCTAGTGATCAAAGTAGTGAATCTCAAGATTCGAAAAAGGAAACTTTTTCAGCATCAAAAAAGTCGAGATTAGCAACACAGAATGAACGGCATCATTTTGAAAAAATTCTTCAGGTTTCACTACAAAACACAGGTTACCTCAACCCTGCTCTGCCAAGTGATACCATGAAACGATTGCAGCATTTATTGACTAGAGCAAATTCAACGTCAAGAGATATTAATATGATGCATGGCATAATTAAATCTCTAGTGAATTTTAACTCTAACAATATTAATAACGATAAATAAAAATAAATTCAAGGAACTCTTATGGGAATCATTCCACTTATCGCAGGATTAGTTTTTTTAGCCATAGGTCTTTATCTTATTTATGACACACAAAACTTTAGAAAAATAGCCGTTCATAGCAAAGGGAAAATCCTTGGTTATGAATCGCACATATCACATTCTAATAATAGAACTCAAACGATGTACACCCCAATTATTGAATTTCAATGCAGAGGAGAAACTTATACTTTTGAGTCATCTATTTCTAGTGGAAACATGTCATATGAAATTGATCAAGAAGTACCCGTATTATATATGAAAGATAATCCTCACGAAGCCAGACTTTTAACTAATGTGAGATATTGGTTAGGGGGTGTTTTTTCCTTCATAGGTTTAATTGCATTCATTATTGGCATCATTAATTTTGATTTTGACCTTTTTTCTCTAGTACTCTCTTTAATTATATTACTAACATTAACCTATAAGGGCTTAAAAATAAAAAATCGTCTCAACAAGAAAGGAATTCATTCTTTTGACGATATAAAAAATCAATATCAAACTGAAAAAAAACAGAATAAAGATGATAACAATACGGTTGAATCTAACTCATCGTTCAATAAAAACTATGCCCCTTCTCAAGAGTTAATTACCAACAAAATAAGTCATCAACAAAAATCGCCTATTTGGCTAGCGCTGTTATTTATTATTGTTGGTAGCGGATTATTAATTGGTGCTGCAATCACCGGAAAAAATAAAATTGAATTTATGGCCGCAGCGCATAAAGCACCAGGAATGATCATTGGAATGAAAACTTTAATTTCAAAAGGCACAAGAACGTACAAGCCAATAATACAATATATCTATAAAAACGACTTTCAACCTACAACCTTTGAACATAGTGTTAGTAGTAGTCACCCAAGCTGGGAGCGCGGTGACGCTGTTACCGTTTTGTACAACCCCTACAATAAACATGACGCAATGATAGAAGATGGCTTATGGAATTGGAAAATGCAAATTATTCTGACATTTATCGGTTCTATTTTTTTCTTAGTTGGGTTGATTATCTTAAGGTTTAGAAAGAAAAAAAGAAAGACCATTAAGAAAACCAGAAATAGATATATGCAATAACATTTCATCTAATTCAAAGTTTTTTTCCATTTTTTTAGTTGGTCAATAATTAATTGTGGTTTATGAATTTGCGGATTAGAAAGCTTATACTCTTTGTTTTTTTCTTTGATCTTAATCATAGGAACGGCTAAGTCAAAAGCCTCTATAAAGTCGGAGGTGTGACTTAATGCTTGGTTAAAATAGGCATCGCCAAAATATGTAAAATCGGATTTATCGCTGCACCCAAAAGATTTACTATTCTTATCTGAGGCTGTAATTATTAAAGTATGTTCATCTTTAATGGAATCTATAAATTGACCTGAATAACAAGCGGAAATCACAATAACCTTCCACTTTATTGTCGTATTTCTTAAAATGTTGGAAAGTTTTACAGCACTTAAATTAGGCAAGCCTAATTGGGGTTGTCGGATTGAAAAACCTGATTTTTTAGAACCATGACTTGTCATGTAAATAAATAAAATATCTTCATCATTCATCTTTTTTGATAACGTATTTAAACTATGTTTAATACTACTAATGGTTACTAATGGATCTGTTTTCACTGTTTCTCTTGAATTAATTAATAATACATTTTTACCTTTGGTTTTAAATTTTTTGCTAAAGAGCGATCCAACAAATTGAACTTCTTTTCGGAATACGGATTGAGAGCCATCACCAGCAATTCCAAGAAAAAACAACTCCACCTTCCCTTTTTTACCATTAGTAAGATTATTTCCCGCTTTATTTAATAATGCGTTTTGATTGTAAAGAGCCATTTCGTTTAATTGTTTAGCGGAACTAACAACGGTTCCATCATCAGATTGAATTAATCGCCCGTTTTTCCATACTCCACTTCTACTGAGTATGCCTTTAATCGGTTTAGCATAAACAATTTTTCCTTTGCCACTGTATTTTCCATAACTAAATTCACCTTGATAAAAATCACCATTTTTAGTTTTTAATTCACCAACACCTTGATATTTTCCAAAGTCAAAATTTCCCTTGTAATAAGAGCCATCACTATGATGATACTCCCCGACGCCTTTTAATGAACCATATTCAAAATTACCGATATATTTTTCCTCAGATTTTGTTCTTAGCACTCCTTTTCCATGATAAAGCCAATCTTTAAATTCACCCTGATATTTATCGCCATTTTCATCTAAATAACTTCCTTTGATAAAGCTGCCATTTTCAAATAGACCTTTATAGGTCCCTCCGCTTTTATAACTGAGCTCTCCTTCGCCATCCATTTCTCCATTTTTCACTTCACCAATATAAGTTGCCCCATTAGAATAATCAAAGCGTCCCTCGCCAGTCATTTTTCCTTTATAAAAACCACCGCTATAAACATAAATATCTTTGTAAGTAATAGAACCTTTCCCATGAAATAATCCATCAACAAAATCACCTTCATAAGTATTTTCATTGTCCCAAACTAAATACCCATGACCATTGAATTTATTATCAACAATATCACCATCATAAAATGATCCATCGGGTAGGCTTGCAACATAAAATTGGTTAGGGAAAAGAAAAGATTGAAGAAGTAATGTCGCCAAAATTCCTATTGAAAAAATAAATAAATACTGTAGTCGTTGAATATTCATTTTAAGATAAATCTTCCTTTTCTGTTCAAAAAAAACGATAGTAAATATGCCATTATAAAGTAACTCATTAATAATGATTGATAAAACTTATATGAATTATAGTCAGAGAACTGCGTAATAAAAGTTCGCCCCCATTAATTTATTATTTAAAACCATAACCCTTTAAAGGTGTTCCGCCAAAACACCGCGCCTAATAAAATAGCTCGTGCTAAAATAAAAACACTAAAAGAGAACCAAAGCCCGTGATTGCCATAATCTTGCGTACTCCACCACAATGGGAAGAAAATAAAAAACGTTGCTAACACCATGGTATTTTGCATTGCTAATGTTTTTCCTGCCCCAATAAAAATACCGTCAAGCTGATAACTCCATATACCAATTAGTGGCATTAAACATAACCACCAATAATATTTTTCTGTTGTTTCTATAATTGGATTCAGGTGACTAAAGCTTGTCACAATTGTTTCTTTAAAAATAATACATATTAGAAAAAAGATCATTGCTGTTATTAATGCCCAAACGGTTGTATTAATACAGGTTAATTTAAACAACGCTTTATCTTTTGCTCCAATCGCTTTTCCCACAAGCGCTTCTGCTGCGTGAGCAAAGCCATCTAACCCATAAGAAATAAACAAAACCAACTGCAATAAAATTGCGTTTGCCGCTAAAACAATGTCATTTGTTTGTGCTCCGCGGGATGTAAAAAATGCAAAGACTAATAACAAACTGACTGTACGTACAAAAAGGTGCTTGTTTACTTTAAGTAATTCAAAATAATTTTTTATTTGAAAGAGTTCTTTTTTATCGGTTTTACCAGGCATAGTCTTTAGTTGTTTATTCACTAAATATAATGCCAATAAAACGCCACAATATTCGGCGATGACTGTCGCCCATGCGGCACCATCACTTAAATAATCCCAATGAATAATAAACAACCAATCTAAAACAATATTGATACAGTTGGTTAGCAATAAAATAATTAAAGGACCGCGAGTATTTTGTTGACCAATTAACCAGCCGACTATTGCATACATCATTAAACTTGCTGGAGCACTCAAAAGCCTAATTTGACAATAGCTTTCAGCCCAAATTAATACATCAGGGCTGGGGTTCATTAATTTCAAAGCGATAGATAAGCCAAAAGGTAGTAATAACGTAATACATATTCCAAGAAATAGCGCTAACAAAATGGATTGAGATAATAACAATCTCATCTTTTGATATTGGTTGGCTCCATATGCACGAGCGCTTAGGCTTGTTGTGCCCATCCGCAAAAAGGCAAAAGCCCACAAAATAAAAGTAATAATACTTGAGCCTACGGCAACAGCACCCAAATAAATGGCGCTATCTAAATGACCAAGAATTGCCGTGTCAATTAAACCTAACAACGGTAAAGAAATATTACTCAAAATCATTGGCCAAGCAAGCGCCCAAATAGCTCGGTGATTTTGATAGGATGATTGACTTAAAAAGGAGTTGGAAATCATGAATAATTACAACAATTAGATTTTAAGAAGGTAAACGCAAAAAAATCGCTCTCTTATATCATCATATTACTAATCCAATACTAAAGAAACCACTGAAAAGCGGTTTCTTTAGATTTCAAGCCTCTGCATTTGACTCATAACGATTGTAAAGGAGAATGAATAATTGCCAAATTTAACAAACGGTTAGGAATTTCTTTTTCAAAAAACCGTCGATTAAAACGATAACAGAATTCATCAAGGTA
>CAYZBK010000051.1:16958-18907 GCA_964476655.1 uncultured Kangiella sp. | reverse complement strand
ATTGCTTTAAAGCCACCGCCAATGGTCATGTGTTTCTCCCATTTTTAAACATTTATTTTAAAAAAAATGTTTAGCTATATTTTTAAGGAGTCTATAATGACATTCTCCATTTTTACAGTCGGTATACTCTATTATTATTTCACGCTTATTACATCCGCCAGATAATGAAAATGTGATGGTATTATTATCTGACTTTACACGCATTCTGGAATACAAACGTTTAATAGATTCACCAGAGATGCCTGGAATAATATTATTAGATATAGCCTTATCAAGATAATTGACAGCGCCAATCGCTAAAAATCGAGGGGTCGTGTCTTCAATGATTGCGTATCTACCCTTTTTTAGTAATTTTACGGTTCTTTTTTCTTCTGTATTACATTCCCATTTCAATTGACTCAACTCACAAAATGACTGCTCGAAGTATTCTTCTTCGCCTTTATTGAATGGCTCATAATCGATCCAAATGTATCTAGGTCTCTTAATCCCACCGATGATTTTAAAGTAACGAAAGCTAGATTCTTTACTTGTTTTTAAATCCAACCCTTTATTTTCTAATATAAAAGTATCGAGTTCAGTCTTTTTCATCTTAACTTCCCAGGCAGGCACACATGCCCATGCATTTAACGATGAAAGTAGGATAAATGAAGTAAATATTGTCTTTAAATACACTCTAAACGATCCCTATATTTTGATTTAGCTCAGTAGGTTGAGTTAGTTTTATCAACCCAACAATAATTTGTAAAATATACTATAAATTAGATTTTGCTCAAATGTCTAACTCGCTTTCTATTTAGAAGTTAGTATTACTTTTATGAAATAAATCAGAATAATTTGCATATAAAGATCTTTGTCGACTATAATGGATGCAAATGGATTGGGGGTGCCTGGTCGGCGTTAATAACCTTGGTGAGCTTCATCAGGGTTTTTCGCTTTTTGGGCTATGGAAAATGTTTTAGCCCCAAATCATCATAGTTTTTACCAACATCCTTCCTGCCGCCTTCACAAAAAAACTTATCTTTGAGTACATCGAAAGCACGGTTATTTTGTTCTGGATTTAATACGTGCCTACCTATAGGTCTTGCAACTAGATCAGCAAGTTGTAATCCCGCAGAATTAGCCTGTTTATTTACCATTTTTATGAAGAAAGGTAAGTTGATATTATATTTATTTCTACCATCACAAATTCGCCTAAACTCTAACTCAAGTTCTTTGTCTTCTTTAGGTCCTCTCATTTCAACCAGAACATGAGTTTCTTTATCTTCTTGCCCTTTTTCCTGAACTAAAGAATAAAGGGTCTCAAGGCAATATCTCAAAGCAATATGGTACGGGTTCTCATGATCACATCTATCTTTATCACTAATCTTGTGTTTTTCTATAACACAGCTTGCTAAAATAAAATTACTTTGCTCAATAATGTCACTCAGTTTATTTAAAAAATCAATTCTTTCATCTTTTCCTTTAAATATATTAAACTCCCCTTTCTCCTTCCGAATTTCATTCTCATGTAAAATAACTAAATCATGTCCAAAGTATTCGAATTTTAATTTTTGAAGTTTTGGTACAACTTTATCACTGTAATGTTCTTTATAAAAAATGCAAAACGCTAAAACAAAAATGGGGTAGCTTGCATCAATCGACATCAAGTTGTGATCTCCACTTTCGTCAACATAAACAATGAAGTCACTAAATCGACTATCACTAAACTTTTTTTGAGTTTTCTTTTCGAATCTAAATTCTTTTTGTTTTTTGTCCATATTATTATTTGTCTCGTTAATAACATTTTAAAAATAAGCTCTTTACCATAGCGATAATGTACCATTTCACTGTATATCGGCTCGGTAGGTTCATACTTCGGGGACAGGTCTTTCGCTGTGCAGTTAAATAAAAACGAGCGCTCAACGAAAGATCCTACCTCAAGAATTCGTTATGCTTTTTCACTTTTCACT
>CAYZBK010000051.1:0-16858 GCA_964476655.1 uncultured Kangiella sp. | reverse complement strand
GCGCTCAACGAAAGATCCTACCTCAAGAATTCGTTATGCTTTTTCACTTTTCACTTTTCACTTTTCACTATTTTCTCTGTTGTTTCAAATATTTTTTTAAACCCTTTTATTTCTTCTAGTGTTTTTTTAATATCCTGTGTGGCCTCGTTACTCTCCGATGGCTTAATAGCATATTTTCTCAATGGATCATTGTGAATTTGCAGTAAAACACTTTTCATATAATGAGAACTATATAGTTTCTAAGGCTTCACTATCTTGCATTCGGCTTCCTCGTGTTTTTGCTTAACTTACCACACTGCTTCGGTTTTGGAGCAGAGCGGAAGTTTATTCTGTTAGGAATAGCTTGTTAGCTCCGAGTACCGGAAAATTCAAAAATCACCAAAGCTTGATGTAGTCCAATTCATATATTTATTATAATGATTACCGATATCCACTAATGAAAAATTTCTTTCACCTAAACTGTAATAAGAATCTTGAACTAATGTGTAATAAAAGTCAGATAACGGCGTGTGACTAGATATAGACATAAAAAAGCTTCCATTTTTAATGGTTATGTTATCAGGTATTAGAGGTATATTTTCTTCCTCTACTGGCTCCATGTGTAGCGTGCCACCAATTCCACTTTTCAATTCCAAATCTTTTTGAGGGTATCTAAGAATTGTAATATCGACGCTGCATTCATTTGTATTTCTAGAACCTATATATGTTTTTTCTATAGTTTTTAATCTTTGCTCACAATGGTAAGCAACCGCACTAGTTTTTATCATGCCAAACTTAGGGTAATCCCCAATTATTCCTTCGTTCTTTACTAAATGCATTATTGTTTGTGCATTAGATGAAATACTTTTTATATCTTTTGTTCTAAGGTTCGTTTTGACCTCAATTGTGTCTATGACTGAATGCGCCATAGCTAATACGGAGCCATCTAAATTATGAGACAGTAATGGGTATCTTGAATCTAAAATCATTATATCTATTTGAGGTGAAAGATCATTGTTAGTAGTGATGAAATGACCTGAGACAGCTTTTAATGTATTTGGTAAATAACGATTTAAGAAGTCTATTAGGGCGATCTCTCCATTACGGCCTAATGTCTGTGAATTATTAGAAGATGATTTTGCCCTTTTAACATCTAGAAGAATAGCGCTCTCTTCTTGCTCCATTATTGGATTAGGTGTTCCGGGTTTATGTCCGTAATTTTTCAATGCCATGAAATCCTCGTGAATAACCTTTGTGGTGTTTTACAGCTAACGCCTAATTTTCAGACTTTAATAGGGGTGAAATCCTTGGGGACGGGTCTTTCGCCGTGCAAAAAATAAAACCGAGCGCGCGATGAAAGACCTGTCCTCTAGAACTTCACATAGCTACCTAACGCCGTTTTAGGCTTCTTCACTCTCAAATGTGCTATCAAAAGCCACATTCATTCTTTTAATATTATCATTTAACGCATCAACAAATATTTGAGAATCTTGATCATTTTCCAGTTCGCCACGGAGAGCAATTGTCATTGGCGATAGCAATGATAAAAGACGGCTATGTTCATTCATGCACTTTTTCGCGAAAGCCATATGTAAAGGCTGCAATATTGACTCTTGCTCTTCTAAGCTCACAGTACTTCGATTAACAATGCTATCTTGGATTTCGTAGCTTTTATTTAAGTAGTCAAAAGTCGCTTGATTATTATGTCCTTGAAGATTTAACTCTTTCATTATTGAAATGATTCTATCTTTTTCCTTTTTAGCAGAATCTATAGTTGCTTGATAGATTTCAATAGGTTTTTTATGATCTAAAGCTACAGCTCTTTCTTTCATCAATTTAATGAAAGCTTCGGCCGTTTCGGCTGAATAATTCAAAATAGCCGCAACTGATTCTTCTTTTGCTGCAAGATAGGATTTGGCAACAATTCCACTATGATCTGACATCATAGTTTCAATTTCTTTTTGTGTGAAATCTAAATTTATTAATTTAGGGATTATTCCTAATACATCAGCAAATGATCTAGCTACGTTTAGAAATACTTCTTTCTTTAAAGCTAATTTTTGCTCTGATTGATACTTTTGCTTTTCGTGCTCAAGTAACGCAGCTTGTCGTTTTTCATTACCTCTATTTGTCCATAAAACACCTAAGAATGTAAGAAAAGAGGCAATGACTGCACTCCAAATCACATTAGGCACTTTTGAAATTAACTCGATAAAAGATTCCATGCACTGCATCCTTGAGAAGCTTAATTTTAAAGTATTGCGCCAACACAATTACTTAGTAAGGCAATTGAGCGGCTCTTAATCTATCCCCTAACTGACTGAAATACAACTACTAATTGGTAAGCTATCGTAGAGTTCTCAGTGTTACACAGCACGACGCCTAATATCTCAGTTAAATTTAGATTGATTTTCAAAGGTGATTTTGTGACTTGTGCGAAGAGTTTTTGATGTTCTTATTACACGCTTTTAACGCTAAACGTTCAATAAGACTGTTATCTTTAGGTTAGATGCATATTGATGTGGGGCGAGGATATAACAGAAAAGTATAAATATTTATTAAAATTAATAACCTACTATCTTGATAAGGTATTAATTGATATGATATAACTCTATTAACCAGTGTATTAAAGACTTCAATTAAATTTTGAGTTAAAAACGGACTTAAATAAAGACACCATAATTATCCTTTAAAAGGTGTAAAGAAGCTCAAAACACTGATAATTTTAATATTGCAGTAAAAAGTACAGATAAGAGCATCAAATATGAACATTTTATCTTTAGTGGTTATTAACATTCGTGTCGTAGTGGTTATACTATCACTACGGGGGATTGCTTTACGCTAAAAGAAACATCAGCTAAGCAAAACCTCCGCTCTGAAAAGACTGGGGGTTTTTTTTAAATTAAATTGCAGAGCTTGAATTACAGGCTTACCAACAGTTAAATATTAAGCACAACGGGTACAAAAGAAGATGACAAGCAAGCAGAAAAAAACGGGCGCTGCACAAACACTTGAAATATTACAGCAGCACGGTGTAACGGATATTTTTGGTTATCCCGGTGGAGCAATCATGCCGTTGTACGATGCGATTTACCAAAGTGATATTAAGCATTATTTATGTCGACATGAGCAGGGTGCGGCATTTGCGGCGGTTGGTTATGCGAGAGCTTCTGGAAAAGTGGGTGTTTGCATGGCAACTTCCGGCCCAGGCGCTACTAACCTAATTACTGGTTTAGCTGATGCGATGGCTGACTCTATCCCTATTATTGCTATTACTGGGCAAGTTGCAACTCGTGCTATGGGCTCTGATGCTTTTCAAGAAATTGATATTATCGGTCTCAGTTATGCTTGTACAAAACATTCATTTCAAGTGAAAGAGTTGGCTGATTTACCGCATCACATTAATCATGCCTTTAAAATTGCAATGAGTGGTCGCCCAGGTCCGGTATTAATTGATATTCCCAAAGATATTCAAATAGCGGAAGTAAGTGAAGCCTTAGCACTTGTTGCCAAGAAAAATTGTTCTCTAACAACTCGCCCAGAAAAAGCACGTTCAAGAAATCAGCAACTGCCTTGCGATTTTAAACTTGCGGCTCAATTAATTAACCAAGCTAAACAACCACTTTTGTATATTGGTGGCGGAGTTGGAATGGCTGATTCAGTTGATGACTTAAGAAAACTAATGCAGTTGACGCAAATGCCTAATGTTTCTACGTTAAAAGGTTTAGGTGCGACTTCTTTAAAGGATGCAAATTATTTAGGCATGTTAGGTATGCATGGATCGGAAGCGTCTAATCTAACCATTCAAAAATGCGATTTAATGGTGGTTATTGGCGCAAGGTTTGATGACCGCGCTACTGGAAAGCTCGATGAATTTGCTCCCAATGCTAAAGTGATTCATATGGATATTGATCCGGCAGAAATCAACAAACGTCGCCAAGTTGATGTAGCACTAATCGGTAATTTAAATACTACTATCAGCGAGTTAACTAAAGAGCTTAAACTAAGCTTTAAAGCGGAGCAGATTACTGAATGGCGAGACTATTGCCTCGGTTTACAAAAGCAAGACCGTCCTTATGATGAGTTTGATGGTGCGGGTATTTTTGCGCCGCGTTTATTAAATCAATTAAGTACTTCTTTGGCTAAGCAGAATATCCAACAAGCTAAAAATTATCATGTCACAACTGATGTTGGGCAACACCAAATGTGGGCTGCCCAACATATGCGTTTTGATTTACCTACTCAATTTATATCAAGTAGCGGTTTAGGCACTATGGGATTTGGTGTTCCTGCGGCAATTGGCGCCAAAATATGCAAACCAGACGCGCAAGTTGTTACCGTTTCTGGCGATGGTTCATTTATGATGAACGTGCAAGAGTTAGCGACCATTAAACGTTACCAAATACCGGTTAAAATATTATTGATTGATAACAGTCGTTTAGGCTTGGTCAGACAGTGGCAACAATTGTTTTTTGAACAGCGTTATAGTGAAACAGATTTGTCAGATAATCCTGACTTTGTTGCTTTAGCAAAAGCCTTTGATATTGAAGCCGAATCAATTGAAAAAAATGAGCAAGTGGAAGACGCTGTTGAAAGAATGCTAAACCATCAAGGGGCGTATTTATTACACGTTAAAATAGATGCATTAGAAAATGTTTGGCCTTTGGTTCCACCAGAAACAGCCAATGATAAAATGATGGTAGAAACGGGTTTATAAGTTAATTTATAAAGCTCTTTTGATAAATAATTGAAAAGCCAATAGTAAAGAAAATTAATCTCTGCTACGAGATTAGATAAATTGAAACAAAGAGATACAGACCATGCATAATTATACGATAGAACTATCAGCCGACAATCAGCCAACGGTTTTAGAGCGAATATTACAAGTAATCCGTTATCGTGGTTTTGTGTTGATTGATATAACGTCCTTTTTGAATGAAGAGCAAGATAGTTTAGATATTAAATTAGTGATCAATGATCCTAAAGAAAATAAAACCTCTGTGGGTGAAGGTATTCACCGATTATATGATCAATTAAATAAGCTGTTTGATGTTCACAAAATTAAGCTGATTCAAACGGTTGATATGCAATATCGAGCATAAAAGATAAATACACTGTAATTATTAACATAATAGAAATTTTAGGAAATAAAAGAAGATGGCAAAAGTTAGCTCTGATTTAATCTGGTTTAATGGCAAATTTGTTCCTTGGAAAGACGCGACTGTTCATGTAATGAGTCATGCGCTTCATTATGGCTCATCCGTTTTTGAAGGGATCCGAGCTTATGATACACATAAAGGTACCTGCATTTTTCGATTAGAAGAACATATCGACCGTTTATTCGATTCTGCCAAAATTTACCGAATGAGCATTCCGTTTAATAAAGCCGAAATTTCTCAAGCATGTAAAGATGCGGTAAAAGAAAACGGATTAAAATCGGCCTATTTACGCCCTTTAATCTTTTTAGGTGAAGTAGGCATGGGATTACGCCCACCGATTGATGCTATTTCTGATGTCATTGTCACCGCTTTTCCTTGGGAGGCCTACTTAGGAGCAAAAGCGATTGAGCATGGTGTTGATGTCGGCATTTCTAGTTGGAACCGTTTAGCACCAAACACAATGCCGACTGCGGCAAAAGCTGGTGGTAATTATTTATCATCACAATTAATTTCTACCGAAGCGGCTCGTCATGGTTATACCGAAGGCATTGCTTTAGATATTAATAATTACGTGAGTGAAGGTGCGGGTCAAAATGTTTTTGTTATTCGTAAAAACGTTATTTATACACCGCCATCAACAGCTTCAATTTTACAGGGTTTAACTCGTGATACAGTTATCTCATTAGCTGCTGATTTAGGCTACACAGTAAGAGAAGAATCAATTACTCGAGAATCTCTCTACATTGCCGATGAAATATTTATGACAGGAACAGCAACCGAAGTTGTTCCTGTCAAAAGTGTTGACCGTATCGATGTTGGTGAAGGTTCAAGAGGACCGATTACTAAAAAAATCCAGTCAGCATTTTTTGGATTATTTGACGGAACCACTGAAGACAAAAATGGTTGGTTAGAGACTATTTAATAAACGATTATTTGCCAAGAAAATATTTAACAAGAGAATATAAACGTGCCTAAATTAAAATCAGCTACCACAACTCAAGGTCGTAACATGGCAGGTGCTCGCGCACTTTGGCGTGCGACAGGTATGAAAGAAGGCGATTTTGGTAAACCCATTATTGCGGTTGCAAACTCATTTACACAGTTTGTTCCTGGCCATGTTCATTTAAAGGATATGGGGCAGTTAGTCGCTGGAGCAATTGAAAAAGCCGGAGGTGTGGCAAAAGAATTTAATACTATTGCGGTTGATGACGGTATTGCGATGGGTCATTCCGGTATGCTTTATAGTTTACCTTCTCGCGATTTAATTGCTGATTCTGTTGAGTATATGGTGAATGCACATTGTGCTGATGCAATCGTTTGTATCTCTAACTGCGACAAAATTACCCCTGGCATGTTGATGGCGTCTTTACGTTTAAATGTACCGGTTATTTTTGTTTCTGGCGGACCAATGGAAGCTGGAAAAACCAAGCTCTCTGATCAAATCATTAAACTGGATTTAGTGGATGCCATGATTAAAGGTGCTGATCCAAAAGTCGCGGATAAAGAAAGCGAGCAAATTGAGCGTTCTGCTTGTCCAACCTGTGGTTCTTGTTCAGGCATGTTTACTGCTAATTCAATGAACTGTTTAGTCGAGGCGCTAGGCTTAGGATTACCCGGCAATGGTTCGATGTTGGCCACTCACAAAGATCGTGAAGCATTGTTTTTAAAAGCCGGTGAACAAATTGTTGAGCTGGCTAATCGTTATTACCAACAAGATGATGAATCTGCATTACCACGTAATATTGCAAACAAAGCGGCTTTTGAAAATGCCATGAGTTTAGATATTGCCATGGGTGGTTCGACCAACACGATTTTGCATTTGGTGGCGGCAGCTCAAGAAGGTGGTATTGACTTCACCATGGCAGACATCGACCGACTATCGCGTAAAGTCCCTCATCTTTGCAAAGTTGCTCCCTCTACGCCACTTTATCATATGGAAGATGTTCATCGTGCGGGTGGCGTTATTGCCATATTAGGTGAGCTCGCTCGTGCCAATTTATTAGACACAACTACAACCAATATTTTTGGTGGTAGTTTGGCTGAATTGATCGAAAAATATGATGTGATGGTGACAAAGGATGAAGCGGTAAAAACATTTTATCGTGCCGGTCCTGCGGGCATTCGTACCACTCAAGCCTTTAGCCAAGATTGCCGTTTTGATGAATTAGACGTTGACCGTACAAACGGTTGTATTAGAACTCTAGAACATGCCTTTTCACAAGAAGGTGGTTTAGCGGTTCTTAGTGGTAATATTGCCATTGACGGATGTATTGTGAAAACTGCTGGCGTTGATGAAGATAACTTAACCTTCACCGGTCCTGCGCATATTTTTGAAAGCCAAGACGATGCAGTAAAAGGCATTTTATCTGGCGCTGTTGTTGCTGGTGAAGTTATTGTCATTCGTTATGAAGGTCCTAAAGGTGGCCCGGGCATGCAAGAAATGCTTTACCCAACCACTTATTTGAAATCTATGGAGTTAGGTAAAAAATGTGCCTTAATTACCGATGGACGTTTTTCTGGTGGTACATCAGGATTATCCATTGGCCATGTTTCACCAGAAGCCGCGGATGGCGGAACAATTGCTTTAGTGGAACAAGGAGACATCATTGAGATTAATATTCCTGCACGAACGATTGCACTACAAATTAGTGATGAAAAATTAGCAAAACGCAGAGTCGCAATGGAACAACTTGGCGTACAAGCTTGGCGCGCAAAAGATCGTGTTCGTCCAATTAGTTACGCGCTTAAAAATTATGCGTTACTTGCTACAAGTGCTGATAAAGGAGCCGTCAGAAATCGTGAATTATTAGACGCGGCATTTTTATCTGCACCGGCGCCTTCTGAGCCGTCTAAAAGTTAGTCATGAAACGCTCTGCTTCCAATCACTCTCAAGTTCATATTTTAGAACAAAATAAAACATCAACACTTGAGAGTGATTCGAATAACGATCAAAAAGCATTGCCGCTTTTACGAAAAATATTACTGGCACGAGTTTACGAAGTCGCCAGAGAAACCGAACTCACAGCAATGACTAAACTGTCTAGTCAGTTCAACCATCAAATATACTTAAAACGTGAAGATCAGCAAACCGTACAATCATTTAAAATTCGCGGTGCTTATAATAAATTAGCTAATCTAGTTGATGCAGAAAGATTAAATGGTAATAATATTACTGAAGTTGTTGCGGCATCTGCAGGTAATCACGCGCAAGGCTTAGCTCTTGCCGCAAAAAAACTTGATATTAAAGCCACCATTTTTATGCCAATTACCACGCCCGAGATAAAAGTAGAGAACGTAAAACGCCTTGGTGGCAATGTAAAATTGATTGGTAAAACATTTGATCGCGCTCAACAAGAATCAAGTGCTTATGCCAATAAAAACCAGCTTCATATTATTCATCCTTTTGATGATTTAGAGGTGATTGCTGGGCAAGGTACTGTTGCCAAAGAATTGCTGCAACAACTACCTGATATGGATTTAGTTTTTGTTCCCGTGGGTGGTGGCGGATTGCTTGCTGGTATGGCAAGTTATATTAAGCTGCTACGTCCTCAAGCAAAAATTATTGCGGTAGAAGCAGAAGACTCAGCTTGTTTACAAGCGGCAATTAATGCAAAACAACCTGTTGATTTAGAGCATGTTGGTTTGTTTGCCGATGGCGTTGCAGTTAAAAAAATTGGCGAGAAAACCTTTGAACTAATTCAACAAAACTGTGATGATTTTATGACCGTTAACAGTGACGAGATATGCTCCGCAATCAAAGATATTTTTGAACAAACAAGAGTTATCGCTGAGCCTGCTGGCGCACTCTCTCTGGCTGGATTAAAAAAATATATAATGCAGCATCAACTAAGCCCAAATAAAAAAATCGCCGCCATATTATCTGGTGCTAATATGAGTTTTCATAATTTACGTTATGTTTCCGAACGTTGTGAATTAGGCGAACAAAAAGAGGCCGTCTTAGCCGTTTCTATCCCTGAAGAAAAAGGCAGTTTTTTAAAATTTTGTAAAAATTTAGATGGACGAGTTATTACCGAATTTAATTATCGTTATTCCAATAATACTCACAAAAATCAAGCTCATATTTTTGTGGGTGTTCGTTTAACAGAAGCCGATGAAGAGCGATCGACGCTAATTAATCTTTTAACTGAATTAGGCTATGGCGTTAACGATCTCACTACAAATGAATGTGCAAAATTGCATGTTAGGTACATGGTTGGCGGCGAAAAAATCAATTCATCTAACGAGCGTATTTTTAGGTTTCAATTTCCAGAATATCCTGGAGCATTAGAGTCTTTTTTAAATGCACTCGGTGAAATTTGGAACATTACATTATTTCATTACCGAAATCACGGTGCCGCTTTTGGTCAAGTTTTAGCAGGGTTTGAAGTTGAAGACTCTCAACAAAAAAAATTCTTTGAACACCTAAAGAAATTGAACTTTCAATTTCAAGAAGAAACCGATAATTTAGCGTATAAAATCTTTTTAGCTGATAAATGAAGCTTTTAATGGTTAATTTTTTAGGGATAAATTTTATTGGGTAGCCAGGTAATAATTTCTGGCCATACAGACATTAGCCCCAGTAAAAATAGCTGAATTGCTATGAAAGGTAGTACGCCTCGATAGATCTCTTTGGTGCGAATGCTGCTAGGGGCGACGCCTCTTAGATAAAATAAGGCGAAACCAAATGGTGGAGTGAGAAATGATGTTTGTAAATTAACCGCAATCATTATACCTAACCAGATTGGATCAGCGCCTAAGGCAAGTAGTGCAGGCGCTGTAAGCGGTACAACAACAAATACAATCTCAATAAAATCAAGGATAAAACCAAGTACAAACATCGTTATCATCACCACCAGCATTGCTGTTGCTAATCCGCCAGGTAAATTAGTTAATATTCTCTCAATGGCATCATCGCCATGAAAAGCACGAAAGACTAATGAAAAAATTGAAGCGCCAATTAATATCATAAAAATCATGGATGAGGTTTGAGTGGTAGAGCGCATAACATCTTTAAGGCGAGACAAATTAAATTCTTGATGGGTTATTGCAAGTACCATTGCACCTAAAGCACCTAATGCTGCGGCTTCTGTCGGTGTGGCTATCCCTTTTAATATAGAACCAAGAACGACCATTATTAATAATAATGGTGCAATAATCGCACTGAGCGAAAAAGTGACTGACGGTGTTTCTGTGCCTCTTTCTTGCGTATTATTTTTCTTCGACGGCTCTATAATTAGATTCTTATCAAATTCTGTTGGTTTTATTTTTGAATAAATCAGTAAATAAATAATGTACATCAATACTAATAAAAATCCGGGAACGAGAGCGCCAGCAAATAAATCACCAACAGACATAGGCGACGGGCTGATCCCTGCATCACGATTAGCGCTGGCAATAACATCACCTAGTAAAACTAATACAATTGAAGGAGGGATTATTTGTCCGAGAGTCCCTGAAGCACAAATAACACCAGTCGCTAATTTTGCCGAATAACCTTTTTTAATCATCACAGGCAGTGAAATTAAACCCATGGTGACAACCGTTGCGCCCACAATGCCTGTACTTGCGGCTAGTAACGTGCCAACAATCACCACCGAAATGCCAATGCCTGCGGGTCTATCACCCATCAGTTGAGCAATGCCCGATAATAGTTTGTCAGCAATTTTGGCTTTTTCGAGCATCGCTCCCATAAAAATAAATAAAGGCACGGCGATTAATGTTGGGTTATTAATAATACCAAATAAGCGTAAACCAGCAGTTTTTAAAATGGCGGGGTGTATCATTTCAAACTGTACGCCTATCATGGCAAATAAAATACCCGTTCCAGCCAAACAAAAAGCGACGGGGTAACCAGATAATAAGATTAAGCACACACAAACAAACATGACTAATGCCATCCACTCCATTACTGGCTCTCCTTATTATCTTTGGCCCATATGATGGATACAGATTTTATGCATTGATTGATTGCTTCTAAACTGAGCAATGCAGGCATTAATAAAAGTAAACTTTTTAATAAGTATAATGCGGGTAACCCACCGGCTTCTGAAGAACCTTGATTGAGCTTGTAGCTTAAGAAAAAAGCCGGCCAGCTTGCCCAAGCAATGAACACGCACATGGGCAGTAATAATACTAAGGTACCAATTAAATCAACTAATGCTTGCTGCTTTCGGCTCATTTTGGCATAAAAAATATCAACACGAACATGACCTTGCCTATTTAGTGTGTATGCCACAGCTAATAAAAAGTTAATGCCGTGTAGCCAAGTAACGGATTCTCTTAGCCATATCCAGCTGATACTGAACAACCAACTTGCCATGATATTAGCGACACTAAAAAGGATCATCAATAAAGTTAGCCAAGAGACTAATTTACCCGTGAACTGAGAAAAATTATGGAGAAATTTCATAAATAAGGTAAGGTCATGATTTTATTGCCTTTCAGCAGAGTTTTATTTTATTTTTAATGGTTATTCACAATGCTAATTAACTTATGCACAGCTTATCCAAGGAGTAAAAATAAACAATTAAAATAGCATAACCACTTGTTTTAAATGCTATTTATTTAAAATTATTTAAATGCGACGAGTTAACCATGTTCTTACCGCCGAGTCGTGCTGGATATTTATGCACTTATTTATCCACAGGTTTAACGCTATTAAAAAATACTGTTAATTTTTAATGGTTTAAGCGTTTTTCTTATAAAATACTTTAAGTTCTCTGGGGTTAATTTGTGCTTTAAATCACTGCTAAATAACAATCTACAGTTTTGCTAGGCTAATTTAAATGAAGTAGGTTAAAATCGGTTGTTACCATAACGGCTCAACGGAATTGGGTCAATAAAAACAACTCTAGTTAAACGACATTTAGCAACATTGAGCAGCATGGCGGTTATCCATCTATGATAAAAACACAATCTCAGCCACTTATTTTGGTTGATGGCTCTTCTTATTTATTTAGGGCTTATCACTCCATGTCGCAAGCGGGTTTTAGTAACTCTGCTGGACAAGCGACAGGAGCCATTTATGGTGTTATTAATATGTTAAAGAGTTTATGTAAGCAATATGATAGCCAGCGAATTGCGGTTATTTTTGACGCCAAAGGTAAGACTTTTAGAAATGACATGTATGCAGAATATAAAGCCAATCGACCTCCAATGCCCGATGACCTGCGCAGCCAAATTGCACCCGTACACAATATTATTAGAGCATTAGGTTTTCCTTTATATGCCATTGAAGGTGTAGAAGCTGACGATGTGATTGGTACCGTCTCTCATATGGCTAGCGAGCAAGGATTGGAAACCATTATTTCAACCGGCGATAAAGATATGGCGCAGCTTGTTAACCCTCATGTCAGTTTGATTAATACCATGACCAATCAATTTTTAGATATAGAAGGTGTTAAGCAAAAATTTGGTATTCCTCCAGAGCTGATTATTGATTTTTTAGGTTTAATGGGTGACAAGGTAGATAACATTCCTGGTGTTGCTGGCGTCGGCGAAAAAACCGCGTTAGGTTTATTACAAGGGATCGGTGGGATTGATGAAATCTATAATCATCTCGATAAAATTGCTGAGCTTCCTATTCGTGGCGCAAAAAAATTAGCCGAGAAAATGGTGGTTCACGAAGATGACGCTCGCATGTCCTACCAACTAGCGACAATTGTTTTAGATGTTGACCTGCCTTTTACTTTGGATGACTTACACCTTAACGAGCCAGATAAAGAACTATTAGAAGTTTATTATGAAGAGTTTGAATTTAAAACTTGGCTTAAAAATTTAAAAGCCGGAATGGCTGTATTGCCGAGCGCAAGTGCGAAGAAAAAAGACGATTCTGAAACTGCGGAAGAGGAGATGAATGAAGTCGGAGCTACGATTGATCAAAGCCAATATGAAACCATATTAACTCAATCTCAATTAGATAGTTGGGTTAAAAAATTATCGGCTTGTAAGCTGTTTGCTGTAGATACAGAGACAACATCTTTAAATATTATTGCGGCTGAATTGGTCGGGATTTCTTTTGCAATTGATAATGGAAAAGCGGCATATTTGCCTTTTATTCACAATTATCCCGGAGCACCAGAACAAATTGATCGTGACTACGCACTTGGATTATTAAAACCAATTTTAGAAAATTCTAAAATTGGAAAAATTGGTCAAAATATAAAATATGATCAAAGTATTTTTAAAGGTGTTGGAATTAATCTACAAGGTGTTGAATTTGACACCATGTTGGAATCTTATGTTTCCAATAGTATTGGTAACCGCCATGATATGAATAGTCTAGCAAAAAAGTTTTTAGATCATCAATGCATTAGTTTTGAAACGATTGCGGGCAAAGGAAAAAAACAACTGACTTTTGATCAAATTGATTTAGAAATTGCAGCAACTTATGCCGCAGAAGATGCGGATGTCACCTGGCAACTTCATCAACAACTATGGCCGAAACTTGAAAAACAAGAAGGTCCTAAAAGTATCTTTAAAGAAATAGAAGTGCCATTAATAGAAGTTTTATCAAGCATTGAACATCGTGGTGTATTGATTGATTCAGATTTATTGAACGCAAAAAGTCATGACTTCGGACGACGAATTATCGAGTTAGAAAAGAAAGCCTATGAACTAGCAGAGCAGCCTTTTAATTTAGCTTCGCCTAAACAATTACAAGAAATATTATTTGAAAAAATGGGTTTACCTATATTAAAGAAAACCCCTAAAAAACAACCATCAACCGCAGAAGAAGTGTTACAACAACTTGCGTTAGATTATCCCTTACCTAAAGTGATTATGGAGTATAGAGGTTTAAGTAAACTGAAATCTACTTATACGGACAAATTACCTTTAGCGGTACAAAAAAAATCAGGCAGAGTTCATACTTCATATCATCAAGCCGTAGCGGCAACAGGTCGGTTAAGTTCGAGTGATCCTAATTTGCAGAATATTCCGATAAAAAGCGCTGAAGGTCGAAGTATTAGAGAAGCTTTTATTGCTCCAAAAGGTTATAAAATTTTAGCTGCAGATTATTCTCAAATTGAATTAAGAATTATGGCGCATCTTTCACAAGATAATGGATTATTACAAGCATTTTCAGAAGGGCTTGATGTTCATAGCGCAACAGCGGCAGAAGTATTTTCAGTTGATATTAACCACGTTACCTCAGAGCAAAGACGACATGCAAAAGCCGTGAATTTTGGCTTGATTTATGGCATGTCACGGTTTGGATTAGCCAAACAATTACATATTAGCAATGAGCAGGCGGCTGCTTATATTGAAACCTATTTCGCTCGTTATCCTGGAGTGAGTACTTACATGGAGTCCACCAAAGAAAAAGCGAAAGAGTTAGGTTATGTTGAAACATTATTTGGACGACGATTATATTTACCAGAAATAAATGCCAGCAATGGTATGAGAAGACAAGCCGCTGAAAGAACCGCCATTAACGCCCCAATGCAAGGTAGCGCGGCGGATATTATAAAAATAGCCATGATTGATATTCACCAATGGATAAAAGCAAAACAACCAGATTGTTATATGGTAATGCAAGTACATGATGAATTGGTTTTTGAAGTAGCAAATGATAAAGTAGAAGAGTATCAAGAAAAAATTAATGAATTAATGGCTAACGCGGTTGAATTAAGTGTACCGCTGATTGTTGATATTGGGGTTGGTGATAATTGGGAACAGGCGCATTAGTTATTGCGATATTAAAGTTAAAACTATAATAAAAAGGAAAGTTATGAAAATTGTATATTTAGTTATTTTGTTTTTTAGTGCGAGTTTAACTGCGGCTACTATTGATGTTAGAGATTTTGCTAAAGATAATCTTTGGAGTGATGTAAAAATTTCTCCTAAAGGTGATTATATTTCTGCAGTTACTCGAGTTAAGGGAAAAAAAGTTATTATTTTGTTTAATGCAAAAACTTTTGAAGGGCTTTATCAATTACAATTCCCATCGCATTCACAACCAGGTGATTATTACTGGGCTAGTGATAATCGAATTGTTACGGCAAAAGAATATTTAAAAGGCTGGAGTAACCATCCATTAAATTATGGTGAATTTTTTGCAGTTGATGCGAATGGCAATAAAGATAAATATATTTTTGGGTACCTAACAGCTGGAGCTTCTCTTGAAAAGGGGATGTGGGGGGAAATGTTAGACCCTATGCCAGATGATTCACGATACATTTTGATGTCTGGGCAAACGATGAGTCAAAGTGGTGAATACTATCCAAAAATTTATAAAGTTAATATTTATAAAGGAACTAAAAGAAAACTTGTTACATCTCCTTTGAAGCATCCTGACTTTTTGATAGATCACAACCATAAGGTTCGCTTTGTCACTGGCGCGGATGATGAAGGAATTATAAAAACCTATTTATATAAAAATGAAGAATGGTTAACAACGGCTGATTTAGGTATTGAAAATGAGAGTTTCACTCCAATTTCTATTAATGGAAATAAAAAACAGGTGTATGCAACATACTCTGAAGATGGTGAGCCGTCAGGGTTATACTTGTTTGATTTAGATAGTGGAAAGAAAAAATTAATCTATAAAAATAAAAATGTATCTTTAAGTGGTTTTAATGTAGATAAAACCGGATACATTTATGCCGTCGAGTATAACGATAGCTATCCAGCAAGAAAGTTCTTAGATCATGATCATTTTGAGTCAAAATTACTTAAGAAAATGATGACAGACTTGCCCGGTAACAATATTTCGGTGATTAGTGAAACGAACGATGGGAATATAAAAGTTGTTTTTTCATATAACCAATTCAATCCGGGAGAATATTTTTTATATGATGTAAAAAAGAAGAAGTATACATTTCTGTTTAACCAAAGGCCTTGGGTTGATTCAAATGTTTCCGCTAATGTCGTTCCATTTAAATTTAAATCTCGGGATGGAATAGATATTTCAGCTTTTGTGACTTTGCCATTTGGCACTGATTTATTAAAAGACGCTAAGAATATTCCTTTTATTGTTAACGTTCACGGTGGACCTCATGGTGTAAGAGATTATTTAGAGTATGATAGAGAAAACCAATTATTTGCTAATCAAGGCATTGGTGTATTACAAGTCAATTATCGTGGGTCTGGAGGTTATGGAGAAAATTTCAAAGTTTTAGGTTACCACCATTGGGGCGATAAAATTCAGTACGATATTATTGATGGCATTAAAGCGTTGATTAAAAAAGGGGTTGCTGATAAAAACAAACTTTGTATTGTTGGTGGTAGTTTTGGTGGTTATTCTGCTTTACAAAGTGCTATTTTAGAACCTGATTTGTTTAAGTGTGCAGTAGGAATTGTCGGTGTTTATGATTTAGAACTCATGCATGAAATTGGAAGTATTCAGAAGAGTAGTTATGGGCGCAGCTATTTAAATAAAGCAATTGGCTTAGATAAAAAAAAGTTAAAAGAGTTTTCGCCTTTATACAATCTTGATAAATTAAAAGCAGCCGTTTTTGTTATTCATGGAGGTGAAGATAAGCGGGTACCTGTGGATCATGCCGAAAAATTAATAAAAGGCTTGTCAAGAAATGGCATTGAGCATGAAACAATGATTTTTGATGATGAAGGTCATGGGTTTTACAAACCAGAACACCGAGAAAAAATGTTCAGGAAAGTGGTCGATTTTTTAGAGAAACATTTGTCACTCAATAAATAGATAGAGTAAAAAAGCGGAGGTTTACTCCGCTTCACTTTCTAGTTTATGTTCTAAATAATGG
>CAYZBK010000050.1:0-19293 GCA_964476655.1 uncultured Kangiella sp. | reverse complement strand
AGATGTTTTAGAGTTAATTTCAAAAACCAAAACACACATTGACACTAATTTTAACTGGGCAGACGTGCCAGTTAAACCGATTATTTTAAATCGAGCTATTTTAATAAAGTCGGAAATTTGAAGATAAAATTTATTTTCACTTTTTTCAAAAAAACATTCCATTTCTCATCACAATTTTGCTAAACTGGTCGGCTCTCTATCAAATATTTTTGTATATAGGCAATTTCTATGATCAACAGGCCATTAGCATATAAAGGTCCAGTCGATCACCTAAGAAAATATTTTTCAGAAGAGTTATTAATGCAAGGTTTGTCACTGTTATTTGATGACAACTTAGTCAACTGGAAGAGTATTGTTGATGAAAAATACGTTAAAGGAACCTCTCTTTGTGATGGGCAATTTAGCAAACAAATCTTATTTTGGCCACTTAATGAATCTTTGGGCAGCTGTAGTTGCCAAGAAAATGAAAAGACTGATAGCGCTTCAAAAGATTCTAATCATCAATTAAACAACGACAAATCAGAAATTCAAGCCTGCGTACATTTAGCCGCTTTAGCGATTGAAACAAAAACACGTTTACATAGATTACCCCCCTCTAGTTTTCAACAGTCACGACATGCCACCGGTAAACGATATATTAACAAATGGCTTAAAGGGCAAAAGTTAGATCCTTTTCCAAAAATGGCCAGACATCGAGTTATTTATCTAATTGACCAAATTGATTCACGTTGGATCGTGAGTACGCACAAAGCCTATTTAACAAAAGATTCTGTTTATCAAATTAAGTCGACAATCAACTTGAGCGAAACAATAGAAGCGGAACTTGTTGGTAAGAAAAATACCAAGTTTTTTAGTTTGGCAGACCAACAAATACTGTATTTTTTAGATAAGGAACTTGGTTGTTGTTTTATTAAAAACTCAAGAATTGACAAGCATTCATTATATTTAGAGAGTCATCAATTTGAAATCACTTCAACTGAAAAGGCAAATCGTTTAGTTAAAATGTTAATTTTAACCGACCGTGCATTTTGGCAATCAAGTCATCGACCGGCATTAAATTTGTCTGCACGAAATAAAAATTTTTGGCGTCAAACAGAAGCAAAAGAATTACCACAAATTTGTGAAAACTATTTTTTAGACTTAAAGCATAATGGCATTATTGAAGTATTTGAAGAAGCGGCAGAAAAAAGTAAAAAGCTGTTTTCACAATTGATGAACTTGCGCACTTTTGATATTCAACCGGTATTAAAGATCACTAGCACGGAGGTGACTTTACCTTGGCAAAGAGATAAGGTAAAACCATTTGATATTGCTAAATTATCATTTATGGTTAACGGAAAAGAGTTCTCATTAAAAACTTTACTACCGCTGATTTTGGAAAGAGAGGCTAATCATCAATTTAGTGAGTCTATTGCGGACTATTTATTGCAAATTGAAAACCTTGCAGTCTTAGAAGCTTGTTACGACATTCCTGTTATCGAAAAATTTCATTTTGGTGACCGTCAATTTGATAGTCATCTGAGCCATATGTTACCAATATTAAATGGGTTACAGACTTTGGGATGGAAAATTGAAATTGCGAAAGGTTTTCGTCTTAACCGAATTGTTAGTCATGATTGGTATGTCGATGTGGTTCAAGGAATTGAAAAGAAAAGAACATTAGAGGAAACCTCAAAAAAATTAAAAAATAAAAAAATAAAATCGCCTCAACAATTAGAGTTAATTGAGGAAGAAAAATTCGAGCTACAGAATTATGATATAGAAAATAAATTCGATTGGTTTGAACTTGAAATAGGAGTAAAAATAAAAGGTCAATCACTCAATTTAATGCCATATATTGTTCTATTGATTGAAAGAGATGAAATTGATTTTAAGAGTGAATCATTAGATAGCCAGTTACATATAAAGTTAGATAGTGGCGAAACTCTTTCACTTGAAAGAGAGAGAGTGAAATCTATTTTTTCTTCGTTTGTTGAGTTAAATGACGAAAAAAATCTTAATGAAAATAAACGTTTAAAATTTCCAACTAATCAGTTTGGTCGACTAATTCCTTTGCTGAATCAAGAAAAAGAAATCTCCGCTGAAACGCGATCAAATAAACGAAAAGGGATAAAAAATTCGTTTTCATCAAGTCTTAATTGGCTGAATGGTAAACAATTAGCAAAAAAAGCAAAACAATTAAATCGTGGCACGACGATTAGTGAAATTGAAGTACCTAGAGAATTGCGAGGTGATTTAAGAGATTATCAACAAGCGGGATTAAACTGGCTACAATTTATTAGAAAATATAATTTGGGCGGTATTCTTGCTGATGATATGGGGCTTGGAAAAACAATTCAAACGATTGCCCATATTCTTGTAGAAAAGAAAGAAGGTCGTTTACGAGGCCCATGCTTAGTGGTTGCGCCTACAACCTTATTATCAAATTGGCATCAAGAAATTCAAAAATTTGCCCCTTCATTAAAAGTATTAATTTTTGCAGGAAGTAATCGAAAGGTCTTATTTCCTAAAATAGCCAATTCAGATGTTGTTATAACGAGTTATGGTTTAATTTTAAGAGATATTAACAAACTGACTAATTTACATTTTCATTTATTAATATTAGATGAAGCACAAGTGATTAAAAATACTCGTAGTAAAATTACCGCGGCAGTGAATGAACTTCGTTCTAATCAGCGTTTATGTTTAACCGGTACACCTATGGAAAATCATTTGGGTGAATTGTGGTCATTATTTCATTTTTTAATGCCCGATTTTTTAGGTAGTGAATATCAATTTAATCAATTATATCGTCAGCCTATTGAGAAAAACCAAGATTATTTACGTCAAAGCTTATTAGCTAAACGAGTGGCTCCGTTAATGCTTAGAAGAACTAAAAATGAAGTAGCAAAAGAACTACCTAGTAAAACTGAAATGTTAGTTTTGTTAGAGTTGGAAGAGTCTCAAGCAGATCTTTATGAGACTATTCGTATTTCTATGATAGAACAAGTTCATAAAGTGATGTCGTTAGAAAGTAAAACTCGAAATCAATTTTTGATTGGCAATGCATTGTTAAAATTACGTCAAGTTTGCTGTCATTCATCACTTATAAAATTAGAGTCAGCTCAAAGAAATAGTTCTTCAACTAAAATTTCTTGGTTACAACAGCGATTACCCACCATGGTAGAGCAAGGCCGACGTATATTATTATTTTCTTCTTTTACTAGCATGCTTGATATTATTGCTAAAGAATTAGAAGTGATGTCTTTGCCCTTTTTGATGTTGACAGGAAAAACAAAGCATCGCGGAAAAATGGTAGAGCAATTTCAAAAAAGTAATATACCAATTTTTTTAATTAGTTTAAAAGCGGGTGGTGTAGGATTAAATTTAACGGCTGCTGATACGGTTATTCACTATGATCCTTGGTGGAATCCCGCGGCTGAACAGCAAGCTAATGATCGTGCTTATCGTATAGGGCAAGACAAACCGGTTTTTGTATATAAGTTAATTACTAAAGGAACCGTCGAAGAAAAGATTCAACAAATGCAACAACAAAAAAATAAACTTTCTCAAGGTTTATACGACCAAGAGTCTTTAGATACTATGAATTTAACGGCTGATGATTGGCAAGCATTGTTTCAGCCGATAGAAGGGTTTTAGTTAATTAATTAGTAAGTAAAGTTAAAATATAGTCCATATTCAATTTCTGATTCATCGTCTTGAATTTTAACATCATCAACTAATGCGCCAACGGTTAACCGTCCGTCAAATAAATCAAATTGATATTGCATATCAATTTGATTTATCTGTTTAAAAACTTTTGAAACGCTATTACCCAAACTGGAGTTATTGGGATACCTGTCACGATCATTGGTATTTAGATCCAAGTTTCTAAGGATCAATTGCCACTGATTTCCACTGCTGAGTTGAGAAAATATTGTTAACGCATAAGTTTCAGCATCGTTATCATATTTTGAACCAATGCTTCTTTGATAGAAACGATATCCTGATTGATAAGTTCCGTGCTCATAAAAACAGTCTTGAGAGGTATCGCCTCTTGGTCCGCAGTTAGCTTGAGTATCACTGTATTCCAAGTTAATCCAGATCCTTTGCTGAGCAATAGTTAGATGTGTTTCTAAGCCATATAAGAAAGATTTATCTGAAATTTGAAATACGCTAGGCCCAGAGCTATCTTCACCGATAGTTTGGGCATATATGGCATAAGGTTGTCCAGAAAAGGTGTCTGACCAACGCAAATCTAACCCTGCTAAATGATTTCCAAGCTTGGTTTGTAAAGATTTATCGCAAGAGCTCTCTTCATTAACGCATTCTGTTTGTCCCAATAAACCGTTGAAAAAGAAACGCGAAGAATTAGGCTGTCCATCGCCACCCCATTGGTAAGACCAAGATAAACCTAACTCTAATTTTTTATAGGGTTTAAAAGTGGCGCGGGTACTCCAAAGTTTAGCGTTGGGGACGTGACGTTCTTCTTCAAGCTGCGCCATTTGCGCAACAAAAGTCCAAGGTCCTATCCAGCTTAACCAAGGAGTTTTAAAAGCTCTTGAATCATTTCGTCTAATGCTAAACGCAGGAAGTGGGCGTGCATTGTTAGAAAGGATTAAACTCGAATCTAAGCCTGGTCCCCATGATTGTTCAAGTGAACCTAATGTTAATACCCAATTGCCTAATTTGTAGGCTAAATAACTTTCATCAAAATTAGTTTTGTCATCGCTATTATTTAATGGATTGCTAAAGTGATGATTAACTTGAATTTTTCCAGAAAATTGTTGATTGATATATTGAGAGGAAATCGTCAGATTAGATTTTTCAGGATAATTTAATTCATGCGAGTTAAATTGACGCTCAGTTGATGTTGCATAAAGTTTAAATTGGTTTTTAAACCCTGTAGTAGTTGCAGCCTTCATTGCTCTTTTAACATGATCAATCGCGCTTTTTTGGGCATTAGAGAGGGTTTTAAGATTAGTCCCTTTAATACTTGTATTAATGCTTGCCCACATTAAAGGATAGCTTGTTACTGGAATATTGATAACATGACTATCTGCTAAAAATTGAAGATCGGCTCGTAAACTAATGTCTTTAATATCTACCCACGGAGCAGCTTCTGTTGAAAATGAAGCTATAAAGCCGATTAATAATAAGATTTTTTTCATAACAAAACTCTAAAATTGGATGTTTGTAGAAATAAGGATGAAGTATATTGCATAAAGATGTATTGATAATAAATTATTTACATAATGATATATATTGTTTTGCAATATTTTCTGCAGAAACATTCGCTAATATGTCTAAATCATTATTAAGTAAATGGGTAGCTAGCGAAGAGTCTAACGCTTTTGATAGTGCATTGGCATTACGACGAGGTACTAAAAAATTTGAGTGTTCATCTTTTAGTATTTCATTTGGGCCATGAGAGCAATTAGTGCTGACAACTTTAGTTCCTACAGCTAAAGCTTCTACAAGTACATTACCAAACCCTTCATAATCTGAGCTCAATACGAGTATTTCAGCATGTTTAATCCAATTATAAGGGTTTGTTTGGAATCCAGGTAAAATTAACCGCTCTTCAATACCATATCTTTTTGCAAGTTTGATGGCTTTTTGAGGTTTATTACACAAAAGTACCAATTTATATTGGTGATCCACCTTTTTAAATGCTTGAAAGAGTATGTCGTGTCGCTTTTGCCTAGCCATACGACCAACATGTATTATATAAGGTGTTTCCGGTATATTGTGGTTTGCAATGTTAGATTGCTCTTGAATTACACTAAAATCGAAAGGGTTGTAAATAGTACGTATAGATTTTGGCTTAATTTTAGAGTTCTGCATTATTTCTTTTTCTAGGCCTTTAGAAACGGTAATCAGGTTTTTCCCTGATAAGTTATTCTTTGATGATTTAAGATAATAGTAGGCGATAGGACCTAGTTTTTTTTGCCTAATGAGTTCTTCTTCAATACTATTATGAACAATAAAAAATAGGTTGTTATTATTTTTTAAAGTGCTTTTTGCTAACAAATTATTACTTTTATCTAAATTAGATAATATTAAATCGTATTTACCACTCAATTGTTGGGTTTCATAGAACCACTTCTCTAACTTATTGATACTATTTTTTACCTTCCAGTATCGATCAACCTTAGAAGCTCTTCCCTTAAATAGAAAATCAATTTTTACATCTTCAGGAAGGATGTAATCATAGTTACTGCTTAATGAAAGTATGGTGACTTTATGACCCATCTCAACCATCGCATTTGCTAAAGTCAGAACAATCTTTTCTGCACCTCCTCCAGTTAAACTATCTATTACTATTGCGACATGCTTCATAAGATTTTCTGTAACCTGAAATAACTTTTATAGTAAGATATAGAATTGTAACATGCTTAATTGATGGCTTTAAACGGTTGTTACAAATGAAATATACATTTTAATTAAAAATCAGATAGAATTAATTTTTAACCTTTTTGAAAGTTACTGATGTCAAAGCCTGTCATTTTATTTATTCCTGTTTCTTCAACCAAAGGTATTGGTGAATATACTCGTTCAATGATTTTGGCTGAAACCTTGTTGTCAGAAAATAATAATTTTGATATCCATTTTATTATCAACAAGTATGTTAATTATGCTAATGATTCCCCTTATAAAGTACATTATAGCCAACATTCTGCAACTAAAGATACTCCTACCGTAAAAGCGGTAATGAAGCAGATCCGACCAGACATTGTGATTTTTGACTGTGCTGGACGCTCTCAACAAATGGCTTATGCAAAGTCATTAGGAGCTAAAGTAATCTTTATTTCTCAGCATAAAAGAAAAAGAGCGAGAGGGCTGAAACTCCAAAGATTATTAAATACGGATTTACATTGGGTGGTACAAACAAATTACGCAATTTCGAAAATTAATTGGCTCTCACGTATAAAACTAAATCTGTTAAGTAAGCCTATACCAAAAAACATAGGACCTATTTTACCAAAAATCGATCACCACCAAACGCAAAAAATTCTATCAAAATATCAGTTATTATCGAGGCAATATTATATTTTCTGTTCTGGTTCTGGTGGGCATAAAGTCAAGTCACAATTTGCTGCAGATATTTATTATCAAAGTGCGGTTCAATTCTCTCAACAACATAAAATTCCATCTGTGGTAATCTTTGGGCCAAACTATCCAAACGAAATTCCTAAAGATAATTTTGTGCAGTGTTATCGGTTTATCCCAAGCGCCGAATATATAATTTTATTAAATGAAGCAAAAGGTTGTGTAATTTCTGCAGGGGATACTCTTTTACAAAGTATTGAATTACAACGACCATGTGTCGCAGCTCCGGTTTCAAAAGATCAGCCGGCTCGACTAAAAATATGTGCTGCACAAGGCCTATTGATCCCTTCTAAACCAACAGTCCAAGAGCTTTGTATTAACGCCTCTTTATTGATGAATAAAAAACACTATGAAGCCGTAAAAAATAGAATAAAAGAAATTCAACCTGTGTGTGGTTTAGATATAGCGATTAAAGATATAAATCGTTTATCAAATTTAAACATATTGTCAAAAGACAAAATAATAGGTATAAAAAACGGAAAGAAACATTTTTTATTTTTTATTTCACAAAACTATAGCTATGCCATCTTGCGTCCACTACAAAAAGAAATTTTAGCTCAAGGGCATCAAGTTAAGTGGTTTCTATTTGGAGATGAAGTTAATAAAAGATATTTATCAACTGAGGAAGAAGTTTTAGAAACAGTCGATGAAATAATTCAATATCAACCTGACGCAAGTTTTGTTCCAGGAAATGTTATACCAAGTTTTATTCCTGGTGTAAAAGTGGCCGTGTTTCATGGATTCAACGTAAGAAAAAGAAATAAATCTGAAAACGTTGGTCACTTCAGAATTCGTGGTTGTTTTGATTTATATTGTACCCAAGGACCTAATACAACAAAACGCTTTCAACAGTTATCAAAACAATATAGTTTTTTTGATGTTGTAGAAACGGGTTGGCCAACGATGGATCCATTATTTAATCAAAATGCTAAACGAATAGACTCCAGGCCAACAATAATAATGTGCTCTACTTTTACAAAAAATCTAACCTGTGCCCCGCACTTATATGAACAAGTAAAAAAGCTAAGTAGAAGATCAAAATGGCAATGGTTAGTACAGTTTCATCCAAAAATGTCAAAGGAGATAGTTAATATGTATAAGCAACTATCAAATGAAAATTTGCAGTTTATTGAAACAGATAATGTTATACCTCTACTGCAAGCTGCAGATGTGATGTTGTGTGATACCTCTTCAATATTATTAATGTTTATTCTTCAAGGCAAGCCAGTGGTTACTTTTAATGGAAATAATAAAGGGAATCACCTGATTAATTTTACAGATAGAAATGAATTAGGAAATCATTTAGAGTATGCATTAAGTAGACCCAAGGAGTTAATAGAGCATATAGACTTATATAATAAACAGCTTCATCCCTATACTGATGGACAATCCTCAAAACGAGTATTGGATGCCACAATTAATTTTATAAATTCCCCAATAAAACCAAAAAAGAAAAAACCTTTAAATTTATTAAGGAATTTTAAAATTAGAAGAACACTAAACTATTGGAGGTGATTTTTATTTTAATATAATGATTTATTTTTCTCCTCAATCCACTTAGACATATATTTAGTACTTTTTAATGAGTGATAACCTAACATCAAACCAATAAAATTATTGTTTCTATGTTTTTCAATATTCTTAAGGGTGTGATTAATTATATTCATTAATTTTGTTTCAAGTCTTTCTTTATCATATACTTCATTTAATAGTGGATCACAAAGCTCGCTATTTTTAGTCCATAACTCTTTATCTTCATAGAGTGAAACAGCCGCATCAACAATACTTTCTAAATTATCCTCAATTAATCCTGGCCATTGTTGATCAGTGCTCATTCCTTCGGCTCCAATATTTGTAGTTATATTAGGTGTATTGGAGATCATTGCATCAATTAATTTTCCTTTTATACCTGCACCAAAACGCAGAGGTGCTAAACATACTCTTGCTTGACTCATTACTTCATTAACATTTCCGGCTCTATCTTTTATAAGAAATCCTGTTTTAGAATTGTTTAATGCGGTTGCTTTTGGGGGCGTATAAGCACCATAAATATGAAGTTCGGCTTTGGGAAGTTTTTTTCTAATAAGAGGCCAGATTTTTTGTAAGTACAATATAGAATCCCAATTTGGAGCGTGTCTTAAATTTCCAATAGCGATAAAGTTTTTTCGTTGTTCAAAGTTTGGAGTGATAATATTTCTGTCTATGAGATTAATCATAAAAGGAAGGTGAATTAATAATTGAGGAGCTATTTTAAAATGCTCAGTTAATAACGACATTTCGAAACTAGAAATAATTAATGAAATATCGCAGCGATAAATACTAGCAATTTCTCGTTTTGTTAAGTCGGAATTAAGATCTGAAAAGTTAAATTTTCTATTTTGTTTAAGTGCAGAATGTCTTGCATCTCTTAAACATTGCAAATCTTCTGTATCTAAAATCCGTAGTGCATTAGGGCAGCATTCAGAGACGCGCCAACCAAACTGTTCCTCCATTAAAAAACGGTCAAAGAGTACAGCCGTTGGATTAACTTTTGTTATAAATTGGTCAAAGTGCGAATCATTAACTTTGATTTCTTGAGTTTCAATATCTTCTTTATGTAAATCAGTAATATATTCAGTTTTTTTAGCGGCTGTAGAAAAAATGACTCGCCAGGATGCCCTTTTAAAACAACGAATTAATGATAACATATGAGAACCAGCGGCAGATGACTGTGGTTCTGGCCAAACATATCCAATAATTAGTAAGGTATTCATCTATCCTATTCTATATAATATTTATTGAAAGATTATGACAGGTATTTAATCAGATAATAAGTGTAATAACAGAGATCCATAACTAATGGAAAAATTTAACCGATTATACGAAAGAGCCGTAAAGCGCAAAGGTAGTGAGCAAGTGCTGTTGTCTTTGTTATCCCAGCCGAACACAAACAAGCAGTTAATAAGCATTGCAGACAGAGATTATTTAGCGGCAATGGTAAAAAAGATTTTTCAGGCGGGTTTTATTTGGCGAGTTGTAGAAAATAAATGGTCCGGTTTTGAAGAAGTCTTTTGGGGGTTTGAACCGAGTAAGTTAGAACTTGCCAGTGATGAACAAATAGAAAGAATGAGTCAAGATAAACGCATTATTAGAAACTATACAAAGGTAAAGGCGGTTCGTGAAAATGCTTATTTTGTAAAAGAAATATCAGACCAAAATAAGGGCTTTGGGCAATTTATAGCAGACTGGCCAAGTGATCAAATTACTCAATTATGGTTATATCTGAAAAAAAATGGTTGTCGATTAGGAGGAAATACAGGGCCATATTTTTTGAGAGTTATGGGAAAAGATACCTTCTTATTAACTAGAGATATTGTTCAGTATTTAATTAATCAAGGTCTTATAACAAGACAACCAAATTCGCAACGTGATTTAAAATTAGTTCAAGAAACTTTTAATGAATGGCAGCAACAGTCCCAGCTAACTTTTGGTGAAATCAGTCAAGTCGTTGCATATAGCTTTGGAGAGAATAAAATTCATGATCTAGATCAACGCTAATATTCTCTCTTGAATTTATAATTTTTATTTTTAGTCTTGAGTAAAAATATGCAACTTGTTTGCCCCGCTGGTAATTACCATTCATTAGTAAAAGCGGTTGATCACGGCGCTGATGCTGTTTACATTGGATTTAAGAATGAAACCAATGCAAGACATTTTTCAGGTCTAAATTTTTCTGAAAAACAAATTATTAAAGGCATAGAATATGCGCATAATAAAAACTGTAAGGTATATTGTGCAATTAATACTTACCCTAGGGAAAAATATTTCCAGCGATGGAAAGATTCCGTTGATCAAGCAATAGACTTAGGCATTGATACACTCATAGTCGCAGATATTGGGGTGATGGATTATATTCGAAGCCGTTCAAGTGATTACCCAATTCATTTGTCAGTTCAAGCGTCAGCGACAAATCTAGAATCATTAAATTTTTATGAAAAAAACTTTGGCATTCTAAGAGCCGTATTACCGCGGGTTCTTTCTTTAAAACAAGTATGCAATTTAGCAAAACATTCTTCAGTTGAAATTGAGGTTTTTGGTTTTGGCAGTTTATGCATTATGGCAGAAGGTCGATGTTATCTTTCCTCATATTTAACCGGTGAATCACCTAATACATTAGGGGTGTGCTCTCCGGCATCGTATGTAGATTGGCAAGATAAAGGTGAGATTCTTGAATCACGATTAAATGGCTTGTTAATTGACCGTTTTACAGAAAATGAAAATGCGGGTTATCCCACTTTATGTAAAGGCAGATTTAATGTGAATGGAAAGATTGAACATGCTTTAGAAGAACCAACCAGTTTAAATACGATGAACATTTTACCTGAATTACAACAAGCCGGTATTGTGGCAATAAAGCTCGAAGGACGTCAGCGTAGTCCCGCTTATGTGGCGGCGATAACTCAAGAGTGGCGAAAAGCGATAGATCAAATTCTGCTGAATGGTCAAAGAGTACCCAAAGAATGTATCGAACAATTGGCCAATTTTGCAGAAGGCAAACAAACGACACTAGGTGCTTATGAAAGATCTTGGCAATAATTAATGAAAAATAATCAATCACATACTATGAAAATTTCAGTTGCCGCAGTGCCGTATTATTGGAGCAAAGAAGCTTATTATAATTTTTATAATAAAGTGGCATTATCCTCTGTTGATATTGTTTATTTAGGTGAAACGGTTTGCTCTAAAAGACGAAACATGAAATATGATGATTGGTTAGAAGTTGCTAATATATTAACGCTTGCAGGAAAAGAAGTTGTTCTAAGTACTCTAACATTAATAGAAGCAGAATCTGAATTATCCTATCTTTCTAAAATAGCCCAACAAAAGAAATATTTGATTGAAGCGAATGATATGTCTGCAATTGAAGTTGCGAGTCAAAATAATAATTCATTTGTGGCAGGTTGTGGCATTAATATTTATAACAATCAAACTATGGCAAGGTTAATTTCATTAGGAATGGTTCGTTGGCAGGTCCCTGTAGAACTCGGTCAAGACGACATTGCGTTAATGACACCTTTTGCAAAAAAGAATCACGTTGAAATCGAATATCAAGTCTTTGGACGAATGGCTCTAGCACACTCAGCTCGATGTTTTACTGCAAAACATTACCAATTACCTAAGGACAAGTGCCAGTTTAAGTGTTTACAAGATGAACAGGGCATATTAGTAAAAACACAAGAAGGCGATAGTTTTGCTCAAATTAATGGCATTCAAACACAATCTGCAAAGCTTAGCCAATTATTAAATCATTGCGATGATTTAAGAGAGCGTGGAATTGATATTTTAAAAATTGTACCTATTTCTGCAGAAGATACTTTAGAAGTGATTAATCAATTAACGGGCATTTTGAAAGGTCCCAACGAAAATAAATTTGATGCTAAACGTTTGCAAAACCAATATGAATATTGCAATGGTTATTGGATGCAAATTGAAGGTATGCAATTAGTTAATTAGTGAAGAACTTGCTCTTTATAATAAGCTAATAGCTTTAATAAATTATTTGGAATTATATCTGGTGCCAGACTATCAATAATATTTTTAGTGTGATGAACTAATTCAGTGTCACCTTTTATTTTTAGTTTTCGTTGAAAAAACAAAGTATCAGGATCAGTTTTTTGATTTGCTAGTAAAATTGCATTTGATGTATCAATAGAAAGATATGCATCTGCAATAAAATGATCTGTTCCAAGATAAGTACAACATAGCTTTGATTTTTTTGCGCTTATTCCCATTATAAGGTTAGCGTCTTCAATTGTTATTTGTAAAATTCGACCATTTAAAAATTCAAATTCATTTTCGATAATCTGCTCAGAAAATAGATAATTCAGTGTTTTTTCAATAATCAATTGATTAAACTTCATCGGCATTTTTGTGACGAGGCGAGTCAAATTTTTTGGCTTTAAATTTCTGACGACAATTGACTTGATTTTATTATTGAAACTTTCGGATAAATGAGTGACTAGCATATAGCAGTTTTATAAATTGATAATAGAGAGTTTTCATTATCTCACTTATAAATAATAAAAAAACTGATATTGATCAGCTTTTTATCGAATATGAAAGTTAAAATAGACGGGAATAGAGCGCTTTTAAGCACTTAAACTAAACTGAGTTCCTAGAAACTCTTGTTCCATAATAGCGGTTTGAACAAAGTTGTTTAAATCATAGTTAGCTGAGGCTCTTGTGCTAAAAGGGCCATTGATATGACCTTCTCGTGTTCGATAAAAATATCCGCTTTCTTCAGAACCAATCTCTCAGATCGCTTGTATGATTTGCGGGATTGAAAATCATTTTGTATATTCATGTTATGACTATTCATCAGGTTAGATATTCTATATATCATATTTTACGTGAGCAAATAATTTAGCTTAATAGGCTATAGACACTTGTATTTGTAAGACATATCTTACAAATATGTTTAATATGTAACCAATTATCCTAAAAAAGTGTATCGATATGGATCAAATTCAAGCAGAAACGTATTTATTAAGTCAACAACAAGCAAAAAAGCAATACCCTTTTGGTTCGGAAGTGACTGTTTTTAAAGTAAATAATAAAATGTTTGCAACATTATCACTTGGAAAAATGGGCAAAGGAGGTGAAAAAAATCATTTAGATTGGTGGATGAATCTAAAATGTGATCCAGATGAAGCATTTGCTTTAAGAGATATCTTTGACTCGGTTCTACCAGGTTACCATATGAATAAACGTCACTGGAACACCATTATTTTGGATAATAGCATTCCAGAGAATGAGATTAAACGAATGATTGATAATTCCTACTCACTGGTTGTTAGTCAAATGAGCAAGAAAGATCAGTTAAAACTGGTGTGTCGATAAATTTAAGATAACCCGTGAATAGTAATATTAACGGTGTTTCTTCATCAATGATAAGAGATTGAATTACTGAAATAATAACTTATTACAGTATTGATTAAATTTACAATAATTAAAGAATGGTAATACAATATTAACCAAGTGAATATAAGAAATAAATACAAGGGATCAATTATGGCTTATCGTTTAATACTAATATGTGGTTTGTTATTTTCTACTACAGCTTATTCTAACAACATACCTTCTGAACTTTTAAAATGGAGTGATTGGGTTGGTTATCAACAAGAGTATAGAAATTGTCCTTATTTAAATGGACAAAAAATCAATCAAAAACAAAATTTTATTTGTGCTTGGCCAAGCAAGCTTAATTTAGAGATGAAAGCTCAGCGAATGGCATTTGTCCAACGTTGGCAAGTGATTGAAGAAAGTAAAATTCCTCTACCAGGTAATAAAGAACTTTGGCCACAAGGTGTACTGGTAAATCAAAAAAAAGCCGTTGTTTTAGAAAATGGTAGTCAGCCTTACATATTATTACCCAAGGGAAATTATCAAATTCAAGGATATATTGAGTGGGCAAAACAGCCAGAGTCATTTCCTATTCCTAAACAAGCGGATCTTATTCAATTAGTGATTAATGATAAGAAACAAGATTTTATCGACCGTCGAGGAAATTTAATTTGGCTCGGACGTGAGAAATTAACAGAATTAAAAGAAAAAGATTATCTTAAATTAAGAGTTAATCGTCTTATTAGAGATAATCATCCCATGACGATGTCTGTCGCTATTGATCTAGAAATTGGCGGAAGTGGGAGAGAGAAAAAATTGACCCAATTTAACTTACAGCAATATCAGTTAACCTCAATCAATTCACGACTTAACTCTCGTATTGATAACCAAGGAAATCTTTGGGTTCAATTAAAATCAGGTCATTATCAAATACATTTAGAATTTAAGCTTCATGGTTTTCCTGAAGAACTTATTTTTAATGAGTCGGGTGATTTTTGGCCTACGGAAGAGATTTGGGTTTTTAAAAATAATGAACGATTACGCTCCACTCAAATTGAAAACGTTTCTCCAATAGATGCTAATCAAGGTTTTATGCAAGGTTGGAAAGATTTACCGCATTATGTGTTAAATAAAAATGATAGCTTTAAAATTAAACAACGTCATCGAGGCATTACCCACAGTTCAGATCGATTAACTTTGAATCGAAAAATGTGGTTAAGTTTTGATAATTCGACTTATTATTTTTTTGATAGCATTCAAGGTACAAAATCAAAAGATTGGCGAATAAATACCATTAAAGATTATCGTTTAACTCAGTTAAGTAACCACGCCAAAGATCGTTTAATTACCTATGATACAAAAAAACGAACTGGCGCAGAAATAAGAACCTCCACAATTGCAATAAAAGCCAGTGGAGAAGTCGATTCACAAAATATGAAACATGCCTCAGGTTGGGATGTCGATTTTGCTACCACTAAGGTCAGACTTAATATTCCACCAGGAAGAAAATTATTTTCTATTCGAGGAGCAGATAATAGTTATGGTGACTGGATTAATCAGTGGGATCTACTGGACATATTTTTTATTCTAATTACGTTAGCGTTAGTTTATAAATTTTTTGGCATACTGCCTGCATTAATTGCTTTAGTGGCATTAATTTTAAGTTATCATGAACAAAATGTGCCAATGTTTCTTTGGTTAAATTTTACCGTAGCATTAAGTTTAGCCTCTAAAATCACCAAAACAAGCTTATTAAAAGCGCTTAATATTTATAAATGGATCTCAGTTGGATTATTATTGCTAGCTCTTTTACCGTTTTTAGCAGAGCAGATCCGTTTTAGTCTTCATCCACAGTTAGAAATCAGTAAAAGTATTAACTCAAATCAATCTTATCGTTTTTTTGATAGCGAATACTCTGACAAACAACCACTATCACAAGGGGTTGAAAAAAAGAGTATGCCAATACGAATGCAGGCTAATGAGCTTAGAGCCTTGAGAGAGCCTGAAATAAAATCAAAACAACGGTTAAGAAAATTAGTTCCCCCTTCAATGAATAGTTATGAACAAGGGGCGGTTATTCAAGCGGGTAAAGGCAAACCAAGTTGGGGTTGGCGAAGCGCGCAATACAGTTGGAATGGACCCGTTAATGGCGCTGAATTAGTGGAGATTACCGTGTTATCGGAAAGTGTAGTGAAACTTTTACGTATTATGATTATTATATTCTCGGCGCTTTGGTTTTTAATGATGCTGAATAAAGATTTTAATTTGAAAAATTATTTTACTGGCGTCTTTAAAAAAGCATCAAAAGTGACGGCGTCAGCGGCTATTTTAATATTGCTTGCTAATTTTTCGTTTCAACCGAGCGTTAAAGCATCAGAAATACCTAACGATAAAATGTTAACTGAACTACAAAATCGACTTTATCCTCAACCGAACTGTTTACCTGATTGTGTTAGTAGTCCAAAAGCAAAATTAATTGTGAATGGTGATCGTTTAAAATTAGAATTATTTTTTCAAAGCAATATTAAAGTTGCAACAATAATTCCAAGTTCAGCGGATTGGAATATTGAAAAACTTTTAATGAATGGTAAGCCTTATAAATATTTATGGAAAAATACTTTAGGTAGTTGGATTAATTTACCAAAAGGGGAAACTAAACTGGTTATTGTTGCTAAGTTAAAAAATAAATCTGAGCTAACTATTCAGTTTTTAGAACAACCAAAAATAATTAAACATCAACTTAGCGGATGGAATATTACAGGCATTAATTCGGATCATTTAGAAAGCAATTTTATTCAATTAACTCGCGATTCAAAAAAATTATCAACAGATATTTTAATAAATCAAAAACATGGGCAGCCAACAGCTCAAGAACAGTCAATTGAGAATCTTCTTTTTATGACTCGTCGATTTACCTTTTCCACACAATGGAATTTAGAGACTAAGGTAAGGAGAAAAGCACCAAAAAATAGCGCAATTACAGCGAAGATCCCATTACTTCGTTTCGAACAACCGATTGAAATGAGTGATAAAGTTGTCAATAGAAAAATGAAAATTGTTATTCCAAGAAATCGTTATGAAGTTTCTTGGCGATCAAGTATTAATGACGTGGCAGAATTTGAACTAATCGCTTTAGATGAAAAATCAATTACCGAATCTTGGCAAATATTAGTTTATCCCAATTGGAACATTCAAATTAATGGTATTGACGCGGTAGCACCTCATAATATAAGTGGTGATGATTATTGGATCTATCAGTATTTTCCTCGGGCGGGAGAAAAACTTAATTTTAGTTTGACTAAACCCCCTGCGGTAGAAGGGGCCTCTGTTGCTATTACTCGAGTTGATCAAAAGCATACTGTTAGTAAACGAAAAACAACAACTCATCTTGTTATTGAATATGTTGCTACACGGGCAGAATCATTAGAAATTAAAATTGGAGATGCCGAATTAAAAAATATTACTCATGATAGCAATGTCGTAAATTTAGGAAAAGTAGAAGGAATAGTTTCGATAGGCTTAAAGCCCGGAAAGCATCAATTAACATTAGAAATTGAAAGAGCATTAGAAATTACGTTTGATTTTAACTTAGATAAAATTGAAATTGATCAAACATTCAGTAACCTTTCAACACACTTAATTTTACCTAAAAATCGATGGTTAATTTCTACTAGTGGACCAGGTTACGGCCCAGCAATTATTTACTGGGGAGAGCTGCTCTTTTTTACACTTTTAGCCTTTGCCTTGAGCCGCTTATCTTTTTCACCGCTTAACTACTTGCAGTGGTTAATTTTAGGACTCGGTATGAGTACTTTTTCTTGGCCTGCATTATCTTTAATTATTGCTTGGTTGTTAGCTGGTGAATGGCGAAGACAAAATAATACTGCAGCTAAACCCATGAAAATTCCGGTGAGTTGGTTAATATTAATATCATCAATTATTGCCGTATTAGTTTTAGTCGGCGCAGTATCAAATGGTTTATTGGGATCGCCTGATATGGGAGTACGAGGAAATGATTCCTACGGACACTCACTTAAATGGTTTTTAGATCAGGGCGAAAAATCATTAGGTTTAGTGACCGTTTACACATTGCCTTTGTGGGTTTACAAAGGCTTAATGTTGTTGTGGGCAACTTGGTTAAGTTTTTCATTAATTAAATGGCTAAGCTGGGTTTGGAACGACCTAGCTAATGCGCCATTTAAAAAATAATTATTTTTCCGTTAACCAATCCAAGGCTTGGTTAGCGGATTCAAAATATTTGATTTCACCTGAAATAAACCAAGAACCAATTTTAGAAATACTTTTTTGCCATTTCTTATTACCAAAAATGGCAATTTTTTTAAATTGGTTATTGTGTTTAAGACCAAATTTAAAATCATCCCAAGCCGCTCTTAGTTCCCAGCCTTGTAACTCAGATCCGTCGATATACACATTCATTTCTGGCTCTTTAACACCAGCAAGTGCAGAGTCTACTAGCGGATTAATTTTTTCATAATCCTCATGAGTGAGTGTGCCAACTACCTTAAGAGAAAGAAAAAATTGACGATTAACTCGTTCAATACCAATGCTTAAACCATGTCTAACATTTGTCATTGTGATCTCCTTTAGTTTTTGTGTATTTGCGGAATTAATTTTATCAAATAGCTTATTATCCGTGTTGATAAAGATCAATTGATGAACGATAAGCAAAACGCGGTAACTACAGATAATACAGAGGTCAGTTATAAATGTAACAAAACATCCTTATTGAATTCTTTTATTCTAAGTGAATACGGAAAAGAGCTAGGAGAATAGTAATGTCTATACATTGGAAAAAGCAGTTGCAACAGAATATTTTAGCGATACTCAGCATACTCATTGCAGTAACTGCGTTGAGTTATAACTCATGGCGCAACGAAAAATCAGAAGAAAATCGTAATTTCCGAACGGCTGGATTTGAAATAATGAGAGAGTCTGCCCATTTGCAGTACATTATTGATACTTCTACCTACGCCTCTTCAGAAGACAGTACAGGTGCCATTAATGGGTGGGTTAAAGTTAATTTGATTTTAGCTTTATCAGAATTAATGACCCCAGAGATTAAACAGCAAGCAAAAAACCTAAAACGAGTCTGGACTGATAATTGGCAGTTACTCGACACGGACAACCATGCAAACAAAAGAATTTGGCAAGCAAATCAAAGGTTAATTAAAAAAGTTAATCAATACCTGAAAAGTTTATATTAACTGTTGTGAGGATCTTCTTCCTAATTAACCTGAGGTTTGAAAGTTGAGGAGTCAAAGTTACGAACAGCGGATCGATTATCTCGATTAATCTCGA
>CAYZBK010000049.1:0-19566 GCA_964476655.1 uncultured Kangiella sp. | reverse complement strand
ATTGGACAATACTATCTATTGCATTCAAAGTCGAAGCCCCGTATAATCCCGCGCTCTTAGGGGCTTGCTATGATTGAATCATTATTGCGATACTTTAAGATTGATAAACAAACAATTTGACTTAACTCCTTGTCAGTTAAGATCTTTTGATATTATTTATAATAATCAAATGCTTAGTTGACTGGAAACCGTGAGGAGCTCTTATGCGACACTATGAAATCGTATTTCTAGTGCACCCTGATCAAAGTGATCAAGTGCCTGGAATGATTGAACGATATACCACTGTAATCACTGATGCAGCAGGTACTATCCACCGAAATGAAGACTGGGGACGCCGCCAGTTAGCTTATCCTATTAATAATTCTCATAAAGCACATTATGTTTTATTTAATGTGGAAGCTGATTATTCAGCAATTCAAGAATTAGAAACCCTTTTCCGTTTTAATGACGCGGTATTACGAAGCCTTGTTATTAAAATGAAAGGTCCTGTAACTGAAGCTTCACCGCTGGTTAAGGCAAAAGAAGAAGCGGCTAAAAGCTTTGATTCTTCTGACAAAAAACGTGAAAGCGCACCATCAACCCCTACTGATGATAAAGTGAAAGCTGAAGAAACTACTTCTGCTGAAGCTGAATCAGCTGCAGAATAACGGAGGAATAGAAAATGTCTCGATTTTTTAGACGTCGTAAATATTGTCGTTTCACTGCAGAAGGTGTTTCGGAAATAGATTATAAAGATTTAGCTACTTTAAAAAGCTATGTGACTGAAACTGGTAAAATTGTTCCTAGCCGTATTACGGGTACTCGAGCAAAATATCAGCGTCAACTTTCAACTGCTGTTAAGCGCGCTCGTTTTTTGGCTTTATTGCCATACTCTGACGCTCATAAATAGTATCCATCCACGAATTATTAGAGGATAGAATAATGCAAATCATTCTACTTGAAAATGTCCGTAATCTGGGCGAGCTGGGCGATAGTGTTTCGGTCGCAAATGGATACGGACGTAATTTTTTGTTGCCGACAGGAAAAGCTGTACCTGCAACTCAAGATAACGTTGAAAAGTTTGAAGCTCGAAGAGCTGAACTTGAAAAGAAAGCCGCTGAAATTTTAGCTGCCGCACAAGCAAGAGCTGATCAAGTTGCTAATTTAGCAATTACAATCGGTGCACACAGTGGTGATGAAGGGAAGTTATTTGGTTCTATTGGAACTAAAGACATTGCTGAAGCCATTTCTGCTGAAGGTGTTGCTGTTGAAAAGAACGAAATTCGTTTACCTAATGGTGCGTTAAGAAACATTGGTGAATTTGATGTTGATGTTCATTTACACCCAGAAGTTAATGCGGTACTTAAATTGACAGTAGTTGCTGAAGAAGATTAATCTAAATAATCGATTAGTGGTTTGAGAGATTGATCTCAACCTCTTCAAGTGACAAAATGAAACACCTTGGGCTTTTAAGTTTTAGGTGTTTTTTTTTGCTCTAATTATTATCACTAATGTAATTATCACCATTACATTTTTTAGAGACAAGTATATTGAATTTAACTAGCAGGATATCTGGACTGATGCGAGACGACCAACAAGTAAAAAATATAAAAATGCCGCCGCACTCACTAGAAGCAGAGCAAGCTGTTTTAGGGGGATTGATCCTTGATAATGATGCTTGGGAAAGAATTGCAGAGAAAATAGTCGCTGAAGATTTTTATCGAAACGACCATCGTCTTATTTTTAGAGCGCTTCATTATTTAGCTGAAAATGCTCGTCCAATGGATGTGGTGACATTATTTGAATTTTTGGAGCAAGAAGGTGAGGCCGATGAAATTGGTGGTTTAGCCTACATTGCCGATTTAGCTAAAAGTACCCCTAGTGCTTCTAATATTGGTGCTTACGCAGATATTGTTAGAGAACGCGCAGTATTACGTTCCTTAATCGGTGTTGCAAATGAAATTGCTGATGCGGCTTATGAACCAAAAGGTCGAAAACCCGATGAGTTACTCGACTTAGCCGAAAGTAAAGTTTTCAAAATTTCAGAGGAAAGAGAAAGTAAAAGTGGAGGTCCTGAATCAGTCGGTCATATTCTTCCTCAAGCGCTGGATAGATTAGACGAAATACAAAAATCTAAAGGTGGTATTACTGGAATTTCGACAGGTTTTAAAGATTTTGATCGTATGACTTCGGGTTTGCAGGCTGCCGATCTGGTGATTGTGGCTGGACGACCTTCTATGGGAAAAACAACCTTAGCAATGAACATGGCAGAACATGCCGCCATTCACGGTGAAAAGCCGGTACTTATATTTAGTATGGAAATGCCGTCACAATCATTGTTGATGCGCTCATTTGCATCCATTGGTGGCATAGATGCTACACGTTTAAGAACGGGTACTTTAGATGATCGTGATTGGGATAACCTTTCAGTTGCCACCAATATTTTAAAAAATAACTGCAAATTGTATATAGATGATTCTGCGGGGTTATCGCCTACTGAAGTACGAACACGGTCTCGACGATTGGTCAGAGAGCATGGCGGTGTGGGTATGATTTTAATCGATTATTTACAATTAATGCGTGTACCGGGAATGAGTGAAAATAGAACTCAAGAAGTTTCGGAGATATCTCGTTCTCTTAAAGCACTTGCTAAAGAGTTAAATTGTCCTGTAGTTGCCTTATCACAATTAAACCGTTCCTTAGAACAACGAGCAGACAGACGCCCTGTGATGTCAGATTTACGAGAGTCAGGAGCCATTGAGCAAGATGCCGATTTGATTTGTTTTATTTATCGTGATGAAGTGTATAACCCAGAAACCGAAAAGAAAGGCATCGCAGAAGTGATTATTGGTAAACAAAGAAACGGACCTATTGGCACGGTAAATGTCACTTTTCAAGGGCACTACAATCGATTTGTTAACTATGCGCCAGCTTATGAAGAAGGGTATTAGTCTCGGTTGTTTCGTTTGAGGCTCAGTTTGTGACTAATTTAATCTTATGAATCGTATTTTATCTGTTGCCCCAATGCTCGACTGGACTGACCGTCATGCACGTTATTTCTTACGTTTAATCTCTAAGCACACGTTGTTATATTCTGAAATGGTGACGACTGGCGCTATCTTAAATGGTGACAGAGATAAGCTTTTAGCTTTTTCTTATTCAGAAAATCCTGTAGCTCTCCAGCTAGGAGGTAGTAGTCCAGAAGCTTTAGCTGAATGTGCAAAAATTGGTGAAGAGTATGGCTATGATGAAATCAATCTCAATGTTGGGTGTCCATCAGATAGAGTTCAATCAGGCAGAATTGGTGCTTGTTTAATGGCTGAACCTGAATTGGTGGCTGACTGTATTTTGGCAATGAAAAATGTGACTGATTTACCCGTGACCGTTAAGCACCGTATTGGGATTGATGATTTAGATAGCTATCAACACTTAAAAAACTTTGTACAGGTGGTTTCTGGATCTGGCTGTGACAGTTTTATTGTGCATGCGCGAAAGGCGATACTTGCTGGTTTAAGCCCTAAGCAAAATCGAGAGATCCCTCCTTTAGATTATGCTGCGGTCTATCAATTAAAAAAAGATTTTCCATCGTTAGAAGTTATTATTAATGGGGGAATTAAATCATTAGAAGAAAGCAAAAATCATCTTCTTCATGTTGATGGTGTGATGATCGGCCGAGAGGCTTATAATAATCCTTATCTTTTATCGACAGTTGACCAGCTCTTTTTTAATGATCAAAAGTCTGCGCCTAGTCGAGTTCAAATTGTTGAACAATTGATACCTTATATTGAGCGGCATTTAAAATCGGGAGGTAAACTTCAACATATTACACGACATATTTTAGGACTCTTTCATGCACAGCCAAATGGCAAATTGTGGCGCCGACACTTAAGTGAAAAAGTGACTAAGCCTGCTGCAACTATACAGATAATTCATGATGCCTTATCGATAGTGCGAGACTAATATTAGTTATAAGCACATTCTGTCGATTAATTTTAAATTGTAACTTAATTTGTCATTGCCCTTGACCATGTTTTTAACGCTAGTTAATCAGGCAATAATCCTGTTAAAATAATATCGTTTAAATTAACCTTAAGTATTTTATACGAGGGAAATATTATGCCTATAAAAATAGGTAAAATATTGTTATCTAGTTTTGCTTGTTATTTATTATCGCTTCCAGCGATAGCGACAACAAAAAATTCTGAATTAATGATTAGTAATGCTTATATGCCTAAAGTTCCGCCGGTGAGCCGAACCGCAGCGGTGTATTTAACGATTAAAAATCCTACGGATCAAAGCTTTGTTCTCATGGCTATTTCTAGCGATATCTCTCGTCATGCCATGATGCATCAAACGGTGACTAAAGAAGGGATGGTAAAAATGAGTCATCAACCCTCTTTAATGATTCAAGCTGGAGAAACTATTCAATTCACTCCGGGCGCTAAACATATTATGCTGATGGGACTACAAAAACCTTTACCTATAAAAAAGTTTAATCTTCAATTGATATTTGAACATCATGAAAAACAAACTGTCGAAGTTGATGTTGTATCAAACATAATTAATAACTCTGAGGAAGAATAATGTGGAAATTCAATTGGTTTAATAAGAGTAAGGAAGGAGCTACAAGTGAGTCTTCTGATCATTCAACAACCTTACAATCATCAAATTCATTGATAAAACGAATCTCTTTTGTTGTTATTATGTTAGTTGTAGGGCTTTATATACTTGGCATGTATTGGAGTGCTGAGCCTGACTTGTTTGATGTGAAAATTTCAAAACTGGTCGGTAACAAGAGTGAAAAACAAAGCTTAGTAACCGGTGTTATTACTTTAGCGACAACTGAAAAAATTGCTTTAACATTACTTAACAAAAAAGGTGGATTACTTAGTAACGACATTATGCCTCCATCAATATTTTTAGATAATATCCCTGCTTGGGAGTTTGGTGTATTGGTGCAAATACGTGATATGGTTTCCGTATTGAGAAATCATATGAGCCGCTCGCAATCTCAATCACTAGAAAATTCTGACTTGAAAGAGGCAGAACCGTTATTTAATAATGCACATGATCAATGGATTTTTCCTTCGGCGGAGGGGCGGTATTCTAATGCCATTGACAAACTATCCGCATTTAAAAATGCACTTGCTGACTCAAGTGATCCTAATGTACAGTTTTTTGCACGAGCGGATAATCTCAGTGCATGGTTTGAGCTTGTCAATAAACGGTTAGGTGGTTTATCTCAACGCTTATCAGCCTCTGTTGGTCAAGAGAGGATTAACACTGATCTATCAGGTGATTCAGCGGCTAGTCAGTCAACAGAAACATCAAAACAATTTTCTGTAAAAACACCGTGGTTTAAAATTGATGATAATTTTTATGAAGCACGAGGAACCTGTTGGGCACTTATTCATTTGTTAAAAGCGATACAAATTGATTTTGATTTGGTGTTAGAGAAAAAAAATGCAAAAGCGAGTCTTGCTCAAATTATACGGGAATTAGAGGCAACACAAGAAACAATTTGGAGCCCAATGATCCTTAACGGTAGTGGTTTTGGTGGTTTGGCTAATCATTCATTAGTTATGGCTAATTATATTAGCCGAGCCAATGCGGCCTTAATTGACCTTAGAGAACTGTTAGAAAAAGGTTAATTTGATGAAATATTTAATTATAAAAATAGTCATTCTTTTTAGTTTTTTTTCGCTATCTGCTTTTTCTGCGATGTCAGAAAAAATAAATAAAACGCTTGAAGTGCCACTAACAAATCAGATCGAAATTTATAATGAACGTGGTTCAATTTCTGTTGAAGGGTGGGATAAAGAAAAAGTAACGGTTAAAGGAAAATTAGATACATTAACTGAAAAAGTTATTTTTAGCTTAAATGATAATAAAGTCATTTTAAAAATCATGTTACCTGATAGAAAAGAAAGCTCGAGAAGTGGCAAAGGTTCTAATCTTACTCTTTTTATACCTAAGAAGATGAAGATAAAGTTTAGCGGTATTGCAACTAATCTAAAAGTATCTAATATTGATTCGGAGCAACAGATCAATTTAATGACGGGCAATGTTAATTTGAGTGGGAATAGTAAAAAAATCACTATTAATAATGTTAGTGGTGATGTGATACTTGGTGATGTTTCTGGTGAGGTAACTATTTTAACCGTTAGTGGCAAAGTAAAAGTTCGTGGTTCAATGAAAAAGATTTTTGTAAAATCAGTCTCATCAAATATTGATGTTTATAGTAAAAGCTTATTGGATGGACAAATATCGACTGTTTCCGGAAATTTAAAGCTTGATAGTCGCCTTGAAAAAAATGGCAAAATAAATCTAAAAACAATTTCAGGAAAAGTTAGCTATTCAGTGTACAAAAATACAAATGCTAAATTCCACATTGAAACGGGTCCAAAAGGAAAAATAAGTAATTCATATAATGAGAAAAAAGTTAAAAGGACATTTATTGATGCATTAAAGAGCGATTTTGTTGTTGGTAATGCTGAAGGATTAATTGCATTGTATACGGTTAACGGAAAAATTTATATTACAAAAAAACGATAAAGTCTTGGTTATTGATACATTTGTTTCATTTATTTTAAAGCTAAGAATTACTGATTGTAATAAATTAGTTATCTTTACAACTTTACTTCGATTAACTACACTTTATTACTTATCCTTGGAACAGGGTATTTATTAAAAAATTAAGTCATTAAATTTACAAGGTGTAATGAATAATATGGCATCACCAATTTTCATCTGGCATACTGAAAGTAATCAAATTAATGATTTTAAATTAGGGATAAAATTAGCTTTAGAAAGCCAAGCGAAAAGTCTCTTAATTCTTAGCTGTAGTCAAAACGGTTTTCAGGAAAAATATATATCATCAATTTTAGAGACTATTCCAATTCCTCTCTTTGGTGGAATGTACCCTAATCTTATTGTTGATAAAAAATTATTAAATAAAGGCTATTTGATTGTTGGTTTTTCTGACACTGTGGAGATATGCCATTTTACTGAAATTCAACAATTAAATTTTTCTGAGTTAGAAAAGAGTATAGAAAAAAATGATATTCTTAATCGAAAGAGTAATTATTTGATTTTTTATGATGGTTTGATGCAAGGGGTAGAAGTATTTTTAGAATGTTTATATGAATCATTAGGGCATGAAACTTCGTGTGCTGGTGGAGGCGCAGGTTTTTTAGACTTTGAACAACGTCCATGTGTATACAGCAACCAAGGTTTACTGACGGGGGTTATACAAATAGTTGCCATTCCCGAAAAATTATCAGTTGGTTTTTCACATGGGTGGGAAAAGTTTTTAGGTCCTTTTCTTGTTAGTCAATCAAATGATTCTATTGTTGAAACTCTTAATTATGAACCAGCTTTTGAACTATATAAAAAAAGTATTGAAAGCAATAGCCATTATCGTTTTGATGAATGCGAATTCTTTGATATAGCAAAACACTTCCCTCTAGGGATCGAAAGTGTCAATGGGGATATTTTAGTAAGAGATCCTATTTTAAATTCAAATGATCATTTGCAATGCGTTGGTAATGTTTTGGTTAACTCTATGGTTTATATTCTTAGAGGTGAAATTAGTTCATTAATTTCTGCTGCAAAGATGGCATCTAAAGAAGCAAATAAAAATTCATTTGATGAAAATCAACCTCAAACAACGGTTATTATTTTTGATTGTATCAGTCGGGTTTTATATATGAAAGATTCATTTCAACAAGAGCTATCCGAAATAATATCTGAGTGTGAGAATCGATCGGTTTTTGGGGTATTGTCAATCGGGGAGGTTGCAAATGATCAATCCGGCGCTATAAAACTTCTTAACAAATCAACCGTTGTTGGACGTTTTTAATCCAATGAATAACGCGTTATTTATTATTTCTTTACAACATGAATTGTCTATGGCAATAGGCAATGATTTAGATCTTAAAATCATGTTAAAACACTTCATAAAAATATGTTTTAACCGTTTAAATCTGACCAGTGCGCATGTTTACATTGATAAAAATAAAAACGCTATTTCAATTAATAACAACAATAAAAAAGAAATAAATGCACGTCATTTTCTTAGCATTCCAAAAAAAAGCCCTACAGGAGAATGGAAAAATAATTCATTATTAAGTAAGTTCTCTAGACAGTTAAACCAATCACAAAAAATACTAACAACTAAGTCGGAAAAAAACTATTATTTAACAGGATTTATTATTCCTAAACATGGGGTGATTATTTTCGAATCAAAATTTATTTTAAATAATACTATTCAAAAAGCCCTTAAACCTATTTTTGAAAAGCTAGCGTCAAGTTGTTATAGCTCTTTATTACATGATTCATTGTTAGATGAAGTTATTGCGCGAAAAAACATTGAAAGTAAAATGCTTTATCAAGCCAAGCATGATGGGTTAACAGGGTTATTTAATAGACAGCACTTAAATGATTTAATTAAAGAATCATTTAGCTCATCGATAAAAAATAATTGTTTTAGTAGTCTTGTATTTCTTGATTTGAATCGTTTTAAACCTATTAACGATGCAATGGGCCATGCCGTTGGTGATGCTATTTTAATTAATTTAGCAGAGCGACTAAGTCAATTGTCTAGAGATAATATTATGGTTGCTCGTTTTGGTGGCGATGAATTTATTGTACTAGTTTCCAACCTTGATCAGCAAAGGCAAAGGTCTATCGAACAAGTAAAACTTATTATTACTAAAATCAATAATTATTTAACGAGTCCATTTATTATTGCCTCAGGTTCATACAAATTAAGCTGTAGTATCGGTTATGTTTTATTTCCTGATCCAACGATTAAAACTGATGATCTGATTAAATATGCGGATTTGGCCATGTACGAAGCAAAACGCAATAAAATATTAGATGGACTGATATATCAGCCATACATGTCAGAGAGAAATGATCGTCGATTAGCTTGTGCCGAAGAAATGAAAGAAGCACTTAAACAAAAAAGTTTTGTGCTTTATTACCAAGCTCAATATAATTATCATGGCGAAATTATTGGTGCAGAAGCATTATTGCGTTGGCCTCATTCGTCAAGAAGCATGGAGTCTCCCGGTGTTTATATTCCTATTGCAGAAGAAAGTGATTTAATCTTAAACATTGGCCAAATGGTTTTAGAACAAGCTTGTCAGCATATTCAGTTGTTAGAGAAAATGAAGCTGCCCGATAGCTTTAAAAAAATATCCATTAATATCAGTGCAAAACAATTAATTCAGCGCGATTTTAAACAAAGAATATTGGAGTGCATTGAAGAAAATAATATATCGGCAAAACATTTATCTTTAGAGATCACAGAAAATTTATTAGTAGAGAGTTTTGATCGCAGTATTAAGTTAATTGAAGAATTAAAAACCTGTGGAGTGGATTGTTGCATTGATGATTTTGGTACAGGCTATTCATCTTTAACGTATTTAAAAAAGATCCCTGCATCCCTACTTAAAATTGATCGATCATTTGTGACTAATATTGATCAGGAAAGTGATAGTGCCGCCATCGCAAGTATGATTATTGGTTTGGGTAATATTTTAAATATGGGTGTATTGGCAGAAGGTGTAGAAACAGAGGCAGAATTAGAGTGTTTAAAGTCGTTAGGTTGTAATCAATATCAAGGTTATTATTTTAGTAAACCAGTAGCATTTGAAGAGTTCCTGTCGCTTATTTCATTATAACCTATTTAAAAAACGGTATTTAATCAATAAGCGACAGACGTTTTTAATTAAAATGCCGGTTTGTCTGGCGTTTCTTCATAACGTTTAACACTTTCAATAATCTCTTGTTTGGCTGCCGCGGCATCTTTCCAGCCATCAATCTTCACCCATTTATTTGGTTCTAAATCTTTGTAATGTTCAAAGAAATGTTGGATTTGATTGAGCAATAATTCAGGCATATCTGAAGTTTCTCTTATGCCTTTATAAATTGGTGATTGCTTGCGTAAAGGCACGGCGAGTATTTTTGCATCAATACCCGATTCATCCGTCATCATCAAAACACCAATCGGACGACAGGTAATCACAGAACCTGCCAATAATGGAAATGGAGTCGGGACTAATACGTCAACCGGATCACCATCATCAGACAATGTATGAGGCACATAACCGTAGTTAGTTGGGTAATGCATGCAAGTTGACATAAATCGATCAACAAAGATTGCGCCGGAGTCTTTATCGACTTCATACTTTACTGGGTCAGCATGTGCGGGGATTTCAATAATAACGTTAATTTCTTCTGGTAAATCACTACCAGCAGGTACTTTGTTTAAACTCATAATATCACTTTGGTTGAGTGGAAAAATTTTGCGCTATTATAACGATAGTGCAGTGCAAAATAAACCATCCACTAATAATAATTAAACACTTTATAAATCAACTAGTTAAAATAACTTATTCTAGTTGATTGTCCTCAATTAAGATTATTGTTATACAAAGCGATAGGTTTTTATAAAGCTATAGCTATTTGGTTATAAATTAAACAACCTTAGATCCTTTTTTATAATAATTTTAAATATGTGAGGGAAATATGATTGATCTAGTACAATTACCGCCAATTCTAGGCGTAGTAGGGCTTGTAGTCGCCTTTGTCATTTATCTATTAATTCAAAAATATCCAGGCGGTGAAGGGAAAACTGCAAAAATCGCAAAAGATATTCATGACGGAGCGATGGTTTTTATGCGCCGTGAGTATACTATTTTAACCGCTTTTTTGGTGGTTATTACTATTTTGCTTTATATCGCTTTTGAAGGCTGGCATACATCTGTTGCTTTTGTTATTGGAGCTATCAGTTCTGCTATTGCGGGTTATATAGGCATGTTAACCGCAACTAAAGCAAACGTAAGAACAACTGTCGCAGCTGCAGAAAAAGGCGCATCAGAAGCTTTAACCGTCGCATTTTACGGTGGTTCTGTGATGGGGTTAGCTGTTGCCTCAATGGGACTCTTAGGATTAGGTGGTTTATATTATTTCTTTGGTGCCGAACATGCTGAAGCGATCCATGGATTTGGAATGGGTGGCTCAACTGTTGCTCTTTTCTCTCGTGTAGGTGGCGGTATCTTTACTAAAAGTGCTGATGTAGGTGCGGATTTAGTCGGTAAAATTGAAGCAGGTATTCCTGAAGATGACCCACGTAATCCTGGCGTTATTGCAGATAATGTTGGTGATAACGTGGGTGATGTAGCGGGTATGGGTTCAGATATATTTGAATCATACTGTGGCGCTATGATTGCGACTATCGCAATTGCTTCAACGATGAATCTTGCATCATTAGGTAATAAAGAATTATTGATGATGTTACCGTTGTTACTTGCTTCAGTTGGGCTAGTATGTTCCATCATTGGCATTGTAGTGGTTAAATTGTTTGCATCAATGGAACCAGCAAAAGCGCTTAGATCCGGTACGATCGGTGCGACTATATTGTTAATTGTCTCAGCATATTTTGTGATTACCAACCTTAGTTTAGATGTCAACATCTGGTATTGCGTTATTGTTGGCGCTGTTGGTGGAAGCATCATTGGTTTAGTGACAGAATATTATACGGGTGGTAAACCTGTTCGTGACCTAGCTCGTGAGGGGGAAACCGGTCCTGCTACAGTAATGATTGCTGGCTTAGCGCTAGGAATGGAATCAGTCGTTGTGCCTGTATTGACTATCGCTGGAATTATTTTTGCTAGCGCACACTTATTAGGTGATGCTGGGGTTTATGGTGTTGGAATTGCTGCTGTAGGTATGCTTGCAACGGTTGGTATCACTATGGCTATTGACGCTTATGGTCCTGTTGCTGATAATGCTGGCGGTATTGCTGAAATGGCTGGTCTTGGCGCAGAAGTTCGCAAAATTACCGATGAGTTAGACGAGGTCGGTAATACTACTGCTGCAATAGGTAAAGGTTTTGCTATTGGAGCCGCAGGTCTTGCCGCACTTACTATTATTGCCGCATTTATTGAGATTGTATCGGATAAAAATCCTAATTTCACCTTAGACATTAGCAACCCTATGGTATTAATGGGAATGTTTATTGGTGGTATTTTTCCATTTTTGGTTTCAGCAATGACCATGCGAGCAGTTGGTACGGCTGCATTTGATATGATCAAGGAAATTAGACGTCAGTTTAAGGAGATCCCTGGCTTGATGGAAGGTACGGCTGAACCTGATAGTGCTAAATGTGTTGATATTGCCACTCAAGCAGCGTTAAAGAAAATGATATTGCCTGGTGCATTGGCTATTTTTGCACCTGCGGTTATTGGCTTTACTTTAGGCGCAGCGGCTTTAGGCGGGATGTTATCTGGCGCATTAATTACTTGTGTATTAATGGCGCTAATGATGGCAAATGCTGGAGGAGCTTGGGACAATGCTAAAAAGTATGTTGAAAAAGGCAACTTAGGTGGCAAAGGTTCTGATACTCATACCGCTGTTGTTGTTGGTGACACTGTTGGTGACCCTTTCAAAGATACTTCTGGCCCTGCAATGAACATTTTAATTAATGTTATGGCAATTGTTAGCTTAGTTATAGCGCCTCTGTTAACTTTTTAAATTTGGGACGGTTATTAAAAAATGTCAGTAAAAGATTGAAATAACCGACCTTTTATCTCGCTATTAAAAGCGCCTCTAGGCGCTTAATGCCTGTCAATTAAGAACTGACAGGCATTTTTTATTGCAGATCTCTAAATATAATATCACTTTCGTAAGTGCTTTCTCTATAAAATATTAGTCGCGTAACATAATGTTTCCGTTAATTATTCCACAAATCTTGTAATTATTTGCCATACTTATCAAGCTTATTTGTTAAAACAAATGGCAAAGGTTAATTGTCGCCTTAAAAGTTCAATTAATGGTTTTTTAAATTATTTTGAGGATAATGAGTGTCAGATATTACTTGTGAAGCGTTTTCTGAGCTAGAAGATGAGATCAAGCAAGAATTTTATGAAGATGTGGTTGCCGCCATACGAGACGTTAATGCTTGCGTTATAGAACTTGAAGAAACTGTTGATGAAAGCATTATCGACAGAATGTTTCGTTCAATTCATACGGTTAAAGGCAATTGCAATATGGTTTTTTTAGACGATTTTGTTAATTCAGCCCACCAACTAGAAGATCTATTTTCAAGTATTCGTTGCAAAGAAATTGATTACAATAACGTTTATGGACGTTTTGCTATTCAAGTGGTTAATATCATTCAGCAACAGCTCGAATCCATTATAGAAACAACCAAAGCCGATGGTGAAATTTTAACGAATATCAAACAATTAATAAGCCAAGTTCAAGCTGCAGAAGCTGATCAAAGAGTGCTGATTACCGAAAAAGCCATAACCGCAATTGATGATGGTCACTTTTCTATTGATATGGTGGTACAAGATGTTGGTGACGGACACGCATTTAGTTTTTTAGATGCTACCGATATGGAGTTTTTTGAATATTTATCTGGCAGGCAACAACAAAATGACACAGAAGAAAAATTCTATGGTATTTGTTTTGAGCTTGCATTTAAATTAAATCAAATGTTGGCTAACTCAGCAGATGAGCAGCAGCTTGAAGCCGCGATAATCTTTTTACATTTGAGTCAAAAAATAGATCGTAAAGAAGAGTATACGGATTTAACATTACAACACGGTATTATTGCTTCAGGACTATTATCAAGATTACATGGATGGAATGAGGCCGCAGATCTTTGCATGCAAGTTATGGAATTTGATGACGGTAGTGGCTTACCTAAATCCTTAAAAGGAACCGACATTCATCCTGCGGCGCAAGTTTTAGCATTATCATTTGATTTTGCATTTCAGATTATCTCTAATCCTAATCAGGTTTATAAGCAGTCATTGTTTGCCGCGGTTAAAATGATTAATAGTAAAAAAGAAATACGCTATAAAGATCGGTTAATTCAACGATTTAATCAATTAGTTAAAACGGAATACTTAACTCATCAAATGTTTTAACTGATGAAACAGTATTTGTTCTACGTTTATTAAAAATAATTAACCCCATTTATTTCTCTCCTGCGTTTGTAATTTATGCAAGCCTCTTTTTACATAAGAGTATTTTAATTAATCAGGAGAACAACATGATGAAACTATTATCCGTTGTAACGGCTATTTTAATATCATTTGGGTTATTTGTTGCAATGACTTACCTTATTAAAGCTAAAAATATAAAGGTTGATACTATAGGATCTATAGATCCTATTACTATTGATTATAAAGAAATAAATAAACCGATTGTAAAACGCAAGTATGAGTTAGCTAAACTCCCAGAAAAAATAGATCAGCCAATACGTCAACCAACTGAGATAGTTAAACCGACAAATACCGATATATCATTCAATTCTGATATTGGCTTTGGTCATGATAATGCAAATAATTCGCTTAGACCTAATTTTATAAAGATGATGTCTAGCAATTTTGATTCTGGGCAACCTAGAGTTCGTATTCAACCCAAATATCCTGCAACAGCCTCGATGAAAGGAATTGAAGGTTATGTCACTTTAGAATTTGATGTTTCAGCGGTTGGAACGACGCAAAATATTAGAGTAGTGGATTCTAAACCAAGAGGCATTTTTGATAAGTCAGCAAGAAAAGCATTAAAAAAATGGAAGTACTCACCTAAGATCATTGATGAAAAACCCGTAGAGCAATTAGGACATCGAGTTACCCTAGAATTTAAATTAGAATCGGAGGCATAATTTTTAATTGTGATGGTTATATAGAGGATCAATTGTGATTGTTATTCATTCGCACTTACATTTGATTCTACTTCCTCTGCAAATTGATATGGTACAATTAGCTTATACTTCTATCGTCGTTTAATCGTTGTTAATGAAACAAAACAAGCGTTTACATATTTTGGGGATCTGCGGCACTTTTATGGGTGGTGTTGCTCGTTTGGCGATTGAAAAAGGTTATCAAGTGACAGGGTCGGATAAAAATTGTTACCCTCCAATGAGTGACCAGCTAAAATCCCTCGGCATTAAGTTACATCAAGGCTACGACTCAAAACCACTTAAAGATAATCTACGGCAAGTTATTGTTGGTAACGCGCTTTCTCGCGGTGAGCCAATTATTGAAGAGTTGCTGAATACAAACCAACATTATATCTCTGGACCTCAATGGTTAAATGAAAATATCTTACAAGATAAATGGGTTATTGCCGTTGCGGGAACTCACGGTAAAACGACGACTGCCAGCATGGTGGCATGGATTTTAGAATCATTAGGTTATAACCCAGGCTTTCTTATTGGCGGTGTGATGGAAAATTTTGGCGTTTCAGCTCGTTATACCGGCTCACCTTTTTTTGTTGTGGAGGCTGATGAATATGACACGGCATTTTTTGATAAACGATCAAAATTTGTTCACTATCGTGCGCGAACTTGCATTTTAAATAATTTAGAATTTGATCACGCTGATATTTTTGACGACTTGGATGCCATTGAAACTCAATTCCATCACTTAATCAGAACTGTTTCAGGTAATGGCCTAGTGATTAGACCAAAAAATTCAGAGGCTCTAGATCGAGTATTAAAAAGAGGTTGCTGGACAAAGGTTGAATATTTTAGCGAAAATAATGATGGATCTATCGGTTGGTCTGTTAACAAACTAAATAACGATGGAAGTCATTGTACGGTTTTTTATAATGGTAAAAAGCAAGGTGATTTAAAATGGTCATTGATAGGTGACCATAATGTTAACAATGCACTAGCAGCATTGGCGGCAGTAAAACACGTTGGAGTTAACGCTGAAGATGCTTTGGTGGCTCTTGAAAGTTTCAAAAATGTGAAACGACGAATGGAAAAAAAAGGCGTTGTAAATGGCATTACTGTCTACGATGATTTTGCTCATCACCCAACAGCAATTAAAACAACCATTCATGGTTTAAGAAATAAAGTGGGCAACCAGCGTATTATTGCGGTGATTGATCCTCGTTCAAATACCATGCAAATGGGACATCATAAAGAGAAATTAATTGATGCCGTAAAATTAGCGGATCAAACCTTTTTTTATATTCCACGATCCTACAATTGGGAACTTGATTTAACAGGTAGAGAGTCAATTAACACATACGATTCTGTTGAGAAGATTCTTTCCGCCTTAGTAGAGTTTACTCATTCAGGCGACCATATATTAATAATGAGTAATGGTTCATTTGACAACATTCATCAACGCTATTTGTCTTTATTAAAATAATTTAAAGTTTTAGACGTTTATAAAAATCGGGGCATTTAGTATGAAAAAAAAATCAATTACGTTTGCCATGACTGGCGCTTCTGGCGCGATTTATGGACTAAATTTATTAAAGCATTTAACAAAATATTACCAGCATGTGCATGTTATTATTTCCGATGCCGCTCGATTAGTATTAGCCACTGAAACACAGGTGAAACTAGCAGAATCACCAACAAAAATTCAATCCTCACTAACTGAATTAATGGGATGTGATGAAGATGTATTAAACGTTTATGCAAAAGAAAATTGGTACTCTCCGGTAGCAAGTGGATCAGCTGCACCCAAACAAATGGTGATATGTCCGGCAAGCATGGGTTCGGTATCTGCTATTGCATCGGGTGCAAGCAACAACTTGTTAGAGCGAGCCGCTGATGTTGTGCTTAAAGAAAAAGGGCAGTTAATTCTATTACCAAGAGAAATGCCTTTTTCTACCATACATTTAAAAAATTTATTACAACTTTCTGAAATGGGCGCGACAATTATGCCTGCTTGTCCTGGTTTTTACACAGAACCAAAAACCATTGAAGACCTTGCTGACTTTGTTTGTGCAAGAATTTTAAACCATTTAGGAATTGATAATGATTTAATTTCTGCTTGGGGTTACAAAAAGTAATTTTGTTCATTTTAAAATAGTGCTGATTAAAGTAGTCGAGAAGATGATGACAGATAATGCGATAGAGATAATTAATTTAAAAAAAACATATTCTAACCAGGTGGAAGCTCTGAAAGGAATTTCTTTTTCTGTAAAAAAAGGCGATTTTGTTGCATTGCTAGGCCCCAATGGCGCGGGTAAATCGACAACGATTGGTATTATTTGCTCCCTTGTTAACAAGTCCGAAGGTCAAGTGAAAGTGTATGGTCATTCAATCGATGAAGAACTCGAAGCAGCAAAGCGTTGCATAGGATTAGTACCGCAGGAATTTAATTTTTCTCAATTTGAAACTTGCTTACAAATCATTGTGAATCAAGCGGGTTATTATGGCGTGCCTAGAAAGGTTGCCTTACAACGAGCTGATATTGTATTAAAACAATTAGATTTATTAGATAAAAAAAATTCACAAGCAAGAAGTCTATCGGGTGGTATGAAAAGAAGGTTGATGATTGCTCGGGCTTTAATGCATGAGCCTAAAATACTTATTCTTGATGAGCCGACCGCTGGAGTGGATATTGAAATAAGGCGTAGTATGTGGGCATTTTTAAAAGATATTAATGAGCAAGGAACAACAATTGTTTTAACCACACACTACCTTGAAGAGGCAGAGCATCTTTGTAGAAATATCGCTATTATTGATCAAGGTGTTATTGTCGAAAACACCAATATGAAAGAGTTAATATCTCGGCTGGATAATGAAACATTTATTTTTGATGTAAATAAATTACCTAAAGAAATAATAAATATTAATAATATTATTTTAAGAAAACGTGATGAAACTAGCTTAGAAGTTGATTTGCCTAAAGAAAATAATTTAAATGAAGTTTTTAATTGGCTGACTAAAAATAACATACAAGTTATGAGTATGAGAAATAAATCTAATCGATTAGAAGAGCTTTTTGTTAAATTAACAGAGAAAAATCCTCAATCATCAGTCGTAGAGGTTTAAAGATGAAAGCTAAAGTTTATAATAAAGAAGCATTTATCGCCTTACAAAGTATTCTTATAAAAGAAATTACGCGATATTTTAGAATTTGGATTCAAACATTATTACCCCCTGCCATTACTATGACATTATACTTTGTGATCTTTGGTGAGTTAATTGGTTCACGAGTTGGATTAATGGAAGGGGTGAGTTATATGGAATATATTGCTCCGGGGATTATCATGATGTCAGTAATAACTAACTCTTATTCTAATGTTGCATCTTCTTTTTTTAGTGCGAAATTTCAAAGAAATGTTGAAGAGTTATTAGTTGCACCTGTGCCAATATTATTTATCTTATTGGGTTATGTTTTTGGTGGCGTTACTCGAGGGTTAATGACTGGAGTGATTGTAACTATTGTAGCATCTCAGTTTGTGGAACTTAATATTAATCATTGGGGGGTTGTATTATTTGTTGTTATTTTAACTTCAATGATGTTTGCAACTGCCGGATTAGTTAATGCTATTTTTGCGAAAAGCTTTGATGATATATCCATTGTACCAACATTTATTTTAACGCCTTTAACTTATTTAGGTGGTGTTTTTTATTCTATAAAAATGTTGCCAGATTTTTGGCAACAAGTGTCACAAGCTAATCCTATTTTATACATGGTGAATGCTTTTCGTTATGGTTTTCTTGGTTTTTCAGATATACCAATTGAAACCGCCATAATATTAATTATAGTATTTATTCTCGGATTATTTTCTCTCGCGTATTATCTTTTATCCAAAGGAATTGGAATACGTAGTTAAGGTAAGAGTTAATCGATATTTTACATCGAGCTGAAAACTAAAACTAAAATCAGGTATAGGAATTATGTATTACGTCAAGAAGGTTCATACAATAATCAGCCCAATATTTTTAACCTTAATATTAGCTTGTGGAGGATCATCAGGCTCTTCTGTCAGTAGTAGTTCATCAAGTTCTTCATCATCACAAGCATCAACATCCTGTGATACAGCAGCTAATTCAGTGACTCATAATTTGTTGGACTATACACTTAATTCGAGTTTAAGTTTTTGTGCGAATATTTATTTTGCAAATGATGATGCTAATTTAACGGACCATGGAGCGAATTTAGTGAGTTCACTTCAAAATGCAATTGATAAAATACATAGTCATTTAGAAATTCAAAAAATTAATTTTTTAGTTAATTCTGAAACCAGAAAAATTGATCCTTCTATTGGCATATACACAACCTTTTTCGATCAAAATACCGTTATTATATCGATTGATTATTCCCAAACAAGTCCTGAAGATATTGACTTTCAGATTGCCTTAGCATCTCTTAAAGCTCGCCGTAGTGAGTATGAGAATGAGCCACCAACATTATTAGATTCATTGGTGACAGAAGGGTTAGCAATTGCATTTGCTATGCAGGTTATTGACTCACAAATACCTCCAGCTTATGCTCAAGGGATCAGTATCGGTGATTATGATTCAGTGAGAAATGAAGCGATTACACAATTAAGCAGTACAAACTTTCTTGATTCTGACTGGTACTTAGGTCAAGGAACACTGCCCGTTAACGCGGGTTATACTTTAGGTTATGACATTGTCGTTCGTTATTTACATCAAAAGCCTGGTAGTCAAGCCGCGTTTGCTTTTGCAGTTTCTGAGGAAAATTTTTCGGATTATATCAATGATATTGATGTTAACAATGTGTTAGAACAATTAAAAACGCAAGTTTCTGTTCGTACACCAGACATTGACCCTATTTGGGA
>CAYZBK010000048.1:0-19809 GCA_964476655.1 uncultured Kangiella sp. | reverse complement strand
CTAATTAAGCGAAAATTAAGCTTTTAGCCTCCAAAAAACACCAATAATTATAAAAAATTAAATTTTAAGTTTCTTTTAATCTCCAAATCAAAATACTTATAACATTTAATTAAATACATCCGTTATCTGCACTAAACTTTACTCAATTTATAACACCTTTAATGGATAGCCAACAAAATGAGTAATAATCAATTTAGCTTATTCATACTTGTTCTTTTAAGTATTGCCGCAATAAGTATGACTTTTAATCATAATGCCGTTGCTTATGGCTCTATAAGCCTTGCCATATTATTTACACTGCTAGTATTAAGGAACGAACACCTTATTAAACTTAAAGCAACAGAGCTTATCCCTAAAAAACAAAACCTTTCTGAAAAATACCAAAATTCTATACATCAACTTATTTCTCTCACTAATTCAGAATTTAAATTAGCCGCAGAAGAAATTGAACGGATCGGAAAAATTGTAGAAGATGCAGGAGAAAATCTAACCAATGATTTTACAGGTATGCAGCAGCAATCAGAGCAACAAAAAGAACTCTGCCAAGAGCTCATATCTCACCTCTCGGATCTAATAGAACAAGAGCAAAATATTTCCAGCAAAGCGATCAATTATTCAAAAGAAAGCTCCGACATTTTTTCTTATGTAAAAACAGCAGTATCAAAAGTTATTGCAGAATCCTCTCACTTAGAAGCTGAATTTAGTCAGGTTTCAGAACAAATGTCTGATATAGATAAAACCCTTGATGAACTTAATAGCATTACCGATCAAACCAATTTATTAGCGCTAAATGCTGCAATTGAAGCTGCTAGGGCCGGTGATGTCGGGCGTGGTTTTGCCGTAGTTGCTGATGAAGTTCGTGCTTTATCAAAAAGATCACAAACTTTTAACATCGAAATTGCTGATCAAATACATGTTATTCGCGATGCGGTTAATCAACTTACAAAAAAAATGGCTAACCTTACTAATCTAGAATCTCTCGATTGCAGTGAAGGAGAAGATAAAATAAACGATATGTGGAACGGTATTGTTTCTCTCACGGAAGAAGTTGAGAGTAAAAGTGAAAATATTCGAGAAATTGCAAAAGTAATTGATAAGCATGTTGTTAGTGGTGTTCGCTCTTTACAGTTTGAAGATATGACACAACAAGTTATGGCGCATTTAGGCGAGCGCTTACAAATATTAAATGTCTTTACTAATGATGCCACTTCATTATTGTCCAGCTCGTTAACTAGTGAACAACTCGACTCACTGAATAATTTAACCCGTTCTAAAAAGGGCCAATTAAAAGGATTAAATCGCTCAGTTCTTCAAGAGAATATGAGTGAAGGTAGTGTAGATTTGTTTTAATGTTGTATAGGAAAAAGAGAGGGTCAACCTATAAGCCGGATCCTGTCGTGAACAGTCATTCATCTAGGCCAAGGATCGCTCCTTGGCTCAAGCAGCCTACCCGATCCCAACGCGAGCCACGCATCAATAGCTAATTCAATTAACTATACTGGGACCCTATTTGGCCTTGCTTTGAGTGGGGTTTACCTTGCCGTTAATGTTACCACTAACGCGGTGCGCTCTTACCGCACCCTTTCACCCTTACCAATTAATTAAAAATTAAAAGGCGGTTTACTTTCTGCTGCACTTGCCGTCAGTTTACACTGCCCAGGCGTTACCTGGCACTCTGCTCTATAAAGTCCGGACTTTCCTCCCCTAACGATATAAATATAATTAGCGGCGACTGTTCGGTTGACCCTCAGCAGTATTTTAACAACATGTTCAATGACAATCGAGAGTTTATATAAATAAAATCAAATTGATTACTGATGGAGCTATATTTTTTATCAAAAAAAAACCGCTTAAAAGCGGTTTTTTTAATTTTGAAATAAACTATCAAACTATTTTTTAGATTTTTTCTTGGCTACCTTTTTCTTTTTAGCCGATTTTGCATCATTTTTACCTTCTGACTTGCTGTCTTTTTTGTCATCTTTTTTAGCTAGATTCTCAATACTTTCTAACAGTTCTTCATTTAGCTTTGGTGCTTTTTCTAAAGATTTGTCATCTTTAACCAAGTCTTTTAATTGATCGTATTGCGCTTCACTAAATTTCTTTAGTTCACGAATTTCTTCAACTAATGTAGAGCATTGCTCTAAAGTTAACTCTAAATTTTTTAATTCTTGTTCAGATTTTTGTTTTTCTTTCTTTTGCTTACGAGCATCTTCTTCAGCTTTTTTACGAAGATTTGACTCGTCCATTTTTTCTTTTTTCAACGATTTTAATTTTTTGATCACGTTTTCTGGTGAGTCGGCTAAAACCTTTTTAATTTGTTTTAACGCTTTATCTTTTTCGGCAATTTGAGCGTTGGCTTTTTTCAGTGCTCCCGAATTTGCTTCACGTCCTGCATCAACCCGTTGATCAGCCGCTTGGTGAGCATTTCTTGCTGATTCTTCTGATTCTTCAGCTTTAAGCCGAGCCGCTTCGCTCGCCTTAACCTTAAGCTCCATTGCTTTAACTAAAGCTTCAGCATCTTCTTTGCCTTTAGCAATTTGTTGATCGGCTTGAGTCGCACGTTTAGTCGCTTTTTCAAAAGCTTCTTTGATCTCGTCCATGCTGCATTCAGAATCAATTTTAAGGGCCTCCGCAGCTGCACCAATTAACATTTGTTTGCTAATAGCCAGATCCTTCCAAACCTCTAACTGTAACTCTAATTCCGCACGATCCACTCAAAATACCTCTTTAGGTTTAATTTCAAAATTGCTCATTTTTTAGGCGGGGCATCATACCAAAAGAGCCAAACAATCGCTAGTGTTATAAGCTTGAAATTGCTATTTTTTTAATATATAGGGCGATAAAATAGAAAATCAAATGATTTTGACTTAATTACTAGGCAATTATGCCGATTCATCACAATAAAATATTTTTTTAGCAATTTTCTAAACCAGAGAATACGCCTCAAAAGAGCCTAAATTTCAACTCTAAAACTAAGTTTTAATGTTTATGTTTGGCTAAAAAACTATCCAAATGATTAGCAAATAATAACCTATCATTTAGAGATAAAGCCGGAGGTCCACCAGTGTGCTCTCCACTTGCTCTCATTGTATCTAAAAAGTCCCTCATATTTAATTTTGCACGAATATTTTCAGCCGTAAACATTTCGCCTCGTGGAGTAAGTGCATGCCCACCTTTTTCTATCACTTCTGCCGCGAGTGGAATATCACTGGTTATAACTAAATCATCAACTTCAATATTTTTAACGATTTCATCATCCGCCACATCAAAACCAGACGAAACTTGACGCATTTTAATATAGGGTGAATTGGGTTTAGCAATCGATTGGTTTGCCACTAAAGTTAGCAATGTTTGAGTTCTTATTGCGGCTTTAAATAAAATTTCTTTGATAACAACAGGGCAAGCGTCCGCATCAATCCATATTTTCATAAAAAAGCCTAAAGCTCTAATATTTCTTTTTAGTCATTTTTTTGCTTCGACTACGGTTGCGGCGAGATTTTTCAAGTAGCTCTTTTGTTACTTTCATTTTTCTTCCTTTAAAAGGATTCGCGCTTTCTTTCATTTCAAATTTTATTGGTGTCCCAACAATTTTTAACGCTTCTCTAAAACCTTTTTCTAAGTAACGTACATAGGATTTTGGTAATGATTTAGTTTGGTTACCATGAATAACGATTCTAGGTGGGTTATGCCCCCCGGGATGAGCGTATCTGAGTTTAGCTTTAAACCGTCCTTTAGCAGGCGGTTGATGTTTTGAAACAACAAGTTCAAGAATTCGCGTTAATTTAGATGCGCTCATGGTTACTTTTGCACCAGCATAAGCTTCATCAACAGCTTCCCACAGGTGCCCTACATTTGTGCCATGTAATGCTGAAATAAATTTAATTCGAGCGAAATCAGCAAACTGTAAGCGCCTTCCTATCGCTTCTTTTACATCAATTCGTTTATCTTCAGGCATGTTGTCCCATTTGTTCACAGCAAGCACTAAAGAACGTCCTGCATCTATAGCAAAGCCTAACAAATTAAGATCTTGCTCGGTGATCCCTTCACGAGCATCAAAAATCATGATAACAACATTTGCGTCATTTATGGCTTGAAGTGTTTTAAGTACTGAAAATTTTTCAACGGTTTCTTTAACTTTTCCTCTTCGGCGAACACCCGCCGTATCAATTAAAGTATATTTCTTTTCACGACGCTCCATTTCAATATAAATTGAATCTCGTGTAGTGCCAGGTAAATCATAAACAACCACTCGATCTTCACCTAACATTCGGTTAACAAGGGTAGATTTACCCACATTAGGACGCCCAATAATCGCAAGTTTTGGCCCTAAAGTAGGATCAGACTCTTGATCTTCTTCTGTAGCCTCTAGCGCACTGTTTGCGGTAATTGTTTCTTCAACAGCGGGTAATATAACATCATTGATTAATCGGTTAACACCACGCCCATGAGAAGCCGCAATTGCAGAAACCGAATCAAAACCTAACGAATAAAAATCGCTTAATACGGTATCTTGATCAAGACCGTCTACTTTATTAACGACTAAATGAATTTTTCTATTTTCGGCTCTAAGTTGTAGAGCGAAAGCCTCATCAACGGTGGTTAACCCATCTCTTGCGCTAACAAGAAATAAGGTAATATCGGCTTCTCTAACAGCCTGCATTGACTGGTCGGCCATTAGCCCATCAACCCCAACCTCACCACCGGTGATTCCGCCAGTATCAATAATAATAAATGGCTGTTCATCAAAGGTAGCGTGGCCGTATTGCCTATCTCGCGTTAGACCAGGCAAGTCTGCAACTAGAGCATCTCGCGTACGAGTAAATCGATTAAACAGTGTTGATTTTCCCACATTTGGGCGACCAACAAGAGCAACAACAGGTAACATCTATTTATTTTCCCGACCTTTTAATCGCAACTAATGAACCGTCGCGAGAAAAAAGAATAACTTTATCATCAATCACTAAAGGCTGTGCCGCAAGACCACTTGAATCGACATTAGTGCGGCTAACAATTTTTCCAGTTTTTATTGATATCCAATGGACATAGCCTTCAAAATCACCTGTTACCAGATAATCTCCAATAACGGCAGGCGCCGTTAGTTGACGACGATTTAAATCTTTTTGAGTCCAAAGAATAACGCCATTATTTCTATTAATTCCACTGATATGACTATTTTCATGAATGGCAAAAAGCATTAAGTCATTAACAGCCATATCTTGAAAAGTAGATAACTCACGTTGCCAATTAAACTCACCCGTTCTAAAATTCAAGCTGGCTAGGTTGCCGTTATAAGAACCAATATAAATTGAATTTCCTATCACTAAAGGCCGTAAATCAACATCAACTAAACGTTGTATATCAGAGGTTCCTATTGGCGTTGCTATTTTCTTTTGCCATGCAACTTGACCACTTTTCAAAATAAAGACCACTAATTTACCATTTGAAAAACCACTAATAACACCACCGTTTGCAATAATAGGTGCAGAATTGCCTCTTAATGTTAAAGACGGTAATGATTCGTCATAGAACCATGTTTGTTTACCCGTTGATGCGTCAAAAGTATAAACTCTTCCATCTACCGTTCTAACAGATACATGACCATCACCAACAGCAGGGCTAGAGATAATTTCACTAGAAACCTCAGCACGCCATTTTTCTTCACCTGTTTCAGAATCAATAACTAAAACTTCACCTTGAGAAGTTCCAACAGCTAACAATTTATTCGCAACCGCAGGACCACCAGAAATAGGCATGTCAAAATCTTTTTGCCAGATTTTTTTACCATTTTTAGGATTGATTGCAGTAATAAGTCCTTCGCCACCAGCAATATAAATTTTTCCATAAGCGTAAACTGGAGATATTTTAATGGTTTGGTCTCCAATCCCACTACCAACGTTTGTTCTCCATAACGTCTTAAGTTTAAACTCCTTTTTAATATCAATTAGTGGATCCGGTTCATAAATATCTTCATCGTCACTGCAGCCTGCAAGTAACAAAGAAGCCAGTAATAAAACGACTGAATAGATTTTCATTATTTAGCAACCTCTGTTAGCTCAAGTTCACTTAATTTTAACTCATCTATTTTAATATTTAACGTCGAATGATTAGCCGTTGTTTTGCCAACGTTAGCAGCCAATTGATAGGCTTCAAGCGCTTCTTGCTTTTTATTGAGTGCGCTAAAAGCATCACCTTTAACTAAGTTTGCCAATTCAAAATAACCTGAATCATCAGAAAAAGTTAATAACGCTAAAGCTTGCTCTGCTTTTTGTTGAGCAATGAGTATTCTCGCTAATCTGATTTTTGCTATATCCGTTAGCTCATTACCTTTATGGTTGTCTATAATCCATTTTAATTCGGCTGCCGCCTCATCATATTTTTTTTCTTCAACCGCGACCTTCACTAAATGAAAAGAGGCTAAAATCGCATAGCTGGAATCTGGGTGTTTTGCTTTAACTAAATTTGCATTTTCAATTAATTTTGAAGCATCTTCTTTTCCGATGTATTCGGTCATACTCACATAAAGATTGGAAGCGCTTTCTTGTTCTATAACTTGCTTTTCGTTCCAAAATTTCCACCCAAAAAAACCAGATAAACCTAAAGCGGCACCAACAAGTAAAGACGTTCCGTTTTCTTTCCACCAGTCTTTTAATTGCTCTATTTGTTGTTCTTCTGTTTGGTATGACACGTTTGTCTCCTAATTTTCAAATTCTTAAAAATGTATTTTTAAAGTTTAATGATTACTTTTTCAATTGGCTTGCTAAATAATCACATAATTTATCTTGAGAAATATTGACTTGCTCAACGTTTGTTCGCAAGTGTTTAATGCTAATACTTTTTTGTTGCACTTCATCTTCGGCTAAAATCAAGGCGAGACTTGCTTCAGATTTATCTGCTTTTTTAAGTTGTTTCTTAAAATTTCCCCCGCCACAATGAAGTTGAAATTTAACTTCTGGCAGCTGACTTCTTAGCATTTCAATCAAGCGGATCCCTTTGATTTTTGCTTGCTCACCTAAGCAACACAAATAGACATCTGTATTTGATGAAAGTTTATTTTTAAAATCCACTTGCTGCTGTAATAACAAAATAATCCGCTCAATACCCATAGCAAAACCACAACCTTGAGTACTTTGCCCGCCTAACTGCTCAACTAAACCATCATACCGACCGCCCGCACAGATAGTTCCTTGAGATCCAAGTTTTGTTGTTACCCATTCAAACACGGTGCGGTTATAATAATCTAATCCTCTGACTAGTTTAGGGTTAATCACATAATCAATTTCTAAGCTATCCAATAACCGACAAAGTTCAGAAAAATGCTGATTTGAATCATCATCAAGATGATCCATTAATTTTGGTGCATGCTCAATAACATGATTCATTGCTGGATTTTTACTGTCTAAAATTCTCAGCGGGTTCGATTTTAAACGTCTTTGACTATCAGCATCTAACTCAACAAGATGTTGAGTAAAATAACTCACTAATTTTTCTTTATAAGATTCTCGAGCCTGACTACTTCCTAACGAATTAATTTGTAATTGCACCTCAGTTAAACCCAATTTTTTCCATAGCCTTGCCGTTAAAGCAATTAATTCTGCATCAATGTCTGGGCCTTCAAAACCAAAAGCCTCTAATCCAAATTGGTAAAATTGACGGTATCGACCTTTTTGAGGGCGTTCTCGACGAAACATTGGCCCCATATACCACAAGCGTTGTTGCTGGTTATAAAGAAGCCCGTGCTGAATGCCCGCTCTTACACAAGATGCAGTGCCCTCAGGACGCAATGTTAAACTGTCATCGCCTTTATCAACAAAGCTATACATCTCTTTTTCTACAATATCGGTAACTTCACCAATTGAGCGACAAAATAACTGAGTATTTTCCACAATAGGCATACGAATTTCTTGATAACCATAACTAATCGTCAGCTCTCGTAAACACGACTCTAAATAATGCCAAAAAGGTGCCTCAGAAGGTAATAGGTCATTCATACCTTTAACGGATTGAAAAGATTTACTCAAAATTTGTAAGTCCACGGTAATACTATAAAAATCTAGTGTTATTCTAGAGCGAGATCGAACGCGCAATTATAGCGGAAAACAAGCTAGAAAACAGCGCTAAATCCGCTATTTTGTAAGCTTATAAAGAGATTTCAATGGTATAAGAAATTTATCTAACGGCGATCCTGAGATATAACCTGTAGCATGCACGAAATAGATTACTCACTAGATGATAATAAATACTGATATATTTGATTTTTTTTATCGCCAAAAATTTCTGCTGTCACTTTAGCGGCTTGTTTTTTTGGCAAATATTCAACCAGTTTAATCGCTAATTTTTCTGATTCTTCTGATAATTCACGGCTTTTCTTTGCGGCCCCCCTCATCATTACCACAAACTCACCTTTACTTTGATGCACATCATTATCTAAAATTTCAATTAACTGACTAACACTACCAGCTAACACCGTTTCAAAGGTTTTAGTTAATTCACGCGCTACGACTATTTGGCGCTCACTCCCAAACACTCTCTTCATATCAACTAAACATGCTTTGATTCGATGCGACGACTCATAAAAAATACTGGTGGCTGTCTCATCTTTCATTTTTTCGAACTGAATTATTCTTGCGGAAGATTTTGATGGCATAAAACCTTCAAAAATAAATCGGTCACTAGGTAAACCAGCAATAGATAAAGCCGCAATCAAAGCACATGGACCAGGAATAGCCACCACCTTCATATTTTTAGCTCTCAACTCTCTTACCAAAGGATAACCAGGATCACTGATCAACGGCGTTCCAGCGTCTGAAACCAAAGCGACCGATTCACCCGATCTCAATAAGCTGACAAGCCAATCAACTTTTTGCCTTTCGTTATGGTCGTGAAAGGAAAAACATGGCGTATCAACTCCAATGTGAGATAATAATTGCTTAGTGCGGCGAGTATCTTCAGCAGCAATTCTAGAAACATGGGCTAAAGTGTGACGCATTCGGTGACTGGTATCGTCTAAATTTCCAATTGGAGTAGCAACAACATACAATGTTCCTTGTTGATCTGGTAATGACCGATTGTTGCTGTTTGTTATATCTGCTTGCTTCGATTCAGTTGTCATAACAATGCTTCACCTTATGATCTTTAAAAATAACGGCCAATAAACCGTTTAGAGTAATGAGTTTTATTTATGCGTAATTATATCATCCACAGCCTTAAAATAACTTGCTTTGTGACTATCACACTATTAATGCTGTCCTGTGGTTCGAATGTGAAAAAAAATTCAATCGATTTTTCTCAAGCCTCAAAAGAACTCGATGTATTATTAAGAAAAGCCAATCTAGCAAAACCCGAGAAAAAAAATCCATTACTGCTAAAAGCCTCAGGAATATTGCTTGCGACAAAACGACAAGAAAAAGCATTTGAACTATTAATTCACATTGACTCTCAGTACTTAGACAATCTTCAACAAGATACCTATCACTTATATTTTGCGGAAGCGCTACTATCACAAGCAAGTCAAAGCTCAACCGAAAGCTTTTTTCCCAGTGAAAATTTGAGTGAAAAAAATAAAACATCTCTTAATCATTTAAAGAAAATAAATAAAATCAATGCTCACTCCATTAAATGGCAAATTCGTTATTTTCAAACCTTATCAGATAGTTATTTAGCCAATAACAATTACTTTGAATCAGCAAAGCAAAGGATCGAGTTAGACGACTTAATTGATGAGCGAGAGATGCTCGCTGAAAATAATGAAAAAATATGGCTAGCGCTTAGTCAAATCAATCCTGACTTTTTAGCATTACTCATCAACGACTTTAACAGTCAACGTGTTAATGGATGGTTAGAACTGGTATTAATCAATCAAAAATGGGGCGATCAGCCTGAACAACTATTATCTAAAATGGATTTTTGGAAACTAAGGTACCCTCTCCATCCTGCGATGTTAATACAACCCAAAAAATTACAACGGCTTACTTCGGTAAAAACTTTTACACCAAAAAATATTGCTATATTATTGCCTCTGAGCGGTCGGTTTTCACGCTCAGGTAAAATGGTTCGAGATGGCATTATAGCCGCACATTATCAAATAACAGGCAAGCTGGTAACCTCAAACATTACTTTTTATGACACCGTTAAATCATTATCAGGTTTAACAAGTTATCACCAAGCTCTGACTGATGGAGCCGATTTTGTTATTGGCCCATTGAGTAAAAAAGCGATTGATGAAATAGTCATGCAAAGCCAATTAACAACACCCATCCTATTTTTAAATACCTCCAACAAATCAACGGTTCCACATCAAAATATTTTTCAATTTGTATTATCAATTGAAGATGAGGCAATTCAAGCGGCTTATAGAGCTTGGGAAAATGGTTATCGTAAAGCTATTACGTTAATGCCGGATAATCAACGAGGACAACGAGCCCAAATGGCTTTTAAACAATATTTTGAACAAATGGGTGGCGAAGTTATAGATAGCCAAAAATATAATAATATAAAAAAATTAAAAGCTGACATTCAAAATTTATTACGTGTTAACGACAGCATTCAACGTAAAAAGAAACTTGAACAAATTTTAGGTCGAAATATTGAATATGAAATGAGACGACGTAAAGATACCGATTTTATTTTTATGCTCGCTCAACCAGAGCAAGCAAGACGCATAAAACCTTTTATTAATTTCTATTTTGCGCTTAATTTACCCGTTATTTCAACCAAACGAATATTTTCAGGTAAAGTAAATCCACATTTAGATAATGATCTCAATGGTATTGAGTTTTCTGATATCCCTTTATACATCAGTCAACAAAGTGATATTTTACAAACTCGAAAAACACTAAAAGCCATTGATAAAGATATTTTAAAAGGCAGCAATGGTCGCCTTTTTTCTCTGGGTTATGATGCCTATCAACTCATTCCTCAACTATCTAAACTACAGGCCTTTCCTGATTATCGCTGGTATGGACTATCTGGTGAAATAGGCATTGATGAAGCCGGGTTAGTACACCGCTACCTCAGCTGGGCAAAATTCAAAAAAGGAACACCTATCGTCACTAAAGAAAGGCTAGCGCCAAAAACAAATCATATTAGGCAGCCTTTATCAAAAGTAAAAAGAACTGCCCCAGCGATCCATGATAATGTAATCAACAGTATTAACTAGCCAAGTTTAGCAAAGTGCCTCTCTTTAATCACAAGCCTAACAACAAACGAGAATTGGGTAACAATTTTGAACAACTGGCTGTTGATTACCTTATCCAAAAAAAAGTTAAAATTATCGCAACTAATTACCTTTGCAAAATGGGAGAGATTGACATTATTGCAAGAGATCAACAAGACCTCGTTTTTGTTGAAGTAAGATACCGAAAATCGAATACTTACGGCGGTTCACTTGAGAGCGTTAATAAAGGTAAACAACGACGAGTGAGCCTAGCGGCAAGCCATTACTTGCAGAATCACCAGTTAACTAATAAAATCAGCTGTCGATTTGACGTAATTGCAATGACTGGCACCTTAGAAAAAATTAATATTAATTGGATAAAAGCCGCCTTTAATGCAAATTGACAATAATTTTATTTAACTTCTTACAACTAAAAATTAATCACTATGATAGAAAAAATTAAAAATAATTTCACTGAGAGTATTCAAACTAAAATTGCTGCCGCGGATGTATTACCTGAAAAAATAGCAAAAGCCGGTGAGCTCATCGTAAAAGCACTTTTAACTGGTGGAAAAATACTCAGCTGTGGAAATGCAGGTTCTGCTGGCGACGCACAACGTTTTTCATCCAACATGTTAAATCATTATGAAAGAGCTCGCCCCTCACTACCGGCGATTGCTCTAACAACAGATACAGCAACCATCACAGCAATAAGCGACGATTCAGATTATTCTCAAATATTTTCTAAACAAGTCAAAGCTCTTGGTCAACCAGGAGATATTTTATTGGCATTTTCAACCGATGGAAATTCCAAAAATATTATTGTCGCAATGAAAACCGCTTTAGCAAAAGATATGTTTATCATCACCTGCACAGGTAATGATGGTGGTGAAATGGCGGGGCTCATTGGAGAAAATGACGTTGAAATTAGAGTGCCGTCTAATTCGGCAGCACGAATACAAGAAGTCCATTTAGTCGTCATTCATAGTTTATGTGATTTAATAGATAATCAACTTTTTGGAGAAAATGAATGAAACTAACGGTTATTACCCTATTGCTTTGTTGTTTTATGTTGTCTGGTTGCACAACGTTAATTGTTGCGGGTGCCGCTACAGGAGCAGTTGCTAACCAAGATAGACGAACTTTTCCAACGCAGTTAGAAGATTCAAATATTGAAATAAAAGTCAATTCCGCATTATTCAAAAATGATGAAATTTGGAAGGATACTAACATTGACGTGATTAGCTATAACACCACTGTATTACTTGTTGGCCAAGCCCCTACCGCCACATTAAAATCCAAGGCTGAAGCTTTAGTAAAAAAAGTGCAAAAAGTTGGAAAAATATTTAATCAAATTCGAATTGCTGCACCTATCTCATTTATCGCAAAAAGGAATGATGAATATTTAACCTCAAAAGTAAAATCAGCGATGCTTTTTACCAAAAAATTTCCTTCAGGAAAAATAAAAGTTATTACTGAAAATAGTGAGGTATTTTTATTGGGTATTGTGACCGAATCTGAGGCTGAAAAAGCCGTCGATATTTCTAGAAATGTCGGTGGTGTTTCTAAAGTAATTCGTCTTTTTGAAATGGTAACCGAAGAAGAAATCGAATAACTAACCTCAACTCGAGATAAGCGCAACCAGCGTCTTTTTAGCAATCACGGTCTTTTTAACAATAACCCCTTCAACTTGAGGGGTTATTTGACTATTTTTAAATGTGATGTCTCTTTTTTAACATTTTTCTTTTCACTTATTTGAGCTTGCTCATGCGTTTCAGAACTCTCAACATTTTCATCCATAGCTTCTTCAGGAAATGCCATTCCTAAGCCATTTTCGTGAGCATAAATGGCCATAATAGAATTCATTGGCAGGTAAATATTTTGCACTTGCCCCGAAAAACGAGCACTAAATGAAACAGCCGTATTATCAACATGCCAATTTTGAATTGCACTGGGCATAATATTTAAAACTATCTGCCCATCTTTAATATGTTGTTGAGGAACTTCTACATTATAAATTAAAGCATCAACAAGCAAATAAGGTGTTGCATCATTATCCAAAATCCAGTCGTAAATCGCACGCAACAAATAAGCTTTGTTCGAGGTGAATTTTGCGCTAATGGGAGTGCTATTATCTGACATTAATTATGCTCCACTAATGTAGTATTTAAAGTCGAATATCCCTTTCAACATCACTCAAACTTGCCTGAAAAGATTCACGCTCAAAAAGCAATTCCATATAAGTATTAACTTCTTTTGATCCTCGTCCAGAGAGCTCGATCCCCATCGCAGGTAAACGCCATAATAAAGGCGCTAAACAACAATCGATTAAAGAAAACTCTTCGTTCAAAAAGTAAGGCGTTTCAGAAAATACAGGAGCAAGGGTTAACAAACTTTCTGTTAATTCTTTTCTGGCTTGATCACCATCTTTTTCTTTTCCATTAAGGATTGTATTCATTAACGTATACCAATCTTTTTCAATACGTCTTACCATTAATCGAGCGCGGGCTCTAGCAACAGGATAAACAGGCATTAATGGTGGGTGAGGAAAACGTTCATCTAAATATTCCATAATAATTGGCGCTTCAAATAAAACCAATTCTCTATCAACTAACGTAGGAACCGTGTTGTATGGATTTAAATCAATAAGGTCTTCTGGAGGTTCACGACTATCAACCACTTCAATCGCTTCAAAATTAACACCTTTTTCTGCAAGAACAATACGAACTTGATGACTATAAACATCATCAGAGCCAGTATATAAAGTCATTATGGAACGTTTAGTGACGGTTGCCATTTAGGCTTCTCCCGAATAATAAATAAGTACTACAAAAAACAAAAAGCGACTCATATAAAATAAGCCGCTGAGGAATAAACTTTTTTAAAAAAAATCTATTAGTGAATATCTTTCCAATATTCTTTTTTCAATAAGTAAGCAACCGCTGAGAAAAACAAAATAAAGAGTAAGACATAAATGCCCATTCCTTGTCTTTCTCTTTTAATTGGCTCACCAATGTATTCTAAAAAGTTAACCAAATCAGCCATAGACGAATCAAACTCCTCAGAAGATAGCTCACCTTGTTTCACTAAAGTAAAATATTTTCCTTGCTGAGATAATTCAACTAGCTCCAATTCTTTTTCATGAATTAAATGTTCAGCTTCTGAAATGTTTTTATTATTATCAGATACATTTTTTCCATCTTTAATTTCACCACGAGCTGTAGCAATATCCCCAAAAGCATATGCAATATCATTTTCTAACGCTTTTACTTGATCTGTTTTTGCTTGAAGACCTTGCAATGTTTCCAAAGCGTGTGGCATACCAACATCTTTAAAAACAGAGTTGTTTACTTTATAAGGTCTCGAATCATCTGCGTAAAAACCACGTAAATAATTATATAACCAATGAGTTCCTCTAGAACGAGCAATTAATGACAAATCAGGAGGAGCCGTGCCAAACCAGTTTTCAGCAGACGCTTTAGGCATAGTGTTACTCATATAATCGGCAATTTTATCGCCGGTAAATAACACATGTTCAATCATTAAACTTTCTGGGATCTCTAAATCTTTTGCCGTACGATTGTATCGCTGAAACTTTAACGAATGGCAACCCATGCAATTATTCATATAAACCTGTAAACCTTTTTGCATAGAAATAGTTAAACGGTCACCCGAATAATTGGGCATATCATCATTTGGCAAATGACCGCCACCACCACTAGCCAAGGCTGAAAAAGACAAACCAGCAAGCACTGCCGCACTTAAAATCTTTAATAACTGTTTCATTAGTGTGTCACCCTCTCTGGTACTGGCTTTGTAGTTCCCCACTGACTCCACCAAGGCATTAATACAAAAAATGCAAAATAGTATACCGTGCAAATTTGTGCAACCAAGGTTCTCATATCAGTAGGTGATTTCATTCCTAAATAACCAAGAATAAAAAAGCAAACAACAAATAGTGCTAATGCTACTTTAAAAATAGGGCTTTTATAACGAATCGAAAGCACTGGACTTCTATCTAACCATGGTAAAAAGAATAAAATAACTAAAGATGCTGCCATAGCAATTACCCCTAAACCTTGATTAGGCACAGCCTTCAAGATGGAATAATAAGGCGTAAAATACCAAACTGGTGCTATGTGCTCAGGTGTTTTGAGCGGATCGGCAGGTGTAAAGTTAGGAGCCTCTAAAAAATAACCGCCCATTTCTGGATTAAAGAAAATAATCCAACAAAAAACAAATAAGAAACCAGCAACACCAACGATATCTTTTACGGTGTAATAAGGGTGGAATGGAATGCCATCAAGTGGAATGCCATTTTCATCTTTTAACTTTTTGATATCAATGCCGTCTGGATTGTTTGAGCCTACTTTATGTAGAGCAACAATGTGTAAAAAGACCATTAACAATAGAGCCATCGGTAGAGCGACAACATGCAAGGCAAAGAATCGATTAAGTGTAGCGCCTGAAATAATAAAGTCACCACGGATCCAAATGGCTAAATCGTCACCAACAACCGGTATAGCACTAAACAAGTTGATAATAACTTGCGCTCCCCAATAAGACATATTACCCCAAGGAAGCAAATAACCCATAAAACCTTCGGCCATTAATAAGACAAAAATGATCATTCCAAAAATCCAAACTAATTCTCTTGGTTTTCTAAATGATCCGTATATTAAGCCTCTAAACATATGTAAATAAACCACCACAAAAAATGCCGATGCGCCGGTTGCATGCATACCTAATAACAAATGGCCCCACGGCACTTCACGACGAATATATTCAATAGAAGCAAAAGCGCCTTCAGCTGACGGGGTATAATTCATTGTTAACCAAATTCCCGTTAGAATTTGATTGACTAAAACTAACAAAGCTAAAGAACCAAAGAAATACCAAAAATTAAAGTTTTTAGGTGCATAATATTGCGCTAAATGTTCATTCCAAACTTTAGTTGCAGGAAAACGGTCATCGATCCACTGCATAAATTGAGATGCTTTACTCATTATGCTTCTCCTTCATCTTCACCAATAAGAATGGTGTTATCTGCAAGATATTTATAGGGAGGAACAACCAAATTAGTTGATGCTGGTGAACCGTTAAATACTCTTCCTGCTAAGTCAAATTTTGAGCCGTGACATGGGCAGAAAAACCCGCCCCCCCAAGTAACTTCCGTTTCTTTTTTATGTTGAGGTACGCAACCTAAATGGGTACAAATACCAACAATGACTGAAATTTCAGGTCGAATAGAACGTGTGGTTTTATCAACATATGCCGGTTGCTGTGTTTCCACAGCAGAAGATGCATCTTTTAATTCCGCATCATGCTGGCTTAATGCTGAGATTGTTTTCTCATCACGTCTAACAATAAAAACCGGTTTGCCGCGCCATTTCACTTTAACCATTTGCCCTACTTGAACTTTATCTAGATTAAATTCAACAGGTGCTCCACCAGCTTTCGCTTTATCGCTTGGACTCCAATAACCGAGAAAAGGCGTGGCAATAAAACCAGCGCCTACAGCTCCAACTCCGGCTGTTGCCAAAGTTAAGAAACGGCGTTTCTCTAAATCTACACCATCATTACTCATTTGGTTAGTCTCCCATAGACTAGTCAGATTAATATCTTAAATTAAGCATTTATATGTCAAAAAGCATCCACCAAAATCGAGCTAAGTTGGCAAAAGTCGACAAATTTGGCAAGATTCTAAAGAAATAGTACATCATTTACAAGGAAATGCCAGATTTTGTTTGTAACACATTGAATTATAAAGTGATTTAATTTATTACACTTTTTTTAATTAGCCCGCCTTAAAGTATTTATTAACTTAAAAAGCTCACCTCGATTTTTACGATAACTGAACAAATTTTCAATAGGGGAAGCATGATAGAATAACAATTAACTGACTAATTCATAAATTAGTCTTTATTTACCCCAATCGCAGGTTATTTAACCAAGCAAATGAAACATATCAGCATCCCAGAATCTCATTCTATCGATATCAATTGTGATCTTGGTGAAGGTTGTTGCCCAAGTGATGAGAAACTTGATGATAACTTAATGTCGTACATTTCAAGTTGTAATATTGCTTGTGGCGGACATGTTGGAAATGAACAAAGCATCAACAACACAATCAACAATGCAATTAAGCATCAATTAAAAATAGGAGCTCATCCAAGTTATCCGGATAAACAAAACTTTGGCCGTATTTCTCTCTCTATCGATATTCAAGATTTAAAAAAATCACTTAAACAGCAAATTGACCGCTTTCAAAATATCATTCAAGAAAAACAGACTCAATTTCATCATATAAAATTTCATGGTGCACTTTACAATGATATAGAAGCAAATAGCTCATTGGCGTTTGAGCTAGCGAAATTTTGTAAAACAACTTACCCATCAATCAAATTGCTTGGTTTAGCTAATGGAAATTTAGCTCAATCCTGCCAGAAATTAAATATCGAATTCATTGCTGAAGGTTTTATGGATAGAGTTTATTTATCGAATGGTAAACTTTCCTCTCGAAAGCAGCTAGGGTCAGTTCTGTCAGATCCTCAACAAGTTATAAAACAAATGTTAGCACTAGCTAACCAGAAAACCTTTATGACTATTGACAACAAACCGATCACACTTAAAGTTGATAGCATATGCTTACACGGTGATAATCTCAACGCATTAACCATAGCCAAACAAATTCAACTTGCATTAAAAGAAGCCTCCATTCAAATATTATGAGTTTGTTAGATTATAAAATAATCAATAATGGCGATTCCGCTATTAGCATTCATTTTAAGCAACAATCCAGCGAACTATTAATTAGGCAAATGATAACCATTGAGTCGTTAATTAAACAACAATTAAAGTGTTCAATATTAGAGCTGATCCCCAGTTATCAAAGTATCACTATTATATTTTTACCTTTAAAACTTTCTAAAAAATTGCTCATTAAAAAAATAGAAAACCTATTATCTCAGCCGATTAAAGCCTCTCAAAAAGAGTCAAAATTAATCAAAATACCGGTTTGCTACGAGTTAGAATTTGCCCCCGATCTCCAATCATTAGCACAACATTGTAAACTAACAACACAACAAGTCATTGAGAAACATAGCCAAGCAAACTATTTAGTTCATATGCTCGGTTTCTTGCCAGGTTTTTTGTACCTTGGCGGGCTTGATCCTTTGTTAGCCTGCCCACGTAAAGCAAACCCCGAAATCTCCGTCCCTGCAGGCTCCGTTGCTATTGGAGCAAACCAAACAGGTATTTATCCAGTCTCTAGTCCTGGTGGATGGCATATTATTGGGCAAACACCTTTAAGGCTATTTAATCCACAGGAAGCTAACCCGGTAATTGCATCACCAGTAGATAGAATTAAGTTTATTCCAATTTCAATGACTGATTTTGTTGCATTCAAAAAAAATAATCAGCTAGATCCACTATGAGTTTCCATTTTATTAGAGCCGGACTACAAACCAGCATTCAAGATAATGGCAGACAAGGTTATATGCATTTAGGAATTGCAAATAGCGGCGCCATGGATAGCAACTCAATGAAACGCGCCAATTGGTTGGTTGACAAACCGTTTGATTCAGCCGTATTTGAAGTGACATTAATTGGCCCAAAAATTCAATTTCAAAAAACAATGAGCATTGCTATTTGTGGTGCTGAATTCGATATTAAATTGAACGGAAAAAATATTTTTAATAATGAAACAATCAAAGTTCAAAAATCTGACGTTTTAGAATTTGGGAAACTGCAACAAGGCGCAAGAGCCTACATTGCTTTTTCTGGACAACTACAATTAGCCAAAGTACTCAATAGTTATTCAACCCACTTAACCGCAAAATTAGGTGGTTATAAAAACAGAGCGTTAATCAACAATGATATTATTAATATCTCAACAAGCTCACCTGTTTCAATCAAAAAAAGTCCTCAACAAAATATTATCTATTCAGGTAACTATTTATTGCGTTGTGTAGAATCCGTTGAATCTAAACTATTCAACGAAACTCAAAAGAAACAATTTTATCAACAACGTTATTTAGTTAATTCAGACTCAAATAGAATGGGCTTACGTTTAGATTCCAATGCAATAAAATTCAACAAAAATATAAACATTCTTTCTAGTGGATTAACTCAAGGTAGCATTCAAATTCCACCATCGGGTTTGCCAATTATCTCATCCGTTGATGGTCAAACCATCGGAGGTTATCCAAGAATTGCTAATATCATTAACGCAGACTTACCTCTATTAGGCCAATTAAAAGCTAGAGATAAAATCAATTTTGTATTAATTGACAACAAACAAGCAATAGAATTGATGTATGACAAATAGCTTGTTTATTACACCCTAGATTGAAAAGCGCTTTCGCATTCTAACCGAACAGGTCTGTGTATGTACCTTTCTGAAGACCTTGTAGGGCGTTTGATAATTTAAACACTATCGAGATCAATTATTCAATAGTTTCGATAGAAACAGTGGCTAGCTCTTGCCATACTTCTTTCTCCTTAAAGACCGCTTTTTGGGGATGAAAATAGCTGTTTAAGGCTATTTATGACCCTATATTCTCACTTTTTTATATAGATTTCAATTACTTAGGTCGGTCCAACCCGAAAATTGCTTCCACTGTTGCCTTACTCATTTTGAATCCTTACGAGGCTAA
>CAYZBK010000047.1:3482-20503 GCA_964476655.1 uncultured Kangiella sp. | reverse complement strand
CTGCACGACTCAATAAATAGGTGTAACCTTGTCCAGACTCTGCCACTTGTTTTAATGTTTTTTCTGAAGCGTTGGGTGTGGCAATAAAAATCGGTTGTATATTCTCTTTTGTCGCGGCTTTAACAAAGGGGGTTGATTCGATTATGGGCACATCTGCAATTAAAACAGAATCAACACCTGCTTTGGCTGCCGCTTTATAAAAATTATTGATTCCATTAGAAACGACTAAGTTTGAATAAAGTAAAAGTCCTATTGGCATTTGAGGATATTCGGATCGGATTTTTTCAATTAGCTGAAAACATTTTTTCATTGTAGATCCTGATCCTAAGGCTCTAATAGAGGCTTTTTGAATCACTGCGCCATCAGCAATAGGATCAGAAAAAGGTAAACCTAATTCTAATGCATCAGCACCATTTTCAATTAAACAACGAATAATTTTTAAACTTGTATCAAAATTAGGATCGCATAAGGTGACAAATGGAACAAAAGCACCTTGGTTATTGGCTTTGAGTTTGGCAAAAGTATTTTTATAACGAGTATTCATGTTAAACCTTGTGTTTCAATATTGTCTAAAATTATTTTTCTAATGAACGAACATATTCTAAATCTTTATCACCACGACCAGAAAGATTGACTAAGATAGTTGCTTCTTCAGTTAAACTTTTTGCAAGTTGTAATGCATAAGCCAATGCGTGTGATGATTCTAGTGCTGGAATAATTCCTTCAGCTCTTGAAAGTTTTCTGAATGCAGATAAAGCTTGCTCATCAGTGACTGAAACATATTCTACGCGACCTATTTCTTTTAAATAAGCATGTTGAGGACCAACCGCAGGATAATCTAAACCTGCAGAAACAGAATATGATTCTTCAATTTGTCCATCTGAATCTTGCATTACATAAGTGTGAGTGCCATGTAAAATACCTTTTTTACCTTTGTTTAAAGTCGCTCCATGCTGGTTAGTATCTAAACCTTTACCTGCGGGTTCAACACCAATTAATTTCACTGATTCTAACGGAATGAATTGATGAAATAATCCAATAGCATTTGAACCTCCACCAACACAAGCAATGGCGTAATCAGGTAGTTCACCTTCTTTTTCAATGATCTGTTGATGTGCTTCTTCACCAATCATTTTTTGAAATTCTCTCACCATGGTTGGGTAAGGATGAGGCCCTGCAGCTGTCCCTAATAAATAATGTGCTTCTTGATAAGTGCCACACCAGTCTCTAAGTGCTTCATTTACTGCATCTTTTAAAGTACCGCTGCCTGCAGATACCGGAATGACTGTTGCACCCATCAGTTCCATACGGTAAACATTGGGTTGTTGTCTGGCGCAATCTTTTTCACCCATATAAATTCGGCATTTAAGTCCGAGTAGTGCGCACGCTATTGCGGTAGCTACTCCATGTTGTCCCGCGCCAGTTTCTGCGATAATTTCTTTTTTGCCCATACGTTTGGCGAGTAATGCTTGACCTAAAACCTGATTGGTTTTATGTGCGCCGCCATGTAATAAATCTTCACGTTTTAAATAAATTTTCACTTTATCATTAGGTGAAAAGTTGCTTGTTAATGTTAATGGTGTTGGTCTGCCAGCATAATCTTTTAATAATGATGAGAAGGCTTGTTTAAACTCATCATCTTTTTGAGCCGTTATAAAAGCATCTTCAAGTTGCGTTAGTGCTGGTATTAAAAGTTCTGGCACAAACATGCCACCAAATTCACCAAAATATCGCTCTAGTTTTATCATGATTTTTTCCAATAAGTCTTAGCTATAAAGTATTCAATAAAGTCGTTAAACACGTAAGGTTGAAAATAGTTGTTTTATTTTGTTTATACTTTTGTTCGCTGGTGAATCTTCTACACCAGAATTGACATCTAATAAAAAAGTATTTAGTTTTGATGCTTGAATAATGTTGTCATTATTTAACCCGCCAGCAATAATTATTTTATTGTGTTCAATGTTTTCGATAGAGTCTAATAATGACCAGTCAAATGTTTCACCACTACCACCACGCTGTTCAACATGGTAAGTATCTAACAAATAGTGGCTAACATTAGAATTATTGAAATCAATAGCTTGTAACATTTCTTTTTTAACACTAATCGCTTTCCAAATGTCACATTGAGGTAGGCGTTCTTTTAACTCTGCAATGGTTTCTTTTGATTCATCGCCATGCAGTTGAATAACCGTTAATTGAAGTTGATTAACGGTGTTAACAATATTTTCAATTTTTTCATTAACAAAAACACCAACATAAATCAAATCGGCTGTGTTAACAATTTCTTGTGCTTGGTCTAAATTAATGTATCGAGGAGATTTAGGATAAAAAATTAATCCACCATATATCGCACCACTTTGATCTGCGGTTATAGCATCAGCCTTTTGTTTCAGGCCACAAATTTTTATTTGACCAAATAATAATTCTTTACATTGTTGACGAATATTATCTTTAGACATAATGCTGGAGCCAATCAAAAAGCCATTTACCTTAGGTGCTAATTGTTTGACTTGTTGATGGTTGTTAATGCCTGACTCCGAAATAAATAATATATTAGGGTTGTTTTTAATTTTTTCTGGAAGTTGATTGATTAATATTTCTGTGGTTTTTATATCAATGCTTAGATCTTTAAGGTTACGATTATTAACCCCAATTATTTTTGCGCCTAATTGAATGGCTCTTTGCATTTCTTCAGTGTCGTGAACTTCAGTTAATACATCTAAGTTGAGTTGTTTGGCGACTTTTGAGAGTTCTTTATATTTCTCATTATCTAAAACGGATAACATTAACAGTATCGCATCTGCTCCGTAATGCCGAGCTTCATAAACTTGGTAAGGATCGATAAAAAAATCTTTGCACAATATGGGTTGTTTAACGGTTTGACTGGCTTGAGTTAAGTAAGAAAAACTGCCCTGAAAAAATGGAAAATCTGTCAACACCGATATTGCACTGGCATAATCTTTGTAGACTTCAAGAATTTCACCGAGATTAAAATCTTTTCTAATTAAACCTTTTGACGGTGATGCCTTTTTACATTCAAAAATAAAGTCAGATTGATTGTTGTTTAGTGCATCAAAAAAACTTCGTTCTGATTTGGCTAGACCGTTTTGAAAAGTTTCAACGGATATTGATTTTTTTCGTTCAATCAATTCACGCTTTTTTGTTTCAACAATTTTATTAAGGATGTTTTCTGACATTACTTTATCCAGCACTTGAATTTGATTGTGGTTGACTCAGTTCTTGACTTAACTGAACTAAATTATTTAAACGCTCAAAAGTTTTTCCGCTTTTTATTACGTTTAGTGCTTGAGTTGCGCCATCTTTTAAATCAGCAATTTTACCCGAGACTTTAAGTAGAGCTGCGGTATTTGCCGCCACAGTATTAGCAATGGCTTGTAACTTATTATCGGTCAATTTACCTTTCATTATTTTCACAAAGACGTCCGCATTTTCTTTTGGATCATCACCGCTAATATCCTCAGCTTTGCATGCAGGTAAACCAAAGTCACTATGAGTGAGTTTATAACTTTCAATGTTACCTTGATTGAGTTCTACAACATGGGTTTCGCTGTGTAATGTAATTTCATCATAACCGGCACTATGAACAATCATGGCTGACTGACAACCCGCTAGTTTAAGTGTTTCTGCAGCTGACAAGCCGAGTTCTGGAGAGTAAACCCCCATTAATTGAAATTCGGGTTTGGCTGGATTTATTAGTGGCCCTAATAAATTGAAGATAGTGCGTGTTTGCAGCTGAGTTCTAACTGGCATAACGTGTTTAACACCTGGATGATAAAGTGGTGCGAATAAAAAACAGAAGTTAAATTGGTCTAAACATTTTTTTGAATTTTCAGCAGAAAGATCAATTTTAAAGCCTAAGGTTTCTAGCACATCAGCAGAACCGCATTTGGAAGAAACTGAGCGATTACCATGTTTCACCATGGGTAAGCCTAATTCTGCGAGTACAATAGCCACCATGGTTGAAATATTCACTGTATGCATGCCGCTACCACCAGTTCCACATGAATCAGCAACCACATAGTCTGGTTTAGGAAAATGATTGGCATGATTACGTAGCGCTTCTGCGGCACCAGCCACTTCTTGTGGCTGTTCGCCTTTCATTTTTAAACTGACTAATAAGCTGGTCATTTCTATTTCAGACAGCTCACCTTTAATCAGCTTGTTAAAAACAGCTTGCGAATCGTCTACACTGAGGTTTTTTTTGTTATATATTTTTTGTTGTATGTCTTTCATTATTTTCCAAGCCTCTATAAAAATGAATGGATGTTTTTAAGCTTTAATTTTTCAACGGGCTAACATTTAATTTACTAACCATTGCAGTGACTGACGCATTAATTGATCACCTTTAGGTGTTAAAATGGATTCTGGATGAAATTGAAATCCTAATACTTTATCACTCACATGCCGTACTGCCATCACATCATTTCCTGAAGTTGCGATCACTTTAAGGCTTTTAGGCATTTTTGTAGCCGCAAGAGAATGGTAACGAGCAGCGCGAAATGGGTTGTCAAGATTATAGAAGATTTCAATTTCATCTTTATCTATTTCCACATCACATGTTTTACCGTGAACAATTGTTTGTGCTGCACCAATAGTACCTGAATAATTTTGTATAATCGCTTGATGGCCTAAGCATATTCCTAGAATAGGTATTTCACCTTTAAATTGTTGAATTAATGACAAGGTAATACCTGCGTCGCTAGGATTTCCTGGGCCTGGCGAAAGCACAATAATTTGCTTTTTAGTGTGATCAAGTTCATTGCTAATTAAATTATCTAAAGAGGTATTATTTCTAAAAACTTTTAGCGATTTTACCATTGGTTTTAATTGATTGACCAAGTTATAAGTAAACGAGTCGAAGTTATCTATTAAAATAATTTCAGTAGTCGCAAGTGGATTTTTTGAATTAGAATAGTTCATGCTATTAACTCGCAGACTGATTGTTTGAAGATTGAGAGCTAGATTGAGAATTAGAGGTTGAAGACTCTATAATACTTAAATTTGCTTGTTGTATGGCATTAATAACTGCAGCGGCCTTGGCTTTTGTTTCATCTGCCTCGGCTTTGGGTTGAGAGTCAAAAACAATGCCAGCACCCGCTTGAATATGTGCGACACCGTTTTTGCAAAATGCACTACGGATCACTATACAGGTGTCCATGTCACCTTGCGTATTAATATAACCAACAGCGCCACCATAACTTCCACGTCGTTTTTTTTCTGTTTGTCGAATTAATTCGGTGGCTTTTATTTTTGGTGCACCGGTTAACGTTCCCATATTCATGCAAGCTTGATAAGCATGAAAGCAATCAAGATCTTGTTTTAAATTTCCTTCAACACAGGATACTAAGTGCATCACTTGCGAGTATCGATCGACTTCAATTAATCGAGGAATTTTAATACTGCCAGTATCAGATATGCGAGCAATATCATTTCGGGCTAAGTCAACGAGCATCATATGTTCGGCGACTTCTTTAAAATCTAGCTTGAGTTCAACTTCTAAGCGTTTATCTAAATCATGATCGATCTCGCCATTTTCTTTTTTACCGCGAGGTCGTGTTCCTGCAATAGGATATAAATCAACCTTGTTATTTGATGTTTGATATTTAAGAGCGCTTTCTGGTGATGCACCAAATAAAATAAAATTCTCATCTTGCATGTAAAACATATAAGGGCTTGGATTGGTTATTTTTAATTGTTGATAACTTTGTAATGTATTTAAACATTTAAGTGAAAAGGTACGGGATGGAACGACTTGAAATATGTTTCCTGCGACAATTTGTTTTTTTAAATCAATAACAACGTCTTCATATTCTTGGTCTGTTAAATCACAGCTGACTTTTTCGATGTCTGTTAAGTTATTATTTATCGTTGAAAAATCAGTGTTAATCGTTTTAGAGCTCGAAGTTAAATCTTTATTTTGCATGACTGATGAAATTTGCTCAATACGGTCGTTATAAGTTTGATTAATATTTTGACTTTCATTAGTAGAAAATTGATTAAGATAAACGTGTGTTTTCGATTTTTGATGATCAAAGACAATAATTTCTTCCGCTAGGTAAAAGACAAAATCAGGACAGTCATTATCGGCAAACGGTACTTCGGGTAAATCTTCAAAACTGGCAATAAAATCAAAAGAAAATAAACCACACAAAAATAGAGCAAAAGGGTGGTTATTTTTAGATTTAAAACTGGTTTGAATGGTTCGCAAACAATCAATGGGGGTAATTTGTTTTAACCGTTGCTCTTCATCAAGTTGTTGGCTAGAAAAAATAGATAAAGGTGATTGATATTGAATGCTGAGTTGAGTTAGATTGCCAGACAATTTTTTAATCTCTTGGTTAAACTGTGTTGCTAAAAACTCAAGTGCATAATAGCCGTTATCTGTTAATGACGTGATTGTGACAACTTGTTGCTGGCATTCAATTCTTAATGCAGCCTTGTTCATTAGTATGCTTTTAACTTTTTGTTTATTGTCTATTTGGCATGATTCTAACAACATACGATTTGCAGCCTTATCTTCGCTCGATAACGCTTGCAAAAGCATGATCGGATCTAATTGCGATTTTACCTGTTGGCTATAGGTTGTTATTTGAGCAAAATTATCTTCTAAATTTTTTGTTTGCATGGTTTTGTTACCTTTTTACTCATTAATTGAGTATGCAATGAATCATCAATAGGCATAAAAAAAGCCCGTTAGTTCTATCTAACGGGCTTTGATGATTTATTTAACTGTTTAATACAGCATCAAATAAACGCCCGATATGTGATGTTCCACCACCAACGGGTTGCAATGTCTGCTTTATTTATTTGAATAAACAAGTTCATAGTCAGACTTTAAACTTTCCGATTAACTGGTGTCAAGGCAAAGATGTGATTAATCGTTAAAATATCAGTTCAAATGCTTGATGGTGGTGAAATAACTCAAAAGTCGTATTTAATTCATCGGATTTAGTTAAAAAGAACGCAACTTTTTGAATTTTGACTATATTTATAAGCATCAGTGAAATAAATTTAGATGATAGGTGACTATCAATTAAACTGAAGATTGAAAAATGAGTATAAATTATTATTTAACCGAGTAAATTGAATAACTTGGTACATTTTTTGCTCGTAGCTAAATGCTATGGGTAATTCTGACAAAAAATTGACTAATAGGAATTACTGTCGTGAGTACAGATGAAATGCAACTAACAAATAATGATGTTGATAACGATGAAATCCTTCAATGGGTTACTTTTCGTCTAGCCAATGAGACTTATGGTATTAATGTCATGCAGGTGCAAGAAGTATTACGTTTTAGTGATATTGCACCAGTGCCAGGCGCACCCACTTATGTACTTGGTATTATCAATTTACGGGGTAATGTTGTTACCGTTATTGATACTTGTCAGCGGTTTGGGCTTCCTCCCATTCAGCTTACAGACAATACGAGGGTGGTTATTATTGAAACTAATCATCAAGTTATTGGAATTTTAGTGGATGCCGTAGCAGAGGTGGTTTATTTAAAACGTTCTGAAATTGATTCTACACCCAATGTTGGTAACGAAGATTCAGCAAAATTTATTCAAGGGGTAACTCACCGAGAAGGTGAATTGCTCATTTTAGTGGACTTAAACAAGTTGTTGGGTGAAGAGGAATGGGATGACTTGGATTTTCTTGATGGGTAAACCTTAAACAAATATTTTGTAGCTGACTTATAGAATAAGCGGCTCTTTAGGTAATAAAAATGATTAACTGGTTTTCAGAAATAGGAATTGAATTTGAGTATTTAGTGATGGGATCGTTACTTATCTCATTAATCTCGTTGTATTTTTATCAGCAGGCTGCAAGTAAATTCCAATCTTTAAACAAACAATTAGTTCAACTTCAAAATGAAGTAAGAGCTATAAATAGCGGTAATTTAGGCATGGGTCGAAAAATTAGCCAATTTGCTGAGGAAATTGCCAACGTAGAACTTGGTAATCTATCGCAAGACTTATCTCAAGTTAGTGAAAAAACGTACCAGCAAGCGAGTTTACTTCTTTCAAGAGGAGCAACCATTGAAGAGGTTGTTGAATCTTGTGACATTACCCCGGCAGAAGCCGAGCTCTTAGGCGTTATGCGTCATTCCCGCCGTTCACTTGAAGCTTCGATTTAATCATAAATTAACAACCTAGCACTGTTTTTAGAACCATCTTTTTAATTTTATTACATTCCTAACCTTCTTTTCTTTTAATTCATGCTTGACCAGCTCTAGTAAAATCAGCACTATTGCTTTTATTTTTAATGCATTGTTCTTACACAGCGAAAACCTATGCAACCTATTGAAATTACTAATTTAGATCTTGCAGTAAAATTGTCACCTCTATTTTCTGGCATTAAACGCGGGATAGAAAAAGAAAGCTTACGGATTAAACCTGATGGTCGTTTGTCTCAAGATAAACATCCTGAAGCGCTAGGTGCAACATTAACCAATCCGTATATTACAACAGACTATTCTGAAGCTTTGCCTGAGTTTATTACACAAGCAAGCAGTGATAGAAATCAACCTCTTAAAGAATTATATGAAATACATCAATTTTGTTACCAGCATCTTGATGATGAGGTACTTTGGTCGGCAAGTATGCCTTGTGTTATGGGAGATGAAAAAGATATTCCTATCGCTCAATACGGCAGCTCAAATAGCGGGAAAATGAAAGAGGTTTATAGGGAGGGGCTTGGTCATCGTTATGGGCGATTTATGCAAACGATTTCTGGCGTGCATTATAATTTCTCTTTACCAATGAAATTTTGGAAAGCTTTTTACCAACAAGAACAATCAGAATTATCTTTACAAGATTTTATTTCTGAAAAATATATGGCAATGATCCGTAATTATTTACGTTATTCTTGGTTGTTACCATTATTCTATGGTGCATCACCTGCTTTATGTGAGAGTTTTCTTCAGGGAAAAAACATTGATCTTAAAGAGTTAGTTCCTGGTACACGTTATGGAAAATATGCGACCTCGCTAAGAATGAGTGATTTGGGCTATCAAAACAAAGTGCAAAGTCAGCTTAATATTGGTTATAACTGTTTAGAAAGTTATGTGGCGGGTTTAGAAAAAGCCATACGGACAGAAGATCCCTATTATCAGGAGTTGGGCGTTAAGGATAATAATGGTGATTACCAGCAACTTAATGCCAATATATTACAAATTGAAAATGAATTTTATGGCAGTATACGCCCAAAACGTGTTGCCAAATCCGGCGAACGTCCGTCAAAAGCACTTAAACTTTACGGTGTTGAATATATTGAAGTTAGGGCGTTAGATATTAATCCTTTTTCGCCAATTGGCGTTGATTCCTCGCAAATGGCTTTTATTGATTCATTTTTGTTGTGTTGTTTGTTTGCTAAATCTGAACCGATTACAGCTAGAGAAAAAGGGGAAAACAGTGATAATTTTTCAAGAGTTGTTCTTAATGGTAGACACCCTGATCTGTGCTTAACCGTACAAAATAACTGTGAACCTTTAGCAAAGGTTACTGGTGAAATCTTACAAGCTATTAAGCCTTTTGCTAAGATGTTAGATAATGTTTATTCCACGGCCGACCATGAGACGGTTATTAGTCAGCTAACAGCTCAATTATCTAACCTTGATCAGACTTTTTCAGGTCGAATTGTTAAATCCATTGAAGAAAGAAAAACAGGTTTTTTCCCTTACGCTCTCGAGCTGTCACAACAATATAAACAACAGTTTAAGGATGATCCTTTATCTGCGGATCGACTTAAATTTTATCAAACAGTTGCTGAGCAATCGCATCTTAAAAAGACTGAAATTGAAGACTTAGATAACATCAACTTTGAAGCGTTTTTGGCTAATTACTATCAGTAGACAGTAGACAGTAGACAGGGAAAATAACCATCACCGATAAATAAATCAGTGATGGTTAAAAAGAGTTTAGTTGGTGTAAGTTATTGTGTTGGTTAACTTAATGTTTTGCTTCTAGAGCGGGTAGTTCTGCTTTTTCACTATGATGAATAATAATACGTTTTTCGTACATCGTATCGGTTGCAGGTTGAAGCACGAAATAAACCATTGCTAGTCCTGTTAGTGACATCGTAATTGTGTAAGGCAGAGCCATGACTAACATTTTTATATAAGAAAGTCTTACTAGAGGTGCGAGGGTCGAGGTCAGTAAGAATAAGAATGCGGCTTGTCCGTTGGGTGTTGCAACACTAGGAATATTAGTTCCTGTGTTAATTGCAACGGCTAAGTTATCAAACACATCTCTAGAAATAATACCATTGTTAAGAGCCTCTTGAATTTCACCAATGTAGACTGTAGCAACAAAAACATTGTCACTAATTGCAGAAAGTAATCCATTAGCAATATAAAACATAGCGACTTGATTTTCACCTTCCATTTTTAATACTTCTGCGATCACTGGTTTAAATAACCCTTGGTCACCAATCATTGAAACAATCGCAAAGAACACCGTTAATAACGCGGTGAAAGGTAAGGCTTCTTCAAATGCTTTACCTAATTGATGTTCTTCAATAACCCCTGTAAATGCAGTAATTAACACAATTACTGTTAGACCGATGATACCAACTTCTGCCCATTGGTTAAGTAATGCTAGTACAAGAAAGACGCCAGTAAGACCTTGAACTATTAATGAAGCAACATCGCGCTTAGTTCTTTCACTGTCACGTTTGTCACTATATTCTTGAATAATTGAGCGAACATGTGCGGGCAATTTTTCACCGTAGCCAAAAATTCCAAAAAATTCAACACACGCACAAGTGATTAAACCAACAAATAATACAGGAATAGTGACTGGTGCCATTCTTAAAAAGAACTCAGCAAAATCCCAACTGGCTCTGTCAGCGATTACTATGTTTTGAGGTTCGCCGACTAGCGTGCAAACACCACCTAACGCTGTGCCAACAGCCGCATGCATTAGTAATGAGCGTAAAAAGGATCTAAATTGTTGCAAATCATCTCGATGGTCTTTTTTGACGTTCTCATCAGATGAATGATCATGATCACTGTCTTCTGTGTGTGCAGATCGTCCTGATGCCACTTTGTGATAAACACCATAAAAACCTGTGATAACTGAAATAACTACCGCCGTGACCGTTAAAGCATCAAGGAAGGCTGACAACAGTGCTGCCATGCTTGAAAACAATAGTGATAATAGAAGTTTAGAGCGAACACCTAATAATATTTTTGTGAAAACATACAGCAGCAAGTTTTTCATGAAATAAATACCAGCTACCATAAATATTAATAATAAAATCACTTCTAAATTGTGAGATATTTCTATACCTAATTGATGAGGCGTGGTTAAGCCCATCAACATGACTTCAATGGCAATAAGTCCGCCAGGTTGAAGTGGATAACATTTTAAGGCCATTGCAAGAGTAAAAATAAACTCTAATACAATCATCCAACCAGCCACATAGGAATCTAGAAAATACAGGGCAATGGGATTGATGATTAAGAATAAAAGAATCGTTTGTTTATACCAATCGGGAGCATTTCCCAAAAAATTATCAAGAAAAGCTAGTGGCATCGATCTGTTCATAATGAATCCTTGTCGTCGAGATATTAATGACTATTATATTTTAAGCGTGAAACATTGTTTAAATACAGATACGGTTTAAATACAGATCTGTTTAACTACGAATGTTGTTTAAAATACAAATTGAGTTGATATACGTAAGGTAACATATAAATTATTGAACTTATTGGAAATTCTAGTCGTTAATTGTTATTTTGCCAATTGATTTAGATGATTTATTGCAAATATTGTCGATTACTCTCGAGTATCTCGATTGAGGTTTAGCGATTTACTCTGAATAAGGATTTTAAACAAAGCAGACCAGTTGTCTGTTACACTATAATCTCCCAAAAAAGCTAGTAATAAAGACTCTATACTATTCCAGCATCTCGATTGATTCATGGCTATAGTCAAAATAGGATGAACCATGACTAACCTGATAACCGCTCGAAGCCCAGCCGCATTTGCAGAAGAATATATTGTTGATTCTATTTGGAATGGAAAGTTTGCTGCGGGAACAATATTACCTGCCGAGCGAGAACTTTCAGAGCTAATCGGTGTGACTCGAACAACGCTAAGAGAAGTATTGCAGCGTTTAGCTAGAGATGGTTGGTTAACAATTCAGCATGGAAAACCGACCAAGGTGAATAATATTTGGGAGACGGGGGGATTGCATCTATTAGAGAGAATTATGAAATTAGATGATGCCGGTTCTCTTAAACTAGCCGATCAGTTATTAGAGGTAAGAACTCAATTTTCAGGTATTTATTTTCGTTTAGCAATGAAAGAAAATCCTCAAGCCATGAATCAATTATTTTCAGAAATTGAGGCGGTCGAGGATGACAGTTTGTCATACATTGATTTTGATTGGCGAATGCAGCAAGAGTGCGCCGTATTGTCCAATAACCCCGTTTATAGCTTAATGCTGAATGGTTTTAAAAATGTTTATTACCGAATTGGGCGTTATTATTTTGAACAATCAGCAACACGGGCTTTAGCAAAGAATTACTATTTAAAATTAAAGAGGGTCGTTTTGGTTCAAGATGTAGATGCCCTATACAAAGCGGTAAGAACTTACGCTCGTGAAAGCGAGGCTTTGTGGGTTATTATGCGGGCTGATTTATCGTCATTAAAAGAAATTGATTAACCTTTTTCATCGCGTTTACCTATAGAGTTTTATTTATCCGTCTTTTGTTTATTAAATAGCGATTATCCCGTAAAATCGGGAGTATTAATTTAACGCACATGATCTAACCTTGGTTAGTATCCACACAACATTATTTAGAGGTGATTTTTGGAATTTTTAGCAGAGTATGGCATTTTTCTTGCCAAAGCAATCACAATTGTAATTGCCATTATTGTGGTGATTGGTGCAATTGCTAGCATTGGCAGCAAAAATAGAAAATCGACTGATGGACACATTGAAATCACTAATTTAACGGAAGAGTTTGATGAAGTTAAAGAGGGTATGTTAGAAGAGATTCTTTCGGAAGATGAATATAAAACACTACAAAAAGAAAAGAAGAAACAATTAAAAATTGATCAAAAAGAAGAAAAAAAGAAACTTAAAGAAGAAAAAGCTAACAAAAAGAAATCAGCTAAAAATACGGATGATACCGCTAACAGTAAAGAAGCCGCTACAAATGAAGAAAGCGTGAGTGAAAATGCTGAGACAGAAAGCGAATCCTCAAATGAAAAAGAAAATGAAAAAGGGCGTTTGTTTGTTATCAATTTTGATGGCGATGTTGAGGCTTCTGCGGTTGCCAATTTAAGAGAAGAAATTACGGCGATTATTTCTGCCGCAGATGGCAAAGATAGCGTTCTTGTTCGTTTAGAAAGTCCCGGTGGCATGGTGCATTCTTATGGATTAGCCGCATCTCAGTTATCTCGAATTAAAGCGGCTAACTTAAAACTCGTTATCGCGGTTGATGAGGTGGCGGCATCTGGTGGTTATATGATGGCTTGTGTTGCGGATCAAATTATTGCCGCACCTTTCGCCGTTGTGGGCTCTATTGGTGTTGTTGCGGAACTGCCTAATTTTCACCGTTTGCTCAAACACAATAAAGTTGATTATGAGCAACATACAGCGGGTGAATACAAAAGAACATTGACCATGTTTTCTGAAAATACCGATTCGGCTCGTGTGAAATTTAAAAAAGAGCTTGAAGAAACGCATGATTTATTTAAACAGTTCATCATTGATAATAGAGGCTCGCTTGATATTGATAAAGTGGCAACTGGCGAACATTGGTATGGAACTCAAGCTTTAGAATTAGGCCTGATTGACAAAATTCAAACCAGTGATGAGTTTATTGTTAAAGCAGCGGCTGAGCAAAGCGTTTATGAAATTGCTTATCAAGTTAAAAAATCAATAGCCGACCGTTTATCTATTTCTGTTCAATCAACTATTGAAAAAGCATTTATGACCATTTGGAAACAAAATATTGAGTCAAAATTATTTAAGTGATTTTTGAAAAAATAATATAATTTTATTGGGGCAAAAAAACTCAAATATTAGGAGAATAATAAAAATTAATACCGCCGAACACACTCGTGAAGAAAAAAACTATGGAAGTTGGACTTCTTCACTCACTGCAAAAAAACTGGCGAAAAAAGGAATTCGCTTTGGTCATATGTGTGTTGATGGCAATGACCTATATTGGCTCGAATCAAGAGCTTCAGAAAATGGTCGTAGTGTCTTGGTTAAATCAGATCATTCTGGAAATTTATTGGATGTTCTTCCTAAAAATATCAATGTAAAAACTAAAGTCCACGAATATGGTAGTGGTGACTTTTTTGTCGATAATAAAATTATTTATTATGTTAATGCTATCGATCAATGCATCTATCGATATGATTCAAATTGTATTGATTCTCAACCGGTAAAATTAACGATTGTTTTAAACGGTTTAGAAAAACGTTACGCTGATTTCTCTATATCTAATGATAAAAAATACCTTGTTTGTATCAGAGAAACTCATCAAGCCGAGCAGGTGATCAATGAACTTGTGAGTCTTTCATTAAAAGAGAATAAGTATTATCTCGACTTAATTGAATCATCAATGGCTAATGTCGAGTTTAATGTAGCACTGAACACTTCACTGAAGGTAACTTCGAACTCCGCATCTAGCTCAGCACTTAACGCAAGTTCTAAACTCTCTTTGAATCAATCTTTTTCAACGATAGAAAGCATTGCTGATATAAACGTATTACATTCCGGATATGATTTTTATAGTTTCCCGCGATTCAGTTTGTCGACTAATCAACTCTGTTGGACCTGCTGGAACCAGCCTGATATGCCTTGGCAAGCGACTGAATTGTGGCAAGGCGATTTTTCTTTTGATGGCGGCATTGAAAATGCGAAAAGAATAATTGGCGGGCACAACGGAGAAAGTGAACAGTCCATTTATCAACCATCCTGGAGTGACGACAATGTTTTACATTTTATCAGCGATGCCAGCAATTGGACTAATATCTATTCGTTTAGAGATAACATTTTAAATGCGTTAGCTCCAGTTGATAGAGATTTTGGTATTCCTCAATGGGTATTAGCAAGTTCAACGTATGCGTTAGCTCAAGAAAATAAAGTTTATGCAATTTATCTCGACAAAGGGCAACAGCAACTTTGTTGTATTGATGAATTAACTGGACATGTGGAACCCATCGCTTTACCTTTTAAAAGTTTTGGAGACCACTTATTAATTTCAGGAAACTATTTATATTTTTGTGCCGCAGGACCAGCTATTGATGAGGCTGTTTATAGCTTTGATTTAAGTAAAGAAAAATTAACACAACTCAGTTCATTAAACCAATTTCCATTAGCGATTGAAGAAATTAGTATTGCAAGAGCCATTGAGTTTGAATCTAAAAACAGCAGGGTTTGTTATGGCTTTTATTACGAACCTAAGAACACCCATTTTAGCGGATTAAAAAATACTAAACCGCCATTAATTGTTATGAGTCATGGTGGTCCAACCGCAATGACGAATAACGCGCTAAATGTAACTATTCAGTTTTGGACTCAACGCGGTTTTGCGGTGGTTGACGTTAATTATGCCGGTAGCACCGGGTTTGGAAAAAAGTACCGCAATCTTCTTAATAATTATTGGGGAATTGTTGATGTTGAAGATTGTATCGCTGCTGCACAATATTTAGTAAGAGAAGGTTTAGCCGATGAAAAGGCATTATTAATTCGTGGAGGAAGTGCGGGAGGTTATACCACCTTGTGTGCGTTAACCTACTTTGATATTTTTGCTGCTGGCATGAGTCGTTATGGTGTTGCTGATTTAGAAAGTTTAGCGACAGACAGCCATAAATTTGAAGCGCGGTATTTAGATTCTCTTGTTGGACCTTACCCTCAAGAAAAAGCTCTTTATCAATCTCGATCGCCAATACATTCCGCCAATCAACTCTCTTGCCCTATTTTATTATTGCAAGGAAAAGATGATAAGGTAGTACCACCAAATCAAGCTGAAATGATGGTAGAAGCGCTTACGAAAAATAAAATTCCTTTTGCTTACCAATTATATGAAGGGGAAGGACATGGTTTTAGGCAAGAAAAAACGATTGTGCATGCGTTAAATGCAGAACTATATTTTTATCGAAAAGTTTTAAATATCGAAAACTGCGAAACGTTAGTTGAAATTGAAATAAAATTTTTATCTGAAAAAAGAGTATTAGTTAATGGATATTAAAATTGAAGAGTTGATTAAAAATAATCGTCAGTGGGCGGCTCGATTTGAAGCCGAAAACCCCGGCATTTTTGACAAGTTATCTAAACAACAAAATCCTGACTATTTATGGATAGGTTGTAGTGATAGTCGCGTGCCGGCTAATACGATTGTTGGTCTTCAACCCGGTGAGGTTTTTGTACATCGAAATGTTGCTAATTTAGTTAATCATTCGGATCTTAATGTTTTATCTGTTATTGAATATGCAGTACGAGTTTTAAAAGTAAAAGATATTATTTTGTGTGGTCATTATGGCTGTGGGGGCGTTCAAGCCGCATTAGAACAGTGCGAGCATGGTATTGTTGATAATTGGTTACGAGTGATTAAAGATACTTATAAACGACACACAAAACACTTTAATGAAATTGAGAATGAAGCGGATGAACTTAATTTGTTATGTGAGTTAAACGTCGTTGAACAAGTCAGAAATATTTGCCATACCACCATTGTGCAAAATGCATGGATAGAAGGGGCAGAACTTTCTGTTCATGGCGTTATTTATGGTGTTGAAGATGGTTTATTAAAAGATCTTGATGTGACTACAAGTTCAATTGAACAAATTGAAACGATTTATAGATTACATCCGAATTAGTGAATCCAACGCATGATAAAATTATTTTTATAATGCGTTGAATTAATCGTTTTTATTTGGAATTCCTCTTTTAATTAAACCGGCAAGTTAAGTTATGCACACGCAAGTTGTGGCAAATCAGAAAATGAAAGTTTTTCTGATTGAAGTTCTTTT